>JANKMU010000009.1 GCA_024650045.1 Mycoplasmatota bacterium | reverse complement strand
GAAATCATCACACTTTTTAAACAAACAGATTCCAAGCTTTTGACCATTCCTGGATTAGGCATCATCACAGCAGCAACCATCTACGCTGAAGTCGGTGATTTTAGAAACTTTTCTAACCCTGCAAAGCTCATCGCATTTGCTGGATTTGATGTGAGAATTATTCAGTCTGGCACTCAAGAGCATTACGGTAAACTTGTTAAACATGGTTCTTCATTACTCAGAAATGCTGTATGGACTTATGCACTACCAGCGGTTAGATTTATCCCTACATTCAATGATTATTATCATAAAAAGAAATCTCAAGGTAAACATCATAAAGTCATTTTATCTCATATCTGTCGTAAACTGATTCGTATGATTTACTATATTGAATATAATAACATTCCATTTGATTACAACTTGAGTCGCTAGGGTGTAGCTACCTAAATTGACTCACTTATCGTCAATTTCGACCTGTAACTAGGTCTTTTTCTGTTTATTCATCATTTCTACTTGACTTCGTATAGTTTATCTCCTTTTAATATTATAAGAAAAACATTATAGCAACGACGGATATTAAATTTGAGATCACATGAATTGTAATAGGGACCCAAATATTTTTATTGTTTTTAATATATATATAACCAAACACGAATCCCATAACAAAGTATGCAGATCCATTAACCAAAGCAGCAGAAAATGAACTTTCGCCAATCAAATGAATTGAACCAAACACTAAAGTTGAAACAAACAATGCCCACTTATCACTCTTCATTAAACCAAAAACTGCTTTTCTAAAAATAAGTTCTTCAACAATAGGACCTAAGATTACAGCAGAAACAATCATAAGAACTGCTCCATTTGATCTTAATGCATTAGATATTATTGTTTGGTTTACAGCCTCAACTGCCGATAAGTTAAATACTGAACTAAAGAATCTAGATAAGTAACTGGCAAGGACATTACCAAAAATCAAATAAAGATAACCAATAACTAGAGCAACTATGAATTGTCCTTTCATTGCTTTTGCTTCTTTAAAATCATAAATTAAATCATTTTTCATCAAGTAAACAATGATTGGAAGTAAAGCTGCATAAACTAAGAAATTCACCAACGACATAGAGAATCCTGTCATTTGTGTTACTGGTCCAGATAATGTATAAACATCTGCACTTAGTTTATCTGGCAACTCTTGGTTCTCAGCAACATAGATATTAATAAATACCCCAGGTGTCCATTGTTTAATAACTTGATTACTTTGAATCATACCTTCAAGTGTCTCAATTCTTAATGTTTCATCACTTGTAACGAGTAGACTTTGGTAGTATTCATTATCAATATTTACAACAACATGGAAATTTTCGTAAATACCTGCAGATACAACCTCATTTGCATATTCGTCTGAATATAATGAGAATGAATGGTCATCAAGAAAAGCTAGACCACCTAAGTCAGCACTAACTTCATTTAACACAAGTTCTGCTTCAGTATAAGTTACTTTGAACGCTGGAATCTCAGAAAAAACAACAAATAGTACACTTGCAAAAATGTACATGATTAATATATAAACTAGTATGGAATAACCATAATTTTTTTTGTTAGTTGGATTAATCTTTGTTTTTCTTTCAACAATCTCTTCTTTAAAAAGGTCTTCAAATTTAATTATTTCGTTTTCTTTTGCCATCTTAATCACCTTTCTTTATTATAGCGTAATTAGGTTTAAAAGAATACCCTAAATTAAAAAATGTGATAATATATAATAGAAATAGATAAGGATGTGATGATGATAATGACCAAAATATTAGTTGCAACTCAAAATGAGCATAAACTCAAAGAGTTTAAAAATATATTGAATCATGAACAAATCGAACTGGTTTCATTAAAAGATATGAATGATAAGGATGATGTCATCGAAGATGGTACATCCTTTTTGGAAAATGCTAAACTAAAGGCGTGTTATTTTGCTAAAAAACATCAAATGATTGCTATATCAGACGATTCTGGTTTAGTTGTTGAAGCCTTAGATGGTAAACCAGGTATTTATTCAGCACGCTATTCTAGTGGTGGAGATCACGAGAATAACTTAAAAGTATTAAAAGAAATGGAAAATATAGAAAATAGAAAAGCACATTTCGTTTCAATGATTGTTTTATGTTATCCTAATGGTGTAGTAAAAAGTTATGAGGGAAAAGTGTTCGGTTACCTAGCGCAAAGTGAGCGAGGATCAAATGGTTTTGGTTATGATTCAATTTTTTACTTACCTCAATATCAAAAGACATTCGGCGAGCTAGAATCAACGATAAAAAATCAAATATCCCATCGAGCAAATGCATTAAGATTATTAAGGGAGGATATCGATGAAATTATTAATCACGAGTGATGTTCATTCCAATGAAGAAGCGTTGAAAGAAATCATAAAAAGACACCAAGATGTCACGCATCATATCAATGCTGGTGACATGTGTATGGATCCAAAAAAATATGAAAAATATCATATTATAACAGTGAAAGGTAATAATGATTTCGGAGTTGATATTCCTTACTTTAGATTATTAGATATCGATGGTATACGTATATTAGTTACACATGGACATCATGAACATGTTAAGTTTGGTCTAGAAAGACTTAAGCTAAAAGCAAAAATGCATGAAGTTAATTTATGTATCTTCGGTCATACACATGAAAGATATATGATGGTTGATGAAAACATTTTATTTATCAATCCAGGGGCATTAGGTGATCACCATAGAAGTTATGCCATCTATGAAAATGAACAGGTCACTTTTTATACAAGGTAGAACATGTGGAATATGAGCAAATCATTAAAACACAAGCCGCTAAGGCATTTCATGTCAGCGAAGATGAAGTAAATATTATTAAAAGATTAATGGGTGGAATGAGCCACTTAACATATCATATTCAAATTAACAACATAGATTACACTTATCGTATTATCGGAAAAGATGGCAATTTATTTGTTGATCGAGAAATCGAATTCCAAAACTTAAAAAACATTGAACCTTTAAATTTAAACAACAAGACTGTATATTTTGATGTAAAAACTGGAGAAAAAGCTGCTCAATATGTAGAAGGCACTGTTTTGTCTTCGGTTGATTATCATCCTTATTTAGAAGATGTAGCAAAAACACTGAAGAAATTGCATCACTCTGGTATTTCTCCAGCATCAGACTATGGATTGATAAGAAGACTAGACTTGTATGAATCATATACGAATATGAGAACACCATTATATCAAGAATTAAAGGAAAAATGGATTTCATTATATCAAAAAAAACATGAGAATAAACCTAAAGTGTTTTGCCATAATGATGCTCAAAGATCAAACATAGTGATTGGTAATGATCAAATATATTTGTTAGACTGGGAGTATGCAGGTCTAAATGAGTTCTATTATGACATTGCTAGTTTTGGGAATATTAATTTTGAAGATGCTTTAGTTCTTTTAGATGTATACTTAAATAGAGCAGCAACATTAGAAGAAAAGAATTCAGTTCGTTTTTATCGAATGTTTCAAGTACTTCAATGGCATCAAGTAGCTTTAAGAAAAGAAATGATTGGATTATCACAAGTCCTTCATTTTGATTTTAAATTGCTTGCAAATAAATATTTGAATTTAGCTAATCAATTATATCAAGAAATCAAAGGATGATGATATGCGTCTTAGCGATGTTTTAAAACTTCCAAAACAACCTCATAGTCTTTCAATTATCAAAGACTTTCTAGAACAACCGCTTAGTCATACTGACTATCAAGCGGCTTTTAGTCATTATTTTGATATTGCTATTGAACTGGAATTATATGATATGGTGTTTGAAGAAGGAGAGAAAATATTTAAGGAAATATCAAGTCAAGCTGAAACACCATATTTTGAAAAGATATTAAGACATTTAATTAATGCAGCTATTCATCTTGAAAAATATGATGAAGCAAAAAAATATATCGAACTTAGAAAACAAGCATTACCGGTTTTAAAACAATATTTAGGAATTCTTGATGAAATCAAATATAAACAAGCATTGCAGTTACCATATCTTCAAGACATACTAAAAGTCTTAACTGATGTAATACCAGATTCGACAAAAATATATTGTCATCAGGAGTTATTCAAATTATATAAAAATGATCATCAGTATGAAATGGCTTTAAATAGCCTTTATGAACTTTATAGTTTTGATTTAAAATCAATGTATATTAACGAGGAATTAAAGCTTTTATACCTACTTGAGCGATATGATGAAGTCATTAGTAAATCCCTTGAAGAGCTAAAACACAACAAGAAGAACACTGAAGTTGTTATTTGCTTGCTTGAAACATATTTAAAAAAGCAAGACTACCATAAAGCGTCAACACTAGAAGCAGAATATGAAGATCAAATAGATTCTGAAAGTGATGAATTAAAGAAAAAAGCCTATGAAATTATTATCAATTTATATCATCAAATGGATAATAAACCTTCATTAGATTTATATCAAAGAAAATTAAAAAGTTTACAAAAAGTTATAGATAAGAAAAGCAAGATTGAACCTGAACAAAAACAAGAAGTTGTTTACGTGGAAAAGGTTGAATCTAAAAAACCAACCCATGAAAATATATATAAACATTTAGAAATCGGACATGATTTATTGCAATTTTCGCATTTAATTGATGATCAATTATTATTGCGAGATTACCTTCGTGTATTTTTCATGCATGTTGATGCACATATTCAAGTTAAAGAATATGTTATCTATTTAAAAAATGAATCTCCTAACTTTTTTCATTATAAGAAAGAAAGATTATACGATAAAACCATTGCAAGCACTTATATTGAAGATACAGCTGTCAATCAAACACTTATTTCTGGTGATGAAATCATTGAAGATACTAAAACCATCCGTTGGACAAAAAATATAGTTACTCAAAAAGATTACGAGGATGATATTTTATATGTCTATATTTATCCATTGGGTGATGAAGGTGCTTTATGTGTTCACTTAGAAGAAGATCTAAAAGATCCAGGGAAATACTATGATTTATTTAAATTAATGAGTGCAATTTTATATACACATATTTTAGACGAAAAAAAATTAACAAGACTCAAAAAGCAAAACAGGTATTATAGTCAAGCGTTAAACGCACCGATAATAGCTTATAGAGAATTAACAGATACTAGATCAACTTATAATGATGAAGCAATGTCATTATTCCATGTTGACAAACATCATCATTTAGAATTGTTTTTAAGAGACGTATCATATGAACATGTCCATAAATATAAAGAAACGATTCAAAGGCTCTTAAATAAATCAGGTGAAAGCCAGGAAATACTCTACCGATATCAAGAAAAAGATATCCTGGAAAAACTATATAGTTTGAAAACAGGAGATGAAAATATTGTTATGAGTTTATTTTTTGATCAAACAAAAGAAGTTAACCAAACAAAAGACTTAATTGAAAAAGCAACCGTTGACCCTGAAACCGGGTTATCAAATGACTATGCATTAACTAATGATTTAGAAGATTTGCTGAAAGATAAAGCGAGTTTATTGCTTATTGAACTCGATCAAAATCTAAAGCACATTTATGGTAGTGAGAAAATAACACAGTATTTTAAAGAGTTTGCACAAAACACGAAAAAGTTTTTTAACGATGGTACAACTTATCGATGTGATTTTAATCAATTGCTTGTTGTCATTCCGTTTAACGATATTCGTAGTGTAACGAAAATCGTTAAAGACTATTTTAAATATCTTGATCAGTATGAATCTAAGATTTTGAAATACGAAAAATTTACTGCAAATATGGGCATTTTAAGATATCCTGTTGTCACAGTTGAAAAGCAAAAAGACAAATTAATGAGATATCTTGATATTGCATTAGAACGCGCTAAAAGAGATAGGGAAGATCAATATGTTTTCTTTGTATATCGTGACTATGAAGATGAGCTTTTTGAACAACAAGTCATTGATCATCTTAATGTTGCTATTGAAACGAAAAATTTAGGATTAATTTTCAATCAAATAACTGATATTAAAAAAAATAGAGTCTGGCAATACGAAAGTGAACTTGCTTTGTTCAATCTAGCCATTGATAGCAAGTACTTGACTACAATTTCACGCAAACGCAACCGTTTAGTCGATTTAGAGCGTTTCCATATCAAAAAGGTATGTGAGTTCCTAGTTGAGTTAGAAAAGAGCACAGAGCGATTAATTAAATTAACAATTCCAATCTCAAAAGAAACATTTTTGGATCCAACTTTTAATCCTTATCTTTTAGGTTTATTTAAACAATATGGTATTCCAGCTGAGTTTATTAGATTGAAGTGCGATATGGATTTAAGAGCAAGTCATTATGCAACGCAAATTCAAGAATTAATTGACCACGGTATATCCTTAGATACAACATCATTAGAAATGGCACTTAGTTATCCATTTCATGCAGTTCATATTGATATTAAAAAAGAAAGTTTAAAGTGGAATAGCTATTTGCATAAAATGAAAGAGTTACTAGAAGGATTTCAAATGGCTTTAGTGATTCGTGGTGTTAAGACAAAAGATCAAAAAGAAGCATTAGAGCGAATTGGTATTATGTATGTCGAGGGTCAAATTTACAAACAATTGCCAGCTCCAACGTTAATCAAAAAAATTAAGGAGTCTTTATGAGTTTAGTCAATCTAAAGCAATATGTTGAAAATTCAGTTAAAGATGAGAGAAACAGTCATGGTTATCGTGCTGACTCATCTTTTAGAATGCTCGAACATGTTGAATTAATGATTGATCGATATTTAAGTGAAGAACAGACGGAAAAAGGTGCTGTATTACTTAATGTATTTGGTTTATTACAAGCTTTGTTTGTTGCTATTGACGCTTTATATGATCTTGCTATTGGGTTAACACAATATAAATATCATGTTAATGTGAACTCCAATCCGATTCTTCATGAACTCAAGTATATAAGAAATGATATTGTTGGTCATCCAACCCATCGTACTTATCCCGAAGGTGGTATGGGATTTTCTATTTTAGATACAGATCATTTAAGTAAAGATAAACTTGTTTATCAAACATATATTTATGAAAAAAACAATATGGAAATAAAAAGTAAAGAGGTTTTATTTAAAGAACTCATTGATGCATACCGCCAAGAAAAAGATATCATTTTAAATGACATTTATGAATACCTAACTCATGAAGAGACAAAAACTAATATACCTGAAAAAGTTTTTGTTTTATATGAAACATTGAATATTGAACAACTTAACGAAGTAAAAAAAGATTTTATGAGTGAATATGGATTAGATGAACAATCAAACCATCGATTTTTATGGAGAGTTGATTTTTTAGAGAAACTGATACATTGGGATGAAGAAGACAAAGAATTGAAAGATATTGTAACTTATATGAGTAAGTTGCAAGCATCAAAACTTTATGAAATTGCCTTAGATATGGAGAAAAGAACAGGGCAAGATTTATATACACCAATTCCTAGATTGTTAAGCTCATTTTATAAATTCATGAGAAAAAATGAGAAAATTGGATTACCCTTACTGAAAAACATACATGATTATACGCATCCACTTCACAAAAGTGATTTATCTGCATTACTTTCATTAAATCCACCTAAAGATGCAGCAAAATTACTAAGATTTCTTAAACATTCTAATGACGATTCTAGAGTTTATTTGATTGGATCTATATTAAGAAACTATAGACCAAAAAGCTAACGCATTTATGCTTTCATATGGTATAATATTTTTGATGAGGTGAATAGCATGGCTTGGAGCAATGAAACATATCTAATTGGTGAAAAAGTTAAAGTTGAAGGTGAAAAAGGACACGGCGTTATTACACGTATCGACAAAGAGCGTGGTTTGATTTATGTTCTCTACAAGAGAATGAGAGAAGACGCATATCCTTATCCTGAAGCTATTGAGCAGGGTAAACTAAAACCAGAGGTGCATAAAAAGTAACACAGTTGTGTTTCTTTTTTTATAAACATGAAGAGATTTATATTATTTTGGAAACGATTTTGGATAATGATTTGGGAAATCATACGCAGTATGAATTCAGTTAGAGGTTATATTTCATTGTTTGTTGCATACATGATTTATCATGGATGGGCTTTATTATTTTTTCTCTTAGGCATAGCATCCGGTAATGCTTGGTTAATTGCAATCGGAAGTACTGTGATGTTATTTTGGTTTGGTCCAGGAACACCAGTAGTACCACTTATTATCATTACAGGGATGTTTATACAAAGATTTATTCTTATGGATAAAAGAAATCAAATCAAATTAAAAGATAAGTGGAAAGAACTTGTTGAAAAAGATAAAAAGAAGACATTGGATCATTGAGAATTCAATGTTTTATATATATATTTGGTAATCTACACATAAAATGTTAAAATAAATACAATAGAATTAAAACTAAATCACGGGGGTTATTATGGAGCAAGACATTAGGAAACATGAAGTGAGTGGTGATCATCCTTTTTCACTTTACCAATTGATGTGGAGTAAAAGTTTCGATTTTGAAAACAAATCTAACAAAACTGAATTTATTTGGGCAATGTTTGTACATTTTGTTATATTCGCCATTTTAATAACGTTTAGCCATATTGAGATGACAATCGGAATCACTGAGTATGGCATCATTGGATCTTCTATTTTTGTTGTATATTTTATCTTTTCTTATGTTCCTACAATATCTTTAATGAGAAGAAGATTGAGGGATGCTGGTAGAAGTGGGGCAAATCTATGGTTATTATTGATACCATTTGCTGGTTGGATTGCATTAACAGTTCTTTTATTTTCTAATAGTAGCAATATTGATTAAGCTTATTATGATCGTTAAAAATAGTGTTTAAAAATGGATCTATTCATCTTTTTTGAATCAATGTAATAATGAATTTGTAAAAACTAAAAACATATACATAAAGCGAATACCTATCTTGGATAGGTTTTTCTTCTGCAATAACAAATTAATCTATATATAATTAAATAAACTATTTAATTACAGCTTATTTCATGTTACAATGTAAGGTATAGAAAGTCCAAAACAAGGAGGATTTTTCATGTTATATGAATCATATAAAATTAAAAATATTATTTTAAAAAATCGCGCAGTTATGCCACCAATGTGTATGTATAGTGCTGATGAGCAAGGTTACGCTAATGATTTTCATCTAGTTCATTATGGGTCAAGAGCACTCGGTGGTGTTGGATTGATTATCCAAGAAGCAACTGCTGTACTACCAGATGGAAGAATTTCTATTCATGATTTAGGAATTTGGGATGATAGTCACATTCCAGGACTCAAGAGAATTGTTGATGTAATTCATCAGCATGGTGCAGTGGCTGGAATCCAAATTAATCATGCAGGAAGAAAATCAAAGACAGACAATCCGATTGCACCATCAGCAATCAACTATGGTGGTGATTATAAAGCACCTAAAGAAATGACTAAAAAAGATATTAAAGACGTAGTTGAATCATTTAAACAAGCAGCCAGAAGAGCTGATGAAGCTGGATACGACCTATTAGAGATTCATGGAGCTCATGGATATTTGATTTTTGAGTTTTTATCTCCATTATCAAATCAAAGAACTGATGAATATAAAGATGGAACATTATTTTTAAAAGAAGTCGTTGAAGCCATTATGTCAGTTTGGCCAAAAGAAAAAGTTCTAGCAATTAGAGTATCTGCATACGAATATGTTGAAGGTGGAGTAACACCAAAATCTATTTCTGAAGCGATTAATAGTGTTAAACATTTAGGTATTGATATGGTAGATGTAAGTTCAGGCGGGAATATTCAAGTTAAGATTAATGCATATCCAGGATATCAGTTAGATCTAGCGAAAATTGTTAAAAGAGAAACCAAACTTCCTGTTATGGGTGGTGGATTAATTACAGACTTAATGTTAGCTGACCATGCAATTGGTTCAAACCGTTGTGATTTTGTTTATTTTGGTAGAATTTTATTAAGAGAACCTTATTTAATGTTAAATCATGCAAGTGATTTAGGTGTTGATATTGATTTTCCGGAACAATATAAAAGGGGAAAAAAGTAAAATAGGTGAAGTATGAAATATATTGCACACAGAGGTCAACCGACACAAGCTCCAGAAAATACGATCCCATCGTTTGTACTTGCTGCTGAAAAAGAGCATTATTTTGGAATAGAATGTGACGTTTACTCAACAAAGGATAACCATTTTGTAGTTATACATAATGATGATTTAAAGTATATGTGCAAAGATTCATCAAAAATTATGGATTTGACACTTGAAGAAATAAAATCCTTCACGATTAAGGCAGGAAAAAAAATAAAATCATATCCTAATTTGCAAATTCCACAATTATCTGAATTTTTAGATCTATGTTCAAAACATAATAAAGCAGCTATCGTTGAGATTAAGCAAGTTCACGATTTGACTCAATTATCTGATTTGATTTCTATTTTTGATGACTATCCATCTTTAGAAATTATTGTTATTTCGTTTAACATTAATTATTTGAAGTATCTTAGGGCATTAACGAATAGACGGTTACAGTACTTAACTTCAAGCTTGACAAATGAGATGATCTACGACTGTAGAGCAAATCAAATTGATATTGGTATCAATAAAGAATCAGTGAATCCTAATCTTATTAAAAGATTAAAAAAAGAAGGATTTGAAGTTGCAGTTTTTACAGTAAACGATAAAAAACAAGCAAAACAATTTGAAGAGCTTGGAATAGACTATATAACAACTGATAAATTATAAGAAAGAGGAGAACATATGAAAGTATCTGTAGGTGGTATGATTGCTTCTGGGAAGTCAACATTAGTAAAAAGATTAGGAGATGCACTTAATCTTCCAGTTATGGAAGAGTTTGAAAAAGATGATGAGGTGTTCAACACATTATTAAAATGGCTATATGAACAAAAAGAAAATGTTGAAATGTTGTTACAAATATATTTCATCCACAATCACTGGTTAAATCAACAAAAATATAATAACAATTTTATTGTTGATAGAGATTTAGTTGAGCATTGGTTGTTTGCACAACACAACTTAAAAAACATGCCCACGATTATGAACATGTATAATGGCGTATTTCATGCCTATATGAATCAAATCACTAAACCAGATATTTACATCATTCTTGATGTTGATTGGGATAACTTTGAAGATAGAGTTATGAATCAAGGACGACAACAAGAAATAGATAATTTTGATAAAAACAAAAAATATTTTTCAAGCCTACTAAAAGACTATACAACAAAGATTGCTTCACAATGTTCTGTATATGATATTCCTTATGTAGTTGTTAGAACAAGTGGTAAAACAGAAGACCAAGTTTTTGAAGAATCATTGGCAGCAGTTTTGAAAATTAAAAACAAATAAAATTAATAATGCCTTACATCACAAAAGATGATAAGGTTTTTTATTTGCGAAATAAAAAGAATGGTCCGAAACGAACCATTCTTCTTTTCTATATACTCTAATTACGAACGCCTTCGTAATGGGAGGAGGTACTATTCAATAACTGGTTCTACGACATTTAATGCTCTATCGAAGACAGTTACATTTCCATAATGATCTGTTACTGTATAAGTTAAGATATAATTGCCAACAGTAGAAGTGTCAATTGTATAAACGCCTTCAGTTTCAGTAACTAAACCAACTGTTGTACTTGTAATAACTAGTTCAGGAGCTTTTGCAAAGTCACCATATTTAATTCCAGTTAAAGGATTAAATACTGTGTTTTGTTCAACTTCAGCATCAGCTGCCCATACCATAGGTGCAGTTTCATCTACAGCATAACCAATAAGATTAACTTCAACATCATCGAAATAAATTGTTGTTAAAGCACTTCTTTCAGGAGCTGCAGCATCAATTAGTCCTAAGAAGAAACCAATCTTAGCATCTGCAGTTGTTACGTAACCATTATGTAGAACAAATTCATAAGTTGCCCAATCTGTTCCTAGTTCTATAGTATTTAATGAAAGATTTCTAAAGTTTTCAGATGGGTTTTCCATAATGACATTAATGTCTCTAACTAAATCAGCTTTTGCTTTAAATGTAATTGAATAAGTTGTGTGTGCCTCTAGTTTAAAGCCATTTCTTTGGAAGAATTGAATACCATGTGGAACTGTACCAACACTAGTTACTTCAATAGCAATTGCTCCATCTACAAATGTATGAGGATTAAATGCACCAGTACCTGATGTCTTTAAAGTCCAACCTAAGTTTCCATCAGAAGTTGTAATCGGTGCCTCGGTTGCAAAATCACCATCAATAAAGTTAATACGTTGTTCTGCCAAGTTAGCAGCTTCAACAACAGTAACAACTCTTGTATGAGTTAAAACATTACCTGAAGCATCTTCAAGTGTATAAACAAGATCATAGTCTCCAGGAACATCAACATTTACAGTGCCTGTATATGCAATATCATCAGCTGTTAATGTCTTATCAACATGATCATAAACACGTAAACCTAACATTGGATCAAATGCTTCACCTTGTAGCCAAACTGTATCTAATGCACCCCATATTTGAGGAGCTACAATATCAGCAGATTTTTCCATAATTCTTTCTACATTCACATAATCAAAATAAACAGTAGTTGGTGTAGAGAAACTATGAATGTTACCAATGAAGAATGAGAACTTACCGTTTGCAAATGTTGCAGCTTCATTTTTATATTCATAAACATATTCATTATATTCTGTTTCTAAATCGAAGAATGCTACAAAGCCAGAACCAGTAGGTTCAAGATTTAATTGAATAGGTCTTGGATCATCAGCTTTTGCTCTAAATGTAATTCTATAAGTGTGACCTTGAGTAACTGTACGGTTTAGGATATAAAATTGTACTCCATAGAATTGATTCCATGTTTCAAACACATCAATTTGTGCAACACCATTTTCGATGTTTACATTAAATTGACCATTACCGTGCCATCCCCAACCTTCACCTGCAGCAGCAGGAGCAGTTTGGTCTGTGTCGAATTCATTATTAATTAATACAAATGTTGTAGGAATGCTTCCATCAGAAGCGCTAACAACGATATGTCTTACGATTGATGTAACATTACCCGATTTATCAGTTAATGTATAAGTTAATTCATAGTCACCAGGAGTGTTTGTATCAACTGTTCCTATAATTACGATATCATCAGGGGTTAAACCTTTGTCTACAACATCAAATACTGTTACACCAAGAAGAGGATCAAAATCTAGCCCTTCAACAGTTTCAGCTTCATCTACACCAAAGATCATTGGAGCATCTACATCAACTAAGTAACCAACAAGTTCGATAGAAACATTATCTAAGTAGAATGTAGTTGCAGGTGAATCTGGTTCAACTAAACCTGCGAAGAATGCAAATTTACCATTAGTAAATCCACCACCAGGAATAGTGATATAAGCTTGATATGTTACCCAATCTGTTGTAATATCAACGATTTCAAACCAATTGACAGCTGTACCAGCTTCAAGTGATAAACGAATTGATCTAGCAAGATCAACTTTCGCATCGAATGTTAATAAGTAAGTTGCTCTCGTATCGATAGTTCTATTTTGTTGATAGAATTGTGTACCATGAGGTACAGTACCAACGTTAGTAATAACTTGTGTCATAATACCATTAGCGATTTCTACAGTAAATGTACCACCACCATGCCATCCCCAACCATCAACAGCAGGTTGAGCATATGGAGTAGCTTGGTCAACTTCAAAATCACCATTAACAAGTGTAAATCCATTTTCTGGCATATCAACAGCTTCTACAACATGAATTGCACGTGTATATACTGCTTCATTTGCTGATGCATCAGTGACTGTGTATGTTATTGTATATTCACCAACAACATCTACATCTAGGTTAGAATCAACAACGATATCTTCAACAGTTACATCTTTATCAACTGCATCAAATAAAGTAACGCCAAGAAGTGGATCAAAATTAATACCTTTACGGATGAAATAATCTTCAACTCCACGTAATTCAGGAGCTTTAGTATCAACGATTTCTGCTATTCTTTCAACAGTTACATTGTCTAAATATACAGTCGTTGGAACGGAATTAGAACCAACAAGACCCATAAAGAATGCGAATTTACCATTTGTATATCCAGGAAGGATATGATCAATAATAACTTCATATGTTACCCAATCAGTTGTGATATCTACGATTTGGTCAAATCTTCTTGTTGTTCCTTGTTCTAATGCGACCATAATCGGACGTGCAATATCAGCTTTTGCATCAAATGTTACTTTGTAAATTCTACCTTGTTCAATAACTCTATTTTGTTGATAGAATTGTACACCATGAACAACTGTTCCAAGAGTAGCGATGTCAAGAATTGCCATGCCATCTTTAATTTGTGCTGTAAATGATGCTGCACCATGCCATCCCCAACCAGTTTCTGCAGGTTGTGGAAGTGGTGTTAATTGTTCTTCTTCGAAATCGCCATTAACTACTAACCATGTTGAAGGAGCTAGTCCATCAGCAACAGTAATTGTACGTGTAACAACAACTTCATTACCTGATGCATCTTCTAATGTATAAGTTAATACATAATCACCAGGTGTAGCAGAGTCAACAGTACCAGTAATAACGATATCATCAACAGTTAATTCTGTATCCATATTATCAGATACTGTGATACCTTGAAGTGGATTGAATACTTCGTTTTGATCAATGATCTTATCAGATGCACCAGAAATAACTGGAGCTTCATCATCTTCACTTGGTTCAAGTTCAATGAATTCAACGTTATCAAGATAAACTTTTGTTAAAGCATCTCCACCAACTAGATAACCAGCAGTAGTACCACCACCAAAGATTAATTTACCATTAGTGATTGTTTCTGCAGTTACGAAAAATTCTATTTCGTATGTTACCCATTCAGTCGTTAACATGTGTGCTTCATCAAAGTATCCAACATATTGTGCATTTTCTAATTTAGTTACGATTGCTCTTGGTTCATCTGCTTTTGCATCGAATTGGAACTTAAATGCTTTACCTTGTGGTACGACTAAGTTTGGTTGTGAAAATTGTGAACTCCACCATTGTCCACCGTTTGCTGTAATGTTATATTCTAAAACACCATCAACGATTTCAACGGTAGAAGCTCCACCTTCACCAGCCCAGTGTGTCCAAGTACCATCTAGTGGCTCAGTGAAATCACCGTTAGTAACGAATAATTCGCTCGTAGGTGCAACTCTTACGATTAACTGTCTAGTATCTGTTGTAACATTACCAGCAGCATCTGTAACAGTATATGTTAGTGTATAAACACCTGCTACATCTAAATCATATTCTCCACTAACATTAATTTGAGATGTCAAGTTTCCATCAACATTATCTGTTGCTGTAATACCTTCTAGTGGATCAAATTCTCCACCGACATCAACAACTACATCAGCGATACCAAATAATAATGGTGCTAAAGTATCTTCTGGAGTTGGTGTTGGTTCTACTGTTGGTGTTGGTTCCACAGTAGGATCATCACCCTTACATGCAACTAAAGCAATTGCCATAAAGAGAATGAATATTGTATAAAACACTTTTTTCATAAGTAACCTCCGTTTTATATTTTGACGCGACTTTGACGCGATCAAATCTTATGATATTTTTCTTAATTTTAATAAGTAACGAATGCCGAAGAATCCTCCGACTCCAACTGCAGCAGAACCACCAATGATAGAAACTATGATTATAGCTGTGTTGTTTGCATCTGGCTCATCAATTGGTTCTGGTGGTAATTCTGAAACAATGTCAATAGTTACTAAATCACCAGTAATTGTAAAACTTGTACCATTCGGCATTGTACTGGTAAACTTAGTGAATGTATATGCTGTACCTATATCATTAACTTGTGTAACATTTCCGTTAAGGTCAATTACAATACCTGTTCCACCATCATCAATCACTGTCATTTCAGGCATATAAGGATAACTCAAGCCTGCAGGTGTCTCGATAGCTGCCTCGATTTGAATGTTTGTTGCATCCTCTAATAATGATAAATGGTAGTAGGTCTCAAAGACAATACGATTAAATGTATCTTGTATATATCCTAAGTGGTCAGTCGTTATACCGGAAACACCATAGTTGTAATATTGAACGATAATATTATATTCGTTGAGTGTCCATGGCCATACCGTGATACCTCTATGAACGATTGCTTCAACGAAATTTTTAGTTAATGCACCAAAGTTAGGATTTAATGTTGAGTTAATAGGCACATTTGTAGAAAACATGTTAGTCAATGAAGTGTTTAAATTTTGTGCGTTTAATACTGCACCTGTTAAATGTCCATTTGACAACTCTGGCATATATACATTCATGGATTGTATATTTGTTGTTGAGAATGCTATAATTGCTGATTGGTCATACATTTCAAGTTCTTCGATTAATTCAGCAACTCTTAATACTAGTAAATCTGATGTTGGTTTTATTTCGATAAATAATACAACATCTTCATCTTTAAATGCAGTCATGAATTCACGAAGTGTAGGAATCTTAAGGTTTTCACGACCACCATTTGGATCAGCTAAGTTTACAGACTTAATTTGTGCTAAAGTTGATTGTGCAATTGTTAAACTGTCATATTCTGGAGCAGTTCTAGCTGTTGTTGCATCATGTATGACAATAACTTCTTGATCAAGTGAAAGATACACATCAATCTCAATAATATCTGCACCTTTTGAGTAGGCTTCTTGAGCTGCTTCAATTGTATTTTCTGGTGCTGAACTTAAGCCCCCAGCATATAAACCACGATGAGCAATCATTAATGGTCTTCTTACATGTGTATTAGGACCAAAAGTTGCATATTTTTCAAATAGTGATTCAAAATCTTGAGTAATAATGCCATTTACACCACTTAAAATTGCTTTATATTGACTAACATCATCATTATTAGCAGCTGTCCATACAGTCATAGCTCTTTGTTGCATATAATGGACAAGTTCCTGATTAAGTAACTGAACTGGAATAATAGATGCAACTGCTTGAGCAGCATTTGTTGTTTTTCTTACTTCAATTAAATCTTCTTTGGATAAAGATTCAACCTCAGTCATTGGATAATTCATAACACCACGTAATAAACTGTGTGTCTCTCTAGCAGCTAAAATGACATCACCTTCATCTGATACGATGAACGCATCAAAGATTCGATAGTTTCTTAATGTTGAGCCTAGTGTAGCTGCGGTTGTTGCATTGTTTGTATAAAATGCTGGAATAACTTTCCCATCAACTGCAAGTAATGCATCATATAAAGGAAGTAGTACATTACCAGATGCATCAACAACATCTAAATCATCGTTTATTCTAAATATTGAAGTTGCTGGTCTTATCTCTGCACTAAAGTCATCAATTTGAGACATTTCATCAAACCAAACAACTGTTGTTGCTGGCGCTACAATACCTGTTGTAGGTTTATAAACATCAACTACTTGTTGGAATTGGTACTGATCAACTTCTATATAATCTTCGGGTAATGTTATTTTTATATTGTCATAATAAACATTTACATTATCTGCTTGAACACCAATTCTACCGTGAGTAAACTCGAAAGCTGCATCATAATTGATAATTTCAGTGTCATTTATATATTCCTTTACTGTTGTTCCATTAACATCAATTTTTAAATTATAAAACGTTCCTGGACCTAGCGCTTCAGTATAAGAACCAGTGCCAGCAACATTCCAACTACCTTCAACTCTTTTAGCAAATTCTACTCCGTTAGGAAGGGTAGTATCTTGTCTTATTGCCATTTGATAATAGTTTTCAGTTTGGTATCTAAACATAACTGAAGTCCATCTTGATGCATTGGCTGCACTTGTCATACGCATGTCAGTTTCAATAATATAATTACTAAAACCTTGTAGGTACGTTGGAAACAATACAATTGTAGATGGAGAAAGTAATAAGCGATTTCCATCGATTGCAGCAGATCCTCCAGGTTGTCCGACGTTATTTAATAATGTTAATGAAGCAGGGATTGCTCCATTTGCATAATTTGAAAAGTCTTCTTCGTATATAACATATTCTGTTTCTGATGACAATTTACTAATCAAATGTAATGTCATCGTTGTTCCGGGATATTGAAACGATATAGGAAATATACCTTTTTCAGACACGGTAATCGAATTTGCAGTAATCGTTACTGCATCACTTGTGCTTGTTAGCGTAGCTTGGTTAAGGTAAATTTCTCCAAAAGCACCTCGAACACGTATAACAGAAGTATCAATAGGTTCATTGATATTTGTTAATAAATGTGTGCTTGTACTTGTTATAATACGTTCATCTTGCGTCTGTGCTTGGATTGTTTGACTATTGTCTAAACTACCAAACACCATAAAACTAATCAGTAGTAATAGAACTACTATAATTCTTTTTTTCATGTACACCTCTCCTAGTGCGAAAACGGTTTCCTTACTTATAAAAAAATATTTGAACATTTACGATTTCCTTGAATAAGTACTACTCGTTGTTGATCTTTTTAAGGTTTGGGAAAACGGTTTCTTTGCTTTCACAAAATATAAGTGTTTTATGGTCTTTTTGTCCAGAAACACTTGCTGCGCATTCTGTATGCGTTTACATTGCAATTATATAGGTTTTTAAAATGATTGTCAACAAAAAAGTAATAAATTATTTAATAGTAGTTTCACGCTCAATAAGTCGAACGGGTACTAAAGCGATTTTTTGTGTTTTTTCTTGTTTTTCTTCTATAGATAAAAGAAGTGCTTTTGCTGCACGTAATCCTATTTCCTCTGTATCTTGAGCAATTGTAGATAGAGCTGGAGTGTAATGACGGGCGAAATCTATATCATCATAACCAATGACGGAAACATCATCAGGAACTTTCAAACCAGACTCTGTTAAACCACGTATGATACCAAATGCTAAGACATCACTAAAAGTTAGTATAATATCAGGGATGTTATTTTTTCTTTTACCTATTTTCAAACCAACTCGATAACCATCTTCATATGCAAAACCTTCTGTAAAATGGATATCCTTTTCATCATATTTCATATTTCTTCTTTGCATTTCTTCCCTAAATGTTTGAATTCTGGTATTAAATGATCTAACAGTTAATGGACCTGACACAACTGAGATTCTTTTTAATCCTTTTCTCTGAGCAAATTCAATACCTAAAGTAATGCCTTGAGCATCATCAGAGATAATAGAGTGTAGATTTGGCATTACAATATCTGTAGATACACATGGATAATCACTATTGACAACTTCTATGATATTAGGATTGTTAATGTTACCCATAACAATCAAAATACCATCAACTTTTTTATTTCTACACCACTCAAGATAAGTGAGTTCATTATTGCCTAGCTTGCTTACTATAAGTACGATATCATAACCCATAGATTCAACATAGTTTTTGAATGATTGCAAAATGCGTGAAAAAAATGGGTGCTCAAATCCTACTAAAGATATATCAGAATAAATAACACCGATTGTCCAACTTTTTTTCGAGCTTAGTTTTCTTGCGTTAGACATAGCTACGTATCCGGATTCTTTAACATATTTTAATACACGTTCTCGTGTTTGAGGACTAATGCGTCCTGTATTATTCACTATTTTTGATATTGTGCTAGGAGATAAATTTAATTCTTTAGCAACGTCAATAATTGTTTTTTTCACACTGACACCTCGCCAATATTATATAACAAAAATTTCAACTTAAGAAAAAAATGGTTATAATCGTGATAAAATATAGTATAAAGTTCTTTTTGAGGTTTAATCATGAGTAATAAAAAAAGATGGTTAATTATATTGTCTTCTATATTGTTTATTTGGCTAATCATGTTAACAACTGATATGATTATGACTCAACAAAATAAAAAACCTGTTTTTTGTATTGAGACTGCTCAGTATGATGATGGTGGTAGTATCCGTTATACTGGTATTTTGTATCAAGTATTTGAGGTTATAACAATTAATGAGTCTCCACCACCTGACGTTAATGATGAAGGTTTTTATTTGGTGCCGTGGTTTTTTTCAATTGATTATGTTAGAAAATATTTGATAGAATAATTTCGTGTCTACAAAACGTAGACACTTTTCTTAACTTTTAAACCAATGAAGCAAATAATCTCATTTGAATTCTTTGTTGTTAAGTGTTATTTCGTGTATAATGATTATGGTAATCTGACCATGTACGGAGGAATCACATAGATGTATAAAAAACAAATGAATAACAATCCAAAAAGAGTATATCGACATAGATATTTGAATTCAAGTCGTAGACATCATGAAAAACATATTACAATTAAAGAAGAGTCTTTATATAAACCTTTATTAATTACATTTTTATTGTTTTTGTTGGCAATGGTTATCTTATTTCCAACATCAATTTTTGATGGCATGATACCCGAAATCATGACGTTTCTTAGACGTTTAGTTGGGTGGATGACATTATCTGCAACTGCAACATTACTTATTTTACCAGTTTCCGTGTTTGATATTGAGCTTATTAGAATTTTTTCTAGAGTTGATTTATATTCAAATTATTATGTAGTTTTTGTCATTCTTTTCGCAGTGTTTTCAGATACTTTATTTGCATTTGTTGGATATCGATTTACTAAACAACTAACTAGACTTTTTGTTAAAAAATCGAAAGCAAAAGAAGCTGAAAAATCAAATGAAAAACTTAGAAAATACGGTAACATTGGGATGTTTTTCTTTGCATCTACACCGTTACCATTTACATTAGCTGTTTATGCAGCTGGTGCATTAAGATTGAATAAAAAAGGATTTTTAATTGGCGTTGCAGCGGGACGTTTAGTTAAATATTCTGCATTTGCTTTATTTTTAAGATTGTTTGGCATCAATCTAGTTGAGTTAGGACAAAATTTATTTACATCAGTATTTGGTTAAACAACTATTTTCAATGTTAATAAATATGCTATAATCAAGATGGTGATCTATATGAGATTTGATTTACCTTCAAAGAATTATTTACAAGTGAACTTACAAGATTCTGAACTCAGAGATTTGGTATTAATTTTGCCAGGTGGAGGGTATGAGTTTACATCAAATAGGGAAGCAGAACCAGTGTCTAGAGTCTTTTTAGAAGACGGTTATCACACAGCAATTTATTATTATAGAGAATCAAAACTAATACATCCTGAAGTCAAAGATGAAGGGTTAACTGCATTAAAAATACTTAAAAACATTCCTAGAGTCAATAGAATTTTTGTAATTGGTTTTTCTGCTGGCGGACATCTAGCAGCAATGCTTGCAACTTCATATCCTAAAATGATTCAAGGCACCATTTTAGCATATCCAGTAATATCAGCTGATCCAGCAATTTCACACCAAGGTTGTATTCATAATTTATTGGGATCAAATATAACTAGAAGAAGATTAGATGAAATTTCACTTGAAAAACAAGTTACAAAAGATGTTGCACCAGTTTTTATTATGCATACTAATGATGATACATCTGTTCCAATAGAAAACAGTTTAGTTTTTATTGAAGCATTAAAAAAACATGACATCCATGTTGAATCTCATTTTTATCCAGAAGGTAGACATGGTGTCTCACTTGCTACAAAAGAAGTGGCATTTCAAGACATGAATCCAGATGATTTTGTCAAACAATTTGGCTATATTTCTGAATGGATTGAACATGCAAAAAGTTTTTTAAAGAGGTTATAATATGGCAAATATTTTATTATCAAGAGGTATTCTTCACCATCCAAATATCTATAAGCATGTTAAAGAATATATTAAAGCAAATGACCGTGTATTAGTCGTTGCTTTTTCATTTTTTGAAAGCCAATTTTTGAATGAAAAATCCTATCAAGAATTTTATTCAAAAGGTGGAGAATATTATGAAAAAATGATAGATACATTTTCAGTTTTTAAAATAGCAGAAAATCAAATCGAATGGTTAAACTATTATCAGGATAATCATGATACTGCTGTTAAAAAAATCAAACAAGCAGATATCATATATTTCCCAGGTGGTGCACCTGATTTGATGATGAAAAGAATCAAAGAATTTGATATTAAGGAAGCATTAGAATCGCATCATGGACTTTTTATTGGTTCATCAGCAGGTTCTATGATTCAGTTTAAGCAATATCATATCTCGCCAGATGGAGAGTATCATAAATTTAGTTATGAAGAAGGATTAAACTTACTATCTGGGTTTTTTGTTGAAGTACATTATCGTCGCAGAAATAAACAAAAATCTAGTATGCGAAAGGTACATCGTGCCTACCAGCATGACATATATGCTATACCTGATGATGGTGCAATTATTGCGGATCAAAAAACAGTTAAATGTATAGGTTCAGCTAGAAAAATATATGATCAAAAAGGTATTTGTAGAGGGAAGAGATTATGAGAAAATATTATATGTTTTACATCATATTTAGTATCATTTTTTTAACAACGATTTATGTTTTTACTATCACTCAGGAATCAAATAAGCGATCACTTGCTTTATTCAATGAAATTATGGTTGAGGCTGTTGAAACAAATGATTTAGAAAATTTTATTAAGTATCAATCTGTTGCATATCAAAAACTTGATCAAATCGATGCATCAGCATATAGTTTTCATGTATATCATGTTATTGCATTTTCTGAAGCGGGATACATCAATCAATTTGCTATTTTCAATATACCGCAACAAGAAGTTAATCATGCACTTGATGTTGATGACGAATCAGATTTAACATCAATTTTAATAACGGATGAAGAAAATAATAATATCATCTTTAATTCCAACACAGAAGAAAGTTATAAAGACCGTGCATTAAGTTATGGTATTGAGTTATTCGGATTTTACTATTTTGTAGATGAGCTTGAACAATCTTATGATTTGTCCATTGCAATAACAGATTATGATGGTAATGTTATTTTTGATGAATCTATTAGATTTGATTATATTGAATATAACCCAGATGGCGGGAATCTTAATTTAGGTTACAGTGCAGATGAACTGGAAGAAATGCTAGACTTAAACACATATGTAAGACCTGCTTTAGCTAGAAATATCACTATATTTTTAGTGCTCGACATATCCATCGGAGCAACCATTCATTTTATTATAAAAAGAAAGAAGCAATAGCTTCTTTTTATTTTGAGTAAAATTATCCAGTTGAATCATTATGATTTTCATTTATAATGATTTTATAAGAGGTGAAATTATGAAACATTATCGTACTAAAAAAGATACAAGTGAAAGATTAACGATTGTTGACATCAATCTTAAATCAAAAGATGATATGCAAACGATACAAATTGATGTTAATGACTTAAAACAAGAAATCATTGGATTTGGTGGGGCATTCACTGAGGCATCAGCATACAATCTATCAAGAATTAGCAAAGAACATAGAGAAAAAGCGATTCAATTATATTTTGATCCAGTTGAAGGTCTTGGCTATACGATTGGACGTGTTTCTATACATGGTTGTGATTTTAGTCTGGGAAGCTATTTATACATTGATGATTATGATGATACATTGGAATCATTTGATATTTCTAGAGATCAACCGATTATTGACGCAATCAAAGATGCTGAAAGATATGCAAATCAAAAAATTAAGATTTTAGGATCACCATGGACACCACCATTTTGGATGAAAGACAATCAGTCACCAATACGCGGTGGGAAGTTATTGAAGAAATATTATCAAACATGGTCTGACTATTTTGTTAAATTTATTCAAGCATACGAACA
This sequence comes from Mycoplasmatota bacterium, assembly GCA_024650045.1. Taxonomy (GTDB): domain Bacteria; phylum Bacillota_I; class Bacilli_A; order Acholeplasmatales; family Acholeplasmataceae; genus Peloplasma. The sequence goes on along the minus strand of JANKMU010000009.1, from coordinate 39,376 downwards.
AAAAGGTGTTGATATCTCATGGGTTTCTATACAAAATGAACCAGCTGCTGTTCAAAGATGGGATTCTTGTATATATACAGGAGAAGAAGAAAGAGATTTCGTAAAGGTTTTAGGTCCTACGCTAGAAAAAGCGGGATATCAGGACAAAGGGATATTAATTTGGGATCATAATAGAGATATCATGGTTGAAAGAGCTAAAGCAGTATTAGAAGATCCAGATGCATATCAATATGTTTGGGGAACAGCTTTTCATTGGTACGATAATGAACAATTTGATAATGTCTTGAAAGTGCATCAAATGTATCCAAACAAGCATTTAATGTTTACCGAAGGATGTCAAGAAGGTGGTCCTCATTTTGGTGAGTATGAAGTTGGTGAACGATATGGAAGAAATATCTTAAACGATTTGCGAAATTATAATGAAGGTTATATTGATTGGAACTTATTTTTAGATGATACAGGCGGGCCTAATCACGTGAACAATTTGTGCTCTGCACCAGTTATGATAAAAATATTCCACGAAGAAATTATTAAAATGCCATCATATTATTATATTGGACATTTCTCCAAGTTTATTAAACCAAAAGCAGTACAAATTTCATCTTCAGGTACGAATCAGTTGATGTATGTATCTTTTAAAAATGAGGATGGAAGTTATGTTGTTGTTATTCAAAATCAAAATGATAGAGATATAAACACGAAAATTGAAGGATTTAATAAAAATATTGAACTAACTATTAAAGCACGTAGCATTTCAACAATAATTGTATAAGTTAGAAAAACGGGGTATGATGCGGTCATACCCTTTTCTTTTAAGAAACCGATTTCACTTTTTTTATGAAAGCCCTTTACAAAATAAAAAAATCGATTATAATATTATTAGGAAACCGATTTCCATGAGGTGACACATGCATACGAAAAAATCATTACAACTTAAAACTAACGATGGATATTATTTTCCACTTTTTAACTTAAATGGTCTAAGATCTTCGATCACACCATTTTTTGGTGGAGATCTTAAACTTGATCAACATCACTATGCGTTACAACCAACTACTGAAGTTGATTTATATAATAATATATTCTCAAGGAATATTATTTTTAAAATAAATGACCAACAATATTTTTTAAATGGTCAAACAAATATTCAACAAAATGATGAACTGATTTACGAAACTGATCTATTATATCAACGTGTTATTAGAACGAATTCGCTTTTTAAACTTGATACAACTTCTTATATTCCGGTTGATGCAAATATCGAAATACATGAAATTCAAATTACGAATCAATCTGACTCACCATTTCAAATAGACATAACGACTGCTATACCTATATATGGGAGAAGCGCAGATAACCTAAGAGATCATAGACATGTAACATCACTTTTAAATCAAATAGAAGTTGCTGAACATGGTATTTTTGTTCAACCGACATTATCTTTCGATGAAAGAGGACATCAAATCAATGATACAGTCTATAGTGTATTTGCTGAATCAAATGATTTGAAAATAAAAGGTTATATCCCTGTTTTAGACGATTTTGTAAATGGAGGATCACTCCATTTTCCTAAAGGTTTAGATAATTTATCAACTGTTGGAACCAAGGTAAATGGTTATGAAGCAATTGGAGCTATTGCATTTCATGAAATCAAAATTTTACCTTTCCAAAGTATTACCTTATATGTTTCTATTGGGATTCATCAATCAAAAGAATCTGCACTCAAAGACCACAAAAAGTATTTGAGTCAAGCTTCCTTTTCTAAAGGTTTAAATCAAGCATCAGAGTTTTTTCAATCTTATGTTCAAGGTTTATCATTTGATTTCCATGATTTAGAAACTAGCAAACAATTAAGCTGGGTTGTTTTACAACCTATGCTAAGAAGATATTTTGGTAATTCATTTTTGCCACACCATGACTATGGTCATGGAGGACGTGGTTGGAGAGATTTATGGCAGGACTTATTATCATTAATTATGATGAATGATGATAGTGTTATTGATTTGTTATACGATAATTTTCAAGGTGTTCGTATTGATGGGTCAAATGCAACGATTATCGGTGATCAACCAGGTGAGTTTAAAGCAGATCGTAATCTGATTACTAGAGTATGGTCCGATCATGGTGCTTGGCCATTATTGACAACAAAAATGTATTTAGATGAAACTGGAGATATAGATTTTTTACTTAAAAAACAATCATATTTCATGGATCAATTTACACACTATACGAAAAAAACAAGAGAAAAAACGACTCAAAATCTGCAGTTAACTGCGGAAAATGAAGTCTATCAGGGAACCATTTTAGAGCATCTATTACTACAAAATCTTGTGGGGCACCACAACGTCGGGAAACACGGATTTGTAAAATTAGAAGATGCTGATTGGAATGATGGGCTTGATATGGCGCATCAACATGGTGAGACGATTGCATTTACTCATATGTATGCAAATAACCTTCGTGAATTAGCGAAACTTGTTCAAAAACTAAATGTTAAGGAAATACAAGTTTTTAAAGAGTTAAAAGGTTTGTTAACCTTAACACCTGACTTGATTCATTATTTTGATAGTGTTGCTCAATTTTCTGGTGAAATAATAAATATCTCTAGTCAAGATTTATCAAATATCTTATTAGATTTAGCAGAAGAAAGAATCAAGAAATTACATCAAGATGCTTTCAATCAAGATAGATTCCAAAGTTATTTTGATAATGATGGAAAAAACCCTGATCATAAGGAAACGATTGCCTTAACAGGACAAACGATGGCATTACTCTCAAAAACCGCAACAAGCAATCAAGCTGGGTTAGTTGGAAGTACCGTTAGAAATATGCTTTTTGATCAATCAATTGGTGGATATAAACTCAACACAAATTACCAAAAGCTTATGACTAATATGGGTAGAGCTTATGGATTCGCATATGGTCATAAAGAAAATGGAGCTGTCTTTGCTCATATGGCTGTTATGTATGCTTATGGTTTATATCAATATGATTTAGTGTCATATGGACATGAAGCAATCATAACATTGTTAAAACAAGCACAAAATCCTAGAAGTAAGGTGTTACATGGCATTCCAGAGTATTTTAATGATCGTGGCATAGGCATGTATCCATATTTAACTGGATCAGCAAGTTGGATGTTAAAGTTATTAAGAACTGAAGTCTTTGGTGTTCAATTTGATTTAGGTGTATTAACACTTAAGCCTAAATTGAAGTCAGAAGATTTTATTAATGGTAGAGCTATTATAACGACTTATTTATTCAATAAGTTGAGAAAAGTAATATATCATAACCCAAAAAACTTGGATTTCGGATTTTATAAAATATCAAAAATACTGGTTAATGGAAAAGAAATTGATAATAATATAAGAGAAATAGATGATGATATTGAGGTGCATTTAGATGAAATTTTATGATATATACGAGTTTGAAGGTGTTGGTTATGAAAAATTATTTCATCATCAAGATTGGAGAGTAGCAATCCTCAATTATATTGAAGAACTTGAAGTTGAGCATATTAATTATTTTGAAGCTCACACATTGACTGATGAAGTCTTTGTATTATTGAGTGGTAAATGTTACATGTTTTTTATTGAAGAAGAAAATCAAGAAATTAAAAACATCTCATGTATTTCTTTAAAGCCTAACAAAGTTTATCGAATTCCAAAAGGTGTTTATCATGCACATACTCTTACTAAAGAAGCTAAATTGCTGATTGTAGAAGAAGAAAATACATGTTATGACAATTCGCCTAGAATTTATCTAGATGAAGCAGATAGAAAATTACTGATGAATAAATTTAAGGAGATGTGTCGTGAAGTATAAATTATTATGGGAAGATCAATTTTCTAAAGATAGAAAACCCGATGAAAAAATATGGAATATTGAAGTTGGTGGCACAGGTTTTGGTAACAATGAAGACCAGTTTTATGTCAATCATTCAAAAAATCTATTTATTAAAGATGGTGTTTTGAATATTGTTGCTCATAAAGAAAAACATGAGCATTGTGAATATACTTCAGCAAAATTAACAACATTTGGAAAAAAATCAATTCAGTACGGACGAGTTGAAATAATGGCAAAAATTCCTGAAGGCAAAGGAACTTGGCCAGCAATATGGTTTTTAGGTGAAAATAAAAAGGAATCAGGATGGCCATTATGTGGAGAAATCGACTTAATGGAACACGTGGGTAAAGACCCTAAACATATTCATTTCTCTCTCCATTCTAAGGCTTATAATCATCGCTTAAACAATCATCCAACATTTATCGCTTATCATGAAGATATTTTTAAAGGATTTCATGAATATGCAATTGATTGGTCTGAAGATAGTATTACATTTTATATTGATCAAGTTAAATATATAACATTTACAAAACAACAAAACGCAACTGTAGAGCAATGGCCATTTGATCAAAAGTTTTATTTGATACTTAATTTAGCTATTGGTGGCAATTGGGGTGGAGCTATTGATGATTCAATATTTCCAGTATCATTGCAGATTAAATATGTAAAAGTATACGAAAAGAGTGAATAACCTTGACTAAAAAAAGAACGATATACACAATTGCAAAAGAACTTAATTTAGCACCAGGAACGATTTCAAAAGTTTTGAATCACACAGGTAATGTCAGTGAATCAACTCGAGAAAGAGTTTTAGCATATATTAAAGAAGTAGGATATGTTCCTGCTTCAAGTGCACGGATGCTTAAATCAAAAAAAACATACACAGTTGGTGTTGTGTTTACTGAAGAGTCTGATGTTGGACTAGAGCATTCATTCTTCTCTAGTATTCTTCAACATTTTAAAACGTATTTAGAGAAAGAAGGATATGAATTATCTTTCATTGTTAAAAAATTAGGACAACACGAACTTTCATATTATGAATGGTGTATGAATAAAAGAGTAGATGGTGTTTATATCGTAGTTGGTAATTATAGCGATCAGGGTTTATATGAATTAGTGAAAAGTGGCATACCATGTGTCTCAACGGATATGCTACTACCAGGATTACACACAGTCATTAGTGATAATGATCAAGGGATTAGAATCACTTTGGAATATATCAAAGAAGAATTAAAGAAACAAAGAGTAGCAGTTATTTCAGGTCCGCTTTCTTCCAAAGCTTTCAACGAAAGATTGATTGCTTATCATCATTACATGTCCAAATTATCCTTGACAACATATGAGGACTATATCGTATATGCTGAGAGCTTTGGTTTTACAAGCGGGTATAAAGCTATTCATCAACTTATGGGACAAGTCAAAGTCCAGCCAGAAGTCATTTTGGTAGCCAGTGATGATATTGCTTTAGGGGTACTTAAGGGACTAAAGGAACTTCATTTTAATGTTCCAAAAGATATACAAGTTATAGGTTTTGATGATATTGCGTTTGCAAAACACTTTACCCCATCTTTGACTACAATCGCACAAGATCGAAAACTATTAGGTGAGACAGCAGCTAAATTATTGATTCAGTTAATGGAAAATCCTGATCACCATGTTCAAGAAGTTGTGAAATTACCGGTTGAACTCATTAAAAGAGAATCGACTAAAGCATAAGAAATATACATTATTTGAAAACGGTTCCACATTGTGATATGATATTTATATATCAATTTTAAGAAACCGATTTCCTCGGAGGATATTATGAGCAAATCAAGTATGGTTGGCTACACAATTGAAAATTATCAAAAGCAAAAACCTTTCTCGAGTTTTTTAAGCGGGATTGCAGGTAAAATGGGTATTCCATTATGGGCATTTTACGTTAATAGAGGTCAATTAATATCATCATTTGGTGTTAGAGATAAAAATGGCGCTATTATGGAATTTTTTCCTGCTAATAGTGCATACCATTATGTTTCAAGAACAGGGTTTAGAACTTTTGTAAAAATTGAAGGTAAAGTTTTTGAGTTTTTCAAAGAACAAAATCAAAATCAAAAAATGATCATTAGACAAGACAGTGTTTCCATTGAAGAAGAAAATTTAGAAATTGGAATCAAAGTCAAAGTTACATATTTCACACTACCTAATGAAAATATTTCTGCTTTAGTTCGTAAAGTTGAGATAACAAATTTAGAAGATAAGAAAATTGATGTTGAAGTAGTTGATGGATTAGCACAAATACTTCCTTCAGGCATCGATTATGGCGGATATAAAGCAATATCTAATTTGCTTCAAAGCTGGATGTCAAGTATTAATGAACCAAATTACGTCTTCTATAAATTGAGAGCATCAACAGATGACTCAGCTGAAGTGAATTTAGTTGTTGATGGAAATTTTTACTTCACATCAGCAAACACTAAACCTTTATATATTAGTGATTACAAACTTATATTTGATGAGGATACTTCGCTTGAAACACCATATCAGTTTATTAATCAATCTATTAATGATTTATCCGAAATTCAACAAGCACATGTCAATCAAGTTCCATGTGCAATGAGTGGATTTCATTTCAAAAACTTATCAAAAGAGTCATTTGCAAGTGTGATTGGATATGCATCAAATAAAGATAAATTAGATGAATTAAGTTTAAAGATGGATCTAGACTATTTATTGGCTAAAGAAACAGAAAACAAAGTCATCCATGATGCATTAATGAATGCTGTTGAAACCAAAACAGCATATCCTATGTTAGACGCTTATTATAAACAATGTTATCTAGACAATGTGCTTAGAGGTGGGACTCCATTAATCTTTGAAACATTGGATGGAAATGTTGGTTATCATATTTATTCAAGAAAACATGGAGATTTAGAAAGAGATTATAATTTCTTTAGTCTAGAACCAGCGTTCTATTCTCAAGGTAATGGTAACTTCAGAGATGTTTTGCAAAACAGAAGAAATGATTTATTCTTTTATCCAGAGTTAAAAGACTCTAATATTTATCAATTTGCATCATTAATACAAGCTGATGGATATAATCCATTATCCATTGAAGGTGTGAAATTCACATTTGAGGGAGATATAGAAAAACAACCAAAAGTTCTCCACCAATTGTTAAAAGAAGAGTTTACTCCAGGTGCGATAGCAACTAAACTGTTTGAAAGTGATCTCGATGTTGATACCTATCTAAAAGGTATACTTTTAGAAAGCCATGTTGTGATAAAAGCATCATTTGGAGAAGGATATTGGGAAGATCATTTCACTTATATCTATGATTTATTGGACTCATACTTATCTATATATCCTGATGATTTAAGCACTTTGATGTTTGAAAAAACATATCCATTCTTTGTATCGCCAGTTATGGTTTTACCAAGAAATCAAAAGTATGTACTTACTAAAGATAAAAAAGTAAGACAATATGGTGCAATTAAACATTTTCATGATCAAAAATCAACTTGGATGAAAAACAAGAATGGTCAAGTCAAGGTTAATTTGTTTGGTAAGTTACTAACACTTATACTAAATAAATATGGACATTTAGATCCATTTGGAATCGGTCTATCATACGAGGGCAATAAACCAGGATGGAATGATGCAATGAACGGGGTTCCTGGATTGTTTGGATCAGGTGTATCAGAAACCATTGAACTTAAAAAATTGGTTCAATTCCTACTTGATATATTGAAAAAACATCCAGATAAAGAAGTCTTATTATTAAAATCGACTGAAAAACTTGCTAAAGCTTACGAGCATTTAGATGCATCAGAACCATTCGATTTATGGAATCTTAGAATGACTCATCTGGAAACTTATAGAAACAATTTATTAGACGAACAAGAAATCAGTGTTAATCAAGCAAATCATTATCAAAAAACTTTAGAAAAAATAGATAAAGATTTAGATAAGGCACTCGAAAAAGCAAAAGAGATTGATAAAGTCTATCCAACATATATTACATATGAAGCGACAGACTACCAACAGATACTAGATGAAAATAATCAACCAGTTATAGGAGAATATGGGTTGCCAGTTGTAAATGTTAAAGCATTTGAAATGAAGCCACTTCCTATCTTCTTAGAAGCGCCAGCAAGATATTTAAAGTCTTTATCTAGTAAAGAAGAAGCAAAACAGATTTATAAAAACGTTAAACAAACCGGTTTATATGATCGAAAGCTTAAATTTTATCAAACCAGTGTCTCACTAGAAGATTATGATCATGAAATTGGACGTATTAGGGCATTTACACAAGGATGGCTTGAAAGAGAATCAAATTTCTTACATATGACCTATAAATATTTACTTGGTTTACTTAAGTCTGGTTTGTATGAAGAGTTTTTTGAAGAAATCAAGACCAATTACACATGTTTTATGGATCCAAAGGTTTATGGAAGATCACCCATTGAAAATTCATCATTCTTAGCAACTTCTTCTAATCCGGATCCAAAAAAACATGGACAAGGATTTGTCTCTAGACTTACTGGTTCTACAGCGGAAGTTTTATCAATGTGGCGCTATATGTTTTTTGGAAAACAATTATTCACATTAGAGAATGGCGCATTGTGTTTCACACTTTCACCAAAACTTCCAAAAACATTCTTTGAGGAAGGTAAAATCGAAGTTAGATTGTTCAACAAGACAACGATTACCTATCATTTGCTCGATCAAATCGATACATATGATTCAAAAGCATATGTAGAGAAAATGACACTTCACAAAAATAACGAGGTTTGTGAAGTTCAAGGTAGTAAAGTTATTGGAAAGTGGACAAAAGACATTCGAGAAGGTAATGTCTTTAAAATAAATGTCTATATTAGAGGAGGAAAATAAATGAAAAAAAGATTTTTACTTGTAACACTCGTATTGTTGTTTGCAGTGTTCTTGGTATCATGTAAAGATGATCCAACACCTGAACCAGAATTAACAGCAATTACATTTAGTGGTATTACTGATGAAACACTTGAGTTCCAAGAAGAATTCAATGTTTTAACAGGTATTACTGCATTGGGAAATGATGGTGTTGACTACACAGACCAAATTACTTATACATCAACATCAACTATTTCAGCAAGTCATATGTTAGATACATCTCAAACGGGTAATCACGCAATTCGTTATGAAGTTGAAGTTGGTACCGTTAAACAACAAAGTTGGAGATATATCGAAGTTAAATCACCTACAGCTGGTGAAGGAGAATATTTAGTTAACCCTGACTTTGAAGATGGCACAGCAGGATGGGTTGACCCTAATGTTAACTATATAGCTGATGGCGCAGAAATGACAATTACAGCAGAAGATGGCACATTAAAAGTTGAAGTTGTTGCGGGATCAAACATGTGGACTCCAAGATTTGGACAAATGAATGTACCATTTGAAGAAGACACAACTTACCAAATTTCATTTAAAGCTAAATCAAGTGTGAATAAGACAATCAACCTACAAGTTGGTGAGTTATTAACAACTGATCCATGGTTTACAGATTTCAAACCAAACCAATCAGAACAAAGACTTATCACAACTGAATGGGCTACTTATTCTTACAAATTCACTCACACACTAGATAACAAACGTGGTGGTATCTTATTTGAATTAGGTACTGTTGGTGGTGTAGCAGTTGATGCTACATTATGGTTTGATGATATCGTTATTGAAGAATCAACACCAGATGTTGATGTTGCTGGACCAGTATTAAGTGGTGTTCAAGAAACAGTAAATGTAACTTTAGGATCTGTTTATGATCCAGCTGCTGGCGTTACTGCTTATGACTTAACTGATGGCGATGTAACAGACGAAATCGTTATTACAATCAAGAATAGTTTAGACGAAGTTGTTACTGCTATTGATACATCAGAAGAAGCTACTTTCACTGTTACATATTATGTTAAAGATTCACTAGACAATGAAACTGAATTTGTTGCAACTGTTAATGTAGTAACTATGTTATTTAGTGACACTAACTTAGTAGTAAATCCAAGTTTTGATAATGCATTAGATGAAACGACTCCAGAATGGTATGTATGGTCAGAAAATTATACAGTTGTTGCTGATATCGACACAACAGAAGGTGTTTACACTGTTGATATTTCTGGAACTGGACCAAATCCATATTCTGTTCAATTAGTTCAAGAAAATCAATTTGAACTTGTTGAAGGTGCTACTTATAGACTAATGTTTACAGCTAAAGCATCTGTTGCACGTACAATTAATGTAACTGCAGGTATCGGTTTAGATGCTGCTCCTTGGTATATTACATATATGCGTCAAGATAGCATTCAATTAACAACTGATTTTGCTGAATATGAAGTTTTATTTACAGTAACTGAACCTACTCATTTGGTTAAGTTAGTCTTTGAAATGGGTAACATGACTGGATTTGCTGAAGGTATCGTAACATTTGATGATGTTGCTATTCAAGAAGCAGAACTTCCAGAATATATTATGAATACTGATTTCTCAGCTGTTGGATTCGAATTATGGCATGCTGATGGTATTACATCTACATTAGATATGTCAGGTGGCAATTTTGCAATCACTACAGATTTACCTGGTGAAGCTGGATGGACTACTCAGTTTAACCAATATCTTGACTTAGAAGCTAGCAAAACATATGAGTTTAAGTTTGATGCTATGGCAAGTGTTGCTAGAGATATTAATGTTAAAATATTCAAACCAGGCGTTTGGGTATTCCATGTTGAAGAACTAGATTATATGTTAACAACTGATATGGTATCTTATACAATTGAGTTTACTACCGGTGCTGATAACGTTGATGGTTTAACTGTAAGTTTTGAAATGGGATCAACTACAAACTTTGCTGCTGGTACTGTAACACTTGATAATATTTCACTTAAAGAAAAAGTAGCTGAAGCTCCTGAATTGATTGTTAATGGCAACGCAGAAACAGTTGTTGGTGGACATATTTATGACAATTCTGGATCTGCTACAGGCGAAATGGTTTGGACTGTAGATGGTGCTGAAATTACAGTACTTACACTTGGTGGAGATGCTTGGACACCTCACTACTATTACATGGTTGAAGAAATGCTTCCTGGTGAATATGCAATCGTCTTAAGATTAACAGCAGATGTTGTTAGAGACTTAAGAGTTAACATCGTATTACCAGATTCTGGTTATGCTTCAATTTTCCATGATGAGTTTGTTACTGTTGAAGATGAAATGGTTTATGTTGTGTTAAATTTCACAGTTGCAAATCCATTAACTAACATTAAGATTGAGTTAGATTTTGGTACACTTGGTGATGGTTTCACATCACTTCCAGGAGTATTCACTTTACACGAAATATTTATCTATCAAAACCTTAACTAATAGGAGGTTCTAATGAAAAAATTATTTGTTTTATTTATGGTATTATTCTTAGGCTTTGGTTTGGCTGCCTGCAAAGGTACTCCAACTGATCCAGGAAATGGTACGACAGACCCAACAGGAACAATTGAATTAACTTATGCTGATTGGGGTGATCAAGAGTTTAACAAACGCCTCATTGATGCATTTATGGTTAAATATCCTAATATTCGTGTTACATTACGTTCAGATATTTCTGGTAGTGGTGCAACATTTACAGGTAACTTGATTACTGCCGCACAAGCTGGTTTATTACCAGATGTGTTTGCAATTGATAATGTACCTGTTGGTATTAATAATGGTTTAGCACTTGACGTTGCATCATTATGGGATGAAGATCCTGATACACCATTTGTTTATGAAAATATAGCATTTACAGGTGTATATAATGGTAAACGTTATGCTGTTCCTTCTTTCCAATTCTTAAAAGGGATTATGATTAATCTTGATATATTTGAATCTGCTAATTTAAACACAGTAGAAGGACAATATAGAATTGATAACGATGGTTATCCTGTTAAAGATTGGACACATGAAGAGTTTGTTAATATTGCAAAAGCAATCAAAAACTTTGATCTTGAGAATACTGAAAATCTTGTTGTTGGTTTAGATACTTGGTACGGATCACCTGATTTCCAACAAGTTTGGCCAATGATGAATGATGCAGATGTTCAATATGATACATGGGATGGAACACAATTTAATTACACATCAGATGAGTGGATTTATGCAATGCAAGAAAAGGTTGCACTTCACCAATTAACTGATGGAACTACAACAAGATTTACTCCAGAAGTTTATGACAATAATCCAGTATTGCAACAATATTTAATTAATGCTGGTTATGGTGCAATGGATATTGAAGGTTCATGGCAGTTTTGGGTATTTAACGATGCTGCAAGTCGCGACATTAATATTGGTTTCTGGCCATATCCGAGTGGTAGTGAAGGATTATTCCCTCCTACAATATTGGATTATCAAATGGTTTCATCACAAACTGAACATCCAGCTGAAGCATTCTTGTTAGCTAAATGGATGACATTTGGTAAAGATGGATGGGAAGCTAGATTAGATATGCTAGAAACAGATCGTGCAGCTGCATTAGCTGAAGGTGAAATTCCAAGATATCTAGATAGATTCCCTGTTGCTGATTATCCTGGTGTTTGGGATAGAGTGTATGATTTGGTTGATGGTATCGAAGGTATTGATTACACATTAAACCGTATTGAATATTCAAAACCAGATCTTGATAAATGGCTACCTGGATACAACTTATTCTGGGATTGGGTTTATAATCCTGAAAATGAGTATAACTGGGACAACTTAGTTGAAGCAGGACCTACTGCTGTTGGATCTTATGCTGTTCAATGGCAAAATGCTGCAAATCAATTTGTACAAGATGAATTAGAAAATCTTGGCAGCGATGAATAAAATTTAAGTTATAATATGGTTGAGAGGGGAAAATCTTTCCCCTCTTGTATCCATGTTAAATTGGAGGAAACATGAAGAAGATAATCGAATTTTTTAAAAAAGGAATGAATGCAATTAAATCATATTTCACACATATGTCACCAAAAAGAATTACTTTTGTGGTTTTGGCGACACTTTTTGTCTTACTTATCAGTCTTTCTTTTTTTAAGAAATCATCGATTGACACCTATTTTGATGCATCAGATTTAATGTATGGATATGATAATACATATTTATCAGAAGCGTTTAACACAAAACTTTATACAGCTGTAAAACAAGATTATGAAGATGCTAATTTAATCGAAACTGATGAAGAAAAAACGATATTAACAGGTGATATGAATGGTCAAGTCATTGGTAAAAACCATCCAGATTATGGCGATATTGTTGCACAGTATGAAACGATAACCAGTGTTGATCAAGACGTGTTCTTGTTAGATTCAAATCATCCTGTAACATTCACAAACACAAGTTCAACAAGCGGATTATATTATTTAGCAATTGATTATTATGAGATAGAAAATAGTATTAATAATGCACAAATCAGTATTACAATAAATGGTGAAAGTTCTTTTTATGAAAGTCAAACATTAGTATTACCATCTAGATGGCAATTAACAACCACTGAATTTTCATTAGATCGATATGAAAATGAAATTCAACCTAGCTCTGAGAAGTTACATTTTTGGAGAACTCATAAAATAAATGATTATAGAGGTATGCATCCAGGATTATTTGCATTTGAGTTACATGAAAATGACACCGTTGAAATTAATTACGTTAATGCTCAATTATTAATCGGGCAAGCATATTATGTCATTGAAGATAATATTCCTACATATGCTGAGTACTTAGAAACACATGGAGTATCAGATGTTATTGATGACAAAATTACAAGATCAGCTCGTGAGTTTTATTATAGAAATGATCCATCAATTCGTTTGAGACCTGAACAAGATGCATCAAATCTTTATTACAACACTCAGTTTTTAAGATTAAATGTTATTTTTGGTGATTCGTGGCAAAATAGTGGACAAGCCGTGACATATGAAATTGATGTAGAAACCGAAGGATACTATTATTTAACATTTAAATATCGTCAATACATGATTAAAGATATGCCTGTATTTAGAAAGATTAAGATTAATGATGAAATTCCATATCGCGAATTGGAAAGCTATGCTTTTCCATACACAACATCATTTGTTAATAGAACGTTAAAAGATGAAAACAATGAAAATATAAAAGTTTATTTAAATGCTGGTAAAAATACATTAACATTAGAAGCCGTTAATTATCCTTACCGACAAACGATTGAAACTATACAATATGTAATGAGTCAAATTCAACGGTTATCACTGAACGTTAAGCGTTATACAAGTGGTGGTACAGACCGTTATAGAGATTGGGATATTGAAGCATATTTCCCTAATGCATCATCAGATATTCTTACATGGGCAGATTTACTAGATGAGCTCTATGATCGATTATTACAATTAAGCGATGTTAGTGAACCTTCTGAAATTGGTAATTTAAATGTTGCTGCTACAAGACTAAGAAATATAGGAAATGATGTTAATAAACTACCGAGCCTTATGGTTCAGTTTTCTGACGGAGATTCCTCAGTCAATCAAATTTTAGGAAATATGATGCAAAATTTAATGAGATCTAATCTTGAACTAGAAAGAAGTATTTTTCACGGTGATATTGAAATTCCTAAACCTTATGCAAGCCTACCTGTTAGATTTTGGGAAGGTACAAAAAGATTAGTATTGTCATTTGTAAATAATCCATATTCAGCTTCAAAAAGAAGAGATGATGAATTAACTGTTTGGGTCAATCACCCAAGACAATACATTGAAATTATGCAAATATTAATTGATCAAAAATATAATGGCCCAATGAAGGTCACATTATCACAAATGCCTGATCAAAATAAACTTGTTTTAGCCAATGCAAGCGGACAAGCTCCAGATCTTGCTGTTGGTGTCAATCATTGGATTCCCTATGATTTTGCTGTACGTAATTCAGCATATGATTTACGTCAGTTTAGTGGCTATGAAGAACTTGTTACTCACTTTACTAAAGGCGCTATGATTCCTTATGTTTTTGAAGAAGGGGTATATGCATTACCTGAAACACAAAACTTTTGGGTGACTTATTATCGTAAAGATATTTTAGAAAGTATTGGTGTTACACAAATTCCACAAACATGGGATGAAATTATAGAAATATTGCCGCTTTTGCAAAGTTATGGTATGAATTATTTCGTTCCATTAGCACAATTTAGTGGTCTCAAACCGTTTGTTGCGACATTACCATTTATTTATCAAAATGGTGGAGATTTATATTCACCTGACGGTATGCAAACTGCTATCAATAGTGAACAGACACTTGAGGGCATTAAATTAATGTCAGAGCTTTTCACGTTATACAATGTTCCTAAATTTGTTGGATCATTTTATAACCATTTTAGATATGGCATGTTGCCTATTGGTATTTCTGACCTATCGACATATATCTTATTAGAAACAGCTGCAGTAGAACTAGATGGTTTATGGGGAATGGATCTTCACCCTGGTATTTATAATGAAGAGTTAGATGAAATTGTTAGATATTCTGCAGTGGGTGCTCAAGCATCAATGATTATGGGCCAAACTAAGTATCCTGAAGAATCTTGGGATTTCCTTAAATGGTGGATGTCTACGGATATTCAAAGTGAATTTGCATTTTTAGTACAAAGTACATATGGTCAAGCATATTTTTGGAATACTGCAAACGTTGATGCGTTTAAAACACTTTCTATGCCTCAAGAATATAAGGATATTGTATTAGAAGCTTGGGAATATGGCATTGAAGCTTCAAGAATTCCTGGCGCTTATATGGTTGAAAGAGAAATAAGTAATGCATGGACAAAGATTGTCTTTAATGGTGTGAACCCTAGACAGGCTTTAGATGAAGCTGTACGTATATCAAATCGAGAGATTTTATATAAAATGGCTGAATTTGGTTATACTTATAAAGGTGAAATCATTAAGGAGTATATTGTTCCTAGTATTTATAATATTGATTATTGGTTGACGGAGGTGGATCATGACTAGTAAAATGAATCACCCCGCATGGTTTATTGTCCCGTATTGGACACTATTCTTCTTTTTCGTTGTTATACCTGTTTTAGCAGCAGTATTTTTATCGTTTACATATTTTAATGCGATTCAGGCTCCAGAATTTATTGGTATAACGAATTATATTGAATTAATAACCATGGATTCTGTATTTATGCAATTTGTATTATCAAATACTTTAAAATTTGCATTATTAGTTGGACCAGTTGGTTATTTATTATCATTTATGCTTGCTTGGGTTTTATCACAAATTCCTGCAAGGTCAAGAACAATATTTGCAATTATCCTTTATTCACCCTCATTAACTATGGGGGTTGCTTTGGCAGCCATGTGGCGAATTATCTTTTCCGATGATTCGCAAGGATATTTAAATAGTTTATTATTAAATTGGGGAGTTATTTTAGAACCAATTCAGTTTTTACAATCACCACAGTATTTAATGACCATCATGATTATTGTTTCTTTATGGAGCAGTATGGGTGTTGGGTTTTTAGCCATGCTTGCTGGGGTATTAAATATTGATCAAACGTTATATGAAGCAGCTTATATGGATGGTATTCGTAATCGTGCCCAAGAAATTTTCTACATCACTATACCTTCTATGAAACCGCAAATGTTATTTGGAGCCGTTATGGCTGTTGTGACAACTTTCCAAGCTGGTGGGATTGGTGTAGCCTTATCTGGTACCAATCCAACACCACAGTATGCTGGACAGTTGATCGTTAATCATATCGAAGACTTTGGGTTTATCCGATATATGATGGGTTACGCAGCAGCAGTGAGCGTTGTTTTATTACTCATGGTTTACTTCATTTCCAAAGTAACATGGCGAATTCTTGGGGAAAGGGACTGATGAACTATGGGAAAAAATAATTTTCAAGGGACTAAAATTAACCCTACACGCTTTCACAAGAGTCAAATACCATTCTTTGCGTTCTTAATTCCGTTTTCTACACTTATGTTATTACCAATAGCATTTATTGTGAATCATGCATTTAAGCCACAAAGTGAGCTTTTTGCGTATCCACCAAGATTTTTCGTTAGAAAACCTACATTGGATAACTTTTTAGAATTAGCACGTGTTACATCAGCATCTGGTGTACCATTCTCTAGATATGTTGTTAATAGTCTAATTGTTACCGTGGTTGGTGTTTTCTTAGCGATTTTCATCACTGCTTTTTCAGCATATGCTTTATCGAAATTAAAATTTAGAGGTAAAAAATTCTTATTTGAACTAAACACACTTGCTTTGATGTTTGTTCCTATAGCAGTCCAAATTCCAAGATATTTAATTATTGCTCAATCAGGATTAATTGATACATATGCTGCGCATATATTACCAATAATTGTTATGCCTGTTGCAATGTTTTTAATTAAACAATTTATCGATCAAACACCTAATGAGTTGATTGAATCTGCTAAAATTGATGGTGCATCTGAGATGCAAATTTTCCTAAAAATTGTTTTTCCAGTCATAGCACCTGCAATTGCAACCGTTGGTATTCTAGCATTTCAAGCAATTTGGAATGATTTATCAACTTCGGTTTTATATATTAACGATGAAAGTAAACGAACACTAGCATTTTATATGAACACGTTAACTTCTATGCAAGGAAATACAGTTGCTGGTCAAGGGATGGCTGCAGCTGCTGGGTTAATCATGTTTATACCAAATCTTGTGCTCTTTATCACACTACAAAGTAAAGTCATGAATACGATGGCACATTCGGGGATTAAATAATGAAAAAGTATATTATATTATTATTAGTTTTACTTGCGGTATTGATTCCATCCCTAACAGTCAATGCCAATGGTTTACCTTACACAACATTTACGTATAGTAGTTCTACTGGCAGACTTGTACCAACTCAAGATGCTTATTTACCATTATCTATTCAAGATAACCTTGGTGGTTTGACCTTAAATGGGCCAAGAGACTTAACCATTGATCGAAATGACAACATTTATATTGCAGATTATGGAAATTCAAGAGTTGTTAAATACAGCTTGCAAACCGATATAGTTACGACAATCGGAGAAGGCATCTTAAATCAACCATCAGGAGTTCATGTTGGATTTGATGGCAATCTTTATGTTGCTGATTTTGGCAATAAAGAAGCGTATCAGTTCTTATATGATCAAGATACAGACTCCTATACATTAGGAACGATATATAGTAGACCAATAAATACACCATTTTTTCAAGATACCGATGCTTTTGATCCAACTAAAATTATTACAGATCGTGGCAATAATGTATACATCTTGTTAGCAGGTAATATTAATGGTTTAGCAGAATACGAGAACAACGGAAGCTTTTTTGGATTTTTCGGTGGAAACCAGATTCCAAATACATGGGATAATGTTTTAAAATCAATTTTATTTGATGAACAACAAAGAAGACAATGGTTTCAAATGATTCCTAAACCTGTTTATAATATTGCAATCGATCGTGATGGCTTAATTTTGACAACGACTAAAGGCGATATGGGTTATTTAAAGCTTAATATTGCAAACTTCGTTTATAATCGATCAGTTTGGGGACTTGAAAACACTGAAGATATGTTTGTTGGTCCATTTAATACAATCTTTACGATTAGTTCAGATGGATACATTATTGAATATGGTCCCGAAGGATCAGTATTATTTGCTTTTAGTGGTCCAGATACAAATAACCAAAAAGGGTTATTTAAAACAGCAGCTGGTATTGCTGTAGATTCAAAAAGTAATATTTATGCTATTGACCAAACATCAAATTCACTACAAGTGTTTATTCCAACAGAGTTTGCTAATCTTGTCCATTATGCAATCGATCTATATCAAGATGGTAAATATTTAGAATCACTGGAACCATGGCAAGAAGTACTTAAAATGAATAATTTATTTGATCTTGCAAACAAGGGTATTGGTGATGCACATTTCTCTAATATGGATTACGAAAGTGCGATGATATATTATGAGGTGGCACGAGATACAACAGGCTACTCCAATGCATTTTGGGAAGTTAGAAATACTGTTTTACTAAATAGTGGAGAAGTTATTGTTGGATTCTTATTAGGTTTTATTTTGTTATTTATTGTTAATAATGTTGTTCATTTTATGGATTTCGTTAAAAAGCCAATTAAGAAAGTGAAAACATACTTATCACAGTTTAAGTTATATAATGAACTTGTGTTCCCATTCTATATTTTTAAACATCCAGGTGATGGTTATTATGGCATTAAAAGAGAGGCTAAAACTTCTAATTTATCAGCAACCATATATTTATTATTGTTTTTTGTAACTTATATTTACTGGATATTTGAAACAAGTTTCTTATTTAATAATCATATACCTGCTGAGATTAATATGTTTCAACAACTGACAACTATATTCTTACCGTTTTTCTTATGGGTAGTTGCAAATTATCTTGTATGTAGTATTAGAGATGGTGAAGGTAAGTTGAGCGATGTCTATCAAGCATCAGCATCTACCTTACTTCCAATGATTATTGCATTTCCGATATTGACAATTGTTTCAAAAGGTTTAACATACAATGAAGCTTTTATTTATTCAACATTGCTTTTCATAGCAGTAGCAATTACTGTTATTTACATGGTTATTATGGTTAAAGAAATTCATTTCTATGACATGAAACCAACTATTGGCAATATATTGATTAGTATCTTTACAGCATTAATGATTCTAGCTGTACTTTTCATTGTGTACTTATTATTAAATGAAGTTTGGGTACTCATTACAGATATCATAAGGGAGTTGATGATCCGTGGTTAAATTAATGAAATATGTCATTGTCATATTATTATTTTCAATGATAACTGCTGGTATCGTTTATGGTAGTAGTGGTTACTTGGATATAAGTAATGAAATTGATGTAGAAGAAAATTATCCATACATAAATCAAATGCTTTTAGAAAGTTCTAGATATACTCAAAAAGAGGTAGAGGATGCACAGGTTCTAGATAATTACCACGACAATTTCACTTTAGTATATACACTTGAAGAATTAGATTCTTTAGGATTTGAATTAATGTTTGATACTACTGAACTTTCGGTGTATTTTGAATTAGATTCATTTTCAATGATTGTATATAATAAAGTAACAAACTATTTTTGGTCATCTAGACCAGAGTTTCAAGGAGCATCTGGAACAAGAGAAGATAATACTCGTAACCGTAATTTAATGAACTCTGGACTCTGGATTGAATATGTTAGGGCACTCAACATATCATCTGCAACGATTCAAACAGAATCTATATATTCATTGGCAGATGTTAGTTATGCTAATAATGGTGCAGTAACAGAAGACGAACCAGATCATTTAAGACCGTATTATTTGGAAGCAGGAAGTTATAATTATCGTCGGGTTACAAATGCAATTACAAATCAAACTGGAAGCTCATTTACTGTAAACGTTGATGTCAAATATTTAGATTTCAATTTTGATGTAGTCATTAGCTTGAATCAAGGTTCATTAGAAGTTTATATTCCTGTAGAGCAAATCGAAGAATCAGGAGATATTTACCGTTTACTAGGCATCCAAGTATTTCCATACTTTGGTGCAGCAAGAGAAGATGATTTTCCCGGATACATTGTTATACCTGATGGCGTTGGTGCTTTAGTTAGAACAAACGCTAGACATAATACATATTTTCAAGCACGTTTTTATGGTACTGATATAGGTTATGGAACGATGACCATACCTAACTTAACAGTTCCAGTTTTTGGTATTGTCCATGAAACAGGAGCAAATGGATATTTCGTTAATGTTCTTGAAGGTTCTGAAAATGCTCAATTATTGGCAAATTTCTGGGGTGATAACACCAGATATCACCGCATTGGAACAAGATACAATGTTAGACATATTTATAGATATATCATTAACAAAGCTGGAGAAGGAAATGAAACCATTTCTGATGAAATGACAACACAAGACTTAAGATTGTCATATCAGTTTTTATCTGATGATGAAGCATCGTATGTTGGTATTGCAAAAGGATATAGAGATCATTTGATTGCTGAAGGTGTTTTAACTCAAAGAGAAAAAGTTGTAGAGGGTAATATTCCTATTCAACTAGATTATTTAATGTCTGATCATGAACCTTCATTTATTGGTTCAACACGTGTCACGATGACAACTGCTTCACAAGTTTTAAATGCATATGAGTATTTTAAATCTGAAGGAATTCATAACCAACAATTAACATTGATGGGTTGGAGTCGAGATGGTTTTATTAATCGAAATCCATATAGAACCAATAGTTGGGATAAAAGGGGTATTGAAAATCTATCAGAACATGTCATTGAAGATGGGAATACTATATACTTGACCAATGATTATATTGTTTCTTCAGAATTATCTAGACGTGTTATTTATAATAGAGATGTTGCTAGATCATTAGATCGATTAAAAATCGTACGTAATAGAAGAAACCTTAATGGTCAAGTTACTGAAGTTTATCACCTATATCCAGAACAAAGTCTTTCTATGGCTAAAAGTGATATTAATTTCTTTAATGACTTAGGTGTTTCAGGATTATCGATGCATCAACTGGGTTCTACTTTGTTTAGTTATTATGATCAAGGAAATTATGGTAGAAGTTACGGTTTAGAATATTATCAAGAGATTGCATCTTTATATGATCAACTTGTTTTGTCAAATTCTAATGTTTATATGTATCAATATATAGATGGTTATTCGAATATGGCAATAACAAATAGTCAATATGATTATTATACAGATCTTGTTCCATTGATTCCTATTATTTTAAAAGGTAGCATTTCTTATTACACACCTAATTTAAACTTTAATGCTTTAGCTGAGGATCGTTTCTTGACGATGGTGGATTTTGCGATCAATCCAAGTTACATGCTCACCCATGAAAACACTTATGAAATGCGCTATACAGCTTCGAATATTTTCTATACAACGACATTGTCTGATTATGAAGAAGAAATAGTAACTGCATATCATTATGTTAATGATGCACTTAAATATGTTACTGATGCATATGTTATAGATCGTGAAGTAATTGAAACAGGACTTGTGAAGGTTAGTTACTCGAATCAAGTTTCAATTTATGTTAATTATAACTATACATCAAGAAATGTAGATGCATTAACGATTGCTGCAAGAAGTTATGAGGTGATATTGCCATGAAGAAATTCTTAGGAACTATCAACGAATTTTTTGCAAATATAGTTAAAAAAGTATCTATTTATTGGACAAAGATATCAGATTTTTATTTGGTTAAAGTAACTCCTATTATAGATAAAATTATGTATGCTTTATCACATAATTTTGTGATTAGGAAAAAAGGATTAAAACTCATACTCTTTTCATTTATAAATATTAAAATTACACGAAGAAAAAGAGAAGGTTTTTATGGTTTATTATTTGTTTTATTATGGATTATTGGGTTTTTAATATTTACCCTTTACCCAATGTTTTACTCGTTTTATTTGAGTCTTCATGAAGCTTATTTCAATTTAGAACAAGGCATTACAATGACATATGTTGGCTTTGCAAATTATTTAAATATTTTCAGAAGTCAAACATTGTTACCGCTTTTTGGAACTTATGTAGGAAAAATGATTATTTCTGTACCGCTTGTTGTCGTATTTTCGATTATGATTGCGGTATTGATTAATAACCCCATCAAGCTGAAAGGCTTCTGGAGAACTATTTTCTTTCTTCCTGTCGTTATCGCGACAGGACCCGTTATTAATGAACTCGCTAACCAAGATGCTACATCATTACCCGCTTTGCAAGATAGCGCAGTTCTTAATTATATTTCAGAAAATTTAGGATCATGGATTGCTAATCCATTAGAGGCTTTATTGACATCGATGTTATTGATATTATGGTATGCAGGTATTCCAATATTAATCTTTCTTGCGGGTCTTCAAAAAATTGATACTTCAATTTATGAAGCAGCAGCGATTGATGGAGCATCACCATGGGATCGTTTTTGGAAAATTACACTACCATCAATAAGCCCTTTGATTAGTGTCAGCATTATTTATATTGTTGTATCTATGTCGCTTTTCGTTGAACCAGATGGTATACTTGCTATTGCAAGGAATCATATGATAGGTGGTACACCAACAAACTCATTTTTAAATGGTTATGGTTATGCTGCAGCAATCGCTTGGATATATTTCTTGCTGATGGTTATCATTATGAGCATTTTCGTTGGCGTTCTTTCCGCTCGCAGAAGGGAGAAATAAGCCATGAAAAAATTTGATATGAAACATTTTAAAATTAAATTAAGAAAAATCATGTTCGGTATGAATTTCGTGGATGGACTCATTTATAAAATCGTTATTTATACATTATTAATTAGTTTTAGCTATATTTACCTATATCCTGTATTATTTATGTTTGTTAATAGTTTCATGACTGTTGATGACTTAATTAACCCTGGTGTGAAATGGATTCCAACTGTTTTGCAATACTCTAACTATAGTAGAGCTATTGAGGTCTTACAACTACCAGCTGCAGTTTGGTCAACATCGGCTTACGTATTAAAAGTTAGTTTATCAGTGACCATATCTTCTGCGATTATCGGTTATGGGTTTGCGAAGTTTAATTTTCCATTAAAGAAACTAATGTTTGTTTTAATGCTTGCAACATTCATCTTGCCATCGCAAGTAACTATGGCAGCAAATATGTTGATTTATAGAAATTTAGGATTAATGAGCACACAAAATTCAATGATTCTACCAGCTATATTTGGTCAAGGAATCAATGCAGCTATTTATATCTTGATATTTTATCAGTTCTTCAGAACGATTCCAGGTGTGTTAATGGAATCAGCTGAGATTGATGGAGCATCACAGTCTAGGATTTTCTTAAAAATAGCTATTCCACTTGCCATCCCATCATTTATCATTGTTTTCTTATTTAGTTTTGTTTGGTATTGGAATGAAACATTTATTACAGCATTGTATGTTGGTGGACAAGCAACACTTCCACTGAGACTGCAAGGATTCAGATCGAGTTATGAACTTTTATTTCCTCCGGGAAGTCCTGGTTCTGAACTAAATGAAGCCATTTCATTAGCTGGGAACATGTTAACCATATTACCGTTGCTCGTCTTATATTTTATTGCACAAAGATACTTTGTTGAGAGTATCGATCGAACCGGTATTACTGGTGAATAAGGAGGAATTATGAAAAAGATTATTATATTAATATTATTATTGTTTATATTAGTGGGGTGTGATACAACTCCAATAGAGACAGATGAACCAACCCCTTCGGTTCCAAATGGACTTGAACCATTAACAGCTGTAGATGATTGCGATGTTCCAACACTTGAGGGTGGTTGGGTATGTATATGGGCTGATGAGTTTGAAGGTCCAGAGATTGATGAAGACAAATGGAATTTTGAAATTGATGGCGGTGGTGGAGGAAATAATGAACTTCAATACTATCGTAAAGAAAATGCATCAATTGAAGATGGTAATTTAGTTATTACTGCTAATAGAGAACCATTTGGAGGAAGACAATATACATCTGCTAGAATGACAACTAAGTATAAAGGCACTTTTGAATATGTTAGAATTGTAGTGAGTGCAAAAATGCCTACGGGTCGAGGAACTTGGCCAGCAATCTGGATGATGCCACTAATGAATAGTTATGGTGGATGGCCAAATAGTGGTGAAATTGATATTATGGAATATGTTGGATATGATCCAACTAGAATTCATTCTACGATTCATACGAAAAGATTTAACCATAATTTGGGAACACAAATTGGATTTTCTAAAGTAGTTGAAAACCTGGATACGGAATTTCATGAATATGAAATGATTTGGTCACCTGGAAAAATTCAAAGTTTCCATAATGGTGAAAAATTTGCAGAATTTAACTATGTAGCTGCATTCACGCAAGATGCACCTTATCATGAAGCATTTCCATTTGACGAGCCATTCTATTTAATTTTAAACTTGGCGATAGGTGGTAATTGGGGTGGTGTCCAAGGTGTTGATGATACGATCTTTCCAGCAACTTTTGAAATAGAACATGTTAGAGTATATAAGCAAGATTACGCTGTAGTAGACACAGAAGCACCTACGACTCCAGAAGATCTTGAGTTAGCTCAACTCAAAAACACTATTTTTTGGAAAAAATCATCGGATGATTATGGCGTTGAAGAGTACGCAGTATATTTGGATGGATCATTCCATCGTTATGCAAGTTTGAATCAAATTACTTTTTCAGGTTTAAATGTTGATCAAACCTACCAAGTACAAATTCAAGCAGTTGACTTTGTTGGAAGAACATCTGAACTTAGTGATGTTTTGTTATTTACTTATTTAGGCTAAGATACAAAGGGATATGTAATATGCATATCCTTTTTTATATGTAAATAATGCGTAATTTGAAAATAAGCATAGAGAAGATGTATAATAGAAGTACCAGATGTGTAGTATAATCAGGATTGACATCTTATCTTTTTCGTAGGATTTCATGGATTATAATACCTCTGGAAAGCTCTGGTGACGACATTCCCCCCCGTGTCGCCAGAGCGCTTTTTTTGTCTTTTTTCTATTTCTTTATTGATAAACACCTGTGGTATAATGAAGTAAACAAGACATACTTTGAGTTCTACATGAAAGGAGTTGTCCTAATTGATTAAAAATTAGGATTAAATTTAGCAATGGGCCAAAAAATTTTATTAGTTGAAGATAATGTTTTAATCAGTAGAAGTATTGAGACGAAACTAAAAGAAGAAAATTTCGATGTCAAAGCTGTTTTTAATGGCGAAGATGCAATCAATAACTTCAATACTGTCAAATATGATGCAGTTCTTTTAGACTTGATGTTACCAATAAAAAGTGGAGAAGAAGTGCTTAGGTTTATAAGATCAAAAGGTGATGTTCCTGTTATCATTATTTCTACCAAAGATACTGATGTAGAAAAAGCAATTAATTTGGGTTTAGGAGCAGATGATTATTTGTCAAAACCATTTTCTATGCTTGAATTGGTAGCAAGAGTTAAAGCAGTTTTAAGACGTTCTAATAAAACAAAAGATACTGAAATCAAAGAGAAATATATGATTTCTAATCTTGAAATCAACTTTAACAATTATGAAGTTAAGAAGAATGGTAAACTAGTTGACTTAACTCTAAAAGAGTATGAAATCCTAAAATTATTAGTGACACATCCAGAGCAAACATTCTCGAAACAGCAAATGTATAGAAGTGTTTGGGGAGAGGAATATTATTATAATGATAACGTCATTAACGTTCATGTAAGGCGATTAAGAGAAAAAATAGAAGATGATCCATCAAATCCTAAAATCATTATAACAATGTGGGGATTTGGATATAAACTAGGTGAATTCAAAGATTAATTAGAAAGGGAAAATTCCCTTTTTTTTCTTAATCAAAACTTAATATCTATGTAACTTTTTGGAAAGTATTAAATGTTATAATTTGAGTGTAGTTGAAAGGGAGGGTATTAATGGACGCATATTCATTGCCTTGGGCATTTTACATGAAGTATAACAACCGATCAAAAGAAATGACATTATACCTTTCTAAAAGGTTTAAAGAAAAATCTGAATTATCACTTACCCAAATGACACTGCATAAAAATGATATCGAAGAATTTATTCATCGATATGATTATAGAAAGCTGTCATATTTTTCTGTTTTGAAATTGAATGAACCATTTGATACAGTTATGAGATTTAAAATGTCTCATGGGAAATCGTATTTGAAAACATATGCGATTTGTCAAACTGAGCAAAGTGGATTTCATTGTATACATATTGAAGAGAAGTACTTATTTAAAATCCATAAAAACATACGTTCATCAGAATTGTTTGCTAGCAATCTGAATATCGATATTGAAGATTTAGAAATAATAAATGAGTTTGAGTCTGCTCAAAATCTAGTTAAAATTAAAGGTCATTTGCATCAATTGATTCTTAGAATGTCGAATTAAGAAATAATTAATAATTTCATCACTTTTAAGTAATACAAAAAAGATATACTAACAGCGTAAAGGCAATAAAATGGAGATGAAATGATGAAATTATTAATCATGACACTTACAATTTTATTGGCAGCTTCTGTATATACACTTCAAGTTACTGAAACGCAAGCGACAAGTGTAAACATTCATGTCCTCGTTTTTGAAGACTATGATGGAAACATTATTGAAAAAGCACACTTTGCACAAGGTTCTGATCTAACCGATTACGTATTACCTGAGGTTCCAGAAAGATTAGGATATGTATTTGTTGGATGGAGTGGTGAAATGCCATCTGAAATGCCAGATGCGGATGTATATTTTGTAGCAATCTATATGCAAGAGGAACTAAAAATAAGAGCAACAATGTAACAAAAATAATTAGTCAAAAAAACAAGGTCAGTTCAAATGAACTGGCCTTTTATTATATTATTTTTTTAAGTTCAACAGCAATTATTGAAGCGATTATTTTAGCCCCATAAGGGCTTAAATGGGTATCATCCTTTATACCTTCTGGGTAGTTTTCGTGTTCGTTTGGCTCTAAATGCAAAAACAATTTTTTGGATTGTTCAGCACCTAAATCTTCATACAGTTTTTGAGTTATAGAAAACATATCAATGAGTTCAATTTTTTGATCTCTTGCAAACTCTTGCATTGCTTTTGGGTAATGTCCAACTGCAAGTGGATCAATAGTTTGTTTATCAATAAATCGTCTTCTACTAATTGGTGTAACTAAAATGGGTATCGCTTGATTTTTCCTAGCGACTAAAACAAACTTTAATAAATTTTCTTTGTATGTTGTATTCGGATTTGTATATCTTGATTGATCTTCTATTTTTTCATCATTATGCCCAAACTGAATTAACAAATAATCAAACTCACCAATTTCACGTTCTATATGATCAAGTAAACCATCATCTATAAATGATTTTGTTGATCTTCCATTTTGAGCGAAATTTCTAACTTCAAGATTTGGAGTGATAAATGAACTTAAGTGTTCACCCCATCCAGTTTCAGGTCTTTTTTTATGTAATTTGGTTGCAGCTGTTGAGTCTCCAGCAATAAAAAGTTTTGGCATAATACACTTCCTTTACATATATTTATTTTAGCATTGTTTATTAAAAATGATAATTTTTAATGTTATAATGTAAAAAAGGAGTTGATTTTTATGAAGTTAAATATTTGTAGTTTCAATATACGAATAGATGTCGAAAGTGATGGGAATAATGCTTGGGAACATCGTAAGCAGAAAGTCGTAAATTTTATTAATAAAAATAAGTTCGATGTTGTTGGTTTTCAAGAAGTTAACCCTAATATGCAACGATTTTTGGTCGACGAGTTATCTGACTATGAATCATTTGGAACTCCTAGATCTGAAAATAATGAATTAAACCCCATATTCATTAAAAAGAAATTATTCAAAGTTATAGATTCCAATACATACTGGTTAACGAGAACACCTCATACACCATCGGTAATTGAAGGATCACATTTTCCACGAATCGCAACTTATGTTGTCGTCGAAGACAAAGATGGGGATACTTTAACTTTTTTCAACACTCATTTTGATTATGCAAATGACAAGGTAGGCTACAAACAAGCCAAATACTTTTATAAAGAATTGAAAAAAGTTGAAAAAGAACATGAGTCTGCAATTATCGTTACTGGTGACTTTAATCAAATACCTGACTCTAAAACAATGAATTATTTAAACAAAAAACTAGATTGGGTCTATGATGTTAGAGAGCATGTTGGTTTAACTTTCCACGGCTTTACAGACGAAGTAGAAGGGTATCCAATCGATTATATATTATTTTCTAAACACTTTGTCCTCAAAGCATTTGTCATTGGACATCATGCGGGAAAAAACGATTTTTTATCAGACCACTATCCGATTTTTGCCTGCTTAGAAAAAGCAAAATAATTGAAAAATTCATATAAATAACAAAAAAACCACTCGAAATAATGAGTGGTTTTGATATCTACATGGTACCCCCTGTAGGGCTCGAACCTACGACCCAATGATTAAGAGTCATTTGCTCTACCAACTGAGCTAAGGAGGCATAAATCTTCATGCAATGATAATTATAGCATATCATTTATAAATTGCAAGCATTAAAACGAAAAACAGGTAAAACAAATATGACCTTTGTTATATATAACAATAACCTTTGGTTCTGTTAGTATAAGGTTAAAATAAACTTATTAAATAAGTGTTGAGATTTTATTTTAATGTCCAAAAATATAGATGGTCGTGTTATAATTTATAGTAGTTCATTAAGAAGAAGGTAAATCATGTATAAATACACGTTAGGTTTTATTAAAAGAAAAGATGAAGTCTTAATGGTCAATAGAGAAAAAAATCCCTGGAAGGGATGCTGGAATGGTCTTGGTGGCAAAGTAGATGATCATGAATCTATCATAAGTTGTATACAAAGAGAGATCAAAGAAGAGACACAAATCGATTTATTGCCAAATCAATTCCAAGATAAAGGTATACTTACATGGAATTCATTTGATGCGTTAGGTCAAGGTTTACATATTTATTTGATTGAAGTTGCTGATGATTTTATCTACTCAACACCAAAAGTTATTTCTGAAGGCATACTTGATTGGAAAAAAATCGATTGGTTAAGTGATATTCAAAACTATGGTGTTGCACATAACATTCCTTATTTTCTACCGACAGTTATACAGGATAAAGCTCGATACCATTATCATTGCACATTTAATGAACGTATTTTAATATCAGTAACCAAAGAACGGATGATTTAAATGTTTTTTGAAATTTTAGGTGGTGCTTTAGCAGTAGTAGTTATTATTTATATTATTATTTTATTACACCACAAAAAAACAACTGAAGATGTAAAAGCGAAGGTTAGACACCAATTAGGATCTTATGGCGAATTGTTCCATGAAGGTAATAAGTGGTTTCTAAAAACGAAAAACCATACTTATTTGGTTCTGTTTTTCTATGTTCCATTAAACAGTGAATTAACTGTTAATAGTAGAACTGTTTGGGAAATTAAAGATGTCACGAAATCAAGATTGATTGATCAATCAGTATTTCTTGCAAGTAAAATGACAAAAATTATAATTATATTCCCAACCACAACTACAATCAAAAGATATATTAACGAAAATGAAATGGAATTTGTTAAATACAATAAAAGTTTTTATGACATGTATTTAATTAGACATTTTGAACTTGAGAAAGTACTTGATGAAGGTATATTATAAAAGCATATTCAATTTAACAATTAAGACTTGATTAACAAGTATTAAAACGAATAAATTTACACTATACATATATATTGGAGCTTAATTTCATATGATTTATAAAGTAATAAGAAAACAAAATAATTCTCATATGTGTTTTGTATGTGGCTTAGCTAATAATGCTGGACTTCATACAGTTTTTTATGAACTAGAAAATAAGCGATTACTGGCAATATTTAAAGGACATGAGATACATCAAAGTTATCCACAAAGAATGCATGGAGGGATTGTTTCTGCTTTGCTTGATGAAACAATTGGTCGTGCAATTTTAATGGATGATGAAAATACATGGGGTGTAACTGCAGATATGAACATAAGATTTCTTAAACCAGTACCTTTGGATCAAGATTTAAAAGTAGTTGGTCATATAACAAACATCAGAAGTCGCATGTTTGAAGGCGAAGGATATTTATGTGATCAAAATAATCAAATACTTGCTACATGTACAGCAAAATATTTTAAACAGTCTGTTGACTCAATAGTTAACGGAGAAAAATTTGTAGAGGAGCAATGGATCTATGTGGAGGATGAAGAATCACCACTTAGTTTCGAATTACCACAATGAGCATCTTAGAAGTAGAAAACATAACATTTAGTTATAGTGGAGAACAACTTTATCAAAAAGCATCAATGCGTTTATTTGAAGGAGAGCATGCTGTTTTGGTTGGTCCAAATGGAACAGGTAAAACAACTTTGCTTAAATTATTAGATAAATCCATGAGTCCAGATCAGGGAACAATTTCATGGATTCCAAATAAAAAAATAGGATATCTTGATCAATATGCTAAGATTAATCCCAATCTTTTAGTAAAGACGTATTTATATGACGCTTTTTTACCTTTATTCGAAAAAGAAAAAGAAATGGAAAGGCTATATGAAAGTCTTGTCACAACTCCTGAAAAAGAACATGAACGTATTTTAAATTGGGCTTCTACATTAGGTGAGCAATTGATTGAATCTGATTTTTATGCAATCAAATCTAAAATTGGAAATATCATCCACGGTCTTGGTTTAACAATGGACTTATTAGAAGAACCTATAAAGCATTTATCAGGTGGTATGCGTGCAAAAATTATTTTAGGGAAACTACTGCTTGAAGAGTCTGATGTTTTATTATTAGATGAACCTACGAACTTTCTAGATGTAAGGCATATAGAATGGTTAACAAGATTTTTAATTAATTATCCTAAAGCCTTTTTGGTTGTTTCACATCATGAGGAATTTTTAGCAGATATTGCTAATACAGTCTTTTCATTAGAAAATAAGACAATCACAAGATATAAGGGTAATTATGAGTTTTATTTAAAAGAAAGAGAACTACGAATTGATCAACAACAAAAAGCTTTTGTTTCCCAACAAAAATTTATTCAGAAAACAGAAGAATTTATTCAAAAGAATATCACAAGAGCTAAAACGACGAAGCGTGCACAAAGTAGAAGAAAAATGCTAGCTAAAATTGAAAAAATAGTTGCTCCAACGCACGACAAGACATATCGCTTCCATTTTCCATTAAGTTCCACAACAGGTAAAGATGTATTATCAACAGAAAACCTTGAAATCGGCTATCTAGAGCCTTTGCTTGAACCACTCAACATTGATATCCTAAAACAGGAAAAAGCTGTTATAACAGGAAAAAATGGTATTGGTAAATCAACATTTATTAAAACAATTTTAGGTATTGTTCCTAAACTTGGAGGATCTTTTCAGTGGATTGATACTGCAAAGATTGCCTATTTTGCACAAGATAGTAAATTTGATGATGGTTTAACTCCATTTCAGATTGTTCATCATAAGTACCAACATTTCACAAAAAAAGAAGTCATGTCATTACTGGGAAATCATGGTATTAATTATGATATGGCAAATCGAGATATTAATACTTTATCTGGTGGCGAGCAGACAAAAGTTAGACTTGCTTTATTAAGACATGAAAAAGGGAATGTTTTGATTTTAGATGAACCAACAAACCATTTAGATATTCATGCAAAAGAAGCGTTGAAAGAAGCACTGATTAATTATGAAGGCACTTTAATTTTAGTATCGCATGAAAAAGAGTTTTATGAAGATATTTGTGATTATGAGATTTCATTATTTGATGTATAAAAAAAGGAACTGTAGAATTATTCTTCTACGGTTCCATTATTTTTAGAATCATCAAAATTATTAATTTCTTCAACTAAAACATCATAAACTTCGGATTCCTTTATTTTTTTGATGACTTTTCCATGTCTAAACAATAAAGCTTCACCTTTTCCTCCAGCAATTCCAATGTCAGCATGAGAAGCCTCCCCAGGCCCATTGACTGCACAACCCATAATCGCAACATTAATTGTTTTATTAACTTTAAGTAAATAGGTTTCAATTTTTTTTGCAATGTCTATCATGTCGTATTGAATTCGTCCACATGTTGGACATGAAATTAAATTAGGTACTTTATCTTTTAAACCTAGGTTTTTAAGGATTTCCTTTGCTGCTTGTATTTCAAGGATAGGATTATCTGTTAATGAAACTCTAATTGTATTTCCGATGCCTTCAGCAAGTAGAATACCAATGCCCATTGCACTTTTGATAGCTCCACTAAAAGCTGTTCCAGCTTCAGTAACACCTAAGTGAAGTGGATAAGGGAAAGTCTTTGCAGCTAAACGATATGCTTCAACCATTAGATTCATATCAGTCGCTTTTAATGATAAGGCGATATCATAAAAATCCATGGATTCTAATATTTCAACATGGTGTCTTGCTGTTTCAACCATGTTTTCTGCTGTTGGTACCATTCTATTAGGTAATGATCCACTATTAACACCAATTCGAATGGGTATATTTTTCTTTTTGCATGCTTCAACAACTTCTTTGACATGTTCTGTTTTTGGGATATTTCCCGGGTTTAACCTGATCTTATCAACACCTTGGTTGATTGCTTCAAGAGCTAAACGATAATCAAAGTGGATATCAGCAACTAAAGGTATTGATATTTGCTTTTTAATTTCACCTAAAGATTTTGCATCTACCATATCTAATACTGCGACTCTGATAATTTCACAGCCTGCCTCAGTTAATTGTTTAATCTGTTTAACGGTTGCATCTACATCCTTAGTATAAGTATTTGTCATACTTTGAATATAGACCTTATTATTTCCGCCAAATTGGTACGGACCAACTTTCATTGGTCTTGTTTGTTCTCTGTTCATGTTTTATCACCTAATAACATTATAAAACAAAACAAGGTAAAAGATAAGTAATTCACATAAACGAATATTTAAAATGTTGAATTAGTAAACCTATATATGATTTTTAATCATAAAAATATGTAAAAAATAATTCTTTTTTAAAATAAGGTTTACTTTATGAGTGTTATTATATAAAATAGTATTATATTAAACGATATGGAGGATTAGAATATGCCAAGAAGAATTACTGATGTATGTATTGCATGTGGTGCATGTGTTGCTGAGTGTCCAGTAGACTGCATATCAGAAGGCGATATTTATGTAATCGATGAAGATATTTGTATTGATTGTGGAGCATGCCAAGAAGTATGTCCAACTGATGCAATTATCGAAGTATAATTAAATTAAAAAATGATTCTTAAAAAATGAATGGTCACGTATTGTGGCCATTTTATCTATCAACAAATGAAATTTTACAAAAGAAGGAAAAATGATTGATATTGTTTGATTGTTTTGTTATAATGTTACCGTACGTTTGGAGGGATATCATGCGAGACCTAGTCAAATTGGTTTGTACAGAATGTGGCGAAGAAAATTATCATACTAATAAAAATAAGAAAACGACACCAGAGCGTTTAGAAATGAAAAAATACTGCCCACGTGAAAGAAAATATACAATCCATAGAGAAAAGAAATAAGCTATTCTAGGAATAGTTTTTTTTCTTAGATAATATGATTAAATTTAAAGAAAACGAAACATTTGCCCATACATATTTAATATGTCGCTTTGATACATGTTATTTAATTGATCCCTCACATGACATGGAAGAAATCAATCAAGCGTTATCTGGAAGAACACTATCGGGTATATTAATCACTCATGCACATCACGATCACATAGACTTAATTGGTGAATTCACAGCACCTATTTATATGCATAAAGAGGATGCTCATTTGCTTTTTGAAGACAAATATAATGGATATGCACCAAAAAGTCATCCATATAAAAGGAAAGATTTAAGTCTTAATTATGTTGATCATATGGATAAAATTCCTTTTGCAGATCAATATATTGAGGTGTTTCATACACCTGGACATACAAAGGGGAGTTTGTGTTTCTTATATGACCAAAAATTGTTTACAGGTGATACGTTATTTAAAGAAAGTGTTGGTCGACATGATTTATATTCTGGATTATTACCAGAATTAAGGAAAAGTACAATATTTTTATGTGGTTTACCAAGTAACACTAAAGTTTATCCGGGTCACGATGAGCAGACAACGATTCGGTATGAACAAAAGAATAATCCTTTTTACTTGAAATGGACGAAACAAACAACTAAATAAAGACACAAAGTGTCTTTTATTTTTTTTGTATAAAATAGCACATAATACTTGACAGTGCCAAATAATTATAATACAATAAAACTGGCACAAAGTTAAGATGAGTGCTAAATGAGGTGTATGGATGATTACAAGTAGACAAAAATTAATTCTAAAAGCAATCATTGAGGTATATGTGAGAGATGCACAACCTGTTGGTTCAAAATCACTAACACAGATGCCTTATTTGAATTTTTCTAGTGCCACTTTACGGTATGATATGGCACAACTTGAAGAATTAGGTTATCTTGAAAAGACACATACATCTTCAGGACGCGTCCCATCTGAAAAAGGGTATCGTTACTATGTTGAACACTTAGTTACAAGAGATTCACAAGTCATGGACTCATTTCCGTTAATTGATGAAGTTTTTGCTAAAAACAAGATTGCAAGAGAACATGCTGTTGAAGAAGCAATTCATTTATTGAGTCAGTTAACAAATTATACAGCAATGGCTGTTGGTCCATCGAGTAACGAAAATACCATTAAAAAAATTGATTTTATCCCAATTGGTGAACATGAAGCAGTTGTTTTAATTGTTACAGATCAAGGTCACGTACAACATCAAAACATTAGCATACCAGAAGAAATTAATATTAGTGAACTTAAAGAAGTCATTAAGACATTAGATGATTTACTAAGAAATCGAATTATTAGTGAAGCAAGTGAAATATTACAAGCTGAGTTTGCTAAAAAAGAGATTGAATCGTTTATAGATTATCAGTCACAATTGATGAACTCATTTATTCATGCATTTGCGAAGTTCGCAGAAGAAAATTTCTATTTATCAGGTGTCACAAACGTATTTGATCAACCAGAGTTTCATAATGTTATGCATGTAAAGAATTTTGTTGATATGTTGGACCGAAGAGAATTGGTCAAACTTATCGGTGATCATGATGGATTAAGTATCAGGTTTGGCAGTGATTTACAACTTATTCCTATGGAGAATTGCACAGTTATATCCGTGCCGTATCGAATAAGTGATCATGAACATGGAACAATAGCGGTCCTGGGACCGACGCGAATGGAATATAGCAAGGTCATACCTTTAGTTGAGTACATCGCGAGTAATTTAGGCAAACTATATAAAAAGTAAAGGGTGATACAGATGGAAGATAATAAAGAAAAAGAAGTAAAGAAAGAAACACAAAAAGAAAAACCAGTTGAAACACCAGTAGATGACAAAGAAACAGTCAGCAAAAAAGAAAAGAAAAACAAGCATAAAGAACAACTAGAAAATCTAGAGGATGAAATTAATCAATTAAAGGATAAGTTATTACGTAATGCAGCAGAGTTAGAAAACTTTAAAAAAAGAATGCACCAGGAACGTATTAATGATCGTAAATATGCTTCTAAAACATTGATATCAGACATATTAAATCCTTTAGAACAACTTAACAAAGTAGTTAATATGCAAACGGATAATGAAGCATTAAAGAATTTTTTAATCGGATTTAAGATGATCAATGATCAGTTTTATAACATTTTATTTCAAGATGGTTTAAAAGAAATTGAAGCTTTAAATAAACCATTTGATCCAAAAGTACATTATGCTATAGAAAAAACAAATAACAAAGATCAACCGAGTGGCGTTAATATTGAAGTCATTCAAAAAGGATATACATACAAAGAACAATTATTAAGACCAGCCATGGTTAAAGTAAATGAATGGAGTGATGAAAATGGCAAAGACGAATAAAATTATAGGTATAGATTTAGGTACAACAAATTCAGTAGTATCCATTATGGAAGGTGGAGAAGCAAAGGTTATTCCAAATGCAGAAGGTGGTAGAACTACACCATCAGTTGTTGCGTTTAAAGGGGATGACATTAGTGTTGGTGAAGTTGCAAAACGTCAGGTGATAACAAATCCTAACACAGTTAGTTCAATCAAACGTCATATGGGTGATTTGAGCTATAAAGTAGAAATTCAAGGTAAAAAATATACACCCCAAGAAATTTCAGCAATGATTCTTCAAAACTTGAAGAAAACCGCAGAAGATTATTTAGGTGCAACTGTGACACAAGCAGTTATTACTGTACCTGCATATTTTAATGACGCACAACGTCAAGCAACTAAAGATGCTGGTAAGATTGCTGGTCTAGAAGTAAAACGTATTATCAATGAACCAACAGCTGCAGCTTTAGCTTATGGTATTGATAAGACTGATAAAGAACAAACAGTGTTAGTATTTGACTTAGGTGGAGGAACATTTGACGTTTCCATCTTAAGACTTGCTGATGGTACATTTGAAGTTATTTCTACTTCAGGAGATAATCAATTAGGTGGAGATGATTTTGATCAACTCGTTATTGATTATTTAGTTTCTGAGTTTAAGAAAGAAAATGGTGTCGACTTATCAAAAGATAAGATGGCTGTACAAAGACTTAAAGATGCAGCTGAAAAAGCGAAAAAAGAATTAAGTGGAGTTACAAGTTCTCAAATTTCATTACCATTTATTACCATGGGTGAATCAGGTCCATTGCATATGGAGATGAACTTAACACGTGCTAAATTTAATGATTTGACATCTAAACTTGTGGATCGCTGTGTTGGACCAACACGTCGTGCATTATCTGATGCAAAACTAACTCAAAAAGATATTGATCAAGTTTTACTAGTTGGTGGATCAACACGTATCCCAGCAGTTCAAGACATGGTTAAAAAAGAATTAAATAAAGAACCTAATAAGAGTGTTAACCCAGATGAAGTTGTAGCAATGGGTGCAGCAATTCAAGGTGGCGTACTTTCTGGTGATGTAAAAGATGTATTGTTACTAGATGTTACACCATTATCATTAGGTATTGAAACATTAGGTGGTGTATTTACAAAGTTAATCGAAAGAAATACAACCATTCCAACTTCAAAATCACAAGTATTCTCAACAGCTGCAGACAATCAACCAGCAGTAGATATTCATGTTCTACAAGGTGAAAGATCAATGGCAGCTGACAATAAAACTTTAGGACGTTTCCAATTAAAAGATATTCCTGCAGCACCAAGAGGTGTACCTCAAATTGAAGTTAGCTTTGATATTGATGCTAATGGTATCGTAAACGTTAAAGCAAAAGATTTGGGAACAAATAAAGAACAAAAAATTACCATTACTGGTACTGAATCATTATCTAAAGAAGAAATCGAACGTATGGTAAAAGAAGCTGAAGAACAAGCAGAAACTGATAAGAAAAAACGTGAAGAAGCAGATCTTAGAAATGAATCATCAAGTTTAATTTTCCAAACACAGAAAGCTATGGATGATTTAAAAGATGATATTGATGAACCAACCAAAACTAAACTCCAAGACTTAATTAAGGAATTAGAAGAAGCACTTAATGGCAGTGATGTTGATTTAATTAAGCAAAAGAAAGAAGCTCTTGAAAAGGATGCTCAAGAAGTTGCTACTAAAGCATATCAAAAGGCACAAGAGCAACAACAAGCACAAAATACTGATCAAGAAGAAAACACGGATAAAAAAGACGACGACAACACTGTCGATGCTGAGTTTGAAGAAAAATAATAGAGTAGGACTTTTGTCCTACTTTAAACTATGGAGTTGATGTTATGGCAGATAAAAGAGATTATTATGATGTATTAGGGGTCAATAAAAACGCAAGTGATGATGAAATCAAAAAAGCTTATCGGACACTTGCTAAAAAATATCATCCAGATGTATCCAAAGAAGCAGATGCAGAAACAAAATTCAAAGAAGTTCAAGAAGCTTATGATGCACTAAGTGATGCACAAAAAAGAGCTGCTTATGACCAATATGGTCATCAAGGCAACCCTTTTGGAGCTGGTGGTCAAGGCTTTGGTGGATTTGACTTTGGTGGTGGCGGATTTGGAGACATCTTTAGCCAATTTTTCGGTGGAGGAAGTAGACAAAGACAAAATTATACTGGACCACAACGTGGTGACGATTTAGAGCGAACCATTACAATTGATTTTATGGAAGCAGTTTTAGGCACTAAAAAAACATTAAGTGTTGAAATTGATGAAGAATGTCATGTTTGTCATGGCATTGGTGCGGAATCTTCTAAAGATGTTGAAGTTTGCGATCGCTGTCATGGTGATGGGTTTATTAATGTAGAGCAGCGTACGATGTTTGGTGCAATGCGTACACAACAAACTTGTCCGAAATGCGGTGGACAAGGGAAAGTTATTACGAAGCGTTGTTCAACATGTAATGGTCGTGGACGTGTTAAAACAGCTAAAACTGTTGATGTTAATATACCTGCAGGTGTAGATAACAACATGTCGCTCAAAGTCGCTGGTTACGGTAATGGTGGATCCAAAGGTGGCGGACAAGGTGATTTATACTTAAACTTTAGAGTACGTCCTCATAAAGTCTTTAGAAGACAAAATGATGATATTATTCTTGAAGTTCCAATCACATATATTCAAGCAGTTTTAGGAACAACCATTGAAATACCAACAATTTATGGCGATGTAAATCTTAAGATTCCCGCTGGAGTTGATCACGGTACGATACTTCGCATGCGTGAAAAAGGTGTTCAAAATGTTAGATCTAAACGTAAAGGTGACCAACAAGTTATTGTTAGAATTAAAACACCTAAGAATATCTCATCACAAGAGAAAAAACTTTATGAACAACTTGATAAATTAGAATCAAAAGAAAAAGACTCAAGTTGGGAAAAGTTTAAAAATCTATTTAAAAATAATTAAGCATAAGATGACATCTTCGGATGTCATT
>JANKMU010000008.1:31255-68607 GCA_024650045.1 Mycoplasmatota bacterium | reverse complement strand
TCCACTCCTTGGAGGATTTCTCTACGAGAAAAAGCCAATCTTGTTATTTGATTTTAGTGCATATTCATTTGTTGCAGGTGTATTATTATTGAGTATCGTATACCTCTTAAGTCAAAGAGAAAA
The DNA here is from genome assembly GCA_024650045.1 of Mycoplasmatota bacterium. Lineage (GTDB taxonomy): Bacteria > Bacillota_I > Bacilli_A > Acholeplasmatales > Acholeplasmataceae > Peloplasma. The sequence goes on along the minus strand of JANKMU010000008.1, from coordinate 68,484 downwards.
AAAGCAGCAACCCAAATAAATTCATAAAACTAACAAATATCGTCAAGCACGATATTTTTTTTCATTTTTTCTAAATGTTTCTTGATATAAAAGCGCTTTCATGTTACAATGAAATTAATCAAACAACAAACGTTTAATACTGTTTTTTTTCTTTGTAAAAACACGATTTAAGACATCAAAATATTTAAGAATGAGGATCATCAATGCGTATAAAATCTAGTATTCTTAAACGTAGTGGAACAACTTAAATATTTGAAAAACTAAGCTCTATAAAATGAAAAAGGAGTTATTTTTATGCCGTCAAATGTAAAGCAAAATGCAATTCACCTGCCCAATATTTTATTACCAAAAAAGAATATTGATTTATCAAAATGGGCAGTCGTTGCTTGTGACCAGTTTACAAGTCAACCATCTTATTGGAAAGAGTTAAAACGTTATATTGAAGATGAACCATCAACATATAACATGATATTACCAGAAGTATTTCTAGAAGATATGAGTGATGAAACTATCCACAAAATTAAAGAAAACATGTATCAATACTTAAAAGATCAAATGTTTGAAGATATTGGACCTTCAATGATTTTAATTGAACGTACAACAACTCTAAACACTGTTCGTTTGGGTATTATGATGGCTATAGACCTTGAAGCTTATGATTATCAAGAAGGAACAAAACCTTTGATTAGAACAACAGAAAAAACGATTGTAGAACGTATACCACCAAGAGTAAAAATTAGAAAACAAGCACCATTAGAACTCTCTCATGTTATGCTATTAATGGATGACCATCAATATAATATCATTGAGAATCTTTATCAAAATAAAGATCAATTGATTAAACGTTATGATTTTGTTCTCAATATGTTAGGTGGACACATTCGTGGTTACCAAATCAAGGACTGTGATGCTGTTATTCAGCAATTTAACCAGTTGATTGAGAATAAAGAAGATCCAATGTTGTTTGTTGTTGGTGATGGGAATCATAGCTTAGCAACTGCCAAAGCGCATTGGGAAGATATAAAAAAGGATTTAACCATAGAAGAACAAGAGAATCATCCAGCAAGATTTTCGCTTGTTGAAGTTGTTAATATATATGATAAAGGGTTAACTTTTGAAGGAATCCATCGCGTACTATTTAATGTAGAAAATAATTTTTTACTTGATATGTTTCATGCAGTAGATAAAGAAGAAGAAACATGGGTGTATACCAAAGAATCAGGGAAAGTTCCATTTTTTATTCCAAGAAGCACAGCTGAGGCTTATGAACAAATTCAATCATATATTGATGATTATTTAATCAAACATCCTGAAGTAAGTATCGATTACATCCATGGTGATGAAGAACTTATTGAAATATGTAATAGAAATAAGAAGAGTATTGGTATTAGAATGCCAAAACTTGAAGAAAGAGATTTATTCCCATTTATTTCAAGTGGTAAAGTATTACCTAGAAAGTCATTTTCAATGGGTTGTGCAACTGCAAAAAGATATTATTTAGAAAGCAAATTAATTAGAAATTTAGATCAAGAAACGAAAGGAGATTTATAAAAATGAAACGTGTATTCAATTTCTCTGCAGGACCAGCAATACTACCTGAAGATGTCTTAAAAGAAGCAGCTAGTGAAATGCTAGATTACCAAAATAGTGGTATGTCAGTGATGGAAATGAGTCATCGCTCAAAGATGTATCAACAAATCATTGATGAAGCAGAAAGTGATTTAAGAAAACTACTAGATATTCCTAATAACTATAAAGTTTTATTCCTTCAAGGTGGGGGAACAATGCAGTTTTCAATGGTTCCTATGAACTTGATGAAAAATGGTGTTGCAGATTATATCATTACAGGAGCATGGGCTAAAAAAGCTGCTGAGGAAGCAAGTAAGTATTTGAAAGTTAATAAAATAGCATCTTCAGAAGATAAAATGTTTTCATATATTCCAGATTTATCTAAATTAAAAGTTAGTGAAGATGCAGATTACGTATTTATGTGTGATAACAACACAATATATGGTACGAAGTTCCATGAACTACCTGATACAAAAGGTAAAGTATTAGTATCAGATGCTTCTTCATGTTTCTTATCTGAACCTATCGATGTATCTCAGTATGGATTAATTTTTGCAGGAGCTCAGAAAAATGTAGGTCCAGCAGGAACGGTGATTGTAATTATAAGAGAAGATTTAATATCAAAAGATATTGATCCTAAAACACCGATATTATTAAGATATGATATTCATTCAGAAAATGGTTCAATGTATAATACGCCTCCAACATATGGTATTTATTTATGTGGCAAGGTCTTTAAATGGTTACTTAAAAATGGTGGTTTAAAAGCTATTGAACAACTTAATATTAAAAAGGCTAATATCTTATATGATTACCTAGATCAAAGTAAAATGTTTTATGGAACTGTTGATAAAAACTCAAGATCACTGATGAATGTATGTTTTAAATCAACAAGTGAAGAACTAGATAATCAATTTTTAAAGGAAAGTAAAGTAGCTGGATTTGAAAACCTTAAGGGTCATCGTTCTATCGGTGGTATGAGAGCATCTATTTATAATGCAATGCCAATCGAAGGTGTTCAAGCTTTAGTTGACTTTATGAAAGACTTTGAAAAAAGAAATGAAGGGTAGGTCGTTATGAAAAATATTCATTGCTTAAATAAAATATCTCAAGTTGGTTTAAGTCAATTACCTGAGTCTTATCAACTTGTTGATCAAATTAACAATGCTGATGCAATTTTAGTTAGAAGTGCAAATATGCATGAAATGAAATTACCTGAATCTGTTGTTGCTGTAGCAAGAGCAGGAGCAGGCGTTAATAACATTCCTTTAAGTGATTATGCTAAAAAGGGTGTTGTTGTATTTAACACACCAGGTGCTAATTCAAATGCAGTTGTTGAACTGATTCTAGCAGGTATGTTACTTAGCGCAAGAAACATTTATCAAGGTATGCGTTGGATTGAAGATAATAAAAAAGATGAGCAAGTAAGTAAATCAATTGAAAAAGCAAAATCACAATTTGCTGGAACTGAAATATTAAATAAAACGATTGGAATCATCGGTTTAGGTGCAATAGGAGCATCTTTATCTGAAGTATGTTCAAGTCTTGGCATGTTTGTCTATGGCACAACAACACTTAACTATGAAGAATATGAAAAAAAGACATTACCTAAAAATATGACTTTAATGAGAAACATGGAAGAATTTTTAGACAAATGTGACTATATTAGTTTAAATATTCCATTGACACCTGAAACGAAACATATCATTAATCAAGATGTCATCAATAAAATGAAAGATGGTGTTGTTATTCTTAACTTTGCAAGAGACGGTTTAGTTAATGATGATGACATAGAACAAGCACTTCAATCTAAGAAGGTCAAACAATATGTTACTGACTTTCCTAACTATAGAACAGCTAATATGGAAGGTGTCTTAGCAATTCCTCATTTAGGTGCTTCTACAGAAGAAGCTGAAGATAATTGTGCATATATGGCATCTAAGCAAATCGTTGATTACATTGAAAACGGGAATATCACCAATTCAGTTAATTTCCCTTTTATCAATCAAGGAAATAAACCATCAGACCATAGATTATCGATTCTTTATGATGCATCGATTGATTTATGCAAACAAATCAATGATATTATTGGAAAAGAAAATGTTCAAAATTGTTCACTTAAGAGTCATCAAGAATTTGGAGCAGCAATTATTGATATAAAAACTAAAATAACGAACGATCAACTCAATCAAATCAACCAAATTAAAGGCGTTTTAAAAGCACGTTTAATTTAAAATCAATAAACCACGACTTCTACATCATGTAAAATCGTGGTTTTTATTTTTATATATTTATAAACATTGTATAATAAGAATAATAAAGATTCTAAACTATGCAAATAAACATTCAATAATTTAAACAATGGAGGTTTTGAAATGAAAGAAATGGTTATGGTTACCGATTCATGTTCTGATTTGCCAAATCAACTCGTTGAAGAAATGGAATTAAAAATCATTCCGCTATCTGTGGAGCTAGAAGGAAAATCATATTTTCATTATCCTGATGAAAGAGAATTATCGATTAAAGATTTCTATGAAAAACTAAGAAACAAAAAAGTAGCAAAAACATCACTGATTAACGTTGGAGCATTTTTAACATTTTTTGAAGGATTCCTAAAGGAAGATAAAGATATATTGTATATCGCTTTTTCTTCAGCTTTAAGCGGAACTTATCAATCATCAGTGGTTGCTGCTGAAGAGTTAAAGGAACAATATCCGAACAATAAAATTGTTATTGTAGATTCACTTTGTGCATCAATGGGTCAAGGTTTATTGATTCATAAAGCATGGGAATTAAAAAAAGCAGGTAAAACAATTAATGCAATCGCCAAATGGGTTGAAGAAACTAAACTAAATCTTTGTCATTTATTTACAGTTGATGATTTAGGAACCTTAAAACGTGGTGGTCGTCTAAGTGATACTCAAGCGTTTTTAGGTACATTATTACGGGTAAAACCAATTTTACACGTCAATAACGATGGTAAACTCGTACCACTTAAAAAAGCGAGAGGTAGACAGTTTGCTTTAGAGTCTATGGTTGAACTTATGAATGACCGCGTTGATAACTTAAAAGATCAAATTGTATTTATATCTCATGGAGATTGTCTTGATGAGGCGAAAATTGTTGGTGAAAAAATTCAAAATCAATTTAATCCCAAAGAAATTATTTATAGTACTATAGGTCCAATTATTGGTGCTCACTCAGGACCGGGAACCATAGCAGTCTTCTTTTTTGGAACTCATCGTTAATATAATAAACAATGTTTTCAATCATTTAATAAAAATAGACCTTTCATATTCGGAAGGTCTATTGTTTTATCTATTTGATTGTTTTATTCGTAGTTTATACTAACTAAACCATTCCCACACATGCCAAAACTCAAAGCTTTTAGCAATCAATGCAGAGATGATATAACTAAGAACAAAGCCAATAGAAACTACCCAAAAACTATATTTCAAAATTAAATGATATTGTTTTTTTACATGATATTGACCTATTCGTATGGTTTGCTTAACGAGATATTGCTGTGTCATCGAACGAATCAATGCTATTAAATATATAGATAAACAAAAAAACATAATAGAAATGGCAAAGCTTGCTAAAACATATATAAAATGTACACCAAAAGGTATGTGGGGCATAAAGCCAAACGTTGAAAGTCTAAATAAATAATAGACTGCTATTGCCCATGAAGACACAGTTGCTGCAAGAAGTGAAATTAGCAAGCCATATAACATGATTAACATTGGAATTGCTACAAAACCAACAGTTACCATATCAAACCACTTTAAACTTCTTTTTGTTGATATTTTTGAGTAGTCATTGATAATACTTCCCACATCACCTAGGGATTGAGAAATATCAGCTTCTGATTTTCCGTTTTCGATTTGGTGATCGAAGTGCATTCTATAATCACTCAATATGTCTTCAATATCCTTGATTTGATGTTTTTTTAATCCGCTTTCGAGTTGAGCCATAAATTCTTGTTTGTTCATTTTTCAATCCTCCAAAAAATATTGTGTTATGTTAATCAATTCTAACCATTCAATCTTAAGTTTCTCGTATTGTTGTTCACCTAGTTTTGTTAACTGGTAATATTTTCTTACTGGTCCATTTGATTCCTCTGATAAATATGTTGTTACATATCCATCATCTTTTAGTTTCCTTAATATTGGGTATATGGTACCTGATGAAATCTGTATTTTCTCACTGATGCTTTCTGAAATATCATATCCATACTGATCACTTTTTTTAAGCATAGATAAAACAAACAAATCTAGAACACCTTTTTTAAATTGTATATTCATGTCTATTATCCTTTCTTAAGAAAAATATTAAATGGTTAATGTAATTAAATAGGTGCAATGAAAATTTATATGTTATTAACAACAAAATAAAATATAACAAATAATCATAACTTGTGTATGAGATGGAAGGGTATATATAGTTTAAAAAATTTCCTCCAAGCAATAATCTTATAAAAATATATGATTGTGGGAATTCAACAATATGGTTAATAATGACGACATAAACCACATAAAAAAGTGTGTAATTTAGGATGAGTTTATTGTCATACTTGGTATAGTGATGCTCAGACATTAAAAGAAGACTACCTATAAATAAAATACTATGATTTATAAAAGCGAAAGATGTTAAGTAAACCCCATTATTAAGGATAAAATCAGGTGCTAGAAACATAAATGAAATCAAATATCCAAACCCGGATATAAACGAAGCAAAAGCTGCCAAAGCCTTCATTTTGCTAAAATTAAATATGATTGTAATTGAATAAATAAAGTAAGCCATTGTTGAGTATTCAAGTGGAATCTTATAAGGCTGTAGTAATAAACCGTACTGAGTATACTCAATGAGTTTGTATATTAAAATGCATAATGCTGATACAATTAAAAAAGTTTTTTGAGTATGTTTTGAACTAAACAATAGAAAAACACTCAATAGCAATACAATAGCTGACAAATAGACACCAACCATAACTAATCTCCTATTCATTGTTTACTACTATACATTATATAATAGACGACAATGTTTGTCAATATGGTTTTTAAAAAAACATCTCCTATCATCAATAGGAAATGCTTAATGTAGACTATGTTTTTTTAGTTATCCTCTTTAATTCAGTATAAGCCATAATTAAAGGACCTACACCTTTTGCATCATTTTCAACAATTGGTTCAGAAATATAATACTCAAATGTGCCATCACGTCTTAGATTATTTTCAGGACCCAATCCAGAAACTAAAACAATTCCACCAAGATTTAAATCACCATCTTTTTCTGTTAAGTATTTATCACAGATGCCATTAAAGATATCAATACCGATTTGTTCATAACTATCTTCAAGTAATCCTAAGCGAACACCTTTTAAGATTGCATAACTAATAAGAGCACTACCACTAGTTTCTAAATAATTACCATCACGTTCTTGAAGATCTACGACTTGATAAAACATTTTTGATGCTTCATCTTGATATTTTAAAATGCCGTTAATACTTTCTCTAAGAAGTGGTGCGAAAAATTTTGTCTTTGAATCCGGATCATCCATATAACCTACTACATCAACGATTGCTACAAAAAACCATCCCATCGCACGTAACCAGAAGTTTTTAGATAATCCAGTTTCAGGATTTGCCCAAAATATCTTTTTAGTAGCATCATAACCATGATAATATAATCCTTTTTCTTTATTAAACATTAGTTGATAAACATTTTTAAACTGGTTAATGATATCGATATAGTTTTCTTTATGATTCAATTCAGTTTCATATCGAGCATAAAAAGGTTGCGCCATAAATAGACCATCTAACCAAACTTGATTTGGATAGATTTTTTTATGCCAAAAGTTTCCATCTTTGGTTCTTGGTTGATTTTTAATATGATGATAAGTATATTCAATAGCTTTTACATATTTTTCTTGTTTGGTAAATTGATATAAATCAAATAAAACACGACTTTCACAAATATCATCAACATTATAGTTTTCAATATCGTATCCTCTAATCGTACCATCATCAAAGATATAATAGTCGACAAATTCTATAACAAAGTCAAGATATCTTTGTTCTTTGGTTTCATGATAAAGTTCAAGTAGTGATGTCATCATGCAGCCATCAATATAATTCCAATGAGGTTTTTTTCCTTGATTAATTGATTCGATATTCCAAATGGGTCTATCTGGAGTCGATTCATTAATGATTTTTTCTATAAATTGATCAATGAGTTTGTGCATAAAATAGCCTCCTTTATTCATAAGTATTATACATGATATAACATAGATTATCAATTAACTTATAGATTGTTATTTGATGAACAAACAGTAAAGGGGTATAATATAAATATAAAGATTAAATTGGGAGGATCGTATGTTTCGTATAAAAAAATTAACACCTGAATTAATTGATACATTTGTTAAGTTTTTTGATGGATTAAGCTTTGACCATGAGCCACACTGGAAGACTTGTTACTGCAACTTTTTCCAGTCAAATGATACAACTGAAGAATGGATTAAAAGAAGTGGAGAGTCTAATAAATTAGCATCGATTAGAAATATTTATGAAGGTATGATGACTGGTTTTTTAGCATTTGAAGATGAAAAATGTATTGGGTGGGTTAATGCCAATGATGTCAAATACTATATAAGACTTGAAAATGAGTTAAAAGACTATGTTAAGGGTAAAAAGGTTGCTTTAACAGTTTGTTATGTAATTCATCCTGATTATAGAAATCAAGGAGTTGCTAGAAAACTATTGGCTCATGCAATGGATTATTTTAAGTATGAAGGGTATCAAGGTATGATTGCCTTACCTTCTGAAAATTCGGTTAAGAAAGAACTCCATTATCATGGGACAATGAACATGTATCTCGAACAAGATTATAAAGAAGTTGGATCTTTTCATAATGTAAAAATTATGTATAAAAAGTTTATCTAATTTAGATTTTAAGAATATTAAACAAAACACATCAAAACGATGTGTTTTTATTTCATTTTCAAGGTATCTGAATGGTCTTAAAATATAATCAATGATATAATGAGTTTCGAGGTGTAATCATGAGTAAATATGAAAAAAGAAAGTATAACCTAATCGAACACATACCAATTGTGTTTCGTGCAGCATTAGGATTTTTGACTTTAAAATCCTTAAAAAAGAAGAAAGCTATGAATTTCAAATTGAAAGAAAGAATCATGCTTGCAGTCACTGAAGTTAACGGATGCGTTCTATGTTCCTATGTTCATACAAAACTAGCATTAAAATCAGGATTGACAGATGATGAAATCAAAGAACTACTCGCTGGAGATTTAGAAAATGTACCCAAAGAAGAAAGTTTAGCCGTATTATTTGCTAAAGATTATGCATTTAATAAGGAAACTATAGATCCAATCTATTATAAAAAAATAGAAGAACGTTATGGAGTTTATAAGGCAAAAGCTATTTTATCTGCATGTGAAGTCATTACAATGACCAATTCAATGGGGATTGCTATGGGATTACTTAAGGAAACATTGACATTTAGACATGTCAAAGGAAGTAATATCTTAAATGAGATATTGATTCCAATCTTAACGATGGTTTTATTTCCAATCTTTTTGATTCTAGGATTGTTTTTCTTACCTTTCAGATTATTTAAGTTAAAAAGAAAAGCAGAACCTATAAAGGTATAAAGATAAGCAAATTTTATATAGATATCATGCTCTAATTTTAAGGAGCAGATGAACAATGAATAAAATAACAAAAGACGAATTGCTAACCGAAATCAAAAAAAGAATGACCAAACATCCATTCATTATTGGAATTGATGGTGGCGGAGGTTCTGGTAAAAGTACTCTAGCAGATTTCATTAAAATAAACTTAGATCATGTCACAATCATACATATGGACGATTTTTATTATCCAGCAAGTAAGATTATTCAAATTAGTCCCTATGAAAAAGAAATTGGTGCGGATTTTGATTGGAAACGTTTATTAAGACAAGTACTAAAACCAGTTTCAAAAGGTATAAATGGTGTATATCAAAAATATGATTGGCAAAAAGATATGATAAGTGATGAATTTTATCAAGTTCCAAATAAAGGTGTATTAGTTGTTGAAGGGTGTTATTCTATAAGAGAAGAACTTAAACATCTCTATAACTTAAAAATTTGGGTTGATACACCAAAAGATCTTCGATTACAAAGAGGACTTAATAGAGATGGTGAAGATGCTCGTGCAACATGGGAAAAAAATTGGATGGTTGCTGAGGATCTATATATAAAAAACCATCGCCCTATTGAGTATTGTGACTTTATAATTGATTGCTCAAAATAGCAAAAAGTAGACTTTCATGTCTACTTTTTTAATTATCAATATGAAGCAATACTACCATCTGCTCTCTTTTCTGTACCACCACAATAGACACCATTCTTGCTGTTTTTTATGATAATTTGTCCTCTACCAAAGGAACCTAAATTTGGTTCTATTTGAATATCATGTCCTTTATCCATTAATCCTTTAATGATTCGTTTTGGTAAATCAGGTTCAACTAGTATTTTTTTACCCTCAGTCCATTGCCATCTTGGAGCATCCAAAGCTTGCTGAGGATCTAACTTAAAGTCAATCATATTCATAACAACTTGCATATGACCTTGTGGCTGCATAAAGCCACCCATCACACCAAATGGTCCAATTGAAAGGTTATCTTTTGAAATAAATCCAGGAATAATGGTATGGAATGGTCTTTTACCACCAGTTAAAGCATTATCACTATTTTGATCTAGAGTAAAGTTATGCCCTCTATTATGAAGTGCTATACCGGTATTTGGAACAACCAAACCAGAGCCGAATCCCATGTAATTACTTTGAATCATCGATACCATATTACCATCACAATCAGCAGTAGCAAGATAAACTGTACCGCTACTTGTTGGTTTACCTTCTGTATAGATTTTTGCATGATTTTCTATTTCTTTAAATCTTTTATTCGCATATGTTTTTGATAATAAATCATCAACCGAAGTTTTCATCGATTGTGGATCACTAATGTATGCGAGTCCATCGGCAAACGCAAGTTTTAAAGATTCAATTTGTTGATGATATGTATCAACTTTCTCTTTTACTTTTATTTTAAAGTTTTCAACGATATTTAGGGCTTCAAGAGCTATAATACCTTGTCCATTAGGAGGTAGTTCCCATATATCGTAACCTTTATAATGTGTTGATACTGGATTGACCCATTCTGGTTTAAATGACTCTAAATCTGTTTTAGTTAAATATCCATCATATTTTTTAGAATACGCATCGATTTGATTGGCTAAGTTTCCTTGATAAAAAGAATTACCATTGGTCTTTCCTATTTCCTCTAAAGTGTTTGCATGATCTTTTAAATACCAGATATCTCCAGCTTCAGGAGCAGCTAAGTTTTTAGTGAATGTATCAAACCATGATTGAAACATTTCACCATTTAAATGCTTTTGATATATTTGATTTGCTGATTTCCAATAATAAGAAACAGTTGGAGAAACAGCAAAACCATTTCTGGCATAATTAATTGCAGGCTTTAAAACATCTATAAGAGGTAACTTACCAAATCTTTTGTTTAATTCAACCCATCCAGCAACTGCTCCAGGAACTGTAACAGGTACAAAACCAAATCTTGGTATTTCTGTTATTCCTGAATCTTTGAGTTTATCAATCGAGATGTTTTTAGGAGCATAACCACTGCTATTTAATCCATATAGTTGATCTTTTATTGAAACAATTGCAAAATTATCACCACCTATACCATTAGATGTTGGCTCAACAACAGTTAAACATGCAGCAACTGCAATAGCAGCGTCAACTGCATTACCACCTTGTTTTAGGATATCTAATCCTGCTTGTGCAGCTAGTGGTTGTGAAGTTGCAACCATGCCATTTTTAGCATAGACGACATTTCTTGTTGAATGATATTTTTGTTTTGTTTTCATAAAGCACCTCTTTTGTTTTGTATCACTTATATTCTACGTTAAACTGTCTAAATATGAAAGGATAAAAAAACAAAAGTTCCCTTAATTTTTATTTTTTCGATAAGCTCTAATTAATAAAACAATCAATGTCATAATAATACTTACTATAAAAAAGAAAACTCCAAAAATCGTATAGATGACATCTTCCCATCCACCACCACTTGTATCAACGGTTTGACTTAATCCAATGAGTGTTAAAGATATCATTAACAATAATACAGATGGAATTAGATATGTTTTGTTTCTTTTTACTAAAAACATGATAATCAATGTTGCTATAAAAAGACCTATAACAGTCAATAAAATAGGTAACCACAACATAAAATATCACACTCCTTTATTCATGATTATAGTCCTTTTGCTTTGATTGTCAAACTAAACAGTGTAAAATAGAGAATAAACAAAATTGGATATGATTTTAGTATATTTCATATTTATACATGATATAATCATGATAAGGGTGAGTGATGATTTTGAAACAACTCAAGTATTCGCATCAATCAAAAGAAACTAGATACTTAATCGAAAAAGATCCTACATTACAAATTCTCTTTGATCGAAAAAATGAAATCATTGTCACCATTGACGATGATTATTTTGTATCACTAGTTACAACAATCATCAGTCAACAATTGTCATCGAAAGTAGCTAGTGTTATCTATAAGAGAGTATTAGAATTTTTTGATAACCAGATAACACCTGATCAGATTATGAACGCATCTGATGAAAATTTAAGGTCTTTAGGATTATCATTTCCTAAAATTAAGTATTTGAAATCACTTGCACAGTGTATCATTGATCAAACCGTTGATTTATCTAAGCTTGAGCATTTATCAAATGAAGAAGTCATTGAAATGCTTACAAAAATCAAAGGTATAGGTCCATGGAGTGCTCAAATGTTTTTAATCTTTTCTTTAGGAAGAGAAGATGTTTTCTCAGTTTTAGATTTAGGATTAAGAAATGCAGTAAAAATCATATATAAAAATCCTGATTTAACACATCAAGAAATTGAAGAGATCAGTAAAAAATGGATGCCTTATCGCTCAATCGTGTCACATTACTTGTGGCATGCTTGGGACAATGAAGCTTAAAGATAAAGGAGAAAAACAATGAAAATTAGATTAATCGGTTTAGGAAAAATGGGAAGAAGCATCGCTTTAAACCTAACGGATCACAATCACAAAGTTATCGGATATGATATCAAGGAGTCAGCAATTACAAAATTTGCTCAACTAAAACTTGATGTTGCTAGTGATTTAAATGAATTACTTAAAAGAGAAGAGAAAGAACGAGTTGTTGTTTTATTGTTTGTCCCCAATGAGGCAGTTGACTCTATTATAGAAAAACTTATCCCTTTACTAAAAAAAGACGATATTGTTATTGATGGTGGAAACTCTAATTTTAATATATCAATTAAAAGATATCATCTCCTTAAAGGAAAAGGTATTGATTTTGTCGATTTAGGAACTAGCGGTGGTATAAGTGGTGCAAGACATGGTGTATGTTTAATGGCTGGTGGTAGTAAAGATGTTGTTACATACTTAGAACCTATGTTTAAAGATATTTCACAAGAAAATGGTTATGCTTATGTTGGTAAACCTGGTGCTGGACATTTTGTTAAAATGGTTCATATTGGTATCGAATATGGCATGATGCAAGCCATAAGTGAAGGTTTTAGTTTACTAGAAGCTTCGCCTTTTGAACTGGACTATGAAGAAATATCTAAAGCTTGGAGTAACGGATCACTGATTGAATCAGCTTTAATCAAACATGCACATAATGCATTTGTTAAAGATAACACATTAAATGATCTAGAAGGAAAAATTGATGATACTGGAGAAGGCATGTGGATGATTGAAGAGGCTTTAAAATATAAAGTTTCTCTACCAGTTATCACCCAATCTTTATATGCAAGATATAAATCAAAAGATGATCGCTTATTCGGTGAAAAAGTGGTTGCAGCAATGAGAAAGGAATTCGGTGGTCATGCCGTTTATAAAAAGAAATGAAAAAACTAATTATTACCATATTCGGATCTACAGGAGATTTAACATCTAGAAAACTTTTGCCTGCATTATCAAGGTTATATGAGCAAAAACAAATACCAGAAGAAACGATGATTATTGCATTAGGTAGAAGAGATTATGATACAGATCGTTATCTAGAACAAATGAATCAAAATTCAGCAAGTGATCTTAATATAGACATATTAAAGAAACTTGTCCAATATTTTAAAATAGAAATAACTGAACTTGACCAATATGATGCCTTAGTTGAACTTATTCAATCCAACAAGGATAAAGATACAAGAGAACTCTTTTATTTAGCAATTGGACCTGAATTATTTCCTGTTGTCTCAAAACATATTAACAAATCAAACTTAGTTGAAATAGGAAATAAAAACCAGTCCATTATCTTTGAAAAACCTTTTGGTCATGATCTAAATAGTGCTAAGGAAATTAATGAGATGTTATGGAATTATTTCGATGAAAAACAAATATACCGTATTGACCACTATTTAGGAAAAGAAATGATTCAAAACATTATGATGGTTAGATTTGCCAATCGGATATTTGAAGAAATATGGCATAACAGATCGATTAAAAACGTGAAAATCATCGCAAGAGAAACAGATGGTGTCCTAGGTCGAGCAAACTACTATGATCATGCAGGTGCGCTAAAAGATATGGTTCAAAGCCACTTACTTCAAATGCTCAGTTTGATTGCTATGGATGTTCCATTATCTTATTTTAGTGAAGATGTTAAAGATGAGAAAGTTAAAGTTTTGAAGCATTTAAGTTTTGATAAGGAGTCTTTAATTAGTGCACAATATGATGGTTATTTAAATGAAGAAAATATTCCAAAAGACTCAAAAACAGAAACTTTTGTGTTTTTTAAAGCATTTGTAAATACACCAAGATTTAAAGGTGTCCCGTTTTATTTGATGACCGGTAAGAAGCTAGACCAAAAAGAATCTGTTATTATTATTGAGTTTGAAGAGACGAATGAACAAAGAAAATGGGATCTTCCATTATCCACGAATAAACTCTATATTAAAATAGCACCACTTGATGGTGTAGGACTAGTTTTAAACTCTAAAGTCCCTGGATTAAGAGATGATGTAGAAACCGTTGAATTAGAATATTGTATAGCGTGTAACGCTGTAGGTAATATGTCTGAAGCTTATGAAAAGTTGTTGCTAGATATTACGAATCATCATAAAACATTATTTACAAGATGGGATGAAATAGAATATTCATGGAAGTTTGTTGAACATGTAGAAAAACATCAAAGTAAACCCGTCATCTATGATAACCATGAAATGCTAGAAAAAATGATTAAGGACTTAACAGGAGAGGACATGAAATGAAAGTATACGATGTTTCAATGACGATATCAAAAGATATACAAGTTTACAAAAACAAACCTGAAAAGAAACCTAAAATAGAGGTGGTTTCTGATTTTGATCATGCTTCAAGTCATGAAACAAGTTTGTCATTTAATCTTCATACGGGAACCCATATGGATTTTCCATTGCATATGATTCCTTCTGGTGAATCTTCAGATACTCTTGATTTAGCTAGACTTATCACAGAAGTGAAAGTCTTTGATTTACAACATTTAGACGACTGTATTGATGTTGAAGATATTGAATCTCTCGATATTCAAGCAGGTGATTTTGTTTTATTTAAGACTAGAAATAGTTATGAAGAAACATTTAACTTTGAATTTATTTATCTTAATCATGCAGCAAGTCAATATTTAGCAACGAAAGAAATTAAAGGTGTAGGTGTTGATGGCTTAGGTGTAGAAAGAAACCAAGAAAACCATCCAACACATAAAACCTTATTTAAGCACGATATCATCATTATTGAAGGCTTAAGATTAAAAGAGGTTGAAGAAGGAAGTTATATGATGTATGCATTACCACTTAAGGTAAAGGGATCAGACGCATTACCTTT
The DNA here is from genome assembly GCA_024650045.1 of Mycoplasmatota bacterium. GTDB lineage: Bacteria > Bacillota_I > Bacilli_A > Acholeplasmatales > Acholeplasmataceae > Peloplasma. The sequence continues at coordinate 52,956 of JANKMU010000008.1, read as the reverse complement.
AAGTGTAATCTTAGTCGAGGAGTAAATCATGATTAGACACGCAACATATAATGATTTAACACAAGTTTGGCAATTAAGACTTGAAACAGCACAGTTATTAAAAGATAGAAATATTGACCAATGGCAATTCGAAAATCCTTCTTATGAAACAATTAAAAAAGATATTGAAAATAATGAGTTTTTTGTCTATGAAGAACAAGGTGTTATTTTGGGGATGATCTCGATTAAGCGTGGGATAGAAAAAACTTATAACACGATATATGATGGAAAGTGGGGATATGACCTACCATACTTAACCATTCATAGATTAGCTGTTAAAAGACACTTGCTAGGCCAAACAGTTGCTAAAGAGCTCATGCAATTTGCTGAATCATTAGGAAAATCAAAAGGTATATATTATATTAGAATAGATACACATGAAAAAAATAGATATGCCATCCGATTATTCGAATCGTTTGATTATATTAAAAGAGGATGGATTATGTTAGATGATAAAGATGGTGACCTCAAAAGGTTAGCATTTGATAAGAAACTAAAGGAGGATATGAATGAAAATCTGGATAGATATGACAATGCTAAAGGATGAGCATTTTGATTATTTTGTCAAAAAATATCCAAAAATAACTTTTGAAAGCAATCTTGAAAAAGCATATGATGCAGATGCAATCTTTTGTATGCCAGGAGTTGCTGTTAAAAATAAACTAGAATTATTTCCAAATTTGAAATGGATTCAATTACTAACTGCAGGTTATGATCCTGTAGATGTCGATTATATTCATCAAAAAAACATAGTTTTAACGAATGCTAAAGATGTTTTTAGCATCCAAATAGCTGAAGATGTTATTTCAAAAATTTTGTATTTTAACAAAAACATAAAAGCATATGCAAATCAAATGGATAGTGGCACTTGGAAACACCATAAAGTTAATCATGAGATATCATTATCAACAATAGGTATTATCGGTACAGGATCTATTGGTTTAGAAGTTGCTAAAAGATTAAAGGCTTTTGAAACTAATATCGTAGGTTATAAGAGAAAAAGAGAAGAATTACCACATTTCGATAAAATATATTACGGTAGAGATGGATTATATCAAGTATTAAAAGAAAGTGATTACGTCATCATATCACTACCGTTAAATAAAGATACTTTTCATTTAATTGGAAAAAAAGAACTTCAAATGATGAAACCTTCTGCTTTATTAATTAATGTAGCAAGAGGAGATATCGTCGATCAAGATGCATTGGTTGAGGCTTTAGCTAATAAAACGATTAGAGGTGCTGGCTTGGATGTAACATCACCAGAGCCACTGCCAAGTGATCATCCACTGTGGAAATTGAGAAATGTATTCATCACACCTCATAATTCAAGTTCCGGACCTTATATGTTAAAACGATTAATTGACGAAGTGGATGACACATTAAATAGATATATAAACAATGAGACCCTAGATAACATAATTTGACACTAAATTGCCTATGATATATCATAGGCTTTTTCAATTGTGTTAAAAAACCGTTTACATTTTAAAAATGTTGACATAATGTTAATATATGATAGAATAAACTCAGGTATATTCTTTGAATTTCAAATCATTTGAAATGCAAAGCGAAGGGAGTGCTGCTACGAACAATGGAATGGTAGTTTATTTAGTTGATTTTTTGGGGATATAATTATTTGAAACATGCTCGATAAATAAACTGTCATTTGAGCTTTAAACATCTTAAATACTATCTAGTCTAATCTTGATGACTTGAACACACCTTTCAGATAGATTTTTGGTGAAGAAAACGATTTAAAAAACAAATGAAAAGTGAAATGGTAAATATATATGACAATTAAAGAAATACAAAACATCATCAAAGATTTCGAGAGTTCATCTTTGATGTCTCTTGAACTTGAAATGGATAATTTTAAATTAAGACTCTCAAAAAATAAGGACAACCATATTGTTGTCAATGGAGATTCAAAAGAAGAGGTAAATGAAAACCAAACAACCAATCAACAAGCAAATTTAAAGCAAAACAATCATACAGTCATTCAATCACCACTCGTAGGAACCTATTATGCATCTGCAACACCTAACGGAAAACCTTTCGTTGAAGTTGGTCAGCAGGTTAAAAAAGGTCAAGTCGTGTGTATTATAGAAGCGATGAAAATTATGAACGAAATAACGTCTCCTTATGACGGTGTCATCAAGGAAGTTTTTGTGCATAATGGTGAAGTCGTAGGTTATAATCATGCACTAATGCGTGTCGGTGACAAAAATGAAAAATAAGATCTTAATTGCGAATCGTGGTGAGATAGCGGTTCGTGTGATTCGTGCTGCAAAAGAACTTGGGATTGAAACGGTTGCTGTATATTCAATAGCTGATGAAACAAGTTTGCATGTTAAGTTAGCAGATGAAGCAATCTGTATAGGTGGAAATCAAAGTAAACAAAGCTATTTAAATATGAATAGCGTCTTAAGTGCTGCAATTTCTACAGGATGTAATGCAATTCATCCGGGATACGGATTCTTATCTGAAAATAGTGAGTTTGTTGAAATGGTTGAAAGATGTAATATTATCTTTATTGGTCCAAAATCTAAAACGATTAGCCTCATTGGTGATAAAGCATCAGCTAGACAAATTGCAAAAGAAAATGGAGTGCCTATCGTAGAAGGTAGTGACGGTGTTGTCGAAGATGTCCACGAAGGACTAAAAATAGCTAAAAAAATCGGATATCCTGTAATGATCAAAGCCTCAAGTGGAGGCGGTGGTCGTGGGATTAGTATTGTGCGCTCAGACGAAGAGTTTTTGAGTGCTTTTGAACGTACATCAATGGAAGCTGAAACCAGTTTTGGTGATAAAGCTTTATATATTGAAAAATTTATTGAATCTCCAAGACATATCGAAGTTCAAATAATGGCAGATACAAAAGGCAACGTTGTTCATTTATTTGAACGAGATTGTTCAATGCAAAGAAGAAATCAAAAAATGATTGAAGAAGCACCTTCACCTGTCTTAAATGATATGTTAAGAAGAAGAATTGGTGCAGCATCAATCAAGTTGGCTAAGGCTATCGATTATGTTAATGCAGGGACGATGGAGTTTATTGTTGATTCAAAGGGTAATTTTTACTTTATTGAAATGAATACAAGAATCCAAGTTGAGCACCCTGTAACAGAAGCTATTACTGGAATTGATCTTGTTAAAGAGCAAATCAAAGTTGCTTATGGTAAGGAGTTATCCTTTAAACAAAGGGATTTAAAGATTAATGGTCATGCAATCGAGTGTCGAATCAATGCTGAAAATGCAATGAAGGGATTTATTCCTACTCCTGGAAAAATCAATAATATTTTATTTCCTGGTGGATTAGGTATTCGTATAGATACACACATATATCCAGGATATGAAATACCTCCTTTTTATGATTCAATGATTGCAAAACTGATTGTCCATGCTCCAACGAGAAGAGAAGCGATTAAAAAAATGCGAGTTGCCCTTGAACAATTTGTTGTTGAAGGCATCGCAACGAATATTGAGTATCAATATTTAATTATGCATAATCCTGACTTTATCAAAGGTCAGTATGATACTGGTTTTATAGCGCGCTTCAATGTATTAGTGGAGGCTGAAAACCGTGAATGATTTTTTAAGTGATCGTAAAAGTAAATTAGAAGATTTCAAAAAAAATATCCGCAAAAAACAAACAAATTATGAGCCAATCGATATTCCTGATGGCTTGTTTGTTAAATGTGAGCACTGTAGTGCTGCCATTTATGAAAAAACTCTAGAGGCAAATCATTCGATTTGTCCTTATTGTGAATTTCATTTTAGAATGGGAGCTTTTAAAAGACTAGATTTAACTGTTGATCAAGGTAGTTTTAAAGAAATAGATCGTATGGTTATGTCATCAAATCCACTTGAAATGCCAGATTATCCAGATAAGATTAAAAAAGGTATGAAATTATCAAAAATGAATGAAGCCTTTTTAAGTGGAACGGCAACCATCGTGGGTCTACCTTGTGCAATTGGTATACTTGATAGTAATTTTATGATGGGAAGTATGGGAAGTGCTGTTGGTGAAAAAGTAACTAGATTGATTGAGTATGCAATGGATCAAAAGCTACCACTCATTATTTTTTCAGCATCAGGTGGAGCACGTATGCAAGAAGGCATATTATCATTAATGCAAATGGCAAAAACAAGTGCTGCACTTCACTATTTCGATCAAAAAAAGTTATTATTTATTAGTGTTTTAACCAATCCAACAACTGGTGGTGTAGCAGCAAGTTTCGCTTCACTAGGCGATATTAACATTGCTGAAAAGTCATCACTTATAGGTTTTGCTGGTGCACGTGTTATTAAGCAAACGATTAGACAAGACTTACCAGACGGATTCCAAACGGATCAATTTCAACTAGATCATGGTCAAGTCGATATGGTTGTTCACCGTAAAGATATGAGAAAAACATTGTATAAATTATTACAATTGCATCAAGGAAGAGGTGAATAGCATGAGTGAAACGATCAACACAGCATGGCAGAAAGTCAAGCTTGCTAGACACCCTAAACGACCGACGAGTCAGTATTTAATTAAAGAGCTTTTTACAGATTTTATTGAACTACATGGCGATCGAGGATTTGGTGATGATCACGCAATTACTGGTGGTATTGGAACGATTAATAGTATTCCAGTAACTGTAATAGCTGAAGAAAAAGGTGTTTCAACAGAAGAAAAAATTAAGCATAATTTTGGAATGCCTCATCCTGAAGGGTATCGCAAGGCGATACGTTTAATGAAACAAGCAGAAAAATTTAATCGACCGATTATTTGCATTATTGATACTCCGGGTGCTTATCCGGGTATTGGTGCAGAAGAACGTGGACAAGCTCAAGCGATTGCTTATAACCTAAAATCGATGATGGGTCTAAAGACCCCTATTATCGTAGTTGTATTAAGTGAAGGTGGATCCGGTGGGGCACTTGCAATCGGTGTTGGTGATCAAGTTTTGATGTTTGAAAATAGTATTTATGCTATTTTATCACCAGAAGGATATGCATCAATTATCTATAAAGATAGTTCAAAAGCAGATCACGCTGCTAGTATTATGAAATTAACCGCACAAGACCTATTAGGTTTTGGTGTTATTGATACCATTATTCCAGAAAATGAAGGACTACATATTGATCCTGATTTTGGAATCAAAGCATTAAAAAAAGAATTAACAAAATCTATTGCAAAACTATCCAAACTTTCTACATCTAAATTATTAGATCAAAGATATAAAAAATATAGAAAGATGGGTGTGTTTGTCGAACAAGGAGAAGAAAATGAAAACAACCCAACCAATGATTAAGGTTATCTCAAGTGGCAAGTATGCACCTGAAACGTTGATAACTAACGATGATTTAGAAAAATTAGTCGATACATCCGATGAATGGATTGTAACACGTACAGGAATCAAAACAAGACATCGTGCTGTTGATGAATTAACTAGCGAAATGGCTTACAAAGCCGCTATGGAAGCAATCAATCGTGTGAATTATGATAAAAATAAAATTGATTTAATCATTATGGCAACCATAACTGGTGACCAAATGACACCATCAACAGCCAATTTTGTTCAAGCTAAATTAGGATTAAATCATGAAGTGATGAGCTTTGATATTAATGCAGCGTGTACAGGTTTTGTTTATGCACTTGAAACAGCTGCATCTTTATTACAAACAGGTAGATTTAGAGCTGCACTCGTTATTGGTGGCGAACAATTAACTAAAATTGTTGATTATACTGATCGTAATACATGCGTCTTATTTGGAGATGGAGCTGGCGCGATGATTTTAGAACCATCAAATCATGAAAGAAATCAAGCATTTTTCTTTAATGCTGCAAGAGGAGATACAAACGATACGTTAACAGTTGTAAATCATATTAAAATGGACGGAAAACGTGTATACCTTTTCGCCATCGATGCGATGGAACAAGCGATTCATAAAGTGTTAGAATCCTCTGGATTAGCGATAGAAGATATCGATGTGATTATTCCACATCAAGCAAATGAACGCATTATTCAATCCGTTTCTAAATCCATGGGTATTCCAATGGATAAATTTATGTTAAACTTAAGTGAATACGGAAATACTTCAGCAGCAAGTATTCCAATTACTATTGCAGAATATTATGATCAAAATGAGACTAAAAATAAAAAAATATTGTTAGTTGCATTCGGTGGAGGATTCACTTGGGGTAGTGCAATTCTACAATTATAAGGAATAAATCATGAAAAAGTTAGCTTTAGTATTTGTTGGACAAGGTAGTCAATATTTAAATATGGGTCTAGATTATGTTGATATGTTTCCAGAATTCAAAGAAAAAGAAGTGATGGCATCGAAACTATTAGGTTATGATGTTAGAAACATGTTATCTTCTACGGATGGAAAAATCAATGATACAAGATATACGCAACCTTTAATGATGCTTGCTACTATTTTTGCTTATGAAGCATTTTTGACATTAAATGCAAAAGTTGATGCAGTTGCAGGATTTAGCCTAGGCGAACATGGAGCATATTATGCTGCTCAAGTATTTAATTTTGAACAAATCATGAAAATCGTTAATTATCGTGCGCAACATATGCAAACATGTGCCTTAAATAATCCAGGCAAAATGGCTGCAATCATCGGATTAAATAAAGATTTAGTTGATCAAGCTTGTCATGAAGCATCTAATCAAGGTATCGTTGTTAGTGCTAACTACAATTCACCTGTTCAAGTTGTTATTAGTGGCGAAGAAAAAGCAGTCCTAAAGGCAATGGAAATTGCCAAATCATTAGGTGCTAAACGTGCTTTAGAACTTAATGTCAGTGGAGCTTTCCATTCACCATTAATGAAACAAGCAGCTGATCAAGTTTATGAATTTATTAAAAAAGAAAGTTATCAAGAGCCAGTTGTGCCACTCTATATGAACACAACAGCTAAACCACTCGAATCATCAAAGCTTTTTGATGAGATGAGAAAACAAATCCAATCACCTGTTTATTTTGAACAAATGATTAACCAGATGATTGAAGATGGTATAACCCATTTTGTAGAAATAGGACCAGGAACGGTTTTAAGTGGACTCATTAAAAAAATAAATATGAATGTAGAAGTTACTCATCTCGATAGAGCAAGTGAGTTAGATACGTTGAAAGGATGGTTAATTGACCATGGACTTAAAAAATAAAGTAGCAATCGTTACTGGTGGAGCTGCTGGTATCGGTAGATTCATTTCCTTAGAACTCGCTAAACGAGGCGCAAAAGTTGTCTTGAATTACAATAGAAGCGAACAAAAAGCAAATGAACTTGTTGAAGAAATCAAAGCATTCGGTGGCGATGCATATGCTGTTCAAGCAGATGTCTCAAATTATCAAGATGCTGAAAAACTTGTTAAAGAAGCAATTAGCAAATTTGGAACACTCAACATTGTTGTTAACAATGCAGGCATCACTGATGATGCTTTAATACTGAGAATGAATGAAGAGCAATTTGATCGCGTCATCAACACCAACTTAAAAGGCGTTTGGAACGTATCAAAACATGCAGCAAAACCATTACTTAAATCAGGTTATGGAAGAATCATTAACATATCAAGTGTTTCAGGTGTTTTAGGAAACGCAGGGCAATCTAATTATAGTTCTGCAAAAGCAGGTGTTATAGGATTAACAAAAGCATTAGCAAGAGAGTTTGCATCTCGAGGCGTAACTGTAAATGCTATCGCTCCTGGATTTATTGAAACAGAAATGACAAAAAAACTATCAGAGGAAGTCACACAAGCATGGAGTAATCAAATACCTCTTAAACGCTTTGGACAATCTAATGAAGTTGCATATGCAGTATGCTTCCTTGCAAGCGAAGAAGCAAGTTATATAACTGGCCACACCTTAGAGGTTGATGGCGGATTAGTGATGTAGGTGAAAAGATGAAAAAAAGAGTTGTTGTAACAGGGATGGGACTAGTAAGTCCTGTTGGAAACACCGTTGAAGAATCATTTAAAAATTTAATTGATGGTAAAAATGGAATTGATTTCATTACACTTTATGATGTCGAAACATGGAAAGTAAAAATCGCAGGAGAAGTTAAAAACTTAAATTTCGAAGATTTTTTAGACAAAAAAGAAATCAGAAGAAATGATCGTGTGATGAATCTTGCATTAGTTGCTACGCATGAAGCATACGTGCAGTCTAAATTAGACATTAGTCAACTTAACCCATTTAGAGTTGGTACATTTATCGGTAGTGGTATTGGTGGTTTAACGACCATTTTTGAAGAAACAAAAGTCAGTGTCACCCGTGGACAAGATCGAATATCTCCATTTTTTATTCCTAATTCAATTATCAATTTAATAGGAGCAAAAATTGGTATTAAATATCAAGCAAAAGGTCCAAATATGCCTCAAGTAACTGCTTGTTCAGCAGCGACTAACTCCATAGGAGAAGCATTTAGATATATTAGAGATGGCTATATTGATGTTGCAATCACCGGTGGTGCTGAAGCACCAATTAACGAATTAGGATTAGGTGGATTTTCAAGTCTAAAGGCTTTGAATTTCTCAAACGATCCAAATGCCGCATCCGTTCCATTTGACACAAGAAGAACAGGATTTGTTATTGCAGAAGGTGCAGGAACATTAATCTTAGAAGAATATGAACATGCAAAAAAGAGAAATGCTCCTATTTTAGCTGAAATGGTAGGATATGGAACAACATCAGATGCATTCCATATGACAGCACCTGATGAAAATGCCGAAGGTATTGAAATGTGTTTAAGACTTGCTATGGAAGATGCTAATATTAAACCTGAAGAACTTGGTTATATCAATGCACACGGAACATCAACAGTATTAAACGATAAATATGAAACATTGGGTATTAAAAAAGCTATGGGAGATGCAGCTTATCAAGTCAGTATTAGCTCAACAAAATCAATGACTGGCCACGCTTTAGGGGCTGCAGGAGCCATTGAAACCATAGCTGCTATTAAAGCACTTCAAACCAGTAAAATACCCCCAACAATCAATTTAGAATCTCCAGATCCTGAATGTGATCTAGATTACACACCTAATAAGTTTGTAGAAAAAGAACTAAACTACGTTATGAATGTCAATATCGGGTTTGGTGGTCAAAATGCAGCAATTATTTTTAAGAAGGTGAACTCATGAAACTAAATAAAGAAGAAATCAAACAAATTATTCCACATCGTCATCCATTCTTATTTTTAGATGAAATCATTGAACTTGAAAGCTTAAAATATGGTGTTGGTGTAAAATACGTAACAGAAGATGATTACTTTTTCGAAGGTCATTTTCCGGGAAAACCAGTGATGCCAGGTGTTTTAATTATCGAATCACTTGCACAAGTTGGCGCTGTTATCTTATTATCAGATCCTCAATACAAAAATAATATTGCTTATTTTACAGGTATTCAAAAAGCGAAATTTAGAAAGAGTGTTGTACCTGGAGATAAACTCATTTTAAAATGTGAACTAACTAAAATACGTAAATCCTTTGGTTTTGGCTTAGCTAGAGCTTATGTTAATGACCAATTGGTTTGTGAAGCGGAAATTTCATTTGCAATAGGAGAATTATGATTTCATACACATTACTAGAATTTGATACATTAACATCAACGAGTGATTTTCTAAAAGAAAATTACTCTTATTTTCCGCATATGACATTGATCAAAGCTAGTTTTCAATCTCAAGGTAGAGGACAATATGATAGAACATGGGAATCGAATCCTAATGAAAATCTACTGTTTTCTATTCTTTTAAAAGATATTAACGTTTCAAAAGCATATGAAATTAAATTATGGGTAATGGAAACACTAGTTCAACATCTTCAAAATCAAGGCATTAACGTTTATTTTAAAGAACCTAACGATTTATATGTAGGTGATAAGAAGATTTGTGGCATTTTAATTGAAACAAAGTCATCAGAGAATAATTTCGATTATGTGGTTATAGGTATCGGTCTCAATATCAATCAAACTGAATTTAAAAACTTTGATGCAACTTCAATTAAGAATGAACTTCATCAATCAATTGACATTAAGAAACACTTTAATCAGTTATTAAATTTACTTGTTAATCAATATGAGAAGTACATTAAATTAAAATAAAATACAACTTAAAAAATGTTATAATACTTATAGAAAACATAAAAGCGAGGAATTCGTATGTCGAAAAAATACAAATCGATGATTTGGCTTTTCCTTATTTATCTTGTTGCATTTGCTATAGGGGGATTAGCATTTTTTTATTTTGTTAATTTAAGTCTTATTTTAAGGTTGATGATTGCTGATGTGACAGCAACACTTATGATTTGGCTTTTCAGTCTTATGTTGAAGAATGCGAGTGTTTATGATCCATATTGGAGCGTTGCTCCACCTGTTATTTTAATATTCGCTTTAATTTATCTAGAAATAACACTTAATTTAAGTATATTCTTAATGATCGTAGCAATTTTGGTTTGGAGTTTAAGATTAACTTATAATTGGGCAAGAAATTGGACAGGTTTCAAAGAACAAGACTGGCGATATACTTTAATTTATAAAAAGTCACCTAAACTTTTCTTTTTAACCAATCTTTTTGGCATTCAAATGATGCCTACAATGATCGTATTTGTTCAATTGATTGGAGCAATTTATTTAATGACAATCAGTCCATCAATTAATTATTTAATAGTTCTAGGCTTCTTAGTCATCATCATTTCAGCTTCAATACAGTACATTGCGGATCAACAAATGTATAACTTCAAGAACCTTAACAAAGGTGAAAAACGTTGCATTGAAGAAGGTTTATGGAAATATTCAAGACATCCCAACTACTTTGGTGAAATTATGGTTTGGTGGGGATTATATTTAATGTATTTTGGTAGTACATTAAAATTAGACTTCATCATACTTGCTCCTCTAGCGATGACAGCATTATTCTTATTCATTAGTATTCCTATGATGGAAAAGAAAATATTAAAAACCCGTCCTGAATATGCCTTCTATCAAGAACGCGTTTCCGTGCTTATTCCATTTTTAAGAAAAGATAATGAAGAACAAGTAGTTAAAGAAAACTCTTGACAACCATACATAAATCTTTATAATATAACCCAGGGAATGAACGTCTCCCTTAGCAAAAGCTAAAACCGCGTAGGCTAATGACTTCTACAACATTTTTGTTGTTGGAGTCTTTTATTTAAGGAGAAGGTCTTTATGTTACTCAGTGCAGCACTCATCATCATGACAAGTTTATTATTGTCGCAAATCTTTTTCAAACTAAAACTACCTGGTATTATTGGCATGTTAATTACAGGTATTATTTTAGGACCATATGTCTTAAATCTTATCGATTCTAATATTTTATATTTATCAACAGACTTAAGACAAATCGCTTTGATTGTTATATTAGTACGTGCAGGGTTGTCACTAGACTTAGAAGATTTGAAATCTGTCGGTAGACCTGCAATTCTATTATCATTTATTCCTGCAACTATTGAAATGTTTGCAATAATCATTTTCGCACCAATGTTTTTCAATATCTCATATCTGGAAGCAGCTATATTGGGAGCAATCGTTGCTGCAGTATCGCCTGCAGTTGTTGTTCCAAGAATGCTTAAATTAATGAAAACAGGCTATGGTAAAGACAAAAAGATTCCACAAATGATTTTAACTGGTGCATCGATTGATGATATTTATGTCATCATTCTATTTACATCATTTATTCAAACTTATGCGACATCAAGTTTTAATCTTATTTCTATTTTACTTATACCGGTTGCAATCATATTTGGTGTTTTACTGGGTATAGTTACCGGTATCATTCTTGTGTGGATCTTTAAAAAATTCCACGTTAGAGATACTCTTAAAGTTCTTATGATTTTCTCGGCAGCATTTCTACTTATAGTTTTGGAGCAAACACTTGCAGCTTATGTACCAATATCTGGTTTACTGGCAGTCATTATTTTAGGTGGAACAATATTAAAGCACTATGATTTATTAGCACAAAGACTTGTTGGTAAATTTGAGAAAATATGGGTAATTGCTGAGATCATGTTATTTGTATTAGTTGGTGCTGCAGTTGATATTCGTGTTTTATCAAGTGTTGGACTATTTTCTTTAATCTTAATCGCAATTGCAATGTTCTTTAGAATAACAGGTGTTATGATTGCCTTAATCAAATCCAATCTTAACAAAAAAGAAAAATTATTCATTAGTTTTGCATACTCACCAAAAGCTACTGTTCAAGCAGCAATCGGTGCGATTCCTTTAGCACTAGGCATTCCTAGTGGTCATCTTATCTTAAGTATCGCTGTATTAGCGATTTTAATCACTGCTCCATTTGGAGCAATTATGATTGATATTTCCTATCAAAAACTACTCGAAAATAACCAAAGTGCTATAAATTAAATGCAAATAAGAGTAAAATATATACATATATATCATAGATAAGTAGTGACATATTTAAAAAAAGTGTTAAAATGATATATGATTGAAAAATTAAATGTTTGATCTTCTAAGTACTATGGTCAAAAACTAGCTTTAAGGAGATATCAAAATGAAAAGAAATAAATTTATTGTCATCGGTTCTGGACGCTTAGGTTCTAATATTGCAACCAAAATGTCTGAATTAGGTGAAGATGTCATCATCATTGATGCCACTGATGATTCCTTTAGAAAACTACAAGAATCATTTTCAGGCTATCAAGTTGTTGGTGATGCAACCGATTTATCCGTTCTAGAAAATTCCTATATTAAACATGCTAAAACAGTTGTCATAACAACAGATAGTGATAATACAAATATTTATCTTGCTCATATTTGTTACTACGTCTATAACGTTCCTCACATCTTTGTACGTTTATCAGATACAGATAAAGGTCGTTTATTAGAGGGTACTTATATCAAAGCAATTTATCCATTTACATTGTCCTTAAATGAATTTGTCAATTTAAGTAACGAGGAGGATGAAAAATGAAAATCGTGATTACAGGCGGAAAACATGAAGCTGACTTTATTGTTAAGATGCTTAAAGAAGAAAATCATCAATTAATCGTTATTAACCAAGACAAAGACTTTGCTGAATATATTAGTTCAAATAACGATATACCTGTATTTCCAGGAGACCCTACAAAAGCATATACATTATCAGATTCAGAAGCAGAAAATGCTGATGTTTTACTTGCATTATCGGATAATGATACAGATAATTACATTACCTGTATAACTGCAAAAAGATTATTTAATATAAAGAAAACAGTTTCTAAAGTTAGAAACCCGAAAAATGTTGAACTTTTCAAGAAACTTGGTATCGACAGCGTTATTTCTTCAACTTATTTATTAGCCCAAACTATTTTAAATGAATCATCAGTAGAAAATATTATTAAAACACTATCTATTGAAGATGAAAAAATAGTCATGCTTGAATTAGGTGTAGAAGAAGATTTTGCTCTTGTTAATAAGAGAATCATGGATATTCAATTCCCAAGAAATATTAATATTGGGTGTATTTTTAGAGATCCTCATGTCATTATTCCTAAAGGGGATACTGTTGTAAGATCTGGAGATAAACTCATTATCATTTCCACGCCATCTGAGCAAGATGAGATTATTGAATTTATTCAAAAGAGAAGATGATCATATGGAAAAGAAAATTATTTCAGGATATCCATTAATTATTAATTATTTAGGTATATTTGCTATATTAATAGGTATGATTAATTTGATACCTCTTGTTTTAATCGCATTTAGAAGTAGCGAATTAGCCAATGCACAACTATTCTTAATCCCAGGTTTTGCCAGTATTTTGATTGGCTTTTTGGTTGTCTTAATTTTTAAAGGACGAGAAAAAGGTAAGTTAGAAAGACATCAAGATGCGGTATTGGTTGTTTCAATATGGATCTTAGCAATTTTAATATCTTCAATTCCATTTTTACTCACAGGTAATTATACATTCACGCAAAGTGTATTTGAGGCAACCAGTGGATATTCTACGACTGGTTTAACTGTGACAGATGTTGAAAATGCACCAGCATCACTATTACTTTTTAGAAGTTTACTTCAGTTTTTTGGTGGTATTGGATTAGTATTGGTTCTGACATCAGCAGTTTCAGATAAGTTTGGAATGCGTTTATATAGTGCTGAAGGACATAGTGATAAGCTTATGCCTAACTTAATACGTTCAGCACGTATGATTTTATCCATTTATATTGGATATATCATTATTGGTTCAGTTTTTTATATCATATTTGGTATGGAACCTTTTGATGCAATTAATCACTCCATATGTGCAGTTGCAACTGGTGGTTTTTCAACCAAAGTGTTAAGTATAGGACATTATAATAGTCTTGCTATTGAAATAACAACAATTGTTTTAATGATTTTAGGGGGCACGAACTTCTTTGTTCACCTTATGTTACTTCGTGGTAAACTTAAAAATGTTATCTCTCATGTTGAAATTAAGCTTTTAGGCATAATGATTTTAATTACCCTACCATTATTTACAATCAATTTATTAAGTGCATATAATGGAAACCTTGGACAAGCATTAAGAATTGGCACCTTTCAATTTTTCTCAGCTGTAACTGGTACTGGATATCAAACAGTTGATACATTTGTTGGACCAAATGTTCCTGTATTATTTTTCTTTGGTCTCATTATTTTCATGGTATTAGGTGCAGGTATGGGATCAACTGCAGGTGGGATGAAACAATATCGTGTTGCACTTGCATTTAAAAGCTTATACTGGAACATAAAAGAACAATTATCACATAAAAAGACAATTAGAACTCATTTTATCAACAAAATAGGAACAAAAACAGTTGTTGAGAAAGAAGATATCATTCAAAACCACTCATTCTTAATGATATATATGGTTGTTTTACTCATCGGAACGATTATATATACTGGTTATGGACATTCTTTATCTCTTGCATTGTTTGAGTTTTCTTCAGCATTAGGGACCGTTGGTCTGTCTGTAGGATTAACGAGTACTAGTACACCACCATTGCTGTTATGGACCTCTACAATCGGAATGTTTTTAGGTAGACTTGAGTTTTATGTTATCTTTATTGCATTATCAAAAATTTCCATGGACATTAGACGAGGTAAACAACCATTTAAAAGAGCTGAGAAATAAAAATCAGCTCTTTTTTTATATCATATTTTTACATAAAATATGATAAAATACTAATGGATTGCAAGATATACCCATATTTTGCATCTTGTGGATAATCACTTTTTTTATGTAAAAGGAAGTACTATACTGAAGATAGGAGGAACTCCTGGATGTTTAAAATCATTTGGAATAAAGATGATTTCGAAAGAGTCAAATCGAAATTAGATCGAGAATATCATCTTTATATTACTCAAGATCCAAATGAAGTACCCGAAGATAAAGTTGGTTTAATATTGTCTGAGAAAAACTTGTATAAATTAAGACCCATTTTAGAACAAATGGCACTTGAAAAATCACAAGTTATGTTACAGACTGTATCTGGATGGCTACAAATTCATGTTCATGAGATTACCTATCTGGAAGCATTTGGTGATGAAATCTTTATGCACACAACAACGATGTCAAGCCAAGTCATCAAGCAACCATTATATCAACTTGAAGAAATTTTAAAACCATATCATTTTGCACGTATTGGTAAGTCATATATTGTGAATGTATCTAAAATTAGATATATTCGAACAGCAATCAATGCAAAATTGGATTTAGAGTTAATTAACGGTACTCACCTCGAGGTTTCACGTTCCTTCGTCAAAGATTTTAAGAATGCATTAGGCATTCAAAAAAGGGAGGATTAGTATGACCTTGTTCGGATGGATTGTTTTACTTTCTTTATCTGGTCTTGGTATCTATTTTGCAATACAATTGATTTCCGATATTTTTTGGAATCTTAAACTATACAAATATCACAACCATATCGGTGTCAAGACACCAAAGGTACCTAGAATCTATTGGATCAAAAGATCTTATGGATTGATTTTGACGTCTTTGTTTGTGGTTACGACGTTGTTTTCTGGAGCATTTGCTCCACCAAATATGATTGGTGAACGAAAACTAGTAAACGCAATACCTGTTAATAGTCAATCAAAGATTCAAGATTTATTAAGTCAAAGCCAAAATAATTGGTTCAGTGATTTCTTTAGAATGGCTGAAAATGATTTTGCTGTTGATGAACCTGCAGTACCTGAAGCAGTTGAAGATGAAGCTGGAGTTGAAAGAGACTATATTGGAACGAATGTTCAAGTTGATGGTGTCGATGAAGGTGACATTATTAAAACTGATGGTAATACCATCTATTATGCAACACGCTATCAAAATAGAGTACGCGTGTTTGACATCGCACTAAACGGTGATATATTACCTCAAGCAGATCTTGATTTAGGTGATTTATATGCAGAGGCTATTTATATCACAGAAACACAACTGATTATTATTGGATATATTTATTCATGGATGCCATCAAATTATCCTAGTGAAATGGATTATTATGGTTGGCCATATGCATCTTACACAGGATCAGTTCAAGTTTATAATAGAGAGTCTTTAGAAGTTGAATATTCATTAGAAACGGATTCGAACTTTTATGAACATCGTTTAATAGATCAATCACTTTTCTTAGTATCTAATAAACAACTCTATAACACAGAAGATTATCGTCCAATGTTTAAAGAAACAAAAGATGGTAATATAATAACTTCACATTTAAGTTATTCTGATATTTACTATTTTGAAGATATCCCAATTAGTTCAATGACAGTTGTTACCGGTATTAACATAGATACATATGAAGTGAACTCACAAGCATTTTTAGGTAGTGTAAGTGAAATATACGCAACTAAAGATGCACTCTATACAGCATTTAACTATTATGGTTATGAACTTAACCAATATAAAGGATACGTCCAAATTATTAAATATGATTTAAACAGTATTGATGGAACAGTGACTTATGTTGGTCAAAAAACATTAGGTGGATACGTTAGTGATCAATACTGGATGGATGAGTATCATGGATACTTTAGAGTGGTCACGAGTGCATGGAATCCAGTTCATAATGAACTACACATTTTAGAAGAAGATCAAGACACAGACGAACTTAAGATAGTGGGTTCTATAACTGAAGGTCTTGGTAAGGTTAATGAAACTGTTAAGTCTGTTCGATTTAATGAAGATTTAGCCTATGTTGTAACTTTTGAACAAACAGACCCATTATACACCATTGATTTATCAAATCCGAGTAACCCAGTTATTTTATCAGCTATTGAAGAACCAGGATATAGTACATATCTTCATGTTTGGGGACAAAACGACCGATTAATTGGATTTGGATTTTCTGCAGATGACTCAGGCAGAGTCACAGGGCTTAAAATTAGTGCTTATGATACTGCATTAACTGAACCACTAGATACCTATCAATTAAATGACCAAGATGAAGCAGGTGTATATACGTATAGTTATTCTGAAGCATCTTATAATCCGAAAGCAATGCTTGTTTCACCTGAGAAAAACATTATCGCATTTCCTGTGATGTCATGGAGACATTATATGGTTGAAACTGATGAAGGTTGGACATTTAGTTATTTAAGTCATTATTTAATATTCTATATTGATTTTGACGCTGAAGATCCAAATGATATCATTTCTGATCCAATTGTAGTCAGTCATGAAGAAACGGGCTTTTATAATAGTATTGATCGTGGTGTTTATATTGACAATGTCATCTATACTTTATCATTTAATCAAATTGTTAGTTTTGATTTAAATACAATGTCAATTCGTGAAAGTATAGTCTTTGAAGAATACTTTGACGATAAAGATTAATTGTTATACCATGGAGAATTAGAAGAAACCGGCAACGGTTTTTTCTTTGTCGATGTGCTATAATGAGTATGACATCTATAAGAAAGGTTTTTCTATGAAAAAAGTATTATTTATTTTATTAGTAACATTCATTTTAATCACTTTAGGAGCTTGTGACTATGTATTAGTCCCAAATAACCCTCAGGATACTTTGCAAGACGATTTTTTGTCTCCTGACGCATTTAACATCGAACCTTTCGATCGTCTTTTTAATGATGATGTCGCTAAATCAATCACCATTAAAATAACTTCTAATGCTTGGGATGAACTAGATCAATCTATGATTGACTATCAACAACAATTTGGATCTTATCGTGCTGGCTTGTATGTTAGAGCAGATATGGTTTATGAGGATGAATTAGGTACAGTAGAAATAAATGATGTTGGTTTAAGAACGAGAGGTAATCTATCTAGAGTTAGAATTCAAGACGATTCAGGAAATCTAAATCCTTCTCATTTTAAAATATCGTTTGATGAAGATTTTGGATTTGCATCTTTATTAGAAAATGGGAATCGTAGTGCTTTCGAACTTGAAGAGATTGACTTGAAATATAATAGAAATATGGATGCTACATATTTAACAGAAAAATTTTCAATGGATTTATTTAATGAGTTCGGTGTTTATGCTCAAAAAACAACCTTAACTAAATTATTTATTCAAATTGATGAGACAACACACTTTTATGGTCTATATACAGCATTTGAGCCTATTGATAAGAAGTTTGTTGAACGTCGATTAGATGACATAGAAACTAATGGCAATTTATATAAATCTTTATGGCAACAATTTGGTCCTGCATCACTTCAAAATAACTATCCTCAAGAAGCAATTGGTATTAGAGATATTGAGACTAATTATAGACCAACATATGATTTAAAGACAAATAAGAGAACCAATGATACATCAGATCTCGTTTATTTTATCGAACATATTAATACACTTGATGATCAAGCATTTAAAACCTATATAGAGTCATCTTTTGATGTTGATCGTTTCATTAGATTATTAGCGGTTGGTGTATTATTAGGAAACCCTGATGACTATAGAGCAATGGGAAATAATTATTATTTATACAATCAACCAACTTCAAATGTATGGACAATGATTCCCTATGATTATGATCATGGTCTTGCTCAAGGCTGGGATGGATCACCAATATTTTCTAATTGGACAGTTGGTGCAGATATTTATACATGGGGTAACTTAAATGCACACATGTTAGGTATAGCAAATTATGCACATCCATTAGTTGATCGAATACTCAATATTGAAGACTATCAACTATTATATGAATCTTATTTAGAAACTTTAATTAATCCTGAAAATCATTTATTTAGTTATCATGCTTTTAGTCAATTATTCCAGCAACAAAAATTACTATATGATGAAGACTTAGATGAAGCGATGGTTAATCTTCGTTTTGATTTAAGAAATATTGAGTGGTATATAGATGCTAAAGTTAATGATATATCAAATCAATTAATTTATTATCAACAAAATCCTACAAAAAGAGGAAACTAAAGGCTTATAGCCTTTTTTTTGTGCAACAAAAATGATAAAATAAAACAAATTGGGAGGCTTATATGAAAAAAATAAAAATTGCTTATATTGGTGGGGGATCAAAAGAATGGGCAAAAGTCTTTTTAAATGACCTAGCACAAGCTAAAGGTATTTCTGGAGAACTTGCTTTATATGATATAGATTTAGAAGCTGCAAAGAGAAATCAAAAGATTGGACAAAGAATTAACAAACTTGAAAAAACGGTAAGTCAATGGGATTATCAAGTTTATGAAAAAATAGGTGGAGCATTGATTAATGCTGATTTTGTAGCAATTTCTATTCTTCCTGGAACATTTGATGAAATGATGAGTGATGTTCACGCACCTGAAACATATGGTATTTATCAAAGTGTAGGTGATACTGTTGGTCCAGGTGGTGTAATTAGAAGCATGAGAACTGTTCCTATTTTTGAGTTCTTCGCTCAAAAAATTAAAGAATATTGTCCAAATGCTTGGGTTTTAAATTTTACAAACCCAATGACGATATGTGTCAAGACACTATATGATGTTTTTCCAGAAATCAAAGCTTTTGGATGTTGTCATGAAGTGTTTCACACCCAAGACTTCCTTTGTAAAGTCTTAGAAGAAGAAAAAGGTATAAAAGTACATCGTAATGAAATATATACTGATGTCACAGGTATTAACCATTTTACATGGTTTACAAAAGCAAAATATCAAGATATCGATCTGTTAAAACTATTACCATCTTTTACGGATAAATGTTTTGAAACTGGATTCAATGAAAATGGAAGTCCTGATTTATATCTAGAGTCACCATTTGCTCAGGCAAATAGAGTAAAGATGGATTTATATAAACAATATGGAATTCTTCCTGCAGCAGGAGATCGTCACTTAGTAGAGTTTTTAAATCACAATTGGTATTTGAAAGACAAGAAAACTATTGATTACTGGAAATTTGCTTTAACGACTGTAGACTTTAGAATAGAACTTAGAGAAAAAAGAATTAAAGAACTTCAGTTAGAAGCTGAAGGAAAAAAAGATATCAATCTATATACTTCTGATGAAGAAGCAATTGAATTAATTAAAGCTATTTTAGGATTCAATCAAAAAGTATCAAATGTTAATATGGTTAATTTAGGACAAGTTAAAGACCTTCCTATTGGTTCTGTAGTTGAAACGAATGCAGTATTCACTAATGACCAAGTGATTCCGCTAATTGCTAAACCTTTACCTGTATCAGTTAAAAATCTTGTTTTAAGAAATGCGAATAATATTGAAACATTATATGAAGGCATAAAAAAAAGAGACCTCAATCAAATATTTGAATCCTTTATGAATCAACCATTATTAGATGGTTTAACCATCGTAGAAGCAGAAATGTTATTCAAAGAAATGATCGAAAATACAAGAACATATCTCGACCAATATTTTAATATTGACCAATATTTAAATAACTAAAATAAATGTCTTGATTATTAAAAAGTAAGTGATATAATAAATCAGGTGATATAAATGTGGGAAACAATATGGGGATTTTTAACAGCTGTTCCGTTATGGGAATTAGCATTAATTTTATTCTCTAAAATAATTGAAGTAACAATCAGTACAATGCGCATCATTTTAATTAGTAAAGGCTATCGTAAACCTGGAACTATTCTTTCATTTTTTGAGATCATTTTATGGGTGTTTATCGCATCAAGAGTGATTATGGGAATTGCAGAATTTCCAATGAAGGGTATTGTTTATAGCATTGGTTTTGCTGTAGGTGTTTATATTGGCTCTTTACTTGAAAATAGACTAGCGATGGGTAAAATACTTATTCATGTGATTAGTGATAATGATGCTGCAAATATGATTATGAAAGTTTTAAGAGATTCTGGGCATGGTGTAACGAGTGTCGATGCACATGGTAAAGATAGTGAAAGAACTGTGCTTATGGTTTTTGCAAATCGTAAAAATAAGCAGTGTATTATTGATTTAATTGAAAAGACTAGTGATAAAGCATTTATTGTAGCTAACGAAGTCAATATTGTTCACGGTGGATATGTTAGTCCATGGAGACGTATTGCTAAATAGATATGTTGTAATAAAATAAAGATATCAGTATAATAGAAATGGTTGGAGTTATAGCTCAGCGGGAGAGCACTTGCTTGACGTGCAAGGGGTCGTAGGTTCAATCCCTACTGGCTCCACCATTTTTTTATAGGACTTAAAAAAAAGAGACTGTTGTCTTTTTTTTTATGTGTTGGTGGCTAGTAGAGTAGAATTCCTCTAAAAACCTTTGAATCTCT
>JANKMU010000008.1:0-31245 GCA_024650045.1 Mycoplasmatota bacterium | reverse complement strand
ACGTGGTAGGGGTCCTGGGTTCGATCCCCAGTAACTTCACCATTTTTTTATTTATAGATAACATATGATAAACTGAACAACTCAAAAGGTTGTTTTTTTATTCAAAAGTAAACATATTTAAATAAATAATTAACAAAATTAATATCATAATTAAAATAATTAATAAATAATCAAATAAAATGTTGACAAATGAAAATAAAAATATTATAATTTAAGTAAAAGATTAACAAAATCAATATTCACTAAAGGCTAGGTAGTCAAAATGAAATCCTTATTATTTGAACACAAAACAAAGTTTATCCTCTATTTTATTGCTTGTTTCATGCCCGTTGTTTCACAACTCATGCAAATAGGTGTCATCTCTTTAATTTTTGAAACAGTAGAAAGACAATCGATGGAATTTTTCAGATTAGTTATCTTTATAGCTGCAGGTTTCTTAATATTTAATGCAGGTGCTTTCATATTTTCAAGAATGTTAAGAATCTCATATATGAAGGATGTATTACTATCTTTGAGAATCAGAGCATTTGACAAAATTATTGCTATGGAGTATAAACAGTTTAATCAACAGTCAAGAGATGTCTATATATCACATTTAATTAATGATATAAACACTTTCGAGAATTCTTTTTTCTTATCATTAATTAATTTTATTTTTAGATGTGGTCTTTACGTTTGTGTATTAACTATCTTATTTTTCTTAAATTGGATTATTGCTGTTGTTGTTTTAGTAGCATCAATCTTAGTTTTATTATTCTCACAATTATTTCAAAAGAAAACAGTACAACTACAAAAAGATGTATCAGAGCAAAATGAAGCATTTACAGTTGATATTGCAAATACATTAAATGGACTTGAAATTTTAAAGCTAAACAATATTGAAACAACATTTTTAAAGAAGAATGAAGATCAAATCCTAAAACTTGAGGGTAAAAAGAAAAAGTTTAATGTCTTTACCTCGTTTCAAATGTATACAAATGTAACTATTGGCTATTTATTGTTTATGGGATTATTGATTTACTTAATGTATCAAACAAGAGAAGGACTAGGTTACGGAGAGTTAGTTTTAACCATTCAATTATCATCAAGTGCAATCTTTCCATTAGTCAATATGATGCCTTTGATTAATGTATTAAAATCATCAAAAGCAATATACGAAAAGATTACTGTTCCTGAAGAAACAGTCATTACTAATCACGCACCTAATCAGTTTAAATTTAATGATGAGATTGTTATGAATGAAGTTGCGTTCTCATATGATGATCATCAATTGTTAAAACCAACGAATTTAACTTTGAAAAAGGGTCAAAAATATCTAATGAAAGGTCCTAATGGGTCTGGTAAATCAACATTTGTTAAACTAATATCTCAAATCATCGATGACTATGAAGGACAAATAACAGTAGATGGTATTGATTTAAAAACAATATCCGGACAATCATTTTCACAACATGTTTCTTATATTTATCAAGATGTATTCCTCTTTGAAGCAACATTAAAAGAAAATATTTCATTATTTAAAGATGTTGATGATCAAGAAGTTATCGATGCATGTCATAAGGCTGGGTTGAAAGAATTTTTAGAAGGATTACCTCTGGGTATTCATACACCTATTTCAGAAAACGGAAAGAATTTGTCAGGAGGAGAAAGACAAAGAATTTCAATTGCTAGAGCATTATTTAAAAATGCTGATATCTTGTTCGTTGATGAAGCTACATCGGCTTTAAACGACGAATTAGGTAGAGTCATTGAGCAAACTTTGCTTGACCTTGATGTAACATTGATTGCTATTAGTCATAAGACATTTGAAGGTGTTACTTCATTATATGATTGGGTGCTTGAAATAAAGGATGGATTTGTAGTGCCTTATAAGGCAAATGTGTATTTTAATGGGGTGACAACATGAAAAAACGATTCCGCTATTTCATCATTTTATATCGAGTCTTTTTAGTCATGGTTTTAGTTGCATTTATTAGTTTTAAACTATCTTTTGCAATATTTGATACAGTAAATGCATCAACATCAGGCGATTGGGATGCATTTTGGGATCATGCAAAATGGATGATGATATTTGCATTTGCTTTAATGCCTGCTAATATATTGTTCTCATATCTTAAGGCAGATACAATTAAACGCATTATTACACGCATGAAAACAGATTATCTAAGTGCTGTATTTCAAAAAAACATTAGTGAATTTCAAAAAGATAATAATCAACAGTATGTCTCAGCGATGACGAATGACTTTAACTTAATTGAAAAAGACTATGTCGAACAAATTATAAATATTATTGAAGCTATTGTAAATTTTACAACTGCAATCTTAATTATTACTTTGATTAGCCCAATTATTTTATTGATTGGTTTAGGTATCGTTGTATTTAATGTTATTATTTCAACACTTTCTTCAAAACCAATTAAAAAGCACAATAAAGAACGTAGTGAAATGATGGGAGAATATGGTGGATTTATCAAAGAAATCTTATCAGCGTTTCATATTATTAAGACCAATGATTTAGAAGCAAGAATTGTTGATAACTATCGCGATCGTAGTGAAAAAGTACAACATAAGAAATACATTATTGATAAAATCATGAGCTTTATTTATGCCATTCAAAATGCTAACTTCTCACTCATCTTTTTAGTTTTAATGTTCGTTGTTAGTTATTTAACAATCCAAGGTGTGATTTTATTTGCTGGTGTCGTTGTTGTTGCTCAAAATGCTGATAATATTGTTGGTCCTGTTTCTCAAATATCAGAAGCAGTACCTAGAATATTTTCTGTTAAAGCAATCTTTAACCGTATAGATCAAACATTAAAAAATCAAACTGTTTATGAAGAAACATTGGGATTTGATAATTTAAACACTAATATTCAACTAAACAATGTATCATTTTCTTATGATGACAATGAAATATTAAAAGATGTAAATCTTAACTTTCTAAAAGGTAAAAAGTATTTAGTAATTGGTCCAAGTGGTGGTGGTAAATCAACGTTACTTAGATTACTTAGAAAATATTTTGCTCCTAATGAAGGACAAATTTTAGTTGACAGTCAAAACTTAAATGATATTAAAAAAATTGATTATTTTTCTAAGATTGCAAATATCGAGCAACAAATATTTCTTTTCGAAGATACACTTAGAAATAATTTAACGTTATATAAAGATTATAGCGATGAAGAAATATATGATGCAATCAAACGTGCTGGTCTAGAAGATTTTGTCACGAAGCATCCAGATGGATTAGACCACTTAATTTTAGATAATGGCAAAAACATATCAGGCGGAGAGAAAAGTAGAGTTGCTATCGCTAGGGGATTATTAAATCATGCTGAGATTATTTTACTTGATGAAGCTTTTGCATCGCTTGATCCTAAGAGTGCAACAGCAATAGAAGCAAGCTTATTAGCCCTAAAGGGTGTTACTGTCATTAATGTAAGCCATGTTATTTTAGAAGATAACAAGTCACTATATGACGATATTGTAATGGTAAAAAACAAAAAGGCAGTTTTAATGAGTGCTTAATGTTTATGAAAAAAGTTTAAACACAGAAAATTCTGTGTTTTT
The DNA here is from genome assembly GCA_024650045.1 of Mycoplasmatota bacterium. Taxonomy (GTDB): domain Bacteria; phylum Bacillota_I; class Bacilli_A; order Acholeplasmatales; family Acholeplasmataceae; genus Peloplasma. The sequence goes on along the minus strand of JANKMU010000008.1, from coordinate 27,678 downwards.
ATTTTTGTTTTTTTAAAAAAAGAAATAACAATGAAAGTGAAAATATGTTATAATTTTTTACTGGAGACATGAAATGAGTAAAGATGAAAAAAAGCGCAATTTAATATTAAAAGACCCTAACATTTATAAAGGACTATTTCTTTTAGCAATTCCTTTGATGTTGAACAACTTTATTAAAACTATCCATGATGTGATTGACATGTATTTTGTTAGTGAGATTCCTGGGTTTTCTGCTGATGCAGTTAGCTCGATATCATTAACTTTTCCTGTTGTTTTTACTTTTATTTCATTAGGTATTGGATTAAGTGCAGCAGGTACTGCATTAATTAGTCAACATGTTGGTTCTGGTCAGATGGAACAAGCTAAAAAATATGCAACTAATTTGGTGATTTTATCACTTATAGCAGGTATAATTTTAAATGTTTTTTCATATGTTGCAGCACCATTTATAATGAGATTAATGGGAACTGAAGGGTTTGTCTTAGAAAACAGCGTTAAGTATTTACAAATACGCTCTTTTGAACTTCCTGTTGTCTTTTTGTTTTTTGCATTCACTTCCATTAGGCAATCAAGTGGTGATACAGTAACACCTGTGATTTATGGTGTAATTACGATGGTTGTTAATATTATTTTGTCACCTATTTTAATTTCAACACTAGGCTTTGGTGTTGCTGGTGCAGCCTATGCAACATTATTTGCAAATGTGGTTATTATGCCATTAGGTTTACTTCAATTATTTAAAGCAAAAAGTGGTGTCACGATTGCATGGCAATATCTTAAAATGGATGCCTTTGTTGCAAATAAAATCATTAGAACTGCGATTCCTGCAGCATTTGGTCAAGCGTTTACAGCAATTGGTTTTGCGATTATGAATGGTATTATCGTATCTTACGGTGTCCAAACCGTTGCAGCATTTAGTGTAGGGAATCGATTAAGTAGCTTAATTCTTCATCCAATTATGGCTATTGGTGGTGTACTAGCTGCTTATTTAGGTCAAAATATTGGAAATCAAAATATAGCAAGGGCTAAAGATTCATTTAAAAAAGCGATGATTTTATCAGTTGGATTAATGATATTAGGTAGTGCTTTGATTATTAATTTTAGAGAGTTCTTTGCAAGTTTCTTTATTAAAGATGATCCGGTAGCTTTAGCATTAACTGTTGAATATATGTTTTTCTTACTGATTGGGTTACCTTTAATGGCTGTTTTTCAAACATTCATGGGAACTTTTAATGGTACTGGAAATACGAAATATACATTTGTTCTTACAATCACAAGATTATGGATTCTTAGAATACCTTTAGTTTTTATCTTCAAGTACTTTACTGATCTAGGAAGTAGTGGTATATGGTATGCAATGCTTGCCAGCAATTTAATTATCGCATTTGTTGGATTGTATCTATATTCTAAAGTTGATTTCAAACCTAAAGTGTCTATTGAGAGAACCACTTAAATATTTCATGTTATAATATATATAAACGTGAGGTATCAAATATGAAAAAAGTTTTAGCTAGAAAATCAGTATCTAAAATGGTTAAAAGCATTATTGTTATGGTATTATCAGCAACTGTATGCCTACAGATTTTAATGTATTATCAGTTTTTGATTGTTAATATACCACCGATTATAAGAGTTTTATTTGCTATATTTGCAGTACTAACAATCTTTTCATTGATACAAATTATTATTTTATCATTAGTGCCTACAATTATTATGGAATATGATGATCACGGTATTTATATTCATAAAATCAAGAATAAGACCATTTTTGTTAAGTTTGAAGAGATGACTAACGTCAAAGCAACCATTAATATATGGGCAAAACCATTTTTGGTTTACACAGCAGTTGTGATTGATACAAAAAACCAAGAATTTGTTGTTAGACATCTAGATAAAATGGATGATGTGAAAGACATGATCCATCATCTTGCATTCGAAGTTAACGAAGATGCAGCATAAGTCATATTGAATTAATCATATGAAGTTGTCCTAACCAGGGTAACTTCTTTTTTTATCATCATGTTATTGACCTTTTTTCAATCTCAATTTTATGCTATAATAATATGGTTAGACAATATGATGAAAATGGAAGAATATCAATGAAAAAAGACAGAGAAGAAATGCTTGGAAAGTATGATGTCAAAAAGTTATTAATCAAACTATCTATACCAGCTGTATTGGGGATGGTTGTTAATGCTTTATATAATTTTGTAGATACTCTTTTTGTCGCTCAAGGAGCGGGAGAAATAGCAATTGGTGGTCTTGCATTGGCGTTTCCAATTCAAATGATTGCAATTGCTTTTAGTTTAATGATAGGTATTGGTAGTGCTTCTGTATTTTCTAGAGCTTTTGGTAGAAGAGATTATAAGAAAATGGATCAAGCTGTTAATTCAGCACTTCGTGTCGGTTTCATTGGTGCTTTAACAATTGCGGTAATAGGTACAATATATATTGATGAGTTACTTATATTTTTCGGAGCATCGGCATCTAATATAGGTTTTGCAAAAGACTATTTATCTATTATATTAATAGGACTTGTGTTTACATCATTGAATATGATTCTAAATAATTTAACTAGGGCTGAAGGTAGACCAAATATTGCAATGATTTCGATGATGATTGGTACGGGTTTAAATATTATACTAGATCCAATATTTATTTTTGATTTTGGATTTGGATTAGGTGTCCAAGGAGCAGCGATTGCAACAGTTATTTCACAAATCGTAGCATTCGTTTATATCTTCTCACAATCATTAACAAAGAAATCTTCTTTGAATATTAACTTAAAAGGTGCTTTGTTAATTGATATACAAACCGTTAAAGAAACAATAGCTGTTGGATTTCCAACATTCCTAAGAAATTCATTAGGTGCATTTTTAGCGATTATTATTTACCGACTAATTAATCAATATGCAGAAGGTGATCCTGCAATTTATATCTCTATTTATGGCGTTATTAATCGTGTAGTCATGTTTATCTTCTTACCAGGATTTGGAGTTGTACAGGGACTCGTTCCTATTGTTGGTTTCAACTATGGTGCACAAAACTATGATCGATTGAAACTTGCAATTAAATACGCAACCAAATTTATAGCCCTATATTTTGTTGGTGGATTTATATTTATCCAATTATTTTCTAAATTTATCTTCACAATTTTTAGTGAAGATAATAATTTGTTTTTTATCAATTATGGATCAGAAGCATTTAAAATTATGTCAATTGGATTTTTATTAGTAGGCTTTCAGATTGTTGTCAGTTCAATCTTCCAAGCACTAGGATATCCACTTCGAGCTATGCTTATTGCATTATCAAGACAAATTATCTTTTTTATTCCAATAGCATTCGTACTTACAAGTTGGATGGGAATAGATGGTATATGGATTGCGTTTGCATCAGCAGATATCTTATCTGGATTAATTAGTATTGCTTTATTGTTTTATGCGATTAAAGGTATTGGGAAATTTGAAACAAAAACATATGAACCCGTTGACGATGTGATACAAGAGGTCATTTAACTACTCGAATTAAAGATTTAACCAAGATGATTATTCATGGTTAAGTCTTTTTTAATAAGCAGCTTATTTTTACAGTCATTTAGTACATGTAAGCGTTGACACATCTTTATATCTTATGATATAATGTATATATACGGACACAGTCTATATATACGGACGATATGTCTTGAGATGGAAAACAAACAAGAGAAACTAAAAGTTTAATTGTTTTTTCATGTCTTTATCAATATTAATGATGACAAATACAGTCAAGGAGGATTTAAGATGTCTTTTTTACATGATTTTATTTTATCTTTACCAAACAAAACAAACACTGAAAAATTAGGGGTATATGAAAATTCGATTAACCAATTTGAAGATACATGGGTATTTATGATTAAAGGTGAAACATCTGATTTTTTAATTGCTGCAGGCCCAGCTTCTAAAAAATTTGAAGGTGATGAATTTTTAGTTGATAACATCACCTGTGTAAAAGCGATTCTTACACACAAAAATGGTAATGTATTAAGAGAAATGTTTCCATTTACAAAACCAATTCCTGTGCTACAAGCACAAAGAAGTTTTGGAGTAGGTGATCGTCTAGGTTTAGCTGGACCTGGTCATATTAGAGTATTTAAAGAATATGATGCTTATCCGATATTAGCTCAACAATCCATTAGAGAATTAGCTTTAACAAATAGAACTTATGAGGATGTCTTAGATAGTGCATCTTTTTATGCGTTTAGAGAAGGTTATAAAGATGGGTTTGGTGCAGATGGAGATCACTTAAAGAAACCTTCTGAAGTCGAATATGCATTATCTCTAGGTTATACAATGATAACACTTGATTGTAGTGATTATATTCGTAATGATGTTCAAGAGATGACGAAAGAACAAGTTAATCAAGAAGTAAAATTAAGTGATGTTTTAGTTAAAAGATATTTAAATCAAACTTTTGAAGTAGAAGGCATGAAGATTCATTTTACTGAAGAAGAACTCAAGAGAAATGTTTTGGTCTATGGAGAAGCTATTGAATTTGCTACATCAATATATAAAAAATACTTTATCGAACAAAAAGCGAATGCAAATTTTGAAATATCTATTGATGAAACAGCAACACCGACATCACCTACACAACATTATTTCGTTGCAAACGAATTAACGAACAATGGTGTTAAACTTGATACGATGGCACCACGTTTTTGTGGTGAATTCCAAAAAGGTGTAGATTATATTGGTGATATTGCTCAATTTGAAGAAGAATTGAAAATACATGCTGCGATTGCTAGAAAATATGGATACAAACTAAGTATTCACTCTGGTTCTGATAAGTTTTCTATATTCTCATTAATAGGAAAACATACAAAAGGGAACTTTCACGTTAAAACAGCAGGAACAAACTGGTTAGAAGCAATGAGAGCTGTTTCTGCAGTGGATGCCAAATTATATCGTGAAATTCATAAGTATGCTTTATCAATGTTTGATGAAGCACAGAAGTTCTATCATGTAACTACAGATTTAACGAAAATTCCAAACATAGATGATTTAAAAGACGAGGAATTAGTTGATTTATTTAAGCAAAATGACGCTAGACAATTAATCCATATTACATATGGCTTTATTTTAAGTGCTAAAAATGAGCAAGACGAATACATGTTTAAAACAAAATTATACAATTTATGGCATCAAAAAGCAGAAGTATATGCCAAGATGTTATATGAACATATTGGAAAACATCTTGAATTGTTATATAGTGGAATTGAAAAATAAAAAAGGTAGGTATTTATCATGAAATTTAGAGAACAATATAAATATGCAATGATTGTCCCATCTAGTATGGGTGTTAGACTTACACCAATTGATAGACAACCTGTACACACAAGTGAAATGTTTCACTTAAAAGCAACCAGTGCTGAGACCAATGTTTTAAGTATTTCTTCTGCATTAGGTTTACCTGTTAAGGTGTTAACAACTTTCGTTAAAGGTAGTCCAATTGCTCAACTGATTAAAAACGATTTAAAAAGAAGACATATTGATTATGAAGGTGCAGAAGTAGTTCAAGATGGACCATGGGGATATCGTCATCAATTCAATATCGCTGATAGTGGATATGGCCTGCGTGGACCACGAGTTCAAAATGATCGTGCTGGAGAAGTGGGAAAAACATTAAATTTAAAAGATTTTGACTTAAATCGAATCTTTAAAGAAGAAGGTGTTCAATTACTACATCTATCTGGTTTAATAGCAGCATTATCTGAAGAAACTGGACAATTTTGTCTTGAACTTGCTAGGATAGCAAAAAAACATGGGACAAAAATTTCATTTGACTTAAACCATCGAGCTTCTTTTTGGAAAAATAGAGAAGAAGAATTATCAGCAATTTTCAAAGAAATTGCTAGTATTACTGATATACTAATAGGGAACGAAGAAGATTTTCAATTAGCACTAGGTATACATGGTCCTGAAGCAGGTGGGCAAAATATAAGTGACAAAATTGATAACTTCAAACAACTCATTATGAATGTTAAAAAAGAGTTTCCAAATGCAACAACTTACGCAACAACATTACGTCAAGTAGAAAGTGCAAATGAACATTTTTGGGGAGCAATCCTTTTAGATGGATCAAACTGGACAGTTATTGAACCAAGAAATATCCCGGTACTAGACCGTATCGGTGGTGGAGATGGTTTTGTTGGTGGACTTCTATATGGATTCCTTAAGGGATGGTCATCAGAAAAATGTGCTCAATTTGGTTGGGCAACAGGTGCACTAGCAACAACATTACTAGACGATTTTGCACTACCTGCAGATGAAGAACAAGTATGGAGTATTTGGGAAGGTAATGCAAGAGTTAAACGTTAAAACTTTGGAGGGATATTATGAAAAAAGCTGATATAGGTATGATTGGACTTGCTGTTATGGGTGAAAACCTGGTCATGAACATGGAGTCCAAAGGTTTTCAAGTCGCTGCATTTGATATTGATGAAAAAAGAGTCTCTGAATTTGAAAAAGGAAGAGCTAAAGGTAAAAACATATCTCCGACATACAAATTAGAAGATTTTGTTGATGCTTTAGAGAAACCACGAAAAGTGATGATGATGATACGTGCTGGATCTCCAGTTGATAGTGTTATTGATCAATTAATCCCATTATTAGATAATGGAGATATCATTATCGATGGTGGAAACTCAAATTATGAAGATACGATAAGAAGAACAAAGTATGTTGAAGATCAAGGTTTATTGTTTATAGGATCTGGTGTTTCTGGTGGAGAAGAAGGTGCTTTGAAAGGTCCTTCAATTATGCCAGGTGGATCTAAAAAAGCATGGTCACATGTTGAACCAATTTTTAAAGCAATCGCTGCTGATGTTGATGGTGATAAATGTTGTGCTTGGATTGGTGATAATGGCGCAGGTCATTTTGTCAAAATGGTACACAATGGTATTGAATATGGCGACATTCAATTAATTACAGAAGCATACCATTTAATGAAAGACTTATTACAATTGAGTGCAGATGAAATGCATGAAGTCTTTAAAAAATGGAACGAAACTGAACTAGATAGTTATTTAATTGAAATTACTGGAGATATTTTAAAAGTAAAAGATGAAGATGGAAATCCTTTAGTTGATAAAATATTAGATACAGCTGGACAAAAAGGAACCGGCAAATGGACTGCAGTTACTGCATTAGATGAAGGGGTACCTTTAACACTAATTACAGAAGCAGTTCACTCTAGATTTATCTCATCATTGAAAGAAGAAAGAGTTAAAGCTAGCAAACAATTTCCTAAAAAACCACGTAATTTTATTGGTGATAAAGATCAATTTATTGAAGAAATTAGAAAAGCATTATATGCAGCAAAAATTATCTCATATGCTCAAGGTTATGATTTAATGCGTATTGCTGCTAAAACATATAAATGGGATTTAAATTATGGTGAAATAGCCTTGATATGGCGTGGTGGATGCATTATCCGTTCAGCATTCTTAAACAAAATCAAAGATGCTTATCAACAAAATCCTAAATTAGAAAACATGTTAATGGATCAATATTTTACAAATACGATTAAAGACTTAACAGATAGTTGGAGAAAAGTGATTGCGACTGCAGTTTTAAATGGTATACCTACACCTGCAATGTCATCAGCACTAAACTATTTTGATAGTTATACGACTGAAAACTTACCAGCTAATTTATTACAAGCACAAAGAGATTATTTTGGTGCACATACATACGAAAGAAAAGATAAACCACGTGGAGAATTTTTCCATACGAACTGGACAGGTCGTGGTGGAGATACATCGTCAACAACTTACAATAGCTAATTGTCCTATAAGGAGGATTTAACAATGAAATTACCGTTTAAACCAAACATTAAAGATAAAGTTGTCGTCATCACAGGAGGTGCAGGCGTTTTAGGTAGCGATTTTGCTAAAGCGATTGCAGCTTGTGGTGCAAAAGTAGCGATACTAGACTTATCAGTTGAAAGAGCACAAGAAGTTGCAGCAGAAATTAAAAAATCAGGATTTGAAGCCATTGGTGTCAAAGCTAATGTTTTAGAAAAAGATAGTTTAGTTGAAGCTAGAGAAACAGTATTAAAAGCATATGGAACATGTGATATTTTAATTAATGGAGCTGGAGGAAACCATCCAAAAGCAACGACAACAGATGAGTTTTTTAACAAAGAAACATTTGGCAAAGAAGATAACAAAAGCTTCTTTGACCTAGATTTAAATAGTTTTAATTTTGTATTTGGTTTAAACTTTACTGGAACTTTACTACCTACACAAATATTTGCTGTTGATATGGTAGATAAACCAGGTTCTGTTATTTTGAATGTTAGTTCAATGAATGCATTTACACCTTTAACAAAAATTCCTGCTTATAGTGCAGCAAAAGCAGCAGTTTCTAACTTTACACAATGGTTAGCTGTTCATTTTGCTAAAAGTAATATTAGAGTTAACGCGATAGCTCCAGGATTCTTTTCTACAGAACAAAACAAAGCATTATTATGGAATGCAGATGGTAGCCCAACTGCTAGATCACATAAAATATTAAACAATACACCAATGGGACGTTATGGTGAACCTGAGGAACTTATCGGTACACTATTATGGCTAATTGATAATGATAGTTCAGGATTTGTAACTGGAGTCGTTGTCCCTGTTGATGGAGGCTTTTCAGCGTATTCAGGCGTATAAGAGGTGAAAACAATGACTGAAATATTTATTCAAGAAAGTAATCAGAACGGATTGAGTAATCAACAAATAAAAGATGCTGTTAAAAAATCTTTAGCCGGAAAATCTTTAAAGAAAGTATTACTTGTTCCACCTGATTTTACAAGGTTTTATTCAAATGCAGGATTGATAACTAACACTTATTATCATCTACTAAAAGACACAGTTCATGTTGATATCTTACCAGCGCTAGGAACACATGAAGCAATGACCAAAGAAGAATGTGAAGAAATGTATGGTGACATACCTTTTGAAAAATTCATTTATCATAATTGGCGAGAAGATGTTATTAATATAGGTGAAGTTCCTAAAGATTATTTATATGAAGTCTCTGAAGGACTTTGGGATCAACCAATTCAAGTAGAGATAAATAAACTCATTATGGATGAAAGTTATGACTTAGTCATTTCTATAGGACAAATCGTTCCTCATGAAGTTGTAGGTATTGCAAATCATTCCAAAAACTTATTTGTTGGATGTGGTGGAAAAAACATTATTAGTCAATCTCATATGCTAGGTGCAGTTTATGGCATGGAACGCATGATGGGTAAAGATCATACACCAGTTAGGAAAGTATTAGATTATAGTCTAACTCATTTTCTAAACAAAAGACCTGTATTATTTGCCCTCACAGTAACAACAGCACCACAGGGGCAAACAAAGACACATGGTCTATTTATAAGTGAGTCTAGAAAAGGATTTGAACTTGCTATTGATTTAGTTCAAGAAAAGAATTTAAACTTCTTGGACAAAGGTATAAAAAAATGTGTTGTATACCTTGAACCAAAAGAGTTTAGAAGTACATGGTTGGGCAATAAAGCCGTATACCGCACACGTATGGCAATTCAAGATGGTGGGGAATTAATTGTACTAGCTCCAGGTATTACCAAGTTTGGTGAAGATTTTCATAATGATCATTTAATTAGAAAATATGGATATCAAGGACGTTTAAAAGTCTTAGAACTATTTAAAACAAATGAAGAACTTCAACAAAATATGAGCATTGCAGCTCATTTAATACATGGTTCATCTGATGGAAGATTTACGGTCACTTATGCAGTTAAAAAAATAACAAAAGAAGAAATAGAAAGTGTACACTTTCAAGCAGCAGATTATGATGAGATGATTAAAAGATATCCTCCTGATCAACTAAAAGCTGGTTGGAATACCTTACCTGATGGAGAGGAAATCTTTTATGTTCCTAACCCAGCATTAGGTTTATGGATTGATAAAAATCGATTTTAACACATAAATTGAAGCATTCACACGCATATTTTTGTTGCATGAGAATGCTTCTTTCATTAAAATAAAGATATAACATTTAGAATAGAGGAAAACATATGAACACAAGTAATGAAAAGTTTCAACAATTAAAAAGTAATCCAATCAAGCAAATGATATTGGCCAGTTTATTTATGGCAATCGGTATTATATTACCTTTCTTTGTTGCTGGACCCGAATTAGGTAGTATATTTTTGCCAATGCATATTCCAATTTTACTATGTGGACTTATATGTGGTCCTAAATATGGCTTGTTGGTCGGTTTAATCACACCAATTTTTAGAAGTGCATTATTTGCCTTACCTCCAATGTTTCCAATTGCTATTACAATGACATTTGAGCTTGCAGCATATGGATTTCTTATTGGTTTATTCTATAATATATTTCCAAAGAAATTTGGTTATGTTTATGCTTCATTAGGTATTGCTATGTTATTAGGTAGATTTGCTTATGGTGCCTCTGCAGCGATTTTTTATCCATTAGCAGGTTTTCCATTTTCATTTGAAATCTTTCTAACAGCAGCATTTGTTACAGCTCTACCTGGTATTGCGATTCAAATTGTATTCATTCCTATATTATTTTATTACTTAATTAAAGCGAATATATTACCAAATTTTGAACAAAACAAATGAGTAAACTTTATATTGATGAAATAATTAAATTAAATAAAAACTTAGTTCTCATTACTTTATCAGAACATGGTAGTGATTTTATTGATGACAAAAGTATCAAATATTTAATTCAACAATCATCTCTATTGGATATTGAAGTTTCAAAAAATAAGAAACTAATCAGCATATTGAATAAAAAAAAGATTAAGTTTAATGGACTTTTGAGTAATGATTATGTCATTATTAAAAAGCACTTGATTAGTTTAGTCTTTATCTTATCAGAAATTGATTTATTAAGAAAAAAGAAGGACAAACTTATCATCGCTATAGATGGAAATGCAGCATCTGGAAAAACGACACTATCAAACATTTTAAAAGAAGTTTACGATTGCAATGTTTTTCATATTGATGACTTTTTCCAAAAAGCTATCGTTGATCAAAATGATATAAATTCTCGTTACGGTAGCAATATCAATTTTGTCAAGATTAAAAACAATGTCTTAAATAAGATTCAAAATGAGGATGATATTTTATATGAGCAACTTGATCTATCAACACATCAATATCAAAAAGCAGTCAACATTTCGTATAACAAAATCAATATCATTGAAGGTGCATTTAGTATGCACCCCCAACTGATTAATTATTATGACTTGAAAATATTTATTAAACTAAACTATATGTCTCAATTAATTCGCATAAAAAAAAGAAATGGCATGAAAAAACTATTTGAGTTTATAAAAAAATGGATTCCAAATGAAAATAAATATTTTAAAGATTTAGATATTATCAATCAAGCTGATATAGCGATAGTGATAAAATGAAAAAAAGACACTAGAAAGTGTCTTTTTGCTTCATCATCATGCTATGGTGAAATAACTTTTGAACCTGCTGATTCAGCTAATTCTTTAGCGTATTCTAGAGCCTCAGCTTTAGTATCGAAATATTTAATAGTTTTTGTGGAACCATCTTTTTTTATGCCCCATTTTTCATAATATTGAGATTTTTTACTTTTGTTTTGTGATACATAGTAATCGGGTTCTTTATTTTCCTCAACTTTTTCTTTGGGTTTTACTGGTTCTTTTTTGGGCTCTTTACGAATGAGTTCTTCCTCAATAGGCTTGATTTCTTCGAAATCTTTTTTAATTGCATCTTCAGCAATCGGACCATGTTTATCAATGTTAACAAATTGCGTAGGTGCTATTGTTTCATCAATAGGTTTCTTTGTTAGATTCTTTTCATCTTCCTTGAATTTTTTTCTTCCAAATAATTTCTTGAATAGATTCATCATTCATCCCTTCTTTCTTTTTATAATTCTATTATATAAAAAATAGACTCAAATTAAAAATAATACACGGTTTTTGCCACAAAAAGGCAATAAAACAACTAAAATATAACAATAAACTCATATATATAAAAATCAACAATTTAAATAAACCATCGAAATATCAACGAAATATCATCTAAACATTAGTATAAAATCGGATTTCATGTTAATATATTTGTGGCAACATATTATAAAAAAATCAAGGTGTTGAACCTATGTTAACAACAATTTATCAAAAACAAGATTTAAAAAAATCAAAAGTTAAAAAACATATTGAAACTGTCTTCCAACAAGGAGGACTTGTTGTCTTTCCAACAGAAACAGTTTATGGTATTGGAGCTGATGCTACCAATAAAAAAGCTGTGGAAAAAATATTTGAAGCCAAAGGTAGACCATCTGACAACCCGCTAATTGTTCACCTATCTCATCGTAATGATTTAGTTTTGTATGTTAAAAATATTCCTGATATTGCATATACATTAATTGATCAGTTTTGGCCAGGACCTTTAACGCTTATCTTTGAGAAAAATGATACTATACCTTATGAAGTAACTGGAGGACTGGATACAGTTGCTGTTCGTATACCAGATCATGGGGTTGCTCTCGATGTGATTCACATCTCGAAGCGTCCAATCTGTGCACCCAGTGCCAACGTTAGTGGAAAACCTTCATCAACTTTATTTGAACATGTTGTTCAAGATTTCGAAGGGAAAGTAGATATTATTATTAATGGTGGAAAGACCAAAATAGGTCTAGAATCCACTGTTCTTGATATATCATTACCAATACCGACAATACTTAGACCAGGTGCGATTACTCAAAAAATGATTGAACTAGCTTTAAATACAGGTATTATTGATGGATCAGAAGTTGATGTTACCCATATTCCTAAATCTCCAGGAATGAAATATACACATTACAAACCTAAAGGTAATCTTTACTTAGTTGATGGTAAAATGTAAAAAGTAATTGAATATATTAATTCAAAAATTGAACTAACAGATCAAGATAAGAGTGCAGTTATTTGTGCAGATGAATATATCAATCAAATCCAAGCTAGATATAAAATTAACTTAGGTCATATGCATGATCTTAATGAGATTGCCTCAAATATCTTTATTGCTCTTAGACAAATGGATGCTTTAAATATTGAAACAATCTATATTCCTACATTACCTGTTGACGATATCGGTCAAGCAATTATGAATCGATTATCAAAAGCTGCATCTTATCAGATAATAAAAGTATAGATAAAAAAAGCACTTGATTAAGTGCTTTTTCTTATATTCTAAAGAAGACAAATAATGAAACGAAAACCATATACAAGATGAATAAATAATTTGCATTCTCAAATGAAATTGTAAATGTTCTAATCTTTTGTAAAGGTTTATAATCTTTAAGAATGATATATTTATAAAGGACTAAACCAATCATTACAAATATTGCATAATCAATCCATTGTCTTATATCAAATATTTTGACATAAGATAAATCGACATTAAAGACAAATTGACCAAGTTCTTTGTAGAAAATCCCAATGACAATACAAGATAATCCCAATAAAGACATACCGAGTTGCTGTTTTAAGTCATTTCTTTTTAATACACGAACCTTTGGACCAAATAGGATTTGAGAGAACTTAATAAAGGATGCAATCGTTCCGATATTAATTAAAGTGAATAAAAACATTTTAAACATATCATCTTTAAAGTCATACTTCACCATCGTTTTAGACACAAAGCCATTAAACAAAGGAGCACCACTAATCGATAACATACCAATAATTAACAAGATTCCTGTCCAAGGCATTGATTTCATCACACCACGAATCTCGTAAACTTTTTTAGTTTGATAACCATAAATAACAATACCTGCACCCAAGAAGAGTAAGGATTTAAATAATGCATGGTTTAAAACATGCATAATCCCACCTAAATAAGACAATTGAACCGCAGATGAGATACCCATAATCATAATCCCAATTTGTGAAACGGTATGATATGCTAAGATTTGTTTCAAGTCTTTTTGAGTTAATGCAAACATAACACCTACTAAAGCGGTAATGACTCCAATATAGAAGAAGATGTCACTTAAACCGTAATTCGCTGAACTAAACATGTGGAAATTAACTCTAATAAAAATATATAATGCACCTTTAACAATTAATCCTGATAATAAAGCAGATATACTGGTTTGAGCAACTGCATGTGCTTTAGGTAACCAAGTAAATAATGGAAAGAATGCAGCTTTAATACCGATACCACAAATCATCATAATATAAGCTAACTTAACTAAATCATGTTGACTATGCAATTGTATATTATGAACTAAATATTGGATATTGATTGTGCCATATACGTAGTAGATAAATATAATACCAAATAAGAAGAACATTGCACCAATCGTATTTAATAACAAGTAATAAATAGCTGCTCTAAATGATGGACCGGTTTTCTTATATGCAATTAAAATGGTAATAATAACAGTCATTAACTCTAAGAAAACAAATAAGTTAAATAAGTCATTTGTTTGAATTAAACCTAAGAAGATACCTTGTAAAAACATTAAGAAGAATAGAAATTTGTTTTCACGATAATTTGTTTTATGCGTATACATTAGTAAAACAAGCCACATAAATAAGGTTAAACCAACAAATGTTAGTGATAAGGTATCATTATAAAAACTAATCGCAAACAACTCATTCCATCCGCCAAAGATAAGTAATGCCAAATCAGGATTTGTTGGTAGATAATATAAATATATTCCATATAAAACAATCATTAAAAACTGAGCAACAAATAAGATCCAAGTTACGAGTCTGTGATTAAACAGATAAACTATGATTGCTGCAAAAATTGGAATAAAAACAAACAAGACAGGGATTAAATGCATCATTCATCCCCCTTTAATACAATTTTCCACTCAATAGTTCCATAATGATGGAATATCTTAATACAAAGCATTAAAGCCATTGAGGTTATCGTAGAACCGATAACAATCGTCGTAATCATCAAAGCTTGAGGAAGTGGATCAACGATATCTAGCCCAATTGCTGTTAATATCGGAATAACGCCACCTTCATAAACACCAAAATTGAGGAACAATAAGATTAGTCCAGCTTCAATAATCGTCACGCAAAATACTGATTTAATAATATTTCTACTTGTAGCAAGTCCGTAAACGCCAACAAGAATAACAATAAACGATAAAATTGGATTCATTAACGTCCCTCCTTAAGAAATGCTGTAAAAATAGCAATTAAACCTAAACTTACTTTTGCACCGATAATCATATTGAGTAATATAAGATAAACAGATTTTTGACCAGCAGTACCATCTAATGGGACAAAGTTTGTAAAAACTTCATTTCTGGTAATAAGACTCATAAAAGCAATCAATAATAAAGTAATAAACAAAAATTTTTCTATGGTTAAGATTTTATTGACATCAATTGTTTTTGTTATATCAATATAGTAAAGAATCAAAATAGCAGTAGCAACAATCGCTCCACCTTGGAACCCTCCACCAGGAGATAAATGTCCATTGATAATGACATACATCCCAAACATTAACATGATTGGATACAGTAAACGGCTGAATGTAATAAATAATTCAGGTGTTTTTTGTTTATCCAACATAAAACTTGCATTTTTTTCTTCAATGGTATGTTGTGAGATCCACATTACACCTGATACAGCAATTAATAAGATACCTGCTTCAAAGATACTATCAAATAGACGATAGTCTAAATAAATTGCAGATACTAAGTTTCTACTACCAGTATCGTAAAAGCCGTTTTCTCTAAAAAATACTTTACCTGCTGAATTGTAAATAGCATCTAAGTTCTCAACAGAAATAATAAATAAATATAAAATAAAACCTAAAAGAAATATCAAACTTAGTTTCTTTAGTCCGCTGAATGTTTTAATCAATGCTTTCACCTTCTTTCAAGGTGACGACTTCGATAAATTCATGACCACTGGTTTTCTCTGTTAAGTGCTTCATTAAGACGCTACTTGACTTACCTTTTAATATAAAACTATTTTTAGTTTCATCATATGAAATAATTAAATCAACATTTAATTCTTTCGTTAACTCTTCATCACTACCCTTAATATCTGAACAAATATTAAGTCTTAAGTCATATGTTTGTACAAAATCAGTCATAATTTCATATAATGCTTCATTAATATCATCTAATTCATGGCGGTCATGGTCAACTCGGTCTAATACGATGAATTCTCTTTGTCTAGAAATTGAAATTACATAGATTAAGGGAATAATCGCACTACCGATTGCAACTTCAGCAATTGCGACATCAGGTGCTTGATTGATAGCATAAAGAGTTGCAGCAACCAATGAAAACGCAGAAATCAAAATAATAATTGTAAAATTTTCTTTATGAAGCACAATAGAAATTGCAATGATAATCAATAATATTTGAAGAACTATAGGTACATACTCATTCATTTTGGTCACCATCCTTCATATGGATAGGCACACCAATCAAGTATGCTGATCGAATATTAACGTGAGAGCTGATAGGATTGGTAATCATTAAAAAGATAACTAAAACAAACAAACGAATACCATATGCGTATTGTGCAGCAGCGATCATTAATGCGAATAACATCAAAAAACTTGCAACAGTATCGA
This sequence comes from Mycoplasmatota bacterium, assembly GCA_024650045.1. Lineage (GTDB taxonomy): Bacteria > Bacillota_I > Bacilli_A > Acholeplasmatales > Acholeplasmataceae > Peloplasma. The sequence continues at coordinate 11,070 of JANKMU010000008.1, read as the reverse complement.
TGGTTGCTGCTGTTAGTATTCTTGTATAAACATTTTTAAGTCTAAAAATAGCTATCATACCAAAAATCAAGAATAACCAGGATAAAATGAGAATGAAATAAGTAACATAGTTCATTTTTCACGTCCCCCAGTCATAATGAATTTAGATAATAAAGTCATCGTTAGGAAACCAATAATCCCATATGATATAGCAATATCTAAAAGAACAACACGTTCCATATAGATTGCATAAACAGCAATAAACAATATAACTTTAGCGGAAATTAGGTTTAACATTAAAATACGATCCCATAAAGTTTTTCCTCGAACCAATTGAACAAAGGATAAAATCATCGCGAGTACCAAAAGTAGTAAAGTAATTAAAAGAAATGTCTGAAGTGTTGTCATGATTTATCCTCCTTGATTTTTAGTAGTTTTTCAAATTTTTCACGTATAGGTTTTTCAAGTTCTGCACGAGTTGCTCCAGGTTTAGCTAAAACCATAACAAAAATAGTATGATCAACGATGTCAACTGTGATCGTACCTGGAGTTAAAGTGATTGAGTTGGCAACGATAGCAACTTGAACAGGATCTTCAAGATCTAATACAATTTTAAAAATAACTGGTTCATATTGCTTAGAGATTAAGTTAACAATATAAACAAAACTTGCTTTAAATATTTCTATAAATAAAACAACAAAGTAAAACAGCAATCGATGTATCTTTATGCCTTTATAACGAAATCCATGTTCATCATGTAAGATCTCATAAGCAAAAATAGACACAAAGAAAGAGATTATGATACCAAATAGTATAGTTGTTAACTCAAAATTAAAGTTGAGAATAAACCAAAACACTAGCATCACAATAAAAAACTTTATTCTAGGTATGATGTTTTTCATATGACTGACTCCTGTAAAAATTATAAATTTATTATAGCATATTTTGAACATAAAAGCATTAGATAACAATTGATAAATAGGAATGCTTTTATAAAATAAAAAAATATAGATTATGATTCAAAGTAAAAACAATAATTGTCATGGTGTCAACAAAGTATATATGATAAAATAGAAATAGAAAATGATTTATGAAAGTTACAAGGTGAAGGTCATGAAAAAATTATTTATCATCTTGAATATATGCCTATTGACAATGCCTCTTTTTTTCATATCTTTCCACCAGGTGAATGCTGTTGATGAGCCATATGTCTTATCACAACATAATCTAAATCCAACATTCTCACATCAAAGTGGCTTTTATGATGAAGCATTTTATCTTGAAATTGAACCCAAACCAAATACTATCGTTTTTTATACATTAGATTCTTCGACACCAGACTTTAATTCAATTCAATACACAGAACCTATTTATATTGAAGAACAATGGATAGAAGCAACAGGAGACGAAGTTTTAATTCAGCGAGAAATCGATGGTCCATCAGTCATTCCAGTTCCAAAGTATCCGATATCAATGATTAGAACAGGATCACAAAAATGGATATCTCCAAGAGAAGATATATTTAAAGCTACAGTCATTAAAGTTATCGCATATGATTTTGAAGAGAATGTAAGTGATGTCTTAACAAACTCTTATTTCGTCACTGAAAATGCAAATGAAAAATATTCTTTTCCAGTTATTTCTATATCAACTGATATTCATAACCTTTTTGATTATGAAACAGGTATACATATACCAGGAATTCATTATGATCCAACCATTTCAGAAATTGAAAATAGCAATCGTACCGGAAACTATTACCAAACAGGAGATGAGTGGGAAAAACCAGTTTTTGTTGAATATTTTGATGAAAATGGATCACTCCAATTTTCGCAAAATGCTGGATTAAGAATTCATGGTAGTCTAAGTCGTAAATACCCAATTAAATCATATCGTTTATATGCAAAAAATGAATATGACGATCAAGGCATGTTTAATTATCAATTTTTTGAAAACAAAGAATTAAACACATTTAAACGTATCATTTTAAGAAATGGTGGTCAAACCTATCAATACTCATTTTTTGGGGAAGCTGCAGCTCAAGCATTGTTAGAACCACTAAGTTTAGATATTCAGTATAGCCAACCCATTATTTTGTTTGTAAATGGTGAGTATTTCGGTATTAGAAACATCAGAGATCGTTACGATGATTGGTATTTGGAAACACATTATGGTATCGATCGCGATGACATTTCTATTTTAACTGGGCATGCAGTTGTTCAAGATGGTAGTTCTAAAGGCAGTGTGCATTATCAAAGTATGTATTCTTATGCAACAAGAAGAGACATGTCTATAGATAAACACTATGAATATATTCAAACTCAAATGGACGTTGATAATTTTATTGACTACTATATATCAGAGTTGTATTTTGCTAATGTCGATTGGCCACAAAACAATGTTATGTATTGGCGAAAAAATGTAGCTTATGATAAAGATGCATCATATGGGCATGATGGTAGATGGAGATGGTTTATTATAGATATTGATGCTGGGTTTGGTGCTTCATGGGGCGGATATTATCCAGAAATCAATAGTTTTGAAAGAATCACTGGAGACTCTTGGAAGACAGGGAAACTATTTGTTTCACTTTTAGATAATAATCAATTTAAAGCAAAATTCATTTACAGATTTATTGATTTAATCAATTCAACACTTAGCGAAGAAAATGCTACATCGTTAGTCAATGATATGATTGATTTATATGCACCAGAAATGCAGGATCATATCGATCGTTGGGGCTACCCAACATCATACAATACTTGGATGATTTATGCGAATCGTGTTTTAACATTTGCACAAGATAGACCTGAAAATGTTTATCAACATTTGCTTGAACATTTTGAGTTAAATCAAACACATCAATTAACTATAGATAGCAATTCAGACCATGGTCATATACAAGTGAACTCATTGATTAAAGAAGCATCCGATGAGCCATATGAAGTTACAGTATTTGATAATCTTCCTGTTACGTTGAAAGCAATACCAAAGCCTGGATATCGATTTGTAGGATGGTATAATAATGATCACTATATTTTATCAGCCCGAAAAGAAATTATATTGCCCCTTTATGAAGATTTAGATTTAGTGGCTTTATTTGAACCAGGAGAAGATATCGATGAAAGTGAGCAACCATTGATTTACACAAATTTTATTATTTACAGTTCTATATTCACCTTAGGTTCTATTTCAATACTTGCATATTTGTTATATCAAACAAAGCAACAAAAAATATTTCCTTTTCATAGAAGTTAATTTGAGAAAGCGGTGATTAAAATGAAAGTTAAAGAACGTATAGCAAAAGCAAAAAGTACGATCAGTATTAGAATTTATAAAAGACCATTAATTTATATTATCGTCTTAATGATTTTAATCAATTTGCTCATTTTAACTGTGGCTGCATTTATTGCTTTAGTTATTGATTCATCCTATACATCATTTATTGATGCATTTGCGAATGGTAGTGTCAAATGGATGTTGTCACCTAATGCAATTCTAACCATCGAAAACCCACAGACACTGGCATTAGCAGTAGGGGTATTAATTACAGGACTTATCCTGTTTTCAGGAACGATTATTGCGTTAACAACGAACGCGATAAAAGATTATGTACAAAAGAAAAATTCTGGATCAGGTAAGATTAACTTAGATTATCATATCGTTATTTTAAACTGGAATTCTAAGGTTCCTGAATTGGTTTCGGATTTACTGTTTGTTGAGTCATCAGATGTGACAGTTATCATTCTAGCTGACATTGATAAAGACTATGCAGAAAAACAAATTATAAATGCAATCGAAAAAACGAATCACTCTAAAAGTATTAAACGAATTAATGTATTAGTTAAGACAGGAGATCCATTATTGAGAACAAATCTTGAAGACATATCTATTGAAAATGCTAAAGCTATTTTAATTATGAATCCTGATCAGCATGAATCAGTAATCAAAGATATGACGAAAAGTGATTTATTCGTAATCAAAAACATATTATCGCTAGGACCTATTGAGTTTATCAATAAACCACCAATCGTAGTGGAGATTAAACATATTAAAACAAAAGAAAAAATATTAACCTTAGGTAAAGTTGTTAAAACATTACATGAACATGATATAATGCCGATTTGTTTTGATAGAAGATTAGGACAAATTATCGCACAAACTTTGATTGAAAACCATATAGAGGATGTATATTTATCGCTATTTTCTTTTAAAGGATCAGAAGTCTATGCGATTAGTAATGTAACTTTTGATGAATGTTTAAAGGAACATTCTCATGCTATTCCTCTAGCGAAAATAAATAATCAATTATTTGTTTTATCGCCCAACAACGGAATTAAAAATAAAAAATCAGTTCATACAGTTAAACCATTAAAGTTGAAAACATCTAAGCTAACTGAAAAAGCAAATCTATCTATTTATATTATTGGAAAGAATAATAAACTACAATTCATACTAGATTCTTTTAAACAATATGAAAAGATTCATGGAAGTCGTTTCAATGCAACTTGGATTGATGAAAATGAAATAGAACAGTTGGTAAACACATTGAATCAAAGTAATGAGAAAGCAACAATATTATTATTAAGTAATGAAGATCAAACAGAAGATTCACTTGATGCTAATGTTATCCATAACTTAATATTTATTGAAGGCAAATTAGTCAATAAGAACACACATATTATTGTTGAACTTCTAAACCCTAAAAACGATGTTATCGTTAAAGGATTTAGCATTAACAACACAATTATTTCAAATAAAATCATTTCTTTGTTACTGAGTAAACTTGCTTTATTTAAAGAAACAGCTCCATTTTACGAAGAACTTTTAACGATTGCACCAAATGAAAACAATCAAGATGATCAATCGATTACAATTCATCAAGCAAATAGTTGTTTAAAAGATGATTTTCCAATTGTTTTTGAATCAAAAAAACAATTGATTGAGTCCATTTATCAATCATTTGATAAATCATATATGATTATTGGTTACTTAAGAGATGAGGAGCTTATCATCATTGAAGGAGATTTACACAATAAAGAGACTATTGAAATAAGAGAAGATGATTTACTCGTTATGATTAAACTATAAAATTTGTTATAATATAAGTGTATAGATAAGGAGATGAAATCATGTCAATCTATGAATATAAAGTAAAAACTGCAGAGCATCAAGAAGTTTCTTTAAGTCAGTATAAAGGTAAAGTCCTACTCATTGTTAATACTGCTACAAAATGTGGATTTACTCCGCAATATGAAGGACTAGAAAAACTTTATGAAAAGTATCATGATAAAGGATTTGAAATCTTAGATTTTCCATCTAATCAATTTATGAATCAAGCTCCAGGAACAGATCAAGAGCTTAAAGAGTTTTGTCAACTCAATTATGGTACACAATTTCAAACATTTGCAAAAATTGAAGTTAATGGAAAAAACGCACATCCGTTATATAAATTTTTAAGAGGAGAAATAAAAAAAGATATGGTAGAAGAAGGAACAACTAGTTTTTTATCTAAGGTATCAAAATCAGATAAAATTAAGTGGAATTTCACTAAATTTTTGATAGATAAAAAAGGGAATGTTGTTCAAAGATTTTCTCCATCATTTAGACCAGTAGATTTGGAAAATTACATCGAAGAACTTCTATAAATCATTCAAAAAAGATCAAGTCAAGGAGCAAAATGTATGCTCCTTTTTCTTTTAATTTATAAACTTTATTGACAATTCATAAAAGCAACATTTTATGTAAGCGTTTTTCTTTGGACTCTTTCATATCACATAAATATGTGATAAAATAGAAACAGTAAACTAAAAAAGACAAAGGGATTAAACATGAGAATAAAAAAACATCCAATTTTGACATTTCCCGATAGGGAAGAGATTAGCTTTATTTTTGAAGGTAAAAAAGTTAAAGGATATCAAGGTGACACCATCGCTTCTGCATTACATGATTTAGACATAAAAACCTTGAGTTATAGTATAAAACTAAACCGTCCTCGTGGTTTTTATTGTGCTATAGGAAATTGTGCATCGTGCAACATGGTTGTCAATGGCAAACCTAATGTTAGAACTTGTATAACACCTTTAGAAAAAGGTATGACTGTTGAGAGACAAAAGAATAAGGGGGTCTTAAAATGATTAAAAAAGATCTCATTATTATTGGTGGAGGACCATCAGGATTATGTGCTGCAAAAACAGCACTTGAGGCTGGTGTAAAAGTTTTGATCATCGATAGAAGTCCTCATTTAGGAGGACAATTGGTTAAGCAAACGCACAAGTTTTTTGGTTCAAAAAGTCAGTATGCTAAAACAAGAGGATTTGACATCGCTAAAAAACTTATTAAGGATTTAGAGAACCAACCAAATCTTGAAGTTCTGAAAAATACAACGGTTGTTGGGTTATACCCTAATAACGTTGTTACTGTATATGATGATAAGAATTACGTTCGCTATCAAGGACGTTCTGTGATTGTTGCTACAGGGGCTAGTGAGAAATTTCTTGCATTTGAAAACAATGATTTACCTGGCATCTATGGAGCTGGAGCTATCCAAACCTTAATGAATAATTATGGTGTATTACCAGGCTGTGAAGTTGTCATGGTTGGTAGCGGTAATATTGGACTAATTGTATCCTATCAATTACTGCAAGCAGGCGTCAAAGTTAAAGCTATCATTGAAGCTGCACCAACAATTGGTGGTTATAAAGTACATGCTTCTAAAATCAGAAGATTAGGCATTCCCATATTGACATCAACAACCGTTAAAAAAGCGATTGGTAAAGATGCGATTGAAGCCATTGAAACTGTTAAATTGGATGAAAAATGGCAAGAAATACCCAACACAAGTGAGATGATCACTGTTGATGCACTATGTATTTCCGTTGGTTTATCACCAATGCATCAATTGATATCAATGATTGGTGCTAAGACAAAGTTTATTCCTGAATTAGGTGGATTTGTTCCTGTTATAGACCATCACCATCAATCAACTATACCATCAGTTTATGTATGTGGGGATGCAGTTGGTATTGAAGAAGCAAGTTCTGCAATGATGGAAGGTTATTTAACAGGTTTATATGTTGCTTTAGACCTTGATATGAAACATCCAAAACATCAAGAATTAGTTGAACTATACGAAGAACAACTCAAGATGTTAAGAGATGGTCCTTTTGGTATAAAAACTAAAATAGGATTAGCTAAATTGAGAGAGGATGAGACACATGCTTAATAAAACAGGTATTCCATCAAGAGAACAAGTTTTATCAAGATTTCCAGAAAATAAAGCATTACTAAAGCCAAAAGCAATTTTAGAATGCTATGAAGATATTCCATGTAATCCATGTAGTACAAGCTGTCCATTTGATGCAATTGATATTGGTCCTAATATCAATGTTCAACCAAAACTCAATGTAGAATCTTGTACTGGTTGTGGTTTATGTGTACCAAGTTGTCCTGGTTTAGCCATTGTTATTGCTCAAATTAGAGGAAATGAAGCAGTTTTTAAAGTTCCATATGAGTTCTTACCACATCCTACTAAAGGTGATGTTTGGGATGGCGTTAATCGCAGTGGTGATGTTATCTGTGATGCACAAGTTGAACATGTATTACTTACAAAAAATCAAGATCATACAGCAGTTGTTACGGTGTCTGTTCCTGTAGAATATTTGCATGATTTTGTGACGATAAGAGGAAAACATGAATAAAAAAGATATTATTATTTGTCGTTGTGAAGACATCACCTTACAACAAATACATGATTTTTTAGATCAAGGATATACAACCTTTGAAGATATGAAAAGATTACTTAGAGTCGGTATGGGACCATGTCAAGCTAATACATGTGGTCATTTGGTACAAAGAGAAATCAGCAACCATTTGAATATACCAGTTAAAGATGTTCCTGTTCATAAGGTTAGACCAATGATTACAGGTGTTCCACTTGGTAAAATTGCAGAGGATCAAGAAGATGAAAGCTAACATTTTAATTATTGGAGCTGGTATCAGCGGTGTCAGTATTGCTTATAATCTTGCGAAAAAAGGTGTAAAAGACATCCATGTTGTCGATCAAGGATATTTTACAAATGGAGCTACAGGTCGTTGTGGTGCTGGTGTTAGACAACAATGGGGCACCAAAATGAATTGTATATTAGCTAAAAAAAGTATGGAATTTTTTTCGAATGCTGAAGAAATTTTAGAATATGATGGGAATTTGGAGTTTAAACAGGAAGGATATTTAATGCTAGCAACAACACAAGAAGAACATGAACAGTTTAGTCAAAACGTGAAGTTACAAAATGAATTAGGTATTCCATCTAAGCAATTAACAAAAGATGAGGCATTAAAAATTGTACCTCATCTTAATCCGGATGCATTTATAAGTGCAACATTCTGTCAAACAGATGGTCACTTAAATCCATTTAAAATGACTGAAGCATATTATTTAGCAGCTAAAAGATTAGGTGTAACTTTCTCGTTTTTTGAGAAAGTAACAGCAATTGAAACCGAAAATAAAAAGATTAAGAAAGTTATAACTGATAAAGGCATATATGAAACAACAAAAGTTGTTAATGCAGCTGGTGGTTATGCAAAAGAAATAGGGGATATGGCTGGAGTAGACATTCCTGTTTATTCAGAAAACCATGAGATATTAGCAACAGAACCCATTGAAAAGATACAAGGACCCATGGTCATGTCATTTTCAAAAAATATATATTGCCAGCAAGTCCCCCATGGTGCGTTTTTAATGGGAAGAAGTAATCCAAATGTTGAAAAAGGACATAGTACTGAATCGACTTGGGAGTTTTTGGACCACATGTCAAAAACTGTCGTCGATATTATGCCAATGATTGGCAATCTAAGAGTTGTTAGACAATGGGGAGGTTCATATAATATGTCCCCTGACCGTCAACCTATTATTAGTGACACCGACCAACTAGAAGGTTTTTATATGGCTTGTGGATTTAGTGGACATGGCTTTATGTTCGCTCCAATGACAGGTTTATTACTTAGTGAGATGATTTTAGATGAAAAAACAACGATTGACATGGCATCATTAAAAATTGATCGCTTTAAAAATGCAGATCAATTTCACGTCGAAAAGTCAGTCGTATAAAAAGGAGAGATATTATGGCTATTTATACTTATAAAACAGAACCACTTACGGATTTTAATCATCCAGAGAATATCAAAAAATATGAAGAAGGTTTGAAAATTGTATCTAGTTATGTAGGGAAAAATTATGATTTAATAATAGGTGGTAAAAGAATTAAAACCGAAAAGCAAGTCAAATCGATAAATCCATCAAATCATAAAGAAGTTATTGGAACCATCTCACAAGCATCTATGGAAGATGCAGAACATGCAATTCAAGTTGCATTAAGTGCATTTGAAACATGGAAAGATGTTAAAGCTGAAGTTAGAGCAGATGTTTTATTTAAAGCTGCGGCTATTTTAAGAAGAAGAAAATTTGAATTTAGTGCTCTAATGACAAAAGAAGCAGGTAAACCTTGGAGTGAAGCTGATGCTGATGTTGCTGAAGCAATTGACTTTCTTGAATATTATGGAAGACAAATGCTTGAGTTAGAAAAAGTTGATCAAGCCATTTTAAGTAGAAGAAACCTAGAAAGAAATGAATATAAATATATTCCTTTGGGTGTCGGTGTTGTTATTGCACCATGGAATTTTCCACTTGCTATTTTAACCGGTATGACAACCGCTGCAGTTGTTACTGGAAATACTGTATTAATTAAACCAGCTAGTACAACACAAGTGATTGCATATAAATTTATGGAAGTATTAGAAGAAGCTGGATGTCCAGCTGGAGTTGTGAATTTTGTTCCTGGAAGTGGATCTAAGATTGGTAATCATATGGTCAATCATCCAAAGATTAGATTTATATCCTTTACAGGAAGTAAAGCTGTTGGTATTCAAATCTATGAAAAAGCAGCAAAAGTTCAACCAGGTCAAATTTGGTTAAAACGTGTGATTGCCGAAATGGGTGGTAAAGATGCAATTATTGTTGATAACGAAGCTGATCTTGATTTAGCAGCTGAGTCTATTGTTAAATCAGCATTTGGTTTTAGTGGTCAAAAATGTAGTGCTTGTTCGAGAGCAATTATTCATCAAGATGTATACGATGTTGTTGTTGACAAAATGGTGAAATTGACTAAAGAATTAACTATCGGAAATCCAGAAGGCAAAGATACTTTTGTTGGACCTGTTAATGATCATTTAGCGTTTGAAAAGATTACATCATATTTTGAAATTGGAGAAAAAGAAGGAAGACTTGTTGCTGGTGGAAAAGCAGATCAATCAAAGGGATACTTTATTGAACCAACGATTTATGTTGATGTGAAACCAGATGCTAGATTGATGAAAGAAGAAATCTTTGGGCCGATACTAGCAGTTTGCAAAGTGAAATCATTTGATGAAGCACTTGAGGTTGCTAATAATACTGAATATGGCTTAACTGGTGCAGTCATTTCTAAAAATAGAATGAACCTAGAAAGAGCTAGAAAAGAGTTCCATGTAGGAAATCTTTATTTAAACCGTAAGTGTACAGGAGCAATCGTAGGTTATCAACCATTCGGTGGTTTCAACATGAGTGGAACCGATTCAAAAGCTGGTGGACCTGATTATTTAATCTTACATATGCAAGGTAAAACTATATCGGAAACATTTTAATACATAATGATAAAGGTGAGCAAATTGAACTGAACCCCAAAAAGTAGACATTAAAAAAAAGGTGTCTACTTTTTTTGTTTTCTACGACGAGTATTGTAAAATTCTAGCCAATCTATGACATTTTGAATATATTCATCTAAATTTTTGATATCATTATTATATAGAGTTTCTTTTTTCAAGATTGAATGGAAACTCTCAATTACTGCGTTATCTAATGGTGTACCCCTTCTAGACATGGAGATAAGTATGCCGTTAGATTCGCAGATGGTCCTATACTCGGTTGAAAGATACTGAGTTCCCTGATCTGAGTGGAGGATGAGTCCATTCAGATCTTTTGTTTTCCCAATTGCTAAATTGAGTGTCTCAATGACCAGCTTATTATCATTTTTTCGACTAATCACATATGAGATT
>JANKMU010000007.1:81174-81483 GCA_024650045.1 Mycoplasmatota bacterium | reverse complement strand
CTCCCGTAGGAGTTTGGGCCGTTTCTCAGTCCCAATGTGGCCGTTCAACCTCTCAGTCCGGCTACGCATCACTGTCTTGGTGAGCTCTCACCTCACCAACTAACTAATGCGCCGCAGGCCCCTCCTTAAGCATACCTATTGCTAGGTCTTTTAAAACATCAGAGATGCCTCCAATGTTCCTATCCAGTCTTAGCCATCGTTTCCAACGGTTATCCTCGTCTTAAGGGCAGGTTACCCACGTGTTACTCACCCGTTCGCCACTAGAGCACAAGTGCTCTCGTTCGACTTGCATGTATTAGGCACGCCGCC
>JANKMU010000007.1:10247-81164 GCA_024650045.1 Mycoplasmatota bacterium | reverse complement strand
CAGCGTTCATCCTGAGCCAGGATCAAACTCTCCATAATGTTTTATGTTTTGTTTGTTTATAGCTCTTCTTTTTTTACTGCTTTTGTTTCTCTTGATACACTCATCATCATTCAGTTTTCAAAGACCTTCTATCGCATGCCCGTCTCTTGGCGTGCTTTAATATTCTACCACTTGAACGTTGACTTTGTCAACACATATATAAACTTTTACAAATTTATTTTACTTATCCAAATGGGTCCGCTTTTTGGAGCGACCTTTATCATTCTATAATATTCAGACCCTAAAGTCAATAGTTTTGGCTATAAAAAAAAGAAATCTTTTCAATAGCATTAAATATGACTTCTTTTTCGCTTAATTAGGCTATTAATAATATTTTGAATATGGAACTAATATAGATATTTTTGACATTTTTTTATAATTGATTGGTCGAAATATTCAATTCTTTGTACCATTGCTTGAAAAACATCCACAAACCTACTTGAAATCCGATATAAAAGATTGCTAATATTGACTCAACTAATGCCAGTGGTTGATTTGATATCATCATAGCAAATAGAATACTTAGACAATATAAAAATGTCAACCCTATGATTAAGTAACCATTATGTACCATTAAGGAACTGTTTTGTTTCATAATGTTGTATACAAAAGTTATTAAAAATATTACTTGAATGATTAAAATAACAAAACTCATCATACTTAAAGCACCAATTACAGAAAACTCGACTAAAAAAAATCTAGTTAATCCCATGATTACAAAACCTAATGATAGCCATTTGATAATCCTATGATTTGAAATCATTAGAAATAAACCTATAAATCCAAAAATTAATGTTAGATCTCCAAATCGAATAAGTGCATAGATTAATAACTGCATCCTCTTTAGTTCCAAAATATTTGTATCAATCAAATATAATAGGTGTGCAAAACCATTCATGATACTAGAAACCAAAATAATAACAATCGGAAATTGTTTCAAACAAACGCCCCCATAAATAAGTTGACATTATTTTACCATTTTTTGCGATATAAATAAATAAAAAAGGGGAAAATAATTATCCCCTTAAAAGTTTTAATATATCATTATAAGTTACAAAAACGAATAAACCTAATAATAAGAAGAACATGATATTGTTAATTGTGTTCTCTAATTTTTTATTCAATGGCTTTCTTGTTACTGCTTCAATACCTAAAAAGACGAGTCGTCCACCATCAAGTGCAGGAATTGGGAGTAAGTTCAATAAACCAATGTTAATACTCAAAAATGCTGTAAATCCAATTAATGCAACCAAACCTTGGCTTGTGGTACTACTCACCAATGAAAAGATACCAACAGGACCTGATAAATCACTTATGCCTAAATTCTCTGATGAATCAAATAACAATCCTAATGTAGCAAATACTTGTCTAGTATTTGAATAGAATGCAAGAAATGGATATGATAATGTATAGCCTAAATCAAATGTACCAGTCGGACTAACCCCTAATTGAAAGACTATAGCTGAATGTCCTAGTTTTGATAAGGCATTTTCACTAATCATTGAATAATTGGCTTCTAAAACCTCGTCATCTCTTAAATACGTTATTGTTAAATCACCTGAAGTCTCAGTTTGAAAAACAGCTACGATATCATCCCAATTGTTAATAACATAATTTCTTCCATCAACATTGATCGATTGAATGACATCATATGCTTGCAATCTTCCATCTGTCTTTGCACGACCAAATGATTGTCCAATTATCGGTTGATCAGAAAAAATCTCAACATCTAAATAATTCCCATCTTCATCTTGTTCATCTTTTGTTCTATTTACTAACCCTGCTGTTTGAATAATCGTTGACACAATAACATCGGATTCAGAATAAGTTATACCCTCACGCGTATAAGATAAGGAAAGAGAAACTGAATCCAAGCTTCTCATGACATTTGATAAGTCATCCCAAGAGTTAATTTCATTACCATTAATTACAGTTATAATATCATTTTCTTCGAGCCCGATTGTCTCAGCAGGTGAACGAAGAGCAACATAATCTATTTCACTACTATCAGTATTTGGTTTAACTAAGAAAAAACCAACAATTAAAAATAAAACAAGTGCTAAAATGAAATTCATCATAGGACCAGCAAAAATAACTAAAAAGCGTTGCCATAAAGTTTTGCTTTCAAAACTCTTTTCTGAAGGTGTAATCCACATTTCCTTTTTATCAGTCATTTTATAAACTGCATCTCTTAAAACTGGATATCTTGTAGTTACTCCATTAACTTCAAGTTCAATATATAATGGATCAAAATCTTTACCATAAAGATCATACGCTCTAACGATTCCTATCACATCACTAGGTAAAGCATCGTTTAATATGATTTGGTTTACTTGACCTTGAGTGTTGAGTTTAACACCGATGACTTGTTCTTTTTTAATTAAAGCATCGTTGATGCTTTCTCCTGCCATCGAGACATATCCACCAATTGGAATGCCACGAATGGAATACATCGTTTCTCCTTTTCTTTTTTGATAAAGAGCAGGACCCATCCCTATAGAAAATTCATGGCATAAAATACCAGCTTTTTTAGCGAAATAAAAATGACCAGCTTCATGAATTAATATAATAATCCCTAAAACGAGTATAAATACAATTAAATCAACGATAAACATAAACTACCTCTTTCCATATGTAAGCAAAATGTGATTTTGGATCAATTCATCTGTTGTTATGATTTCATCAAGTGTCGGTTCCATTTTGTTTTCAAATTGATGGACTGTATCCATCACGATTTTTTCAATATCTAAAAATTTAATTTGTTCTTTTAGAAATAACTTGACTGCAGCTTCATTAGCTGCATTCATTACTGTAGGGAGTAATCCACCTTGTTTACCAACGTAAAACGCTAGTTCTAAGAGTGGAAACCTTTTAAAGTCCATAGGTTGAAAACTTAAATTTGTTAATTCAAGACTTGATTCATATACATGTCGTTTAGGATAATATAAAGCATATGCGATAGGTATCCTCATATCAGATAAACTAAGACTAGCCTTAACAGTTCCATCTTTAAAATATGTTAACCCATGAACAACGCTCTCCTTATGGATAATGGTTTCAATTTTTTGGTATGGTAATCCAAATAAATGATGCGCCTCAATAACTTCTAATCCTTTGTTCATCATCGTTGCACTATCTATAGTTATTTTATCGCCCATTGACCAATTTGGATGCATTAATGCTTGCTGAAGTGTAACATCATTTAACGCTTCTCTAGAAAGGTCTCTAAACGAGCCCCCACTAGCGGTTATAACAAGCTTTTCGATATCAGATTGATCTTCACCTCTTAAGGTCTGCCAAAGGGCACTGTGCTCACTATCAACTGGATATAAATCAACATGATACATCTTGATTAATTGATTGATAATGTCCCCAGCCATAACAAGTGTTTCTTTATTTGCTAAAGCAATATCTTTTTTAGATTCAATAGCTGCAACCGTAGGTCTCAGACCTGCAGAACCAGATAGCGCATTTAAAACAATACCCTTTTTAGGATACTTAGCAATTTCAATTAACCCTTGGTCACTGAAAACAAACTTGATGTTAGGATATTTATCTTGAAAAGTTTTTAAACTTTTTTGATTTCTCAAGCAAATGATTTCAACATTTGGAAATCGATCGATAATCGATTGATTCAAAACATCATTACTTCCAAGAGACATACCAATGATATTGAGTTCTTCATTACTTTTTTCAACAATTTCCAAGGTTTGTAAACCTATAGAACCTGCTGCACCTAATACATATATATTTTTCATACAATAATTGCTGGAAACAATCTATATATCAGTAAGAACACTGCTGTTAAATACATTGCGACAAATAAGACTGAATCGAATCTATCTAGTAATCCACCATGACCCGGTAAAATTGTACCAAAGTCTTTAATATTATATGTTCTTTTCAACCTTGATGCAACCAAATCGCCTATTTGAGCTAAAATGCTTGCTAAAAAGGTAACTGGTACAATAATAAGTCCTTGAACCCATAAAGGATTACGTTCCCCTAAACTTGAAAAGTTATCAAGTAATGTTTGCTCACCACCAAGGTTTACGAAATTACCAATCCATGTTCCCGGATAAAAAACAGAACCATAAAATAATGCAAAACTTGATGCGATGATTGTTGCGAATATAGTTCCAGCAATTGCGCCTTCCCATGATTTTTTCGGACTAATATGTGGCGCGAGTTTGCGTTTTCCATACTTCATACCAAATATATAAGCAAATATATCAGTTGCTGATGTGATCAACAATAAATAAACAATAAAACGAACCCCTAAAAATCTTAATATAACAATAGATGCAGCTCCTAAACCAACATAGTTAATGACAGTTAAGGCTTTACCAACATCTTCACCATTAAAATCTTTAAATAGTACAAGGAAACTTAATAAAATAATCGTAAAAATCGGAATCGTGATGCTGAGTACACCGTTTGCTTGAAGTGGATTAGGATCTACATTCCCTATAACACCACCAACACTAAAAAAAGTTCCCAATGTCAATAATATAATTCCAATTTTCGGAAATTTCTGAAATTTCTTTTTGCTTTCAAACATACGTATCATTTCAAATGCTGCGATAACAACAAACAATGTCATTAAGACTTGGAACATTTCTAAAAATATTTCTATACTAACAATGGGTATTAAGATTGCAGCTAAAATAACCCCTGTAACTAAACGATCTTTCATTTTAAACCTCCAAAACGTCGATGCCTTTTTTGATAACTTTGAATAGCTTTTTTCAAATGCTTTTCTCTAAAAGCTGGCCAATGAACCTTTGTAAAATAAAACTCTGCATAAGATGCTTGCCATAATAAAAAGTTAGATAAACGTTGCTCTCCACTTGTTCTAATCAGTAAATCAACTGGTTCTTTGACCATTAAATGTTTTTCTATATCTTCTTTACGAATAGGATGTTTACATTTGTTAACTGCAGTTACAAGTTCATCAAATGAACCATAATCTGCTGCAATTGTTAATTCAAATCCTTGATTATCTTTTGTTTCTTTTTCAATTGTTTCAATAACTTCCAAAAGCTCTTTACTAAAACGATCTCTTCTACCTGCAAAAGTAACACGATAATCTATTTCATGAATTCTATTTCTATTTTCATTAAAAAGCTCAATAGGTTTCGTCATTAAGTAATTGACTTCATCTTCTGGTCTTTTCCAATTTTCTGTGCTAAACGCATAAACAGTTAATTTTTTAATCCCTAATTTCTTCGCTGCTGTGGCAATGCTAAAAAGGTTTCTTCCACCTTGATAGTGTCCAAAAGATCTTGGTTGTCCATATTTTTTTGCCCATCTTCCGTTACCATCTAATATGATTGCAACATGTGTAGGAATATTTTTATCTATCACTTATAATCACCTTAATACATTATACCGTATTTGACTCACTTTTTAAATATTTAAAAAGAATTAACATATTTCTACAAAATAAAGAAACAATCCCCACAAGTGTAAAATCTTGTAGAGATTATTTATCTAAATCATTAAGAAATCATTAGATATCGTAGTACCCTAAAAGTTGTGCAGGAGATTTTCTTAGGAGCATAAAAATGGGTATCATGCCGACGATTCCAATAAAGTAAATCAATCCTATACCAATGATAACTCCCCATGCTGTTACAAGAAAATAATAAGATTGACCAATCAAAGCATGATCAATTCGATCTAAGAATATTGTAAATAACAAATAACTCAAAACACTACTAAATGTTAAGTTAACAAAGGTTTCAATTAAATACTTTTTAAAAATATCAACTTTTTTAACTCCAAGTGCTCTAAATATACTAATCTCGTGGATTTGTGAAGCAATCGAAGACTTCAGCATGAAGTAGATGCTTGTTACCGATAATACAATGAGTAAGATTCCTAAAACAAGCATCGTTCTTAATCCTAACAAGAAAACTCTTCCTTCATTGACAGCATTTTGATATGGCCATGTCGGTATAGCTGAAATAAAATTATTTTCCACTTGAGTAATCGTTCTTGCTGGACTTTGAGAATAAATAGATACTGTAATTTGACTGATCGTATATTGATATATTCTAAATGACACGTCTTCATGTGGCAACAACAACACATCTGTACTAAATTGAATATCTGAATCATAACTATAAATACCTGTAGCATGAATAATAAAATCAATTTCAAATGTTGCTTGATTGGAAAAATCAAATGATTCAAGTCCTGGAAAATCTTCAACATGATCTTCATGAACTAAGACTTCATAGTACCCTCTATTTGAATCAAACTCTGTTGGTAAGTTTCCAATATATGAAAAATCTGGATCTTGATAAAACATTTCTGCAGACAAGAAATTATTACCATGATTGGATCCTAAAAATACCATTGCTTCTTTAAAAGCATAAACTCTAGTTGCACCTGTATTAACAATACCCGTAACAACGAATGGTCGATCCGGTAAGTATTGGTTTACAATGCGTTTTCCAATTAAACTTTCATCATCCCAAATACCAACTCTTTTTAAAGTTGATCTTGAGCGTGAAAAGTCAGCCAATACAATACTAAAATCGATCGCTATTTCATTTGGATTTTCAGGCAATCTACCATATACAAGGTCTGTTTCATCAATATGATCTACTAGGCCGAGGTCTGCAGAAAGAAAGTTAGATTGGACTCCATCAATGGATACTGTATCAAATACAAATTGAGATCTTCTAAATACATTGATATAAAATGATTCGTCATTTGGTTCTCTAAGCGATTCTAAAATTCGATAATTAGGACCACCTGGAGCAAGACCGTTAACATATATATAGTTTTCTTGATCACTTGAAAATATCATTCTATTAGATTGAACATTATTGATAAATGGAATCCCTATTGCCATAACGATACCCATTAAGAAAAAGACCGTAATCATTAAGTTCATTCTCTTTGATAATGTGAATAGATTGAAGAAAGATTCAACAAAGCTCTTCTTAACAGAAATAAAACTCTTGTTTTTAGTCAACTCTTTTTCAGTGCTAAGTTCATCTAAATCAAATGATATCTCTGATTCCCATTTTTGTTCATCACTGCTTTTATAAGTGTTGTCAATACTGATATTAGCTTCATTATTAATAATTCTAATGTTTTTAATAGGTTCACTGACATCTAGGTAGAGAGTATCATTTCTAACAACCAGAGTTACATGATAATCGCTATGATCATCATCACTTTCTCGATAAGCATCAATCTTCCATTTGTTTTGGTCGATTGATGTGTCTTTTTTCATATCTTTCAGATACAAAGTATTATCATCTATTTCGTAATGTGAACTCTTTTCGTTGATATAATCATTAGTTATTTTTCCATCTTTAATTTCAATGATTCGATCTGCATAAAAACTAACTAAGTTTTTTTCGTGTGAAACTAAAATAACAAGTTTATCTTCTGATATCTTTTTAATGATATTCATAATATCAAAAGTATTTTTGCTATCAAGGTTACCTGTTGGTTCATCAGCTAAGATAACTTTTGGATTCTTCACAATTGCTCGAGCAATCGCAACTCTTTGTTGTTGTCCTCCAGATAATTGAGTGACTAGTCTTCCGCTAAAGTGATGCATACGTAATGATTTTAATATATACATCACACGTCGTTCAATTTCCTCTTCATCCTGCATCCCTAATATACGTAGTGAAAATGCTACATTTTCATAAACTGTTAAATGTTGAATTAAATGATAGTTTTGGAAAACATACCCTATTTCCTTACTTCTTAAAATATCCCATTCTTTTTCATTTCTACTTTTTATGATTTTATCATCAATTACAACTTCACCACTTGAAGCCTTTTCAAGACCTCCAATAACATTTAAGAACGTAGTTTTTCCTGATCCAGAATGACCTAAAAGAACGACTAACCCTTTTTCAGGAAAATCGATAGAAAGTTCTTTAAGTACATTAATTTTATTATTGACGCCAAAGTTCTTGACGATATGATTAACCTTTATCATCTTCTTATACCTCCGCACTCTTGCTCAAGGTATCAATGACTGATATTTCATAAATACTTTGATGAAATTTAATCGGTATCATAATTGTCATATAAGAAAATACGATAAATACAATTAAGATATCAAGCAATCCAATGTATCTCATGCTTTCTGCAATAGATGGAACAAAATACATTAAAATAAATACAAACACTAAAGTTAATATTGATCCAAAAATAATTTGGAATATTTGTTCTAAGAAAACAAGACTTCCTAAAAACTTTTTACTAGCTCCAACAGAGCGATAAATTGCAAAATCTTTTTTTCTTGTCATGATCATATTTTTAAAGACAACTCTAAGTAATGTAAACAATAACAATGCAACTATAACAATCATTAAGTAAGATACAACTCTTAAAATATAACCAAATGATGTGTAATCTTGATTTTGAGCCAATGCATCATAATAAATAATATATGTATCCTGATCAATAGCATTGAGCAATCTTTGGCCATCATAACGGTCATAAACATTTAACACAATTTTATAACGATGATCAAGGCTTGTCATATATTCAAGTAATTCATCATAATTTTTTTGATTTAAATGAACTTCTGAAAAAGCTTCTGAAAATTGGAAAGTTGCTAGTATATCCAATTCGATTTTGGTTCCATAACCAGTTTCTATGGTCAATACTGCATCTCTTGTTCCGGAGTTTTCATAATTCACATATACAAGAATTTCATCATCGTTTAATAAATCATCAATAACATAGTTTTGGTATGAACTCTCACGAACATCTTGAATTCCATCATCATCAATAACGTTAATTGTCACACGATTCACAAGTGACTTAAAAACAAAATCTGGATCTGTATAAAAATCATCGTGAAAATAAACAGCACGATTAACAGTGCTACTGATACCAACAATGGTGAACAAGAAAGGTTCAAACGTTGTTGTTCTTAACGCAACCTCATCAAGAATACCGACATCAAGATAAATCGATAAATCTTCAGAAATCACGACTTCCCTAATCTGTTCAGGCAAGCGACCTTCTAAAATATCACTTGAATTTAAAATAGCTGTACGCTCTGAATAAATTCTTGTTCTTCCTATCGAAGTAAACAGATTTGAAATAGTTTCATAATCATTAACTGCTCTAACATATCGATGATTAGCAAAAAAATCTACTTCTTCTTGTGTAAATGCAGTTTCATCGATCTTTTGAATAACCAATTGATGCTCACTAGCATCTAATGAATCTGGCAACAATCCGCTTTGATGAAAAAGACTTGTTGTTGTACCATAAATTAATAATGCTAAAAAAACAAATACAAACTGCAACAGTAACATAAATGTGAACTTTTTGGGTGCTGCAAATAAATTACGAATTGCAATTTTAGATGTTGTTAACAAATCAATCTTTTTTTGTGTGACTTCAGTTGCACCAATTTGTTTCGGTTTTCCTTTAGTAAGTTTAATGTCTTCAATGATTTCGCCATCACTCATTTTAACTCTTCTTGTTGCATATTTAGCAACTTCATCAAATTGATGTGTAACGATAATAACTAGTTTATCATGACTAATCTCATGAAGAAGTTTGATAATTTCCTCACCTGATTTACTATCAAGATTTCCAGTTGGTTCATCACATAAGATTGCTGGACAATCTTTTGCTAATGCTCTTGCTATAACTGTTCTTTGCTTTTCTCCACCAGATAGTTTGCTTGCTTTATGATGAACACGGTGGCTTAATCCAACACGTTCTATAATTTCAAGTGCTCTGTCTTTTCTAGATGCTTCGTCATATCCTTGAAATTCTAAAGATAATAAAACATTTTGATAGACAGTATAAGAATCAATAATATTATAATTTTGAAATACAAAACCTACATAAGCTGCTCGATAAGCTTCCCATTGTGCGATTGTGTAATGTGAGGTAGGTTCTCCAAATAGAAAAAACTCACCTTCTTCAAATGTGTCTAATCCACTTAAAATATTAAGTAATGTTGATTTTCCTGAACCACTTTCTCCTGTGATTGCAACAAACTCGCCTAGTTTTAGTTCAAGACTTATTTTGCGCATACCAACAGAAACCAGCGTATTTGATTTATAATACTTTGATACGTTTTCTAATCTAATCATTTTATCACCCATGTTTGTACCCTGTACCTTTTATTTTACTATATTTTCGTCATTTTAAGGCATTTTTTACATGAATTATGCCAATTAAAACTTTGTAATAAAAAACATTTAGCGCCATGTTTAATGACGCTAAATGAAGATTAACTTATTTTGTTTCCTATATATCGTAGTAACTTAATATTTGAGCTGGAGATTTTTTAAGTAATCTATAGATTGGAATAACACCAACCATTCCAATAAAGTATATAATCAATAACCCTGAAATAATACTCATTGGTGTAACAAGAAAATAATTAGCTTGTAGTAGAACTGCTAAGTCTATTTTTGCTAATACATATGTCCCAATCGCATAACAGATCGTTGAACTAAAAGTTAATATAACAAATGTTTCAGCTACAAACCTTTTGGTGATATCTCTTTTTTTAACACCTAATGCTCGATAAACACTGATTTCATAAATATTAGCTGTCATTGAAGATTTAAGCATAAAATAGATACACGCAACAGATAAAATAATAAGTAATACACCTAATGCTACAAATGATTGTAGACCCATTAGAAACACTTTACCCTCTTTCATTGCTTCCATATATGGGGATTCAACTTGAATATTTCTGTAATTATCTTCAAGAGCTAACATGATTTTTTGTGGATTATTAGTATATATATATGTTGTTCTTTGACTAATCGCATATTGGAATATTCTATATGAAACATCTCCGTGGTGTGCTAACATTAAATGATCGAAGTTATTTCCATCGGTATACTCATACATACCAGTAGCATAAATATTAAAGTCTATTTGATATCTGCCTGCAGAGAAATCAAATGTTGCTAGTGTAGGATCGAGATCAATATAACTAATGGGTACTATGACTTCATGTTCACTTGCTATTGGATCAAATGGTGCTGGCATTTTTCCGTTTAAAATAAAGTTCTCATCACCAATAAACATTTCAGAAGGTAAATAAGGAATTCCATTGTTAGATGCTAGAAATGGCATAGATTCTTTTGCTGCATAAAATCGCTTCGCCCCTGTATCTACGATACCAGTTATAATAAATGGCTTGTTTGGCATATAAATATTAACTATTTCTCTTCCGATAATTTGTTTATAATCCCATACACCTACAGCTTTTAATAATGATGTTGGGTTTGTATAATCTTCTCGTATCAAACTATAATCAATAGCAAGTTCATATTGATTCTCAGGCATTTTCCCATAAATCAATTCGTTATGGCGAAGATGATCATGAATGCCAATATCAGCATAAATAAAGTTATCAACAAATCCCCTCATACTATATACATTAAATCTAATATTTGTCGTGGGATAAACATTAATAAAGAAATCATCATCATCAATATTTTCTAAGGACTGTAAAAATCGATAATTTGTAGTGCTAGGAGCAAATGAATTGATTCTAACATAATTAGGTTGATCACTTAAATAAATAGCGCGGTCTTGTAAAACATTATTAATAAATGGTACCCCAATTGAAATCACCAAGCCCATCAAGATGAAGACAAAAAACATTAGTCTTGTTCTTTTTTGCATCGCAAAAAGTTTATGTAATGCATCACCAAAAGCTTTTTTGTATGTCATAAAAGATTTATACTGCTTGTGGTCTTTTTCATCTTCTAATGCTTTTAAGTCAAAATCACTGTATTGAACTTCTTCTATAACATCAGCTTTCTTTTTAGTTTCATCAATCGTTATATTGCTTTCATTGTTAACGACTTTAATATTTTTGATTGGTCCTTGAGTATTTAAGTAAAGTGTTCCATTTCTTAATATTAAAGATACTTTATAGTTATGATTTTTTTCTTTCTCATCACTATAGATACTTAAATCCCAAGATTTTTCTTTTATGTTTATATCTTCTTCTAAATCTTTTATATAGATGGTGTTATCATCAACAACATATTGTGCAGATTTTTGGTTGATATAATCATTTGTAATAAAACCATCTTTTATTTCAATTATTCGATCTGCATAATGGCTGACCAAGTCTTTTTCATGTGATACTAGAATCACAAGTTTTTCTTCAGCAATCTTTTTAATTATATTCATAATCTCAAAAGTGTTTTTACTGTCAAGATTTCCTGTTGGCTCATCAGCTAAAATAAACTTAGGATTTTTTACTAAAGCTCTCGCAATAGCAACCCTTTGCTGTTGACCACCTGAAAGTTGGGTAACAAGTCTGCCTCTAAAATAGAACATATTGACTGCTTTTAGAGTATAAAACACCCTTTGTTCAATTTCTGCTTCATCTTGATATCCTTTAATTCTTAGTGATAAAGCAACATTTTCGTATACAGTTAAGTTGGGTATTAAATTATAGTTTTGGAAAATATACCCAATTTCTTGATTTCTTAAAAAGTCAAAATCTTTTTCACTCTTATTTTTCAGTATTTTTTCGTCAATGATGACTTCACCTTGAGTAGGTCTTTCTAGACCACCCATGATATTGAGTAGTGTTGTCTTTCCAGAACCAGAGTGTCCTAAAATAACAACCAATCCTTTTTCAGGGAAATCGACTGTGACATCTTTAAGAACTTTGGTTGGATTATGTTTCATTCCAAAAGTTTTGGATAATTGTTTTATTTTAATCATCTATTACACCTCCAAACTTTTGTTCAAAGTATCAATGACTGATATTTGATAAATGCTTTCATTGTATTTGACTGATGTTCTTATGGTCATATATGAGAACACAAACAGTATAAATAGAATATCACCAACAGTGATAAATCTCATTGTGTTTTCGATACGTCCAACATAGAAGCTTGAAACAATAATAACAATAGTTGTCAATAGTGTTCCCATCATAATTTGTAGAATAATTTCTCTTAGTATCAATGATTTAAGAAATTTCTTGCTTGCTCCAACAGAGCGATAAATTGCAAAATCTTTTCTTCTTGTTTCTAACATATTCTTAAATACAAAACGTAATATGGTAAACATGAAAATTGCTACAACACCGATTACAATATATGAACCCACTGTTAATGCAATACCAAATGATGATCCTTGAGTATTTTGTGTTAATGCAGGATAATAGACAATATACTGACTTTGATCAATACTGTTCAATAGTTTTTCACCATCAAATCTATCGTATACATTGAGAACAATTCGATGTTTCATATCATCACTTGTAAAATAGTCAACAAGCCCTTGATAAGTCTCTGTATCAACAATTAGATCCAATTTTGATTCAGAAAATGCAAATGTTGTCTCAACATTAATACTTGCATGGTCTCCATAACCTGTTTGCATAAAGATGACTGAATCTCTAATACCGTTATTGTTATATCTTGTATTTGCAAATGCTGTCGATTCAGGAAATGACTCGTCAAAGGTGATGTTTGAATAGTTAGTAATCATGTAATTATAGTTAACATCGATGCTTCTTATACCGGTATCTTGTATGATTGATTTAAAAATGAGGTCTTTATTTTCAAAGTAATCATCATGAAAATAAGTGGCATTACTGGTTTTACTTGAGATACCAGAAATAAAGAATGTATATCTAAGTGAGCTTGCAGTCCTTAATTCTATATCTTCATTAATACTAGCACCAAGATAATAAGCTAAACCCTGAGATAATACAATTTCATTTTCAGTTTGTGGGGCTCTACCATCAACATAATCACTACTTTTTAAAACTGATGCTCTTTCTGAAAAGAAATCTTCTCTACCAATACCTCTAAATAAACGTCCTATAGTTTCATATTCATTCACTGCAATAACATACTTTTTATTTTTAAACGATTCTATTTCATCTTGACTAAAAGGTGTATGGTCTAATTTTTGAACTGTTAGTTTGTGTTCACTTGCTGCATTGCCATTAGGTATGATGACGTTATCATGAAATAAACCTTGTATCGTTCCATAGATTAAGAATGATAGTACAACAAAAAATACTTGTAATAAAAGCATAAACATAAGTTTTTTAGGAGTTGCGATTAGATTTCTAAACGCAATACGAAGTGTTGTTAGAAAACGAACATCCTTTTTTTCATAAAATAAATGATCATTAGAAACTACTCTTCTTTCAGCAAGATTAATATCTTCAACTACTTCTCCATCACTCATTTTAATGCGTCTTGTTGCATAAGGTTCAACCTCAGCATAATTGTGAGAGACGAGGATAACTAGTTTATCTCTACTAATTTCATGAAGAAGTTTTATTATTTCTTCTGCTGACTTACTATCTAAGTTACCTGTTGGTTCATCGCATATAATCGTTGGACAATCTTTAGCTAGTGCTCTTGCAATAACTGTTCTTTGTTTTTCACCACCAGATAGTTTAACTGCTCGATGATGGATACGGTGTGATAATCCCACTTTATCAATAATTTCTAGTGCACGTTCTTTTCTCTTATCTGGTTCATATCCTTGTAATTCTAATGCAAGTAATACATTTTGGTAGACAGTATAAGAATCTAAAATATTATAATTTTGGAAAACAAAACCAACATAATTTGCTCGGTAAGCTTCCCAATCTTCTATCGTATAATGTGATGTTGGTTTATCAAATAGAAAAAATTCACCTTCTTCAAAAGTGTCTAGTCCGCTTAATACATTGAGTAAAGTTGATTTACCTGAACCACTTTCTCCGGTAATAACAATGAACTCACCTAGTTTAAAATCTAGATTGATTTTTCTTATACCAACTGCTACTAATGCATTTGTTTTATAGAATTTGGATACCTGTTCTAGTCTTATCATATATTCACCTGCTCTTCATGTTATTTATTAATTATACATTTTACGAACATGAATATCAATACATGTTAGACTATAATGCATATATCAATTGATAAAATACAAAAAAACCTACATGCAATTTCATGTAGGTTTATCAATTCTTGTTTAAATTTTTAATAATTCTTCAGACTTGGTTTTTACTTCTTCATCTATTTTTTTTACAAACTTATCAGTAAGTTCTTGAACATCTTGTATATATCCTTTTTCATCATCTTCTGATAAACTAAGTTTCTTCATATGGTCATTTCCATCACGTCTAATGTTTCTAATACCAACTTTAGAATGTTCGCCCATTCGCTCGATTTCTTTGACGAGTTCACGACGTCTTTCTTCAGTAGGTTGCGGTAAGAATAATCGAATACCCGTACCATCATTTTGAGGATTTAACCCTAAATCTGATGCCATAATTGCATGTTCTATTGGTTTCAAAAGTGATTTATCAAACGGTTTGATAAAGAGTTGATTACCTTCAATAACTGCAATAGATGAAATTTGTTTTAATGGTGTGTCAACACCATAATAACTAATTAAAATACGATCGAGAAGCGCTGGATTTGCTCTACCTGTACGTACACCTGCGAATTCTTTTCTCAACACTTCAAGTGTTTTTGACATGTGGTCTTCAAGTTCCATTAAAATTAAATCTGCTTGTTCACTCATGTGTTATTCCTCCCATTTAACCAAAGTTCCAATAGGTTCTTGTAATACAACCTTTTTCATATTTCCATATGTGTTCATATTGAATACTAAAATGTCAATTTTGTTTTCTCTACAAATGGATGCTGCTGTTTGATCCATAACTGCAAGTTTTTGCTTTAATACTTCATCTTGAGATACTTGATCGTACATGGTTGCATCATCATGTTTTCTAGGGTCTTTATCATAAACACCTTCAACACCATTTTTTGCCATCAGTATGATATCAGCATTTAACTCTGCTGCCCTAAGGGCTGCTGCTGTATCTGTTGAAAAGTATGGTGAGCCTGTTCCTCCGGAAAAGATAAGTACTCTTCCTTTTTCAAAATGTCGCATTGCTCTTCTTCTAATATAAGGCTCAGCAACAGAACTTACTGGAAGGACTGTCATCACTCTTGTTGGTACTAAAACAGATTCAAGTGCATCTTGTAGAGCAAGACCGTTCATAATCGTTCCAAGCATACCCATATAGTCAGCTTGTGCACGGTCCATACCAAGTTCTTCACCGATTTTGCCTCGCCATAAATTACCAGCTCCAACAACAATTCCGATTTGGACCCCTAATTCATAAATCTCTTTGATTTCTGTGGCAATGTTTTTCACTGTTACAGGATGAATGCCGTATGTTCCATTACCTTTCAATGCTTCTCCACTAAGTTTTAAAATCACTCTTTGGTACATTTTGCCACACTCCTTAAATAATTTTTATTTACGTACTTGTGCTGCAACTTCAGCTGCAAAATCTTCTTCTTTTTTCTCGATACCTTCTCCAACTGCTAAACGGATGAAGTTTAATACAGAAGCTTTATTTGCTTTCAAGTATTCGCTTACTTTTTGGTCAGGATCTTTAACAAATCCTTGATCAACTAAGCAAATATCTTGTAAATACTTATTTAAGCGTCCTACAACCATTTTCTCAACGATGTTTGCTGGTTTTCCTTCTTGAAGTGCTTGTTGAGTTAATACATGCTTTTCATGTTCCAATGTTTCTTGATCAACTTGTGAACGATCTAAATATCTCGGGTTTTGTGCTGCGATGTGCATTGCCATATCTTTAGCAACTTCTTCATTTGCTGGTTCTATAACTGTTAATACAGCAATTCTTCCACCCATATGTTTATAAGCTCCAAAGCTTTGGTTATCTGTTTTTTCAACTTTAGAAACGCGTCTTAAACTGATTTTTTCACCAATGGTCACTGTAGCATCAGCAAGTAATGTTTCAATGGTCTTACCATCTACTTTAGCACTTAATGCTGTTTCAGTATCCATAGCATTTGATGTTAAAATTGTATTTCCAACTTTTTCTAATAAATCAAGAAATTGTGAGTTTTTAGCAACAAAGTCTGTTTCTGAGTTTAATTCGAAGATAACACCAACGTTACCATCAACAACCACTGAACATAATCCTTCTGCTGCAATTCTACCAGCTTTTTTAGCTGCTTTTGCAATACCTTTTTCTCTTAAATAATCTATTGCTGCTTCGATATCACCATTTGTGTGATCTAGCGCTCCTTTGCAGTCCATCATACCTGCTCCAGTTCTTTCTCTTAATTCTTTTACCATTTGGGCAGTTATTGCCATATATATATCCTCCTATTTAGTTAAGTAATTTGTTTTAAAAATAAAGGGGATTTTTTAAGTCCCCTTTTAGCATTATTTTAGTAAATCAATGAGTTCTGCTTTTTTAAGGGTTGAATAACCTGTTAGGTTACGTTCTTTTGCAAGACTACGTAATTCAGCAACTGTCATTGCACTAAGATCTACTTCTTTTGTTTCAACAGTTTTTTCTTCAACTGCTTTCTTAGCTGGTGCTTTTTTAGTTTCTTCGACTGGTTTTTCTTCAGTCTTCTTCACTTCTTTTTTAGGTGCTTCTTTAGCTTTTTTAACTTCTTTTTTAGGTGCTTCTTTAGTTGTTTCGACTGGTTTTTCTTCAGTCTTCTTCACTTCTTTTTTAGGTGCTTCCTCAGTTTTTTCTGCTTCTTTTTTAGTTTCTTTAACTGGTGCACTTGCTGTATCTCTTTGAGGTCTTCTACTTGGTCTGTCTTCATTTGAAGATTCTCTTGTAGGTCTTGGTGTTCTTTCTCTTCTTGGAGCAGATGTAATTGGTTCATCTTCGAATTTTTCAACAACTCCACCTTGAGCTTCAATAACTGCATTACCCATAACCCATGTAATTAATTTAACTGCACGGATTGCATCATCATTTGCTGGGATAATATGATCAACGTCATCAGGATCACAGTTTGTATCTACGATACCGAATACTGGAATACCTAATTTACGTGCTTCTAAGATTGCATTGTTTTCTTTTCTTGGATCAACGATGAAGATTGCTTCTGGAACTTTCTTCATTTCTTTGATACCGCCTAAGAATTTTTCTAAACGATCACGTTCATGTTTTAATTGTTGAACTTCTTTTTTAGGAAGTTTTTCAAAAATACCATCAGTTTCCATTTTGTATAAATCATGAAGTCTTTTGATACGACGACGAATCGTCTTAAAGTTTGTTAATGTTCCACCTAACCAACGTTGATCAACATAAAATTGACCTGTACGGATAGCTTCTTCTTTAACTGCTTCCTGTGCTTGTTTCTTTGTACCGATAAACAGTACCTTACCGCCATTTTGAACAATTGTAAATAGTTCTTGATAGGCCTTTTCAATTTCTTCAGCTGTTTTTTTCAAGTCGATAATGTAAATACCGTTTCTTGACGTGAAGATGTATGGCGCCATTTTTGGATTCCAACGACGTGTCGCGTGTCCGAAATGTACACCAGATTCTAATAATTGTTTCATCGAAACTACTGCCATAAAATTTAATTCCTCCATTTTTGTTTTTTTCTTCTGCAACACTATTAAATCGTTCACCCGAAGGCACTAGAACGACCAAACATGATGCATGCTTATTTTCATAGCCTTAATAAATATAACATATTTATATGTCAAAAGCAAGGAAATGCAATGAATTTATAGGTGAAATTCAGCATTTTTACTTGCCACTACTTCCAAATCCACCAAGACGAGCAACGTTTCCCGTATCATCGTTATCTGTCTTTTGATAAGTTAAGAAAATACCTTGTGCAACACGTTCTCCCTTTTCAATCGTTACTGCATGATCTTTAATGTTCAAAAGAGAAACCATAATATGTCCTTCATTACTCTCATTGTTGTAATAATCTGAGTCAACAACACCTACACCATTACTCAAAATTAATCCTTTTTTAGTTGCTATTGATGAACGAGCAAAGATAAACATCGCTTCTGATTTTGGTATTTGAACTTTTAGACCTGTAGGAACTCTTTTGATTTCATTAGGTTCTATTGTTACATCTTCTATTGCAGCAAGATCATATCCTGCAGAACTATCTGTAGCTCTTTTCGGAATTTGTGGGTTTAAATGTTTGTATTTTTCTATCACTTCAAATTTTCTCATTTTAATATCTCCTTAAGTTTTGATAAAACCATATTTTCACGCATCAAAACTGTTCTTAATCCTTTTGCTTGATGTCGTTTATCTTTTATCACTGTATTGTTATGTTTAATCGCCTCATTGATGTTCATCCATCTTGGTTCAATACCGTGATAATGCTCAATTCCTACTAAAGCTTGTTCTCCATTGGAATCTATTTTACAAGTGTAATATGTTGATGTTTGAAGATAGATATTATCAGTTCCTCTAAAATCATATTTCCGTTCTTGAGCTTGTCCACATGGTTTGATGTGTGAGACATCAATTGCACCAATTTCTTCTTTCAACTCTCTTTTTAATGCATCTATTTCAGTTTCTTCAAACTTAACGCCTCCACCAGGAAAAGTATAGTCATCAAATAGTTTTGAATAGACCAAAAGAACTTCTTTTTTCTCATTAGTAATAATTGCACGCACTGTATTTCGTTTGATTTCAGTTCCGTTTTCTATAAGTCCATCTTCAATGATTAATGGTCCAAATTGTATCATTTTTTCACCATCCTTGGATGTGTGGTTTTATATTTCTCTTTTAATTTTTCGCTTGATACATGCGTATAGATTTGAGTCGATTTAAGATGCTCATGTCCTAGTAATTCTTGAACAACCCTTAAATCTGCACCATGATTTAATAGCGTAGTCGCAAATGCATGTCTTAACATATGAGGATGTATTTTATATGTTTCACCAGAATTTTTAATAATTTGTTTAAGAATAACTTGTAGTCCTCTTACAGTTAAAGGTGTACCTTTGTAATTAATAAAGACTTTTAGTTCATTTGAGATAGGACCTTTAGATAATAAAATGGGTCTAATATATGTCAAGTACTGTCTTAAGTCATTTACTAATCTTTGGTGAAGTGGAATATAACGATCTTTAGATCCCTTACCATGAATTAATATTTGTTGTTGATCCAGCTGAATATCTTTAATCGTTATTTCAATGACTTCACTTGCACGTAATCCACAACTAAATAATAGATCCAATAGAACATAATTCCTAAACCCAAGTGGTTTATAACAATCAATACTTTTAAAAAGCATTTCAATTTCTTCATCTTGTATAAGTTGAGGTAGTTTTTTAGGTACTTTTGGCGTTTCTAAATTTGTAAATATATTAACATCAATTTCATTTTCTTTTATCAAATAATCATAAAATGTTCTTAGACTTGAGATTTTTCTTGCTATTGATTTTTTCGCATACTTTTGCTCATCCAAAAAAGCTAGATAATGTCTACCTAATCTTTCTCTTGTCACATCAAGTAAATCTGCAGCAAGTTCTTCTCTTTTAATAAATGTTTCAAAATCAAGGATGTCTTTGAGATAGCTTGTTATTGTATGGTTTGAGTAATTTTTTTCAATTGTTAAAAACGTTTTGAAATTCTCAACACATTGCATCAAAGCTCCTCCTTATAAACTTTTAGTGCTTCAAGAGCACGTTTTGCATATAGTTCTTTTCGCATTTTTTTAGAATGTTTAATGTCCAATGCAGGTAACAAACCCAAATTTGCATTCATAGGAACAAACGAGTTATTCGGTGTTGATATATAATTTGCCATTGCTCCCATCATGGTTTGAATAGGGAGAGGTCTAAGTGGTTTGTTTTGTATAAGTAAATTCATTTGAATCGCTGCATTCAATCCAGATGCTGCACTTTCAACATAACCTTCAACACCACTGATTTGTCCTGCAAAAAACAGTTTAGGATATTTTTTTGTTTGAAAACTTGCATTTAATAATTTAGGACTTTCAATATATGTATTACGGTGCATAACACCATATCTTAATATTTTTGCATTTTCTAACCCTGGTATCATCTGAATAATTTTCTTTTGCTCATCCCAAGTCAAATGGGTTTGGAAACCAACAATGTTATACATTGTTTTTGCTGCATCATCTTGTCTTAACTGAATCACAGCATGGGGTCTTTTTAAACCGTCTTGTTCTAACCCTACTGGCTTTAAGGGGCCATAAAGCAGTGTTTCTTTTCCTCTTTTTGCCATAACTTCAACGGGCATACAGCCTTCAAATACATTATTTTCAAAATCTTTGATTTGTACAACTTTTGCTTCAATCAATGCTTGATAAAAACGTTCATATTCTTCTTGATTCATTGGGCAATTGATATATGCTGCATCACCTTTGTCATATCTACTTTTTAAGTAAGCAATATCCATATTAATTGAACTTGCATCAATAATCGGTGCAATAGCATCAAAGAAATGCAAGTGTTCAAATTGAAATAACTCACTAATACTTTTTGATAAATCATCACTTGCTAATGGACCAGCACATACAATCGTATAATGATCTATATCTAAATTTTGTACTTCTTCTTGAATAACTTCTATATTTGGATGATTCTTTATTTTATCTTCAATAAACTGTGAAAAAAGCTCACGGTCTACCGCTAAGCTTGAACCTGCAGGAACACTTGAGTGTTGTGCTGCTTGCATAATTAATGAATTGAACAAAGACATTTCATATTTAAGCAAGCCTACTGCATTATGAAGATCATTGGATCTAAGTGAATTAGAACAAACCAGTTCTGCAAAATGCCCAGTTTGATGGGCAGCAGTCATCTTTTTTGGTCTCATTTCATATAGTTTTACCTTGATGTTTTGATTGGCAAGATAGTAAGCAGCTTCAACTCCTGCTAGTCCCGCACCAATAACTTTGACCATTTTATCACCAGTTTTATTATACATGATTTTCATCAAAATATAAAAAAAACGTAAGTAAACTTACGTCTTTGAAATTTGTGCTTCTAAGCTAAATTGTTCATGTAATGGTAACAACTTCCTGTGTATATCCTTAACCAATATAAAGATAATAATTGAGTTAAACGGAATGAGTGCCATTCTTAGTACGACAAGTGGAATTGTTGTTTCAAATCCTAAGTGAATAATACCAGCAAGCGTGTTAGATAAATTAACTAATAAATAAGTTAACGGAACAACCCATGCGAGTTTAAATACTGAATATCTCTTGTGCAGTATTAAACCTGGTAAAAATCCCCAAATGATTGGGCCAATCACATATAATGGCAAGAACCCATAAGGTGAAAGCATGACACCAATATAATCACCAACAAAACCCATAATCGCTCCATACATTGGACCTAAAATAATACTACCTAATATAATAGGGATTGCATAAAATGGTAATCCAAAATTAGGAATTCCTAATGCATAAGCGAAAAATACGTCAATAACAACCGAAACTGCAGCTAAAGAAGCTGCCAAAACAAGCTTTTGAATCTGTTTGTTTTTCATGAAAAAAGACCTCCTATTTTTGAGGTCCACCATAATTGCTTACAGCGGACGCATTAGAAAACCGCCACTTTCGTGTTCGTTCCAACCCGACATCCCATGGTTAGACACTTAACGCTTCCTAATTACTCTGCAAACTCATTATACTAGAAATATTTAATAATGACCAATGAAATGAAAAAAATGACAGAAAACGTCATTTTTAAGTTAAAGACCAATCAATTTGTTCAATATTATTTTTGATTAAAAACTTATTCGTTTTAGAAAATGGTTTAGAGCCAAAAAAACCTCGATGTGCAGATAATGGTGAAGGATGAACCGATTTAATAACACAATGTTTTCTCATATCTATATAGGGTATAAATTTTTGTGCATGAGAACCCCATAAAATAAATACTACAGGTTGTTCTTTTTCATTAATTTTTTTAACAACTTCTAAAGTGAATGTTTCCCAACCTTTGTTTTGATGACTCATAGGCTGATGTGCTTCTACTGTTAAAACTGTATTTAATAATAAGACACCTTGTTTTGCCCATTTTGATAAATTACCAGTATTTGGATATGCAATACCTATGTCATCGACAAGTTCTTTATATATATTTTTTAAACTTGGAGGATAACTTCCTTGTTCAACACTAAAAGCTAATCCATGTGCTTGATTAATATTATGATAAGGATCTTGTCCAATAATAACAACTTTGATTTCATCATACGGTGTCAACTTAAAACAAGTCATCCTATTTTCTTTTATAGGTAGTATTTGCTTATTTGCATCCTCTTGTTTTAAAAATAAGACAAGTTGTTGAAAATAAGGTTTTTGAAGTTCTTCGTGAATTAAATCATTCCAAAGCATAAATTTACTCCTTTTTACTTTTCTTTAATAACATGACAATAGCAACTATAATTGTAATATTCAATAATATTAAACCAAGAAAAATCGGATTTTGAATTAATATTTGAAAGAAAATAATAATATATCCAACATACGATATTTTAGATTGCACCAATCCTATAATATCGTCATCTGAAATCGTCCATGGATCAGGATTATTAAAACCATGTGGATTCGTTTGAAACTGTCGCTCATTATCAATCATTTCTATCGAATAGATATAATGGGTAACTGTTTCTTTTCTTCCATCGTTATTTAAATCTACTTTGAAGGTTATAACATCTTCAACTTGTAAATCTTCTGGATCTACAGGCTTAACAATAATAATATCTCCAATGTTATAAACTGGCTCCATACTATCTGATACGACAGCGAAACTTCTAAATCCAAGAAGCTTAATTGTATGTCCTGGTGCGAATAGTTGCATCAATATAAACCCACCTAATAAAGCAGTTATTAAGTAAAACATCGCATTTATAACCATCTTTTTACTAACTACTTTTTCCATATAAGCTCCTCTTAATAAAATAAACCTCTCTTATTAAAAAAGGTTTATTTTTTATTTTCTTTAATGTAAAAGCCATAAATGATTGATAGAATTAAACCTTGAACTGAAGCCATTACAAGAAACCCTCTTAGATTCGATGATACATAATAGATTGTTCCAAAGAAAGATGCATCTTTTATATATATAAAGTCCACATCATCAATTGAAGTTGTATTGGAAATAAAACCATCAAAAGTCGTTTCAAGTTCATTAATTGAATCTCTGATTTCAACAACTTCTTCAATCCAATATATGTCCGTACCGTACCGACCATAAATCAGAATATTATCTCCAACTTCAAGGTCTTGTAATTTAAACTTTTTGATAACAACTATTTTTGTGTTTAATTCTTCATCAAGTTCTTGATTATTTGGTACAGCTAAAACATTTGTTGTACCAAGAATGTTAATACCTCTATTGGGCATTATTAACGGAATTGCAATAAGAAGTGTGTGTAGAATAGCTAAAACCACAAATGACCAAAATATAGCTTTTTTGTTAATTTTAATATTTAACTTTTTAATTTTCTTTTGGATATGTGGATCAGAAGTGACTTTTTGTCTAGCTAATTGAGCCAGCAATTCTTCTGTAGATAAATATTCAGCCAAGCTTTCACTTCCCTATTGTTCAGTATTCTTTATCTCTTTCTTTCCAGACTTAACGATAACAATAATTGCTGCAATGACTAAAATGTTAACCGATACAGCAGCAATCCCAAACGGGCTTCTTAAAAAGGCAACAAATACACCTAGTTGTGGAATTCTAAATCCATAAACACCGATGATATCTGAATCTCCTAATATCCATGTATCAGGAACTGTTCCATCATGTCTAATTGTTCTATACACTCTTTCATTTTCTGTATTTAGAGTAATTGAGTGAATGTAGTGAGTTATAACTTCTTTTGTTCCATCATAATCAATATCCGCCATAAACGTGATGATATCTCCTTCTTCAAGGTTGTCTAAATTTGGATTATAGACAATAATCATATCATCGACATTTAAAACAGGCTCCATACTTTCTGTGATCACCACATAAGGTTTAAACTGAAAAACCTTAATGGTTGTATTGGGAATAAAGATTTCCATAAGAATATATAAAATCAAAAGTCCCGATAACACAAAAAATAAAATTGAGCCTATTTGTTTCATTATTTGTTTAATTTTATTGGATTCTGTCACTTGTATTTACCCCTTAAAAGTTTTTATATATATCGAATGAATTATATCATATTTTTAGATAAATGTTAATAAAATCAGCCAATAAAGGGTATTTTTAACTTATTAATTGGAGTAAAGGTTCCAATATGCTTCTGAACCTGTTTCTCCAGGAGTTACATCTGTAGATGTTGCTATTGCAATATATGCAACATCGTCATAAATAGCAATATCATCTATTTCATATGTATTAAAACTTTGATAATAGAGTGTACCAATACGATTCCATGCATTGTTTGCAGTACCTGGTTCAACATTATTATTTGCATTTGATGCATTAACAACTTTGTATGCATAAAGACCAAAGAATGCATAATCATCTAAGACATAAGTATTATACCATTGCCATTCGGACGTATTTACTTGATTCCATGCATTATATGCTGTACCTGGAGTATTTGCATTGGCATTGGTTAAGTTGACAACCTTAAATGGATCTCCATTATAGAAGATGTGATCATTTGCTTGATAAACATTATATGTTTGATATTCATCTGTATCTATACGATTCCATGCATTATATAATGTACCTGGTGTGTTTGCATTTGCATTGGTTACGTTTTGAACACGATAAACGCCTCCAATATAGAGTACATGGTCATTTGCTGCGTATGTATTAAACCATTGATATTGAGCAGTATCTACACGATTCCATGCATTTGATGAAGTACCTGGTTCATTTGCATTCGCGTTGGTCGCGTTAACAACTTGATACAAGTCTCCATTATGCAATACCAATTGACCATTAGAGTATGTTCCTGAAATAGACCAAACTGGCATGTTATAACTATTCCATGCATTACTTGATGGTGGTACGTTACCACCAGTGACTTTTCTTTTAGCTATATAGTAATTTCCATTATAACTTACAATATCATCCTTAGCATAGGCAGTATATGAAGTCCATTCATAACTACCAACTTCGATCCAATTTGAACCAGTACCTGGTGTTTGATTGGTATGAGAAGCTAGTGAGCGATATAGAATACCATTATATAAAACGTGATCACCTATTGCATATTGAGTGTAGTTGTTCCAAGTGACTGATCCAACTTCTCTCCAATGTAGAGATGTACCTGGTTCATTCAAATGTAGATTGTAATCAACAGCTGCTTTATATAATAAGCCATTATGAATAACATAATCACCAATTGTATATGTACCACCTGATGACCAAACAATGGAATACATGTTAAACCATCCAGCACCGTTGGTACCTGGTTCATTGCTATTTGCAATACCTTCATTGATAACTCTATAAAACATACCATTATGAAGTACAACATCGTCTATGTAATAAGTGTTTGTTGGAACATACTCATGATAAATCTCATTAAATGCACCATAAGGAGCGTTTGATGGAGGTGGTGCTGAAGCATAATCTCCGCTTATGATTTGGTAGATTTTACCTTCATACCATACATAATCCCCAACTTCATAAGTGTCTCCTTGAACGTATTCAGGAATACCTTGTGGTGGGGCTACTGCAAGTCCCCATTCTCCTATCACTATCATTTCATCTGGATTTTGCATATCTCCAGCAATATCAGATGCGAAGTATGCATAAGAATAATCAAGTGTAAAAACAATCAAGAAAATGATCATTGTGACAAAAGGGATGATTTTTAATCTATTCAGTTTTTCCACAATGACACCTCCTTGATTTGGTACTAAAGGCAGCTTATGACAGCCGCCTATTGAATTTTTATAATATTGTAGTCTATATTACTTCTTATGGTGCAGGTGTAGTGCTAGCTGCTACTGAGAAAGAAAATGTTAATGTAATATTTAAACCAGCTACTAAATCATATTCAGCTTGGTTTGCTGGTTCGTTTAGTGTAACAGTTACAACTACTGAAACTGCACTACCATCAGAAACTATAGTATACTCAGCATTTCCAGCTCCAGTACCATTATAAGACACACCAAACAGACTTGAAACATCGGTTGGGGTAGGATTTACTGCAGAATCAAGAGCTACTGTTAATGTACTTTGTAAATTACTAGCATCTAAACCTGTTGAATCCCAATCAACTGAGAATGTTAATGTCAATGACTCGATTTTACCAGTACCACCAAATCCTGATGGAACTAAATCATCAGCTCCTTGACTATTAACCGCTGCAGCAACATTCACTGTTGATGTTACAGTTTCCCCAGTACCAACACTGATTGTTCCAATTGCAGTTTCACTATCAGCTGCAATACCATTTGCCCAATATGCATAAGTGAAACCTGATACTACTAATGCCAACATAACTAATAAACCAATTACTAAATTTTTTTGTCTCATTTTTAAATCCCCTTTTTTTATTTTCCCTTTTTTTTATTCTACTTCTTTAGGTTCAACCCTAAAACTTATTGTAAAACTTATATCTTTTCCTTTAATTGAGTTATATGCTAATTCAGAATCTTCAACATTAACCAACTCAAGGTCCAAACCTTTTTCTACTGCCTCATCATTATCGATAGGCTCCAATAACCTTACAACGATTGTTACTGTAACAACACTATTGAAAAGTTCATTTACAAAATACTCTTTTGCATTTCCAATTGAAATGTCTACAAGATGATCATATTCATCAGATTCACCAATTAATATATCTTTTGCTTCCACGATGAGATTCATGCTTTGAACTAGTGTTTTATCAACACTCACATCGTATTCAAAGATAACTTCATCAACTTCACCTTCAAAATATATATATCCTTGAGGAACAAGTTTTCCGGTAAATTCTTCATGTTGAGCTTCAACAACTAGATTTGCATCTTCACCTTCAAACCGAATTACAACATTCCCAATTTGTGATACATCCTGCCAATAAGCGAATGCTGCTGAGGATGTAAAACCTAATGCAATAACCAACATGATGATAATCACAATTGGTACATATTTCTTCCCTAGCAAGTTTTCGCCTCCTTAAGACTTAAAAAAGTCAACATAGGTATCCTACGTTAACTTTAATGTCTTTTCATATAAAAAGCCATATCGTCAAGCGTAGAATTCTAAATCTACATATCGTAGATTTTATTCTAAATGACAACTGGCTACCTTTTTTTAGGCCCTATAGCTTTGCGTCCTTAAGTTTCCTTAAGTTTGCCTTTAACATTTGTTTAGAAAATGCATATTCTTTCATTTTCGTAACTATTATATAATACATGCCCTGCTGTGTCAAACAAAAAGTGCTTTATTTCGTAATTATTTCGTAAATTTTTTGATATTCAAACAAAAAAGGGCAAATCATCGTTGATTTTGCCCTTAATCATGTAATTAACTCACTTTTTTATTTTTTAATTAAACTTGCTAATTTACTAACTGTACGAATTAATTGTGCAGTATAGCTCATTTCATTATCATACCATGCCATCACTTTAACAAGTTGTCTATCATCATAGTTAACAATTTGAGTAGTATGTGCATCATATAATGAACCATATCTTGAACCAATAACATCTGATGAAACGATAGGATCAGATACATATGCTAATGTTTCATTAGCTGCTTTTCTAAATGCTGCATCTACTTCTTCTAGTGTTGTATGCTTTTTAACTTCAACAGTTAAATCAACAACTGAACCAGTTATTGTTGGAACACGAAGTGCAGTTCCATCTAATTTACCTTTTAATTGTGGTAATACTAAACCGATTGCTTTTGCTGCACCAGTTGAACTTGGAATAATACTGTTTGCTGCTGCGCGGCCACGTCTTGACATAATGCCTTTTTTATGTGGTTGATCCATTAAAGATTGATCAGCAGTATAAGCATGAATCGTTGTCATGAATCCACCTTTGATACCAAAGTTGTCATCTAGTACTTTTGCAATTGGAGCTAAACAGTTTGTTGTACATGAAGCGCCACTTAAAATATCTTCTGTACCATCTAAAATATCATCATTAACATTATAAACGATTGTCTTAACGTTTCCTGATGCAGGTGCACTAATAACAACTTTTTTAGCACCAGCTTCTAAATGCCAACCAGCTTTAACTTCATCGGTAAAGAAACCTGTACATTCTAATACAACATCAACACCTAATTTACCCCATGGTAATTCTTTAGGATCTTTTTGGCTGAAGACAGGAATTTTCTTACCATCTACTACCAAGTCAGTTCCTTCAAACTTAATTGAGTCTTTTTTAAAGTTACCTTGTGCTGTGTCATACTTTAATAAATATGCTAGAGTTTCAGCATCTGTTAAATCATTAATACCTACTACATCAAATTGTGGATCATCTGCCATAAGTCTATATGCAAGACGTCCAATACGGCCAAAACCGTTAATTGCTACTTTAATAGCCATCTTTATTTCCTCCTTGAATGTTTTATTCATCATTTATATTTTACCATTTATACGATTTAATTCAAATATATATCCTTAGTCTTTATGAATGTAAACGTTTTTCCTTCCTTTTGTATCCCTGATTTGATATAATATAAAGGGCATAATGAATTGCAACATGTTCTTCGGAAAGGTGATGTCAATGACCAAGAATATCGAGATTGAATTTAAAACTGCTATAACTTTTGAAAAATATCAAGAACTACTTAAGTTGTTTAATCTAGAAAACAATATTTTTAAGCAAGTAAATCATTATTTTGACACAGATGAATACAGGTTAATGGAGCAACAAATTATTCTTCGAATTCGTCAAAAAGGTGAAAACAGATATAAAGTCACTCTAAAGAGTCAAAGTGAAAAAGGTGCTTATGAAAGCCATGTCTTATTAACTCCTGACCAAGCAAAAGATATGATTGAAAATGGATTTAACACAAAAGATTTTTTCGATGATATCGATTATTTTGTTGAGTTTAGAGTTTCTTTAGATAATTATAGGGTTAGTACACCATATGAAGGTGGTACACTTTTCTTGGATCGTTGTGAATATTGTAATATCGTCGATTACGAAGTTGAGTATGAAGTTAATGATTATGATGAGGGTCAAAAGTTGTTCAAACAATTTTTAGACAAATATCAAATTGAAGTTCAACCAACAAAAAGAAAAAGCGAAAGAGCGTTTATGTGTAGAAGATAGCAAAAATTTGCTATCTTTTTTTATATTTATTTTACATCCTGTATTTTTTTTTGCTATAATGTTTTCAACAGGTGAAATAAATATGACTAAGATATTGAATTTTATGAAACAGAATATGTTGATACCATTTATATTTGGTGTTATTTTTATCATTGCATTTATCATTGAACCTATTGATACAATATATCACGGTTTCATAGCAATCTTAATGAGTCCAAGTATTTTGATTTCTGATTATCTTTTAATTGGTGGATTATCAGCAACACTTATCAATGTTTCTTTGACAGTTATTTTAAACTTAATTTTGATTAAAAAATTAGACCTAAAAATGACAGGTCCTATTTTTGCTTGTTTACTAACAATCGCTGGATTTGCCTTTTTTGGGAAAAATATTTTTAACGCAATACCGATGTATGTTGGTATTTATTTTTATGCTAAAATAACAAAAACAGAATTAAAAAATTACATTCTAGTTCTTCTTTTATCATCTGGTATTTCACCAATCGTTAGTTATCTGATGTTTGGTGTTGGCTTAGAATATTATATATCCATTCCACTTGGGATATCAGTTGGTCTACTAGTTGGTTTTGTTCTTCCATCTTTTAACGCACATGCTATTAAATTCCACCAGGGATACAACTTATATAACACCGGATTTTCTATGGGTGTATTATCCATGTTGTTAACAGGTATTATTTCGTCATTCACCGTTATTGAAAGAAGTGTGGAAGTCAATAATGCATATCATTTGGAATTACTTTGGTCTACCATCATTGTATCCATTTTATTAATCATTATTGCATTTATGATGGACCCTAAAGTTTATCAAAAATATCCTTTAATATTAAAAAGATCAGGACGATTAATCACTGACTTCCCCGCGATTGCTGGCAAAGAAGCAACCATTTTGAATATTGGTGTTATGGGGCTATTTTCAGTCTCAATCGTCCTTGCTTTGGGTATTTATATAAACGGTCCTGTTATGGGTGCAATCCTTACAATTGTAGGGTTTGCTGCATTCGGAAAGCACCCATTAAACTCAATACCAGT
Organism: Mycoplasmatota bacterium; assembly: GCA_024650045.1. GTDB lineage: Bacteria > Bacillota_I > Bacilli_A > Acholeplasmatales > Acholeplasmataceae > Peloplasma. Next base: position 50,070 of record JANKMU010000007.1, on the reverse strand, counting down.
TGTTTTAGGAGCGATGTTGGCAGTGCTTCTTACACCATTAGAATTAACACTTGGCCCGATACTAGCTATCTTCTTTGTAACAGGGTTAGCACCTTTAGCTGGAAAGTACGGTTTTATAGCTGGTGTTATTGCAGGTTTTATCCATTTATTAATAACACCATTAGCATTAGCATTTCAAGGTGGCTTTGACCTATATAATAATGGCTTTGCTGCTGGGTTTGTTGCAGCTGTATTATCGTCACTTTATGCGATTTTCAAACCTGATAAAGAAGAAAAACCTACTAAAACAGCATAACAATAAATGTTTTACACCTATTTAAAGCCCTTTTATGCAATTAAAATCATAATAACATTGACATTAAAGGGTATACAACTTATAATAATATATGTAAGTAAGTATCGATGGAGGCCCTAATGAAAGAACGTAGTTTACTTTATTTTATAACAGCTGTTGTTGCTAGTGTGCTTTTTTTAGTAGCGTTACTAATTAGAACACAGGGGTGGTTTAATACATACGGTGTCCTTGTTATGCCGTCATTACATAAATTATTAATACCAGTTGTTCTGCTTTGGATTGGGTGGTACTTTGAAAACAAAGGTTTCTTATTATCCGCTTCAATCATTTTAACAGTGTTGTTTGGTCTTCATTTGGATCAATGGGGTGTTCTTAACGGTGATATATTTATTGTTTCACAATATGCACCAGCAGTTAGAACAGCATTTGTGTTAGGATTCATTTTATTATTAGGTGGTTCTGGACTAGGTTACTATTCCTATCTAACACTAAGTTTTGAAAAGAAAGCATAAAAATTACGCAAACAAAAAAGGAACTTACGAGTTCCTTTTATTTTGCTTTCATATTTTAAGTATGTTGTTGGTCTTTTTTTATTTCATCAAAATAACGTCTTAGCGCACTTTGATAGTCACAATGTTCACCTTGAGGACAATCAACACACATAATTAATTCTCTAAGTCTCTTAGGAATAAATACACGAATTTCCTCATCATTATAACCCACTTGCATTTTGTCACCGTCTATCATGATTGGTCGTTTTAGAACACTTGGATTTTCGATAATAAACTGTTTTAGTTCACTAATTCTCATATCTTCAACATCTAATGATTCTTCTTTGAATATTTTAGATCTTGTTGAAATGATGTCCTCAAATCCGTTTTCTGCGTTCTCAAGCATACGATCAATATCTGCTTCGGTAATTCTTTGGTTAAATAGGTTTTTTTCTTCATAAGTGATCTTATGATCATCAAGCCACTTTTTCGCTTTCCGACAAGATGAACAACTTGGGGTTGTAAAAATAGTAATCATTGTCTTCCTCCTTTTGGAGCATAGGTATTAGCCTATAGCACTTTGTGTTCTTGCATCAGGTTACCCTGTTGCTTAATTATATAATTATTTAGACAATTTTTCAACATGTGTAAACGTTTTTATCACTATTTTACATAATTAAAATTTTGTCATTAGGTGATTCTGGTTAGATTGCGTTATAATATAGTCAACAAAAGAGAAAGGACTTAATCATATGTCAAAATGGGATTTATCTGTATTTTATCCAAATTTAGAGGCTTGGGATGAAGATTTGAAGAAATTACCCGAGCATATTGAAAAACTTGCTTCTTTTCAAGGCAAGTTAAATGAACTTGAAAGTTTTAGAAGTTTCTTCCAAGCAGAACAGGAAACAACTAAATTACTTTATAAGTTATATGCTTATATTCATTTAAACAGTGATTTAAACTTAAAAGACACTGTTAAATCTGCAAAAAACCAACAAATGTTATTAATGTTATCTCAATTGAATCAAAAAACATCATTTACACAACCAGAGCTTATTAGCATTGGTCAAGAGAAAATTATGGAATTTGTAGAAAGTGATGACTTTCTAAAAACCTATAAATTTCAAATGGAAAAACTTTTTGCACAACAAAAGCATGTCTTAAGTAATGATCAAGAAAAGATCCTTGCTAATTTCGGTCCTACAAAAAGTGTTCCAGCTTCACTATATCAAGCTTTAGCAATTGTCGATGCTGAAGATGAAAAAGTTACTTTAAGCGATGGCAAAGAAATTACAGTAACTCAATCTAATTATCGTTCGCTTTTAGCTGAAGTACCAAATGCTGATGATCGTAGACTCGTCTTTGAGGCAGCATTCAAACGATATAAAGAAAATAAAGCTGCTTTCGCTAGTACATATAACCTTGTATTGCAACAACTAGCAGCAAACTATAAGTCAAGAAATTATGAATCTGCTTTAGATGCTGCATTATTCAAAAACAACATTCCTACATCTGTATTCCATAATCTAAAAGATGTTGCTTATGAAAATACTGAACCGATTAAGCGATATATTTCATTAAGAAAAAAACATTTAAAATTAGAAAAATATCATACTTATGATCGCTTTATGAAACTAGCAAAAGATGATACTAAATATCCATTTGAGGATGCTAGAACTATGTTTTTTGAATCAATCAAAGAAATGAATCCAGAATTTGTAAAAAATCAAAAATCAGCAGTTGAAGATGGATTTGTCGATGCTTATCCTCAAGAAGGCAAACGCACAGGTGCTTATTCATCAGGATTCTACGGATATCATCCTTATATTTTGCTTAATCATGATGATACACTAGATTCAGTATTTACACTTGCACATGAAGCAGGACACAGTGCACACACGATTTTCTCAAATAAAAATCAACCAATGCCTACTTCTGATTACACGATATTTGTTGCTGAGATTGCTTCAACATTTAACGAACATACACTTCTTGATTTCTTACTTCAAAAAGCAGAATCAAAAGCGCAAAAAGTTGATTTATTAGAATCAGCAATTGATGGCATAATGGCAACCTTCTATCGTCAAACTTTATTTGCTACATTTGAGTATGAAGCAAATCAATTGGTTGAAAAGGGAATGCCAATTACAGATGAAGCTTTATCAAAAATTATGGTTGATTTATACAAGCATTATTATGATCTAGATATCACTGAAGAAAATGGCAAACAATATGTATGGGCATATATTCCACACTTATTCTACTATCCATTTTACGTTTATCAATATGCTACATCATATAGTGCCTCACTAAAGATTTATGCTGACGTTAAAAACAAAAAACCGAATGCAATGGAAAACTATTTAGGTCTTCTTAAATCTGGTGGTAGTGACTATCCTGTTAACCAAGCAGCAAAAGCTGGTGCGGATTTAACAAATAAAGAAACATTTATGGCAGTTATTGACCGTTTTACATCTTTAGTGGATGAACTTGAGAAAGTTCTTGAAGAAAAATAATTATTGATGTATAATAAATTATGCGATGATTAGGAAATAATTCACATAAATCTATCTATAGAGAGTTGGGATGCTGGAAACCAATGCTAGATTGTGAATGGTTGGACCCTATGAGCATATAAGTATGTCGGCTATAACGACATTGAGGGCTAGAGATTTTCTCTAGAACTAAGGTGGCACCGCGTAAAATTTACGTCCTTAGATTTTATCTAAGGGCGTTTTTTATTTGATAACCATAGGAGGAATATTATGGCAACTGCAACAAAAACAGTAAAGAAAACTGTTAAGAAAACTGAAACTAAACCAGCAAGCAAAACGACAAAAAAACCAAAAAAGAAAATTAGAATTGTTCCACCAACAATTGCTGTTATCCCAGAAAAGAAAAAAAGACTTGTTTCTGGCATAAAGCCTACAGGTCAACTTACATTAGGTAACTATATTGGGGCACTCAGACAATTTGTGAAACTACAAGATGAATTAAGTGACCATGAGCACTTCATTTTTATTGCTGATCTTCACGCAATTACAACACCACAAGATAGATTAGAACTTAGAAAAAATATACGAAGTGTTGCAGCATTGTATATTGCTTGTGGACTAGATCCTGAAAAAGTTAATCTATTTATTCAATCTGAAGTCAGCGAACATGCTGCGTTAGGATATATTATGGAATCTACTGCTTATGTAGGTGAAATGGAAAGAATGACACAATATAAAGACAAAAAAGGAAAACAAACAGAAGGTATTAGAACTTCTCTTTTAACTTATCCAGCATTAATGGCTGCAGATATTTTATTATATGATGCAAATGTCGTTCCAATTGGTGATGACCAAAAACAACATTTGGAGTTAACTAGAAACTTGGCGACTCGTTTTAATAATCTATATGGAGAAACATTTGTTGTCCCTGAAGGGTTTTTCCCTGAAACAGGAGCAAGAATAAAATCATTAACTGATCCAACAAAAAAGATGGATAAAAGTGGGGAGAATGAAAAATCTTATATTTTGTTGCTAGACGATTTAGGGCTTGTTAGAAGGAAAATAAAAAGTGCAGTAACAGACTCTGATGGTATCATTAAATACGAAGTTAGAAATAAACCAGGAATATCAAATTTATTGCAAATATATTCGTCATTAACAGATTATTCAATCAAAGATTTAGAAAAGAAATATGCTGACTCTAATTATGCAACATTTAAAGATGATTTGGCAGAAATCGTTGTAGATGCTTTAAGACCTATTCAACAGAAATATTTCGAAATCATTAATGACACAAAACTTGATGAGATTCTAAATCAAGGTGCTGAACGTGCTAGTGTTATTGCTTCTAGAAAGATGTTTAAGGTTTATAAAAAATTAGGATTAGGTAGAATAAGATAAGGGTTATCTACAACCCTTTTTTTTATGTCCAAATAAAAAAGCAGCAATTGCTGCTTATTCACTAATGGTTGTTGTTAAGGATTCAATTGGATATTCTACATCTCCGTCAATCTGAAGGTAAGTAGGTTTATCAAATTGAATTGAAACTTCTTGTGCTTTATATATTTTTACCCATGATTTGAATATGACATGCCAACCTAAATAAATAGAAGGGAAAATTAATATAAGAATCCACTTGGGTACGTTTTTAACGATAACTAAGTGTAATTCTTTATCTTTACGATGTGCTTTAGGTGCAATCTTCATTCCACCACCATAGTATGCACCATGCATCATACTAGCAAACCATAATTTTTCTTCTCTAAATGATATGCCATCTACTGTTATCTCAGCTGAAATAGGCTTAAATTTAGCAAAACCCTCAAAAGCATGTCTAAAATAGTTTAGTTTATTTTTCTTAAATCTTGATGTATTAACGAGATGTCCAATATATCCATCGAGTCCAGCACCAGCCCCATTTAAAAAATACCTGAATTCTTCTCTATAGGTTACCTTAGGTAATTCTTTAATATAGTCTTTAATTAACACGACTTTGTCTTTAGTTTTTAAACTTCTAATAAAGTCATTACCTGTACCAGCTTGATACATATATAGGTCTTGTTTAAAATCTAAATCATAGATTCGATTAGCTAAATGATTTATCGTTCCATCGCCACCTACAATAATGATTCTGTCGTCAATATGACATTCTGAAGCGAACGCCTCAACATCATCTATTGCTAAAATACTATAACTGACGACAGTATTCCCTTGCTTTTGAAGTTTTTTGATAATCTTTTCGATAAACTTAGGGTTTTTTCCGTTTCTAGAAAGTGGATTATACAACAAAATGTCCATAAATGCTCCTATCTATAGATAATCATCGCGTATTTTTTCTTGCCTCTTCTAACAATAATAAATTGGTTTTGTAATGTGATTTCTTTTGTAACTATATATTCTGTATCAGTAATCTTTTGGTCATTCAATGTAATCGCATTGCTTTGAATAAATGTTCTCGCTTCTCTTTTTGAGGAAGCAAGATTTGTTTCTATCAAAGCATCTAAAATGTTTTTAAGTTCATTGATTTCGATTGTATCTAATGTCTTTGATAACATCGTAAGACCCGAAGCACTTAAATCATTAAAATCTCCTGAAAATAATGCTTTCGTAACTTTTTGAGTCTCTTCTAATGCTTCAGGACCATGTATAAGTGCAACAATTTCTTCAGCTAACTTGATTTGAGCTTCCCTTAACTCTGGTTGTTTTTTTGATTTATCTAATAATTCTTCGATTTCATCTTTTGATAATAACGTTAGTGATTTTAAATAATTATCAAGATCTGCATCTGCTGCATTTAAAAAATATTGATAAACTTCATAGGGTGATGTTAACTGACCATCCAACCATAATGCACCAGACTCGCTTTTTCCAAATTTTGAACCATCAGCTTTGAGTAACAATGGTGAGCTCAGACCCACTGCCTGACTTGTTTCACCCTCTATTTTACGTATAAGTTCAAGACCTGTCGTAATGTTTCCCCATTGGTCAGAACCACCAAACTGAACTTTACAGTCAAAATTTTGGTATAAATGTAGGAAATCAATTGCTTGAATGAGCATATATGAAAACTCTGTATACGATATTCCAATTTCTAGTCTTTTTTGGACTGTATCTTTAGCAATCATATAATTGATAGAAAAGTGTTTACCATAATCTCTTAAGAAAGAGATCATATCAATTTTACCAATCCAATCATAATTATTCACAAAAATTGCTTTTTTTGTGTCTAAAAACTTTGAAAGTTGGTTTTTAATCTTCTCAGCATTGATTAAAGACTCCTCAAGTGTTAATAATTTTCTTTCACTTGTTTGTCTAGGATCACCAATAAGACCGGTTGCTCCACCAATTAAGACAATAGGTGTATGTCCATATTTTTGTAATAAAAGCATTCTAACAACTTGAACGAGATGTCCAATCGTTAATGATTCTCCTGTTGGGTCAAACCCACAGTAAAATTTAATTTGCTCATTATCTAGTAGTTGACGTGCTTTATCCTCGTTACTAACATCTTTTATTAATCCACGCCAAATTAATTCATCATATAGTTTCATTTCTTTCCTCCTGAATTTTATATAAAAATCGCCCTTAGAAAAAATCTAAGGACGAAATATTCCGCGGTACCACCTTAATTCTAGAGAAATTCTCTAGCACTTAATATTTGATGATCTCCATAAACGTATTTCAAGCCTTGTTTTCTCTCCATGTTACACCCTCATGAAGTCTCTAAATAAGGTTTTCAAGTCTCTACTAGATTTTATATCATTGATCGATTTAATTAGTTGATTGTCTCTTCACGATGTAATGAGGTAATGAAATGCGGATATTATCTACATCCTTTTGATTCATCAATTTCGTTAAAAGTCGCATTGAGACAGCACCTATATCATATACTGGAACATCAATAGATGTCAAGTTAGGTCTTGATAAAAGTGCATATTTTGTATTTTGGAAACCTGCAACTGCTAAATCTTTTGGAATCGTTCTACCATTATCTCGTGCAATATTCATAAATGATACTGCAATTGAATCTCTGACACCAATAGCTGCATCAATTTTTTTATCGCTAAAGAAAGTTGAAAAATGTTGACGGTTTATATTTGTGTCGCCACTTGTTCTAAAAATCTTAGGTTCAAGTTTAGCTTCTTCCATTGCTCTAACGTATCCAGCTTCTTTTTTATCATTGACTGAATAACGTCTTGCTGTACTTAAAAGATATACGTTTTTACGATTATCATTTAACAGCAGTTTTGTGATTTCGTATCCTGCTTTTTCATAATCAATGGAAACAGTTGGAACATCTGGATCATCTGAAACTACATTGGCAAATACAAATGGAATACCATTTGAATTAAACATTCTCTTAATATCTTCAACTCTATTTTCATTGAGTTCATCATTCAAATATAGGACACCATCAACTTGTTCAGCTACGATATCATGAAGCGTATCAATCACATCCATATCTTCTCTGATTGAAAATAGTTTTATGGAGTAATGATAGTTTTGTGCAATATCACTAATACCACCTAACATCTCAGCAACAGATGCTCTTGTAATATCTGAAATAACAACACCGACAGTTGTAGTTTTTCTACTTGCTAGGCCACGCGCAATAACATTAGGACGATATCCTAATTCTTTAATGACTTTCAAAACACGTTGTCTAGTTTCTTCTTTTACCTTTTCTGGATTATTGAGTACACGTGATACAGTTGCTAATGAAACACCAGCTGCACCAGCTACATCATAAATTGTTGCATTGCTCATATATATAGTCACCTCATTTATCATAATATACGAAATTATTATATCATGTAATGTAAAGGCTTTCAACTATTTTATGAAAATATTTTCATTCGCTTACAAAAAAATAAAGAGGCTAGCAGCCTCTTTACCAAACTTATCGTTTTTCTTTGATTCTTGATGCTTTCGCTGATAGTGTACGGATATAATGTAATTTCGCGCGTCTTACTTTACCTCTACGTGCAACATCAATATGATCAATTGATGGTGAATGCATTGGGAATGTACGCTCTACACCGATACCATAAGAAATCTTACGAACTGTAAATGTTTCAGATATTCCTCCACCTTGTTTTTTAATAACAAGACCTTCAAATAATTGAAGACGTTCACGGTTACCTTCTTTAATCTTAACGTATACTTTTACAGTATCACCAGAACTAAATTCAGGTACTTCTTTGATATAAGATTTTGTAATTTCAGCAATCAGCTCTTGCCCTTTTAATCTTGACATGTTCGACTCACTCTCTTTCTTCCAATGTTCATGTTCGTCGACAGCGGACCATTGTGCTAATTTGTTACGGCTTTATTATTATAACAAAGTTAAAATCAACTTGCAACTGTTTTTCATGAATTCAACGTGTTTATTCATTTGAAGGTACTAAATAAGTTTCTAAATCAACAAAATAGTCTGCTATAAACATTTTTTCGAATTTTTCTATAACATCATAAATTTGTGTTTTCTTAAAGAAATAATCTTCTAAATCATCGTTACCTGAAACAACTTCATCAAATCGAACATGATTTTCATAACTAATCCAAGATGAATATGAAAGAATAATAGGGAGATCTAATCTATCTTCTAAAAATACACTTTGTCCATAATAGTAATCTTGATAATAAGATATACCTAACAAGTCCATGATTGTAGGTGCTATATCATAATGTGATGTTAATATATCTTGATTCATGTTTCCAAGCTTTTGACTGTAAATAACAAATGGTACTTTGTCAATTTCAAATGGAATATCCGAATTTGGTGTATATTCATTGGTAATTTCTAAACTTGAATAATTCTTATGGTCACTAAATAATACGATTGTTGTATTATCAAGCAACTCTTTTTCTTCTAAGTCATCAAGTAAAATGCCTAATCCTTTATCAAAATCCATTTGTGCAGCTGTTAGCGTTAACAACTCAATAGGTGCACCAAAATATGTAGGATCATTTTCTAATTGATTGTAATATTCAGACAATTCTTCTCTATAGTTGCTGTGTGGTCCGTGTGGTGTCACTGTGATAACAAAACTAAAGAATGGATCTTCTTGTATAGGAACAATTAAGTTTCTAAACTGATCAAACATTATTGAATCAAGTGGCCAATACTCATTTTCTTCAACATCTAATTCATTTAACGCATAAAATCTTTCAAATCCCATATTTAAATGGATTTCATCTCTATTGAAGAAATCATTACTAAAATTATGAAATGAGTTCGATGTATATCCGTTTTCAGATAAAACATGTGGTAATGCATTATTATATGTGTTTTCTCCGAATGTATACATATAATTATCGGCTTGGAAATACATCATTGATGTTAACGATTTAAATTCAGAATCATAAGTATAATTACTTTTTGCTGCAGAATAAAAGTTTGGAAAATAGATACCACCATCAACCAATCTATAATAGTTTGGTGTATGCTCACGCGAAAACGCATATTCTTCACACGTTTCACACATAATCATAATAACGTTTTGGTCTTTCAATTCTCCAAATAGTGGTGATTGATCAGCAATTTTATCGGTAATTAATCCATCAAGCTCTTCTTTATACTCATCAGCGAAAAATATTGGTCTTAGTTTATTATTAGCAAATGTTAATATATCTCTTGTATGGTAAGTAACTGAACCAAATCTTTGAACAAATACACTCTTATCAGCTGGGGTTTCAAAAACAGTTGTACTTTCTTCAGCAACAAACTTAGGTGTAAACAACAAACCAAGCATTGAGATTAATATTGCAATTAAACCGAAAACTAATCTTCTTGGTTGATTTTCATTGTGTTTTTTAACAACTTTTCTCATAAATCGAAAACTAAAGAATAAAAAGATTAAAATTACAGCCCAGGATAAAATACCATATGCTGATAACGGATTATATCTTAATCCGATTTGCATCGTATCCCTTCCTGATTCAAGCAACATTGCTATTGATGTCACATCTTCTTTAAAGAAATATAAAGTACTATCGGTAATAAAGAATGTAAACATAACAAGCAAATACAAAACATATGCAATATATCTAGAAGTGTTCTTCTTGATTAATGAAAGAGCAGCAACAATAATAGCAACATTAAAGAATGCAATAAACCAATGACCTAATGTTACACCAAATCCATAGCGTAAAATAAAGATCATATCAAATGTCAAAACGATAAAGATCATTGAAAGAAACTCAATGATTTGATTGTGTGCAAATATTTTTTTGATGAATTTCATAAACGATCTTCCTTTCTTGATTATTTGATACTTTAATTAGTGCATACTTTTGATACTAACATTATACCAAAAAAATAACGATACATCGAAAATCTAGATCGTTATTTTTGGTTTTTATTAAATTCTTTTAATAATTTTACTTCTTTCTCAGTCATTTCAATTTGTTTTAATAAATCAGGTCTCTTTTCCATTGTTTTTTTAACTTGTTGCTTCATACGCCACTCATTGATTAATTGATGATTACCAGATATAAGAACATCAGGAACTTTAAATCCTTTATACTGTTCGGGTTTTGTATATTGTGGGTACTTTAGCCATCCATTTTGCAAACTGTCTTCAGCTGCTGAATCTTGATGAATCACTTTAGGGATAAGTCTAATTACAGCATCAGATAGAATCATTGCTGGAATCTCTCCACCTGTTAAAACATAATCACCAATAGAGATTTCATAATCAATCAAAGCTTCAATACGGGCATCAATGCCTTCATAATGACCACAAATCAAGATTAAGTGATTCATATTCGAAAGTTCAGTTGCAAACTTTTGATTAAAAAGTTTTCCCTGTGGTGATAATAAAATAACTTTTGAATTTTCTTTTTTTAGTTTGTGAATCACATCATAAAACGGGGGGAATGCCATTAACATCCCTACTCCACCACCATATGGTGTGTCATCGATTTTTTTGTGTTTATTATGACTATAATCCCTTAATTGATGTAATTCGATCTCAACAAAACCATCCTCAATTGCTCTTTTGATAATTGATGTTTTTAGAAAAGTATCAAAGAACTCTGGAAATATAGTTATGATATCTATTTTCATTAAATCAATCCCTCTATCGGAGTAATAATAATTTTATCATCCAAAACTTCTGAAACAAATACCTTTATAAAAGGAACCATGACTTTTGATCCATCTTCTTTTTCTATTTCCAATAAATGGCCTTGAGGAACCGGAATCATGCTGATCACTTTCCCAACAAAAACATCTTGATCAGTATAAACATCTTTATCTAATAAATCATGATAATGATAGTCATCTTCTTCTAGTTCATCGGTAACATCTTCATCTGAATATAGTTCTAAACCTTTATACATCAGAATATCATTAATATTATCGTATCCTTTGAATTTAGTTATTAATAGTTTGCCTTGTTGTCTCACTCTTTCGATGACAAAAGTTATTTTTTCACCCTTTAATAAAACATAAACTTCAGCACCAATAGAAAAACGGTTAAAATCACTTAAATTGTAGATTTTAACCTCGCCTTTAATGCCGTGTGTATTTGTTATTTTACCAATTTGATACATTGCGTTCATCCTTAAAAAGAGTCAATGTCGATTTGAACACGCTTGCCTTCTTTAGAAGCACCAGCATAAACAATCGTACGCATTGCACTCGCAATTTTTCCGCCTTTTCCAATCACACGTCCTAAATCAGCTTCATTAACTAAAAGTTGAATTGTAATTGTTTCTTCATCGTTTGATAAGATTTTAACTAATACATCATCTGGGTTAACGACTAATGGCATTATCATATTTTTGATGAGTTTTTCAAAATCAACCGCCATGATAAGTTCCCCCTTATTATTTATCTAGTACGCTGTACTTCTTAAATAAGCTTCTTACTGTGTCTGTTGGTTGTGCACCAGTTCCTAACCATTTTTGTACTTTTTCAGCATCCACTGCAACTTTTCCTATTAATGGATCATATGTTCCTAAAATTTCTAAGAACTTTCCATCTCTTGGTTTTCTTGAATCACTTGCAACGACACGATAAAATGGTCTTTTATTTGAACCAAAACGTTGTAAACGTAGTTTAACTGCCATGTTGTTCACTCTCTTTCTTTTTATTATCCAGTACTATTATAATCATTTTCATCATCTTGTCAAGTCTTTTTACTTAACAGTTAAAAATTTAAGTTTTCATCGTAGAGATGTGAAGGTCCAACATATTTAAACCCCTTAACATCTTTTAATTGCTTTTTTAAAGTTTGCTCAATTTGATTATCTCCATACACGATTGCATAGTTAAGTTTTTGTGAGATATAACTGACATCAACAGGCAATGACTTTAATTTTTCTACAACTTGTTTCCCTTGATAGAAAACGACATATGCCATACGATTAGCGTACATGACAGCTACCTCCTTTTTTTATAATTCCCATTTTATCCGGTGTTTTAATATGACTCGATACAGCTTGAGTCATTTCATATAAGAATGTGTTAAGTTCATCTTGAAATTCTTTTTCAATTTGAAAATACTGTTTCACTTCATCTTTACTATATAATATAGTTTTTGAATCACTAAATTGTTTAACAGATTGTTTAAAATCTGGATGATATGTGCCACCTTCTGACATGATTTGGTCATAATTCATTTTCGCTTTTTGAAAGTCATTCATTTCTTTTTGATATTTATTGCATATCAATTGGTCTAGTTCTTTAATCTTTATATATTTTGAATCCTCTTTTATTTCATCGAGGACATTGTAAGCTTGAATAATAATATCAGTCATATAAGTCTTCCTTCCTAAACTGTCGGTATCCACCAGGCTTTAAATCATCAAGAGATAGTTTTCCGATATGAGTACGTTTCAATTCTAACACTTCATAACCTACTGCTTGAAACATTCTTTTAACTTGATGAAATTTTCCTTCATCTATTTTGAGTATAACATGATTTTTATTGGTCATCATATCAAGTGCCTTTGCTTGATATAATTCATTTTTCCCATCTTTTATTATAACACCTTTTAATAGATCTTTCTCGTGTTTAAAATCAGCATCTTGTATAACTTCATAGGTTTTTGGTAAATGTGATTTCGGATGTGTGATTTGATGTGCTAATGCTCCATCAGTTGTCAAAATTAATAATCCTTCTGCATCTATGTCTAGCCGACCCGCAATTGCATAGTCAAAGCGATGATATGGCGATTTAATCAACTCTATCACACATGGATGTAATTTATCCTTGTTAGCAGACAAATACCCTTTAGGCTTAAATACCGCTAAATGAATTGGATTTGCATAAAAGATAACCTCATGATCAATCATCATATTTTGATGTTCTGGATTAAATTCAAAAGAACGCTCAACAACACGCTTACCATCCAAAATCACTTCATGAGTTTTCAGAAAGTCTTTAACATCATTTCTACTGCAAAACTTAAGTTGACTTAAAAATTTATCAATACGCATGAATATCTCCTTGTGATATAATGTCTAGTGAGGTGTATAGATTATGATATTGATGAAAAATATTATTCGTGAAGGCCACAAAACATTAGAAACTGTAGCAAAAGAAGTTAAACTTCCTTTGTCAAAAGCAGATAAAAAACTGCTAATCGATTTACTCGAATATGTTAAAAACTCACAAGATGATGAAATGGTAGAAACATATGGACTCCGTCCAGCTGTAGGTATAGCAGCTCCACAAGTTAATGTTTCTAAAAGAATGTTCGCAGTTCATGTAACAGATTTCGATGGAACACTCTACTCATATGCGCTTGTTAACCCTGTATTAAAACAAAGATCAACTGAAATTATTTATATTCCTGGTGGTGAAGGTTGTTTAAGTGTAGATCGAGAAACAGAAGGTATAACACCTAGATATCAATCTGTCACATTTGAGGCTTTGTCTTATGATATACAAAGTGACCAACTTATACCAATCGTGATTAGTTTAGAAGGATATGTAGGTATTGTCTTTCAACATGAGTTTGACCATATCAATGGCATTATGTATACAACCAAATTGTTTAATGATCTTCCAAATGCTAAACCAGCATTTGAGTTCATCGAACAAGATGAATCTGATGAACAAACTATTTAAAAATAACCTTTAATACTTTGATTTGATTCTCTAAAATGTCATCATGGGTGACATTTTTTGTTTCTTCATTAGGAAATATTTTTTTAGATAAATCATTGAGTTCATTTTCAATTTTCTTTTTTTCTCTTGAAAAGATCTTTTGAAAAAATCCTTGTTTGATAGGTTCAGGTTTGAAAACAGTTTGTTTAAACTCATTATCAATAAGTAAAAAGCCTGCATATTTATCTCTTAATAATTTTTTAAACAAGGGAATGATATCAGTTTTACCATAACCAATAAGTTTAGGAACACCTTGATGATCCGCATCCACTGTCATAAACGCACCAATCTTCTTCTTTAATAAACGATAAGCTGTAGTTGTTGGTTCATTGTTTAACATAACACTTACTGGATTAAACACAACACTTAATACGTTTGACTTCATTTTCTTTAAAATGTATGCGTATATGTTTGCTTTATAATGATTGACAGGTAGTAAGATAATTTTTTTGTTATGACGCATTGCTATATCAACGTATGGTGTTAATCTTTTTTCAATTGCATCATATTCTTCAATAACATTTGTAAATTTAGGTAGTCTAAAAAATAAATGACTAACTTTAAGTTTATCAGATAATTTCACCATATATTTGAATTCATCTAACATATCTGCGTGATTTCTGTCATTATAAATATCATATGATTTATTGTTTGTATCAATAATAGCGATTTTTAACTTTTGTTCTTTTAAAGTTGACATTATTTTTTTTATCTCACTGTCTTTGAGTTCAATGAGTGGTTTTTGATTGTATTGTCTTAGACAGATACTCGATAACTTATGTTTATTTACAAGTTCAATTTGTTCATCAAAACTTGAGGTTCCATCTTGATCTAAAAATCCAGCTATAATCGGTCTCATAATGCCCTCCATTCATACATTAATATACCACCAGCAACACTTACATTCAAACTTTCTACATTTTGTGTAGGAATTTGTATTGTTGCATCTGCAAGCTCTTTAATTTCTTGTGATATACCATGTCCTTCATTACCTAATATTAAAGCAATTCGATTTTTTTTATTTGATGCCTTTTTTTCATGTGCATCTGCACAAACAATTTGATATCCTTTGTCTTTTAATGCGTTAATCGCTTCATTTAAAGGTCTTCTTTCTAAATATACATCAAAAATAGCACCTTTTGAAGCTCTTATAACTTTTTCGTTGTAAAAATCTGCTGATTTTAAACTAACCATAACATGAAGAAAACCAAATGCTGCTGCACTTCTAATCAGTGCTCCAACATTATCTGGATCTTGAACATCATCTAGAATTAGAATTTTGTTTGATTGGATTTCAGGGTTTGTTTTTTTACAAATTGCTATTTGATCAAAAGATGTTTCTGTTTGTTGTAGTTCATCCATTAATTTCTTATCTATGAGTGTACCTTCTTGTTGATCATTTGAAGTTATGATTTCAACGATAGCATTTTTTTCTTTTGCTTTCTCGATTAAGTGTTTTCCGTAAACCAAAAACATATCATGAATATCACGATATTTTTTTACCTTAAGGTTTTTCCATAATTTGAAAGAACTATTTTGTCTCGATGTGATCAACTTCATCACTCTTTTCTCTGTAATATGTTTTCATTGCTTCCTCAACTGTAAATCCTAGTTGAGATATATCTAAACTTAAATCTGAAGTTACTGTTAAAGTTTTTATGTTTTGTAGAGCTTCTTCTAGAAGTTGCTCATAATTCACATAACGCTCATACTTAACAGCATATGAATCTCTTGGTTTTGTTGCAGGATTTTTTGGAACATAAATGCTGCAACAATCATTAAATGGTCGAATTGAGACATCAAATGTATCAATTTCTTTTGCAATATTAATTATTTCTTGTTTATCATAAGTAATCACTGGTCTTAATATAGGTGTAACTGTTACTGCTTCAACAGCCTTCATGCCTTGTAGCGTTTGACTTGCTACTTGACCAATAGATTCTCCATTAATTAAACAAATGATTTTATTTCTATTTGCATAAGTTTCTGCCAACCGATACATCATTCTTCTCATAATTGTTATGATGTAAGGATCAGTAACTTGTGCTAAAATCTCTTCATGTGTTTTTGTAAATGGAACAAGATGTAGTTTTATACTCCCTGTTGGTGTGAACACACTCATTTTTTTTGCTAAGTCAATTACTTTTTGAACTGATTCTAATGGAGTTAGTGGTGTTGACTCAAAATGAAAGAGTTCAACTTCTACACCTTGCTTCATTGCTAAATAGCCAGCGACTGGACTATCAATACCACCGCTCATCATCAACAAACCTTTGCCCGCAACACCAAAAGGAAATCCACCCATACCTTTTATGCTTTTTAAATAAATGTATGCGGCATCTTTACGTAATTCTATAAAAAGTGTTTCATCAGGATGTTTCACATCAACTATAAATTTCCGTTGAGCAGCTTTTAAAATTCTTCCTGCAACAGTTTGTGTGATTTCTTGACTCGTCATCGGGAAGTTCTTATCTGCTCTTTTAGTTTCTATTTTAATGCTTAATAAATCATGCTTAATTTCTGAATCCAATACATGAATCGCTTTTTCAACAATATCATCTATTTCAGGTTTTGATACTTCGACAACACTAAAAGAATAAATACCTTGAATTTGTTTAAGTCTTTTAAATATTTCTACTTCGTCTTGCTTTTCAAAAGATATATATATACGATCATGAGTAAACTCATACTTCACATTTAAATCTTTTAATCTTGCAATCATATGTGTTCTAACTCTTTTTATAAAAAAACCGATATTTTTACCTTTTAGCATCATATCGCCAAAACGGATTAGTATTTTTTTCTTCATGTTTTATCACCATAACTATTTTATCATATATGCTATAATAATTAAGGGTGATAACATGAAAAATAAAGAATTATTAGAATCTGCTCAGGCACTTTTAGAAACACAACCAAATCGAATAGCGCTTCTTGCGAATGCTACTGCATTTATAAACGACTCATTTGACCGTTTGAACTGGGTTGGCTTTTACTTATTTGATGGAACTGAACTAACGGTTGGACCTTTTCAAGGTAAGGTTGCTTGTTCAAATATTCCCATTGGTAAGGGGGTTTGTGGCGAAGCTGCTCTTTACAAAAAAACAATGGTTGTTGATGATGTTTTGCAACATGATAATCACATAGCATGCGATGCTAATAGTCGTTCCGAAGTCGTAATTCCTATCTTTATTCATGATAAACTTTTCGGTGTTTTAGATATAGATAGTCCAGTCACAAATCGCTTTGATAAGGAAATTGTAGCGTTCTTTGAACAATTCGTAGACTTATTAGTAAAAACAATTGACATTTAATACCCTATAGGGTAAAATGAAAGACGTCGGTAAAAAGCAGGCAAACTATTTTTAAAAGAACAATCCCTACCATTTGGAGCCCTTAGTAACCTTTCTGCTTTAAGGTGAAAAGAACATCGGGATTACTTTTATTAAGGTACTTTGCAGTTTTTACCTACCAAAAATAAAAAGGAGGTAAAAATTATGTCACGTTACACAGGACCATCATGGAAAATTTCACGTCGTTTAGGATATTCAATTTCTGAAACAGGAAAAGAATTAAAGAAACGTCCTTATGCACCAGGTCAACATGGACAACGTCGTTCTAAGTTAAGTGATTACGGTAGCCAATTACAAGAAAAACAAAAAGTTAGATTTACTTATGGTTTATCAGAAAAACAATTTAGAAAGACTTTTAACGAAGCTCACAAAATGAAAGGTAAGCAAGGTGAAAACTTCTTACGTTTACTAGAAGCTCGTTTAGACAATGTTGTCTATCGTTTAGGTTTAGCAAAAACAAGAGCACAAGCTCGCCAATTGGTAAACCACGGTCATTTCTTAGTTGATGGAAAAAAAGTAGATATTCCATCATATCGTTTGCAACCTGGTCAAAAAATCACTTTACGCGAAAACTCAAAGAGTTTAAAAGTTGTTAGTGAAGCACTTGAAGGACAATATGCAACTGCTGAATTCGTATCTTTTGATAAAGATAATAGCGTTGGAACATTTGTTCGTTATCCAGAACGTAATGAAATCTTACAAGAAGTCAATGAACAGTTAATCGTTGAATTCTACAACAGATAACAAGAAAACAAAAAAAAGATGATTTTCGAATCATCTTTTTATTTTATACTTTTCTATACTTCAAGCATATATTTCAAGATTATTGACATGAGTTAAATATCTGTGGTTATTCATATCAGAGATTAACGCATATTGATTCTCATGTAAATAAAGCAATCTATACTCATTATTTAGATGTGGTTGTTGAAGTTCTTTAACCAAATATGAGATTTTGCCTTCTTGAAACTCAATGAAGCAAGATGGAACAATCTTCTTCTTACATGCATATGCTTTTTTACCATCAATAAGAATAAGTGGTAGTCCTCTAGTAAATGATCTTGGATAGGGAATTTTATGTTCCACAGAAGCTACCTTATATGTATAATCATAAAACTTTTTTAAATTCCGAGAAATCCTTAACGAAAAAATAATAACAATGCATAAAGTGATTAAAGCCCCTAAAGCAAGAGTTTCATTAGCTATATCTTGAAATAATAAGAGTATGATTGTTAACGCTGCCGCTATCAAAGATAAGTAAATGACAAACTTAAAAACAAGTCTTTTATTTTCTTGTTTTAATCTTTCAGTAATCATTAGTTCCTCCCCACTAACAATACTTAAAACCATTATTTACTGAATTACAAGTATTGCTCGATGTTTTCCTTATGACCATTATATCATTTATATATGAAAGAATTCTTTCATTTGCTTACATTAAAACAAGATTTAAGTCATCATGATATAATGCAAGTGTATGATTAAGAAATGAGGTTAATCACATGTGTGGACGTTTTACTGTTAGTGTAACACTTGATGAATTGAAACAATATTTGTATGATGATTATGATATCGAAGAGGTGAATAATGATTTTAATCTTCCCCGTTTTAATGTTGCTCCTGGACAATCTATTATCTCTATTATTAATGATCGTACAAAAAATAGAGTTGGATTATTGAAATGGGGATTTATTCCTAGTTTTGCAAAGGATGAAAAGACAAGTTTAAATATTATTAATGCAAAAGCTGAAACCCTTCATCAAAAACCAGCTTTCATAACATCTTTTCAAAGTAAACGGTGTGTAATCATTGCTGATGGTTTTTATGAATGGAAAAAGTCAGATGATAAAAAAACACCCATGCATATTCAATTAAAAGACAAAAAATTGTTTCCAATGGCTGGTTTATGGAACACATTTACTAAAGATGATGGAACTAAAATTCACACATGTGCTATTATTACAACCAAAGCAAATGATATGATGTCAACAATTCACGACAGGATGCCTGTTATTTTATCTGAGGATAGTCGAAAGTCTTGGTTAAATCCCGATAATAAAGACCTAAATGAACTGAGTCGATTGTTAAACCCTTATGATTCAAACCAAATGGAAAGTTATCAAGTTTCTAATATTGTAAACAATGCTTCAAACGACGTTCCTGACTGTATAAAACATATCTAAAATACAATATGTAAAAAGCTTAACTCCTTGATGGAATTAAGCTTTATTAATTTTTAAATCATGATTTTATTTAAGTGCTGCTCTAACCAATGTTAAAAAGGAATTAGCATCTAGCGATGCACCCCCAACAAGGGCTCCATCGATATCAGACATTGACAATAAACTCTCAACATTTTTAGTATTAACAGAACCACCATATAGAATACGGATTTGTTCACTTATCTCTTCACTATAAAGTTTTTTAAGTACTTGACGGATTGCAACAATAGTTTCATTTGCTTGTTCTGGTGTTGCAGTTACTCCGGTGCCAATCGCCCATATAGGCTCATATGCAACAACTGTTTTTAAAGCATCTTTTGCACTTACATTTAAATAAGCTTTCTCAATTTGTTTTCTTACAACTTGATTTGTTGTTCCTGCTTCTCTAATTTCAAGAGATTCACCAACACAAACTATAGGTGTGATATCCAAATTAACAGCTGAAATAAGTTTTAAATTCACAGTCTCATCTGTTTCATTAAAATAAGCACGACGTTCACTATGACCCACAATGACATAATCAACACCATATGATTTCAACATTGCTGCTGAAATTTCTCCTGTATACGCACCTTCCTCAGCATAGTGCATATTTTGAGCACCAATTCTTAAATTTTCTCCTTCTCTTTTAACAAGATCTTTTAAGAATATAGCAGGTGAACATATTACTGATTCCACAACATCTTTGTCGGGAACTTCGACATTTACAGCATAGATGAATGCTAATGCTTCATCTCTTGTCTTATACATTTTCCAGTTCCCTGCGATTAAAGGTTTTCTTCTCATAGCCTTATCCTAAGATAGAGGATACGTCTTTAATTGCTTCTTCAGCACGAGTTCCTCTAGCTACGATACGTACGTTTTCTCCATGTGGGACTGCTAGTGACATTAAAGCGAGAATTGACTTTAAGTCAATAACTTTGTTGTGGTAATGCAATTCAATTTCAACTGCATACTTTGATGCTGTTTGAACAACTTTTGCTGCTAAAGCTGCATGTAAACCTTGCGTACTCTTAATTACGATTTCTTTTTCCATTTTAACTTTTCCTCTCCTTGGTTAAAACATTGGTGGGGTGCTTATCCATAGCACCTTTGCGTTTTGATGACTGTGATTTATTAAATAATGTTCCTTATTTGCTGGGTAATAAAATGTTTCACCTTTACGAACAATGTATCTTTTTTTATTTAAAACCAAAGTGACTTGACCTTCTAAGATATAGCCAAACTCTTCACCTGCATGTGGATCATCAATAACTGATTGTCCACCTGGTTCTAAGTCAATAATAATGGGTTCCATTTCATATTTTAACGCATTGGGAACAATCCAACTGATCATATGCTTTAAATGATCATTTTCTTTTTCATAAAAATCTTCTTTTTTATAGACAACAGTTTGTTCTTCTTCAATACTAAAGAACTCGTGAACATCTGTTCCTAGCACTTCAAGAATTGAAAATAAAGTTTGCATTGAAGGTGAAGTAAGGTTATTTTCGATTTGTGAAATATACCCTTTTGTTAACTCCAACCTGTTTGCAAGTTCTTCCTGGGTAAGATTATTTCCTAATCTAAGTGCTCTTATTTTTTTACCTATATCCATTATTTATCGTCAACACATTCGATACCAGGAAGCACTTTACCTTCTAAGTATTCTAGTGATGCTCCACCACCTGTTGAAATATGGGAAAATCTTTCTGCTAGGCCAAATTGAATAACCGCAGCTGCTGAATCTCCACCACCGATAATGGTTGTTGCTTTGCCTTCAAGTTCAGCAACAGCGCGAGCTATAGCCAGTGTTCCCTCAGCAAACCTTGGGAATTCAAATACACCTACTGGTCCATTCCATACAACGGTTTTTGCTTTTTCAATGTAAGATTCAAATAACGCAACAGTTCTTGGCCCAATGTCCATACCCATTTCATCACTTGGAATTGCATTTGCATCTCTTACATGTTTTTCACTTTCCGGATTAAATTCTTTAGCTGTATAAATATCCTTACCTAATAAAATTTTACCTTTACCAAGTTCTAATAATTCTTTTGCTAAATCAACTTTGTCTTCTTCAAGTAAGCTAGTTCCTACTTCGTGTCCTAAAGCTTTAAAGAATGTATATGCCATACCACCACCGATTAATACGTAATCAGCAACTTTAAGTAAATTTTTAATAACTTCAATTTTGTCAGATACTTTCGCTCCACCTAATATAGCGACAAATGGTCTTTCAGGATTTTCTAATGTTCCACCAATAAAGTTGATTTCTTTTTCTAATAGAAAACCTGCTACGGTTTGTTTAATATTTGATGCAATACCAACATTTGATGCTGCCTCACGATGAGCAGTACCAAAAGCATCATTGACAAATACATCTCCCAAAGATGCCCAATATTTTCCTAACTCAGGATCATTCTTACTTTCTTTTTTGCCATCTAAATCTTCAAATCGTGTGTTTTCAAACATTAAGATCTCACCATCGTTTAAGGTATCAATAGCATCTTCTAGTTTTTTTCCTCTTGTTTCGGGAATGAAAACAACTTCTTGATTTAAATGCTCACCTAATCTTTTAGCAACTATAGCTAAACTACCTTTAGCTTTGTCTGACTCATCTTTAACTCTTCCTAGGTGAGAAAAAACAATTGCCTTACCACCTTGTTCTAAAATATACTTAATCGTTGGTAATGCTTGTACAATTCTGTTCTCATCACTTATTTGGCCATCTTTAATAGGCACATTAAAGTCAACACGAACAAGTACTTTTTTTCCTTTTATTTGAATATCTTTAATTGTTTTTTTTGCCATCATTATTCCTCCTATATGATGTAATCGTTTAAATTTTAACCGTTCTTATTATAACACTATTTGTAAACTTTTTCTATACTATTGAAAATGAAAATGTTTTACTTTCATAATCTTTATCATTTCCAAATACTTAATCTGCTTCGATAGACTATTTAAAGAATACTTTAAATATAGTTTCCTTTGACTATAAAATTCTATTTCTATACCTTTATCATTTTTTTTAATATTTTTGATTGATGCGTAATTTATCCATATGTTATCATAATCTCTAACTCTTTTTAATGGAATCAGCATGAGATAGTCGCTGATATATACTGGAACCTTATATTTGATGTCTAGCACCTTCTTGATGGTTTTTATATATCCATCATAAGTAAATAGTCCTTTCTCACATAGAAGTTTAATATAACTTAAATTTGAGGATTTATATGTTTCTATTTGATCTTCTTGATAAATAATTGACCCACTAGCTGTATTAACGATATATTCTATCATATTTTTCTCCATAAAAAAAAGGCCAAATGGCCTTTAGTTGTTATTGTTCTTCTTCTTTAATTTTCTTAATTGTTTTCTTAGGTTGAGCTTCAGAAGAAATTAAACGTTGTTCTGATTCTGGATCAAAGAAATGACATTTATTCATATCCAAAGCAAGTCTCATTTTGTCTCCAATATGAACACCTGCACGTGCATTAACAACTGCACAAATGTTGTTTCCATTGACGTTAGTATAAATGTTTGTTTCAGATCCAAGTAACTCAGCAACATCAACAGTGATATTTAAAATTGCATTTGGATAAGTATCCATAACAACTTGTTCGTCGTGAATATCTTCAGGACGAATACCTAATACTACTTCTTTGCCTACCATACCATTTTCTTTTAGGATTGCAAATTTATCTTCTGGAACAACAATTTTGTGTTCCCCAGCAACGAAGTTAGATTTGTTATCTACAGTACCATGTATGAAGTTCATTGGAGGTGTTCCAATAAATCCAGCAACGAATAAATTGTTTGGATTGTCATAAATATCTTTTGGAGCTCCAACTTGCATAATATAACCATCTTTCATAACAACAATACGGCTTGCCATTGTCATCGCTTCAATTTGGTCATGGGTTACATAAATAGTTGTTGTTTCAATCTTGTTATGGAGTTTGATTAACTCACCACGCATTTGTACACGTAATTTAGCATCAAGATTTGATAATGGTTCATCCATTAAGAAAACTTTAGCATTACGTACAATCGCTCTACCTAAAGCAACACGTTGTCTTTGTCCACCTGATAATGCTTTTGGTTTACGTTTTAAGTAAGGTGTTAGACCTAAAATATCAGCTGCTTCATTAACTTTTTCGTTAATGATATCTTTAGGCATCTTTCTAAGTTTAAGACCAAACGCCATGTTATCATATACAGTCATGTGTGGATAAAGCGCGTAAGATTGGAATACCATCGCGATATTTCTGTCTTTTGGTGCTTTGTCATTAACTAATTCATCATCAATATATAACTCACCAGATGTAATCTCTTCAAGACCAGCAATCATTCTTAATGTTGTAGATTTACCACAACCTGATGGTCCAACAAATACGATAAACTCTTTATCTCTGATTTTTAAATTAAAATCGAAAACTGCTTGTACACCATTTGGGTATACTTTATTAATATCTTTTAATTGTAAAGTAGCCATTTTTTTCTCCCTTATTTATATTACATTCTAAGACCATTATAGCAAGACCCAATCATAAAAAAAATGTGCAACTTGCACATATTTTCAAATCACTAAATGATAAATCAAAAATGCATCATTAAATACTCTTACATCGAAACCAGTTACTTGATAAAATTTATCTAATCTTTGAATGAGTGTGTTACGATGAACATATAATTTTTTAGCAGCCAAACTCATATTTTGATTACACTCTAAATATGTTTTTATACTGAGTATCATCGAAGTATCTTCAATATATTTACGTAAAATGTTTTGTTTTAGTGTTTGATCAATTTGATTTAATAAGTAACGGAGTAATATCTTATCATCTAGATAAACATATTTGATAAAAGGTATAAGTTTCAATTTATCTTTAATAAAGCTCATATGTTGTTTTATTTGATTCTCGTTTTCAAATTGATGTGATACATAAATACGTAAATCGGTTAATGTATCACTCATTATATTTAAAATGACATCTAAAAAAGAAACATCAGTTTCTTGTTGATAATATATATGAATCGCGTAAGGCTCTGTTTCAACTTTAGTAATTTCGATGAATTCAGAAAAAATAGATATAATAGGCGATTCTTCTGATTTGATTTCTTTTTTGCTTTCAATGATGAGATATCTATACATTCAATCATTCCTTTTCTCTATTATATCATTATAAATTAAACCATATACTTATCATAAAAAGCTAAGACTTATATCTTAGACATTCTATTCATCTTTAGTTATGTTTTTCAAGGCTGCAAATAATAGTCTATAAAAGTATTTAAAACGTAAATAGAATACGCAAACGTAGATCCATTACTCACATCATACTGGATACCAATGATTTCATGATTCATATTAACCAAAACACCACCATTACCTAATGCATCTGATAAAACATTAGTTTCTAATGCGTGTACAATGTCATCTTCTGTTCGAATATAATCGGTAATTAAACCCATGGTCAATGCATTAATTATTTCTCCTTGATAACCAATTAACATAACAGGTTCTCCGATTAAAGGTAGACTCTCTGAAATGTCTAGTGTTTGAAGCACTCTATTTTTATTTTTTGCAAATCTTATCCCTGTTAACCCTAACTCTTCTGATGACTTTCTAACAAATCCTCTATATGTTCTGCCTAGATAATCAGACACCTCTATGGATATCGTTTGACCTGAACTAAGGTCAGTCAACTCATATGTCGTTAAAATATGATAATTAGTGCTATCTTCTTCAAAAAGAACTCCTGATCCATATCTAATTTCTAGTAATACACCTAATGGTGAATAAACTTTTACTTCAATCATAACACTAGAAACAGCTGTATCTAGTGTAACTACATTGATAAACGATTGGAATTGATCAAAAATATTGATATCATTTGCTACATAATTTTGGTATTGGCTAGCCAAAATCTTAAACTCTTCAGTGTCTTCTTCAACAACAAAGACAGTACAACCACTCAGTAATACTGATAATATCATAATAAGCATCATCAATTTTTTCATTCAGAGTCACCTCCAAAATCAAATTCAACGTCTTCAAAAAACTCATACACCTTCTCAACTGGAATAATAAAGGCATATTGAGAAACATCACTGCTATTTGTAAAATTACCTGCATAAACTATACCAATTAATTCATATAAATCATTAATAACAACACTACCACTACTTCCTGATTTAACTGGTGCGGTTGCTACTAAGACTGAAAAGTCTACATTAATTATATCTGTAGAGGGATTTTCAATATCAATAACCGAATAATCAATCGCTACACCTAAAGTAATTGCATTGATTTGAAAACTTGGATATCCTAATATTGCAATATTAGTATCTAATGCAGTATTCTCTAAAGCAAATTCAATAACATCTAAAACCTCACTGCCTTTTCTGAATCTAACAATACCTAAATCATAAGCACTGCTATTAGCGACGAGTGTTGCACTATAATTATTCCCATTATAATCACCTACAGAATAATTAACAGAATAATTTGATTCTTCATAAACAACATGATTGTTTGTCAGTACATAATAATAAAGACTATCTTCAAAAAATATGACACCAGAACCAGTCATTGATCCAGATGAAGCAAAAACAGTTTTTTTGACTGAGACAACGCTTTTGATTGTTTCAGTTGATATATGATTAAAATAATCAATATAAGATTGATATATTGGTTCGTTTTGATTTAAATGTGTTTGATAGTCTTGATATAAGTCATCATAGGTTATAACTTCTGTACATCCTGATAAACTTATGATGAGTAGACCCATTAAAAGAAAAGAGAAAAATCTTTTCATCCTAACACCTCTTATGATTATTTTACGCTAAAATAAGTAAATAAAAAAGATATTTGCGAAATTAATGCAAATATCTTTAGTATATTGGTTGAAATTATCCGATTGAACCTTCCATTTCCAACTTGATAAGTTGGTTTAATTCAATTGCATATTCCATAGGTAATTCCTTAGCAAATGGCTCAATGAATCCCATAACGATCATTTCTGTTGCTTGTTCCTCTGTTAACCCTCTACTCATTAAGTAAAACAATTGTTCTTCACTAATTTTAGAAACGGTTGCTTCATGTTCTAGGAAAACATCACTGTTACGAACAACATTAGTTGGAATTGTATCTGAGAATGAATAATCATCTAAAATAATCGTGTCACATTCAACATGTGCTTTTGCACCTTTAGCTTTTTTGCCAAAATCAACTTTACCACGATAGTTTACAGTTCCACCACCACGACTTATTGATTTAGAGATAATGGTTGATGTAGTATTAGGTGCAACATGAATCATTTTAGCACCAGTATCTTGCCATTGTCCCTTACCTGCAAATGCGATTGAAATGGTAGTTCCTTTTGCTCTTTCACCGAGTAGTACACATGATGGGTATTTCATATTAACATTACTACCGATGTTTCCATCAATCCATTCCATATGTCCATTTTCATAAACGTATGCACGTTTTGTTACTAAATTAATAACATTGTTTGACCAGTTTTGAATGGTTGTATAACGACATGTAGCATCCTTATGTACAACAATTTCAACGATTGCTGCATGCAATGAATCTTTTTTATAAATTGGTGCAGTACATCCTTCAACATAGTTAACTGATGCACCTTCATCGACAATAATTAAAGTTCTTTCAAATTGTCCCATTTGATCAGAATTAATTCTAAAATATGATTGAAGAGGCTTAGTTACTTTTACACCTTTAGGTACATAAATAAATGAACCACCACTCCATACTGCACTATTTAATGCAGCATATTTATTATCGTCTTTTGGAATCATAGTTCCAAAATACTTCTTCACTAAATCAGGATAATCCCTTAGTGCTGTATCAGTGTCAACATAAATAACACCTAAATCTTCAAGTTCTTTTTGAGTATTATGATAAACGACTTCACTTTCAAATTGAGTCGATACACCTGCTAAAAAATTTCTTTCAGCTTCAGGTATCCCTAATTTTTCAAATGTGTCTTTAATTGCTTGAGGTACTTCATCCCAACTTGTTTCAGCACGATCGCTCGCTCTAAGGAAGTACGTAAACTCATCAAAATTGATAAATGATAAGTCAGGACCCCATTTGGGATTCTTCAATTCTAAAAACTTTTTATAACTTTCTAAACGGTAATTAAGCATCCATTCTGGTTCATTCTTTGTTTTGCTAATTACACGTATAATGTCTTCATTAAGACCTTTTCCTGTATCAAATACAGGCTTTGATTCTGTATGGAAACCAAACTGATATTCACCTATAATTGCGTCTATCTTCTTCTTGTTCTCATCCATTTAGCTCATCCTCCTTTATTTTTATTATACCTTGTTCTGCAGCTTTCCATGCCAATGTTGCACATTTAACTCGAGCTGGAAACTGAGCAACACCTTGATAGACCACTGCATCACCTTTGAGAATTTCTGGATTAAAGGGATAACCTTTAATCAATTCATAGAATTCGTGAAGTATCGATATTGCTTCATCTAGTGACTTATTTTTAAGTGTTTCACTCATTACACTTGCACTTGAACAGCATATAGAACAGCCAGTTCCTTGG
The DNA here is from genome assembly GCA_024650045.1 of Mycoplasmatota bacterium. Taxonomy (GTDB): domain Bacteria; phylum Bacillota_I; class Bacilli_A; order Acholeplasmatales; family Acholeplasmataceae; genus Peloplasma. The sequence continues at coordinate 21,512 of JANKMU010000007.1, read as the reverse complement.
TGCAAAATATCTGTGATTTTATGATTATCAACTTTTAATTGAACGGTCATTTCATCACCACAACTTGGGTTGTTTAAATGAACGGTCATGTAACTGTTGTCAGCTACAAACCCTTTGTTTTTTGGGTTTTTATAATGTTCCATAATCACTTGTCTATATAAATGTTCAATATTCATAGTATCTCCTAAAACGATAAAAAGAATTCTTTTGCAGCTTTCACACTGTCAATAAACGTATCACAATCTGCTATATTATTATAGATATGGAATGATGCCCGCAATGTAGAATTCACTCCTAAAAATTTTGTTACAAGCTGTGCACAATGATGTCCTGCACGAACATTTACATGGTGCTGATCCAACATGGTTGCAATATCATGTGGATGTACATCATCAATGTTAAACGCAATCACTGGATTATCAGCTGTTGGGTTATAAATCGTTACACCTTCAATTTTCTTTAATTTATCCAGTGTATATTGATGTAACTGATGTGTATGGTCATGAATTTCGTCTAATCCAATAGATTCAATATAACGAATAGCCTCTGCTAATCCTATTGCTCCACTAATGACTGGTGTCCCTGCTTCAAATTTAAGTGGTGCTTCTTTATATGTAGCATGATCTTTAAAAACTTGATCTGCCATTTCTCCACCAAATTCAAATGGTTCTATACTGTTTAATAGATTCTCTTTTCCATATAATACACCAACACCAGAAGGACCAAACATTTTATGTCCTGAAAATGCTAGAAAATCAACACCCAGTTGCTTGACATCAACTTTCATATGTGGAACAGATTGTGCTGCATCAAGAATAACGATTGCATTTTTTTCGTGTGCAAGCTTAGTGATTTCCTCAATCGGTGTTTTGTAACCCATGACATTTGAGACATGTGTTATAGCAACCACCTTAGTTTTATCAGTAAGCACAGCTTTAAATCCATCTACAGTAATTCTTCCTTCATCAGTTAATGGTATATAAACAAGTTTAGCACCTGTTTTTTTAGCTACAACCATCCACGGCAATAAAGATGAATGATGTTCTAATTCACTCGTTATGATCTCATCACCTGGCTTTAAAATCTCTTTATATGCATGAGCTATAAGATTTAAAGCAGATGTCGTTCCTCGAGTGAAAATAATTTCATCTTCTTCTGCTCCAATAAACTTAGATACAGTTATTCTTGCATCTTCATATAATTTTGTTGCTTCATATGCTAATTCATATGCACCGCGGTGTACATTAACACCTAAGGACATATAATAATAATCAACTTGTTTAATTACAGATCTCACTTTTAGTGATGATGCTGCAGAATCCAAATATGCTAATTTTGGTTGTATATCATAGATTGGAAAATCTTTTCTTACTTTGTTAATATCTATCATATTCTTGAATTGACAACATGCACGAATCTTTCCTTAAGTGGTTCATCATCGATTTCATCGATGACAGGACGCAAGAATCCATTAATAATGAGCTTCTCTGCTTCCTGGTGTGTTAATCCTCTGCTTCGCAGGTAGAATAAAGCGTCTTCTGCAATTTTACCAATTGTTGCTCCATGACCTGCTTTGACGTCATATTCATCAATTAATAAAATTGGGTTAACTTCAACTCTTGCTTCATCAGATGTAATAATACCTTTTAAGGTTTGGAAAGCATTGGCATGCTTCATCCCCTTTTCTATTTTTTCGACACCGTTCAATACAATTTTACCACGTTTATTGGCAATTCCAATATTGGTCATGTCTCCAAATGTATTTGGTGCTTTGTGAACGATCATAACATCAATATTTTGTTTGTGATCATCAGACGATACAGCAATAGCTCTTAACTTCACTTCTGCACCTTCACCAACAAGTTCAACATGCATTTTTGCAGTAAGTATATTACTTACAAATCCGCCAATAAGATCTAGTTTAGCATCCCTGTCAACTTTAAAATTGTGTTCAAGATTAGCATTATTGCTCGACAATTCACTAATGAGTAAGTATTTTATTTGAGTGTTTGCTTTTGCATGCAATGAGATTTTGTAGAGATTGTCAGTTGTTTTTTCACTAACAACTTCTAAAATAATTTTAATGCTTGTATTTTCAGATACAACTATTTTAAATGAATCGTTGTATTCATCTTCTAATGTAATTTTAATTGGGTCTTGATAATGGATATTTTTTGGTATGGTTAATGTATGATTTTCATATGTAAAATCATTTGGTAATGTTGATACAACTTCGTGATTTTTAACAACAATTGAATTCATTATTGATCCTCTTCTGCAAAATCAATACCTAATTCATCCTTTATCCATAAATAACCATTTTGATCAATTTTTTCGATTAATTCTTGTCCACCACTTAACACGATTTTACCATCAATCATGATATGAACATTTGTTGGTTTGATATGATCTAAAATACGTTGGTAATGGGTAATTAAAATACATCCAAATTCACCATTAACTAAACTACTCACATTTTCTCCAACAATCTTTAATGCATCAACATCTAGTCCTGAATCAATCTCATCAAGAATTGCAAACTTTGGTTTTAACACTTTTAATTGAAGAATTTCATTTCTTTTTCTTTCACCACCACTAAAACCTTCGTTCAAATAACGATGTGCTAAATCTGGACGCATTTTTAACTCTTCAACTTGCTTTTCATAAGAAACTGCAAACTCAAAAAGACCAACATCTTTTCCTGAAGTTGCTCTAACTGCTTGACGCATAAAATCAGAATTTGTTACACCAGGAACTTCTGCTGGATATTGCATCGCAAGAAACAATCCTGCACGAGCTCTTTCATCCACTTCCATTTCTAAAATGTTTTCTCCATCAAGATATGCTTCTCCTGCGGTCACTTCATATTTTGGATGGCCCATCAATGCGCTAGCTAGCGTTGATTTTCCTGTACCATTTGGACCCATAATTGCGTGTACTTCTCCTGAGTTAACTGATAAGTTAACCCCTTTTAATATTTCTTTTCCTTCGATTTCAACATGTAGGTTGATAATTTCTAATTTTGCCATAAAAGACCTCCTTGAATTTCCATATCTATTATATAACAAAGGGCCTTTTATTGCTATTTATATGCTAATTTATAATTTGTTAAAATGAGGAAACGTTTTCAATGAAAATTTCATGTAAATAATCATTCATTTTCAGAAAACTGTATTATAATATGTGTGTAGTCAAGTTTACTTTTTCTATTACAAGACTACATCTAATGTATTTTTCTCCCAAAAAATACAGCGTGAATCTTGCTATTAAAATATTTGGACTGCCATCCACAATTATTTTACAAAAAGGTTCTCCCAAAATTGGGCTTCTTAGGAAGCTCATTTTTTTTACCATCTTGACAAAATAAGAAAAAAAATATATAAGTAATATAATACATTATATTATTAATGAAGAAAGGGGCTTCATATGAAACAAAAAACAATATTCCTAATTTTTATTATTTTATTTATCCTTTCTGCTTGTGGTCAAAAGGATCCTGAATCTTTCATGGTCTCATTCAATACAAGCGGAGGAACAGAAATATCTGAATTAGTTGTTGAAAATGGTCAAACATTTGAGCAACCAACTGAACCGTTAAAAGATGCATATATATTTGATGGTTGGTTTACTGACACGATTTATAGTAAACCTTATAATTTTGATGAAGGTGTAACCAAAGATATTACTTTATATGCAAAATGGTTAGCAGATTCTGCTCTTCAGATCAACAGAATGGATTTGGATGCTGCACAAATTGATGTATCTGAGGAAATGATTATATCGTCAAAAATAGACTTACCTAAACTTGGTGAATTACATGGTTCTACAATTACTTGGATATCTGAAGACCCACAAGTAATAACCAATGGAGGTATTGTCCTACATCCAACCATAGGTAGTGATTCAGTAACAGTAACCCTTACTGCAAAATTAAACTACGAGTTAGAAACTAAAAATTATGATTTCGAAATTGAAGTCGCACCAATTAGTGAAATAGTTATCTTAAATTCAACTTCATTGCCATTTTCAAATGTTACATCAGAATTCAATGTAGACTCTGGTCATTTAATGACTTATTTTGGTGAAAACAGTTCAATTCCTTATGTTGATGTTCAAGAGTTTCTTCAACTATTAGATGGTTTCTTATATTATGAAGACCTCGAGTTAACATATATGAATGAAATTATGACAATCGCTTATGAAGCAGAATTTGATATTGAAGATGAGTTTGGTAACATCATTGATACTGAAACTGAAAGTTTTTTAATGACAATAGATTTTAACCTAAACACTATAACAGTTGATCAATTAGGATTTTTTGATTATTATGTTTATGAAACAGCAACTGAATATGGAGCTGGAATCACCTATTTAGACTCCTATGTTGAAGAAGGTCAATCAGTTACCTTTGAATTATCTCCCTACCGTTTTGATTTAGTAGTACATGATGGTAAATACTTGTTCCCATTCCATATAGCAAACCTTTTATTTACAGGTGGATCTTATTATAACGTTTATTTTAACGGTAATAATTATACTGGTATATATGCTTTTCCTGACCCATCTGATACAGTTGGTTCCACAGAAGACGGTATTGCATTTAATACGATAAAGACGAGTTCGTATAATGGTTTAGATATTCCAGCAGATCTTATTGTAGCAACCTATGATATGCTTGCATTTACACTAGATTACTTCTTTGGTTTAAAAGAAGAGCGTGGCACAGTGACACATTACGACTTATTAAAGCCTTATAATAATACCATGTTAAATGGAACAACAGATGGATTATCTGATGGTATCTTTAGGTTTGTGACTAAGACCCTTGATGATTTACACAGTTCTCACCATTTTCCAGGATATTATGAACTAAAAACAACAAAATTTGAATTGACAAATATTGCTCAAGTAGGTCCTTCTGTTAGAAGATGGTATGAGACATTATGGGATGTTCAAGAAGTTTTACAAACCACATATCCGACGAATACTGACAACTTACCTCCAAACTATAGAATTATAGATGGTGGAAAAACAGCGATCATCTATCTTGATGGATTTCATACAGCAACTGTTGAAGATCCCGATGGAGAAGATTCAAACAAATATATGAGAGAAACATTGGATAGTATTTTTGCTGAATCGATGAATATAGAAAATATAGTTGTTGATTTAAGTTATAATACTGGAGGAAATCTAGGTGCATTACTAAGAGTATTAGGTTATATGACTGAAGATCCAATCGAAATGAGCTATTTAAACCCATTGGATGGCTCTAGAGTAACCTACTTCGCTGAAATTGATACAGTTGCTTATACTGAAATTAATTGGTTTTTCTTAACCTCAAAAGTAACTTTCAGTGCAGCCAACTTAATGGCATCCATCGGCCAACAAATGGGATTTGCTACAATTATTGGAACACAATCTGGTGGCGGAGCATCATCTATTATACCGGTTGTACTACCTGATGGAAGTTTCTTTCATATGAGTAGTTTAAATGTATTAAGTTATCGAGAAGGTAACGATATTGATGGATATACATATTATAGTATTGAACATGGTATAACTCCTGATTATGTATTAGAAGTTGAATTTATTCAAACGGATACCAAAATTATAGAGGCAATCAATAACATACTTAACTAAAAAACATATTTATCTAAAGAAAAAAAGCCAATCGATTGTTGATTGGCTTTTTCATTATCCAAAAAATAATAATAGAACAACTACAAAGATAGCTACAATAATAAGAAATACTGGCAACAAAACGATAAATGCTGCAATAAACATTGCTAATATATCGTTTTTCTCTGGCGGAGTTTCAGCTAAATTTTTACGAGCTTGAGCTCTTTTAGCTGCTTTTTCTGCTTCGGTTTCGTATTTTCTCATCTTACTTCATATCTTTTGTCTTTTCATAGTAGTGACATGCTACATAGTGTCCAGGATTTATCTCGCGATATTCTGGAACGACTTTAGCACATTTATCTGTTGCCAGAGGACAGCGTGTTCTAAATTTACAACCTGATGGTGGGAAAATATTTGAAGGAATATCACCTTCAAGGATAATACGTTCTCCTTTAATTTCATCTGTTGTAGGAATTGCTGATAATAATGCTTTTGTATATGGGTGAAGTGGGTCAGCATATATTTCAGCTGATGGTCCAAGTTCAACCATGTTACCTAAATACATAACCCCAATGCGATCACTAATATGTTTAATAACGCTTAAGTCATGTGAAATAAATAGGTAAGTTAAATCTTCTTGATCTTTTAGTTCCATTAACAAGTTAATAATTTGAGATTGAATAGATACGTCTAGTGCACTAACTGCTTCATCACAAACCACAAATTCAGGTTTTAATGCAAGTGCTCGTGCTATACCAATACGTTGTCTTTGCCCACCAGAAAATTGATGAGGGAAACGGTGTAACATATAACCATCAAGACCACATTTTGACATTGTTTCTAAAATATAATCTTCAAGTTCTTTTGAACCTTTTGGATACATACCATGTTCAACAACGGCTTCACCGATAATTTGACCAACTGTCATACGAGAATCAAGAGATGAATATGGATCTTGGAAGATAATTTGTAATTTTCTTCTTAGATTTCTCATTTCTTCATTATCAAGTCTTGTTAAGTTGATACCAGTTTCACGGTTTTTCTCTAATTTTGCTTGATATTTAGCATCTAAAGTACGTTCAGTAATTGCTAATGTTTTTTGACCTTTAAATCCACGAACTTTTTCAAATAATGACTTAACTTCTTCATTAAAGTTTTCTTTGTATTTGCCTTCAAGACCAGCGAATATAACACTGTTATGTCCGTATATGTCTGTTGCTTTAAGAAGCAAATCGCGAATTTGTTCAATATTTTCTTCTAGGATTAAACTACCTACAGTACGTGAAGCTTCTCTAAGTTGTCTTGATGCTTCCTTTTTTTGTTCTCTAGAAAGATAAGCCAACTTTTCAACTTTAGCTTTTTTCTTTTCATAATCTTTATCAGGCATTTCTTTGCTTTTTTCAATTGCATCAATTTCTTTTTTCAGTTGTGCCATTTCTTCATCGTATTTTAAACTCTTTTGATAACAATTGATAGCGTGCTCTTGATATTTAGGAAGTTTTTCGATTTCTTTAACAATATAGTTTAAATCCATATCTTCAATTCTTGAGCCATAATATACAGCACTACCACTTGTTGGTGGATATAATTGAAGAATAACGCGTCCAAGTGTGGATTTGCCACATCCTGATTCGCCAACTAAACCAAATGTTTCACCTTTATTAATTCTTAAATTAACGTCTTCAACAGCACGAACATAAATTTGATTCTTGTCAAAAAATGAATTTCTCTTAAGAGGGAAAAACTTTTTGATCTTATTCATAATAAGTAGTGGTTCTTGTTTATGTAGACTATTTTTCGCCATCGCTGCGCACCCCCGTTTCTGGATAGAAACAACGAATGTGGTGGTCTTTTTCCACTTCTACTAATTCAGGTTCTTCAACTCTGCATTTATCAGTTGCATATTTACAACGTGGGGCAAATTTACATCCTGGAGGTAAATCCAGTGGATGTGGTACTGAACCTGGAATAACTTCTAGTTTCTTACCTTTTTCATCTGAAAGACGTGGAATAGATCCCATCAATCCTTCAGTATAAGGATGTGAGTATTTAGCTTTTCCACTAAAAATCACTTTTGCGTTTGCACTTTCTACAACTTGTCCAGAATACATAACTGCAACATCATCAGCCATTTCATTAATAACCCCAAGGTCATGTGTAACGAAAATAATTGAAGTTCCAAGTTCACTCTTTAACTCATTCATAAGTTTCAGAATTTGTGCTTGGATAGTTACATCTAATGCAGTTGTTGGTTCATCAGCGATTAAGAGTTTAGGACGACAAGCTAATGCCATCGCAATCATAACACGCTGACTCATACCACCGGATAGCTGGAATGAATATGCTTTTGCAATCTTTTCTGGATTACTAATACCTACAAGTCCTAATAATTCAATCGTACGCGCATTTGCTTGATCTTTTGTCATGTCTTGGTGAAGCATTAAAACTTCACTAATTTGACGCGTAACTGTTAATACTGGATTTAAACTTGTCATTGGCTCTTGGAAAATAACAGATATATCATTCCCACGAATTTTTCTAAGTTCATTTTGACTTAAACTTGAAATTTTTTCACCATCAAACCAAATTTCACCAGAATGTATTTTTTGATTGTGTTCAAAGAGTTTTAAAATACTCATTGCTGTAACACTTTTACCACTTCCGGATTCTCCAACAATTCCTAATGTTTTACCATTTTGAACTTTTAAAGAAACACCGTTAGCAGCCTTAATTAAACCTCTTTTAGTTGTGAAGTAGGTATGTAAGTCTTTTATTTCTAATAAATATTTTTCCATTGTCATACCTCCTATCGTTCAGCATTCTTAGGATCCATAGCATCTCTTAGAGCATCACCAATTAAGTTGATACTTAAAGCTGCTGTTAGAATCGCTATACCAGGTAAAATCCAACGCCACCAATATGTACGAATAACATTAACATCTTGTGCTGCTGTTAAGATATTACCCCATGACGGATTAGGTTTTTGAACCCCAAATCCCAAGAAGGATAATCCTGCCTCGGTTAAGAGTGATCCTGCATAACCAATCGTTAAGTTAACAATAACAATACTAATAACCGCTGGGAAAATGTGTCTCCAGATGATATGTTTTTGTTTAATACCTAATGCTTTAGCAGCAAGAACATAGTCTCTTTCTCTTTCAGAGAGGATTTGCCCTCGAATAAGTCTTGCTAAACCGGTCCAAGATAGAACCCCTAGAATAACCATAATAAGTAGCATTCGTTGAACTTCGGTTGTTGCTCCACCCATTAATAAAGCTGACAAGGTGATTGCAAATGGCAAGAATGGGAATGATGCAACAATTTCTGCAAAACGCATCAATAAGTTATCTACTCTACCACCGAAATATCCAGCTGTCAATCCAACTGTGACACCAATGACAAGTGATATTAATACCGCAACAGCACCAACTGTTAATGTAATTTTACCACCATGAATCAATTGGATAATAAAATCTCTACCTTGTTCATCACTACCTAATAAGAAACCTTTGTTACCCCAAGTGTGTACATTGCCATCTTCATCAACAGCAAAGTTTTGATAAGCATCTACAAATATTTCTTGAATATCTGCATTTCTGATACTTCTTGGTAACTCAGTTTGTCTTACATCATTATTACCCCATGCATAAACATGCCCGTCTTCTGTTAAAACTACAGCATGTTCATAACCTACACCGAGTTGTTTTACATTTGTCTTCGCTTCTTCAGGTATGAATGGTCCATGAACTCCAAAACTTGTAGCACCCCAAACATATAAATTCCCATTTGAATCAACAGCAAATGCGTTATAAACCGTTACACCAATTTGTGTCACTTCAACACTACCATCAATTAATTCATCAGGTAATGTATTAACTAAATCTGATTGTACACCAATAAGTCTTACCGTTCCATCTTCTAATAATACAAGAGCGTTATTAAAGTTTGAAACAACATCAACAGCTTTAATCGGATTAAGGAACTCATCATAATAGATATATGGAGAACCTCTCATAACATCACCAATATTATTTGCTCCAACACCCCAAATATAAACAGCACCAGACTCAGTGATTGCCATCGTTCTTTCAAAACCACCTTTTAAATAAGTGATTGGGTCTAACTGGAATGTATTACCAAGAATAAATCTCTCGTGAATTTGAGCTTGTTGTTGATGATTATATCCCCAAAAATACATGTTACCATCTGCATCAACTGCCATTAAATGCTGTGATCCAGCTGATACATCAACGAAATTTGATCCGTTTTTAACTGCATCAGGCATATTTTGTACATCACGGTAACTCGCACCCCACATGTACACTTTACCTTCTTCTGATAAGCCAATTGAAAAAGCATTACCAGATTCAATTTCAACAATCCCTTCACGTTCCATTTGTTTTGGTACACTTAGGTATTGATAATTGGGAGGTAAATTGCGGTGAAATGTATTCGTATAAAACATATTTAAAGGTACTACTAGTGATAAACCAAATGAAAATAAAAATATAAAAGTAAAACCAATAATACCAATGACAGCAAGTTTATTTTTAATAAATCTTCTTGCAATGACTTTCCCTGGACTAAGTAATGCTTCTTCTGCATAAACATCAATAGCCTTCTTTTGTGGTATAAATAGGCGTTTAAATAGATTAACTATTGATGCCCATATTTTCTTTAAAGTATCCATCTATTTAATCCTCCTATTCCAATTTAACACGCGGATCGACAAGTGCGTAACTAATATCCATTACAATATTTGCTACCAATGCCAACACAGCGTAGAACATATTCATAACAAGAACGAGGTTGTAATCATTAACACGTAATGCACGAATTAAGACTGTACCAATGCCATTCCATACGAAAATTGCTTCTGTAATTGCGGATCCACCGAACAATCCAATGATTGAAAAAGATAAGATTGTTACAACAGGAATTAACGCATTACGGAAAGCATGTGAATAAATAACGACCTTTTCTCTAAGTCCTTTAGATCTTGCAGTACGGATATAATCCTTACTTAATGCTTCAAGCATTGATCCACGAACATATCGGATCGTTCCAGCCAACGCACCAATGGTTAGGGTTGTTACTGGTAAGACTAAATATCTTAGATATGATAAATAAAACGCAGTCGTACCTGGATTCTCATAAGGCATACCTCCAGATGGTAACCATCCAAAGTTTAATGCAAAAACGAAGATCAAGGTTAACCCTATAAAGAATGTAGGCATCGAAATACCAACAAGTGAAAAGATTTGCCATCCACGATCATGGAAAGAATCCTTTTTCACTGCAGATTTAATTCCTACAGGTATCGAGATTAAGAAAGCTAAAGAAATTGAGAAAACGTTGATAATAATACTGTTTCTTAGAGGCTCGCGTAGAACGTCTCTTACAGCGGCTTGATAATGTGAAGAATAACCAAAATCTCCAATTACCATATTCTTAAACCAAATAAAGTATTGAACAACCACGTGTTTGTCCAATCCAAGTTTTCTCTCAGCAGCTTCATACAGTATCCGATAAACTTCTGGATCTTGAATGGTTCCAGGCGGGATCATATAGCGTACGGGATCACCAGGCATCAACTTCATTATGGTAAAAAGCATAACTGAAATAATGATGATAACTGGTAGC
>JANKMU010000007.1:0-10237 GCA_024650045.1 Mycoplasmatota bacterium | reverse complement strand
ACATAGTGCCTCCTTTTTTTCGAAAAGTAAGGAGAGCGTATAAAACCTACTCTCCTCATTTTCTAGATTCTAATTAAGATTTATTTTGCGGTTGTTTCTAGTTTTTATTCGAAATACATGTTGTTAATCAATGCAGCCCAGTTCCAGAATGGAGTAGTTTCTACACCCTTAAGATTGCTATTGAATACATCATAGTATTGGTTTGAATATAGAGGCACGTTAGGAATTAATGTATTCCAACGAACTTGGTATTCTCTCCAAAGAGTTAAATATTCAGCTGTATTTCCAGGTTCAACTGTACGTAATTCAGTTGTTAATTCATCAAGAGTCTTGCCACCATTTAATGGAGCAGCAGGATTTTCTGGACTATCAACTAGTTGGTGACCATTCATCCAAGTACCTAGGAAATCTGTATGCCAGCTGTAATATGGATCATAAGCCACTGAGAAGTTAGTTGCTAAGTTGAAGATATGGAATAACTTATCTTCTTCATCTAATTCATATGCATAATAGTAATGATCTAGTAAGAATGCGAAGTCACTTTCAGTAACGTCATACATAATACCAACTAATTGCATGTTGATTTCGAATTTAGCAGCAAGTGAAGTTGTAACTTCATTATTTTCAGTACCTAAGTGTCTAATTTGTAGAACTTCACCATCAGAATTATAACGGTAATATTCACTATTAGCAACAGCCTTAGTTACGTCAAATGCAGTTGTTCCATCACTTTCAAATACCCATTCAGTAGTATCAAGAACAGCGTTTGCTTCTGTTACTGAGAATGAATATTTATTAAGGTTTGCATCTACCCAGTCTTCACTTTGAACATACATCCATTGTGCAAGACCATATTCAGAGAATACGATTGAACCATAACCATCAAGTACTACGTCAGTAACGTATTGACGATCAGTTAAATAAGCGATTGCTTGACGCACTTTGTAGTCTTGTGTAGGACCGAAGTGAGCTTGCATTGCTAATAGACCATAACCATTACGTGAATAGTAATTTGTACTAGTTGTAGCTGAAGCTTCAGCAGCTTGAATCTTAGAACCTTCAATAACGCCAGTAACTAAGTCAATTTCACCACTGATAACTAAATCAACATCTAATGTTTGGTTAACTCTTCTAATAATAATGTTCTTAATTGTTGGAGTATCTCCATAAACATTACCTTTGAAGTTGTCATTTCTTTCTAATGTTACAACTTGGTTAATGAAGCTTACAAATTTGTAAGGACCAGAACCAACAGTAGGATTATAACGGAATCCACCAATCTTAGCTGCGTCAGCAAGTAGAGCAAATCCACCAGCGCCAACTTTAGCACCATCATTGTTAGAATCAATTTCAGTTCCTTCAGGAGCTAATACATGCATAGGAGCAGGTCCTACAGATGCATATGATGTTTCATAGAAATAAGGTAATTCTTCTCCGCTAATTGTAACTGAGAATGAATAATCACCAAGAAGTTTAACACCTTGGAATCTTACGTCTGCTGAAGTATCACCAGCACGATATTCTGAATAACCAACTAATGAATCACCAGCTGAAGATGAAGCACCAGCAGCAACCCATTCTTTTGAAGCAGCCATTAATAGACTGAATACAAAGTCATCAGCCATAATTGGCTCATCATCTGACCATAATAGATCGTCATGAATAACGAATGTATAAGTCTTGTCGCCATTTGTAGCTACAGAAGTAGTCACAGTGTCAACAACTGTTTCATTTAAAACAATTTCACCGAGCTCAGTTGTTGAATAAGTACTATATCCGAAGATTAAGTCTCTTACCCACACATCGTATGCACTGTTACCAAAACCAGCGTAAAAGTTACCACTAATTTCTGGTGAGCCAACAACTAATGTTTGATCGTCAGATTCACCACCACAAGCAACGAGTACTAGAACGGTTGTTAATGCAATAATCAATGTTAATGCACTTTTAACAAATTTTTTCATTCAGTTTCCTCCTAAATTTTCTCTTTCTTCTTACACTTTCTGATTAAGTGTTTCCCTAATTATATATTTAAGAGGCTTACTTGTCAATAGTTTTTTGCATTTGTAAACGTTTACAGAAACAAAAGCAAGCATTTTCAAGGTTTATATTTAATATAAAGGTATGCTATTTTCATATTTTTTTGCACATATCCAACTATTTTCTGCATGAAATCGCTTTAATTTACTTAACTGCTATATATATTTATTAAATAAATAAAAATATCATTTTCATAGATGACTTATGATTAGTAACAAAAAAAGGCGCTTTACGCCTTTTAATGAAATACTTGTTATTTATTATTTTTATGATTCAATTGAATAATCCATTGCTAGATATCTCTTGTACATATTCCATCTTCTCTTAGCATCGTTCATATTCTTATCTAAAAGCTCTGATGCATGATCAGGATTGATTTGTGCAAGTTGTGCATATCTTGACTCACTAAGTAGGTAATCATGGTATTTATCCCAAACTGGTTCTTTGCTATCAATAACGAATGGATTCTTGCCTTCTTCTTCTCTTCTAGGATCAAATCTGAAGGTTGGCCAGTATCCACATTCAGTAGCTAATTTAGCTTGTGCAAATGTGTTTGTTAAACCACCCTTAATACCATGTTCGATACATGGTGCGTACGCGATAATAATGGAAGGACCATCAAAACTTTCAGCTTCTTTAAACGCTTTAAGAACTTGTGCAGGAGATGCACCATGTGAGATTTGAGCAACATAAACATGCCCATAACTCATAGCGATTGCTGCTAAGTCTTTTTTCTTAGTTCCTTTTCCAGCTGCAGTAAATTTAGCAATTGATCCAGCAGGAGCAGATTTAGATGATTGTCCACCTGTGTTTGAATATACTTCAGTGTCTAGTACAAGGATGTTAACATCTTCACTGTTTGCGATTACGTGATCAATACCACCATAACCAATATCATATGCCCAGCCATCGCCGCCCATAATCCATTGTGAAATCTTGACAAAATATTCTTTAATGCTTAATAACTCTCTAGCATATGGTGCATCAATTTTTTCCAATTCTGCAACCATTTCTTTTTGAAGTCTTCTTGTTATTTCTGCACTCTTTCTATTTTCAATCCACTCATCAGCCATCGTTTGAAGTGCTTCAGGCATTTCTGATTTATGGTTGTTTAATAAATTTTGTACTCTATCTCTCATAGTTTCATAAGCGATGCGCATACCGAAACCAAATTCAGCGTTATCTTCGAATAGTGAATTCGCCCAAGCTGGTCCAAATCCTTCAGCATTCGTTGTATAAGGTGTAGCAGGGAATGATCCACCATAAATCGATGTACAACCTGTTGCATTTGCGAATACCATATGATCTCCATATAATTGCGTTAAAGCCTTAATATAAGGTGTTTCACCGCATCCAGCGCATGCTCCAGAGAATTCAAATAATGGTTGGTTGAAGCTTAAGTTTTTAGGGTTATTAGTTCCCATATCTTTATAAGTAACTTCGTTGAAGAAATAATCAGCGATTTGTTGTGAATTTTTAGCAAGTTCGTCACCAATTGGTACCATCGCTAATGACTTCGTTGGTGTTGGACATACTTGAACACAAACACCACATTCTGTACAGTCTAGTGTTGATACTTGAATTGTAAATTTCATGCCAGCCATATCCTTGCCTTTAGCATCTAACATCTTAGTGCCTTCAGGTGCATTAGCTGCTTCAGTTTCATCAGCTAAGAAGCCGCGGATAACAGCATGTGGACATGCAAATACACATTGATTACATTGAATACAATTTTCAGATCTCCATTCAGGAACGAAGTTTGCGATACCGCGTTTTTCGTATGCTGATGACCCGTTTTCCATATGTGCATCTTCATATCCTAAGAATGCAGAAACAGGCAGTGAATCACCTTCAATTGCGTTAACAATATCAGCGATTTTTCTAACGAAATCAGGACGAGATGAGGTATCTTCTTTTTCTTCATCAGTTAACAATGCCCATTCTTTTTTAACTTCAACTTCAACTAAATGTTTGTATCCAGCATCGATTGCTGCATTGTTTAATTCAACAATAGCTTCGCCTTTTCTACCATATGTTTTTTCAGCATATGATTTCATGTATTTATTAGCATCTTCTGAGTCCATTAACTGCTCATTTAATTTGAAGAATGCAGATTGCATAATCGTATTAATACGTCTACCTAAGCCAATTTCATAAGCTAATTCAACTGCGTTAATAATAAAGAATTTAGCTTTCTTTTGAGCCAATTGACGTTTCACTCTATTTGGCAATAAAGTTTCAATTTCTTCAATAGGTGTTGTTGTGTTTAGTAAGAATGTTCCACCTTCTCTAAGTCCTTTAATCATGTCATATTTTTTCAAATATGTGTCCGTAGAACATGAAACAAAATGTGGATAGTTTACCAAGAAAGTTGAACGTATTGGTTTTTTAGCAAAACGTAAATGCATACGGGTAACGCCACCAGCTTTTTTAGAGTCGTAAGACGCATAAGCTTGTGAATATAGTGATGTATGGTCACCAATAATTTTTGTAATATTTTTAGATGCTCCAACAGTACCATCAGAACCTAATCCGAATAGTAGTACTTCAGTTGCATCCTTATCACCAATCACTAAATTTCTATCGATTGGAAGTGATGAATGTGTAACATCATCTTCAATACCTAAAGTGAATTTATTTTTTTGTTCACCAGTCATATTTTCAAAGACTGATAAAATCATTGCAGGTGTCGTATCTTTCGAAGAAAGACCATATCTTCCACCTAAAACTAATGGTTGATTTTTTTTGCCATAGTAAACTGACTTGACATCAAGATATAATGGATCTCCTTCAGCACCTGATTCAAGCGTTCTGTCTAATACAGTTATTCTTTCAACTGTTTCAGGCATAGCTTTTAATAAATATTCAGCACTAAATGGACGATATAAATGAACATTCAATAAACCAACTTTTTTACCTTGTTCTATTAGATAATCAACAGTTTGTTGAGCAGTATCAATTACTGAACCCATTGCAATAACAACATCAGTAGCATCTTTATCTCCGTAATAAACAAATGGAGCATATTCTCTACCTGTCACTTTTGAAATTTCTTGCATATAATCATTAACTATATCTGGAACTCCAGCATAATGAGAATTCTGAAGAACTTTAGTTTGGAAATATACATCCTCACCTTGAGCTGTACCACGAGTCACTGGATGTGCTGGGTTTAATCCTCTAGATCTAAATTTAGCAACTGCTTCTTTATCAAGCAAACGGTCAAAAACTTCATAATCTATAACTTCAATCGATTGTACTTCATGTGAAGTTCTAAAACCATCAAAGAAATGCACAAAAGGTACACCTGACTTAATTGCTGTTAGATGTGCGATACCAGCTAAATCCATTGATTGTTGAACTGATGCAGATGCAATCATCCCCCAACCTGTTTGACGTGCTGCATAAATATCTTGATGATCACCAAATATTGATAATGCTTGTGCCGCAATACTACGTGCAGCTACATGAATAACACCTGGTAATAATTGACCAGCTATTTTATACATGTTAGGAATCTTTAATAACAACCCTTGTGATGCAGTATAAGTCGTTGTCAAAACACCCATTTGCAATGATCCATGAACCGTTCCTGCAGCTCCTGCCTCACTTTGCATTTCAATAACCTTAACTGGCATTCCGAATAAATTCTTTTTGCCTTCCGATGCCCAAAGGTCAACATATTGAGCCATTGGTGATGATGGTGTAATCGGATAAATTCCGGCAACTTCACTAAATGCATATGAACAATATGCAGCAGCTTCATTTCCATCCATCGATTTAATAATCTTCTTTGCTACCATAAATACTCCCTTCTGAGTCCTATCCTATTGTAAGACCTTTAATATATCTGATGCATTCTCTTTAGGAGATGCTTTCTCAAAAACGTGTGTAATTATACATTGTTCATCTAAAACAAATGTTGAACGACTAACTCCCATATACTTCTTACCATACATGCTTTTTTCAACATAGACTCCAAAATAATTGGAAATCTTTAAATCTTCATCACTTAACAATATAAACGGTAAATCATATTTTTCAATAAAGTTGCGGTGACTTTTTGAATCATCCTTACTAATGCCAATGACCACAACATCATTTTTTTTAAATTCATCATATGTTTCTTTAAATGCACAAGCTTGAGTTGTGCAGCCTGGAGTGTCATCTTTTGGATAAAAATAAATAACAATTTTTTTTCCATAATAATCTGATAATTGATGTCTTTTTTCAAAAGCATCTACTAAACTGAAATTATTTACCTTAGTTCCAACTTTTAACATCATACTCCTACCTATCTGTTGATTTTATCAACATTACCATTATACCCTATAAGGGGATAAAAATTAAGAGCATTTTTACATTTTCACATCATATTACAAAACTTATAAAATATAGACTTCCAAATAAAAAAACGACAATGTCGTCTTTTTGATATGTTTGGTGCGGGTGACAGGAGTTGAACCTGCACGCCGTTAGGCGCTAGATCCTAAGTCTAGTGCGTCTGCCAATTTCGCCACACCCGCGCAAAAAGAATTATACCCTTTTTTTTAAAGAGTGTCAATTCTTTTTTGAAATATTATATCTTTTTCTTTTTTAATATAAAAAAGGAGATTAAACCAAGTGATATAGAACCTCCAATGGTTCCAACGACGAAATAATTAATATCCGTTTTATCTTCTTCTACATCAATTCTTATTCTTGATGTCTGTGTTTGTCCATCTAAATCATAGTTTAAATAGACATAATAACTACCACCTAGTTGTTCATTTCCTTCATATTCGTTATAGATCACACTAACTTGAGAAACTGACAAACCACTCAATTGAGTCAAATTTTTAAACCAATCTATAATCTCTTGATCGGTCATATTTTCTGCTGTACTTGCCTGAAGAATTGTTTCATCTTCTACAAATACTGGACCCCTATTTTCAATGACATGAATTTCAATATTCTTATACGTGAAATTGTATTGTGAATCTCCTGCTCTTAAAGTCATTTGATAAACCCCTGGAGATGTTTGTTGATTGTAATTGTTAGTCGTTATGTCAAATAAAACATTTGAACCATCAACATCATCATAGGCGTTAAACATATTCAGTATCTGTTGGTTTGTTAACGCTACATCAGTTGTGTATAAATAAATAGATAAAGGACCTGAAATCGTTGGTCCAACTAAATCGACAAGCTGAATTGGAATAACCAAATTTGATGAATTACCACTTGTGTCAGTAGCTTCGACAGTAATTGAAAAATCACCAACAGTTGTAGCTGAACTATAAGTATCTTCAATAACTACAAGATCTGTCCAGGTCATATCATCAACATTATCTGTAACACTAATAAGTTGTTTGATTTCATCCATCGTCAATTTTTCGCTTAATTGGATTTGAATTTCTTCTGATAAAGATATCAATGGACTCGCAAGATCATAAACTCTAATATCAAGTAAATACTTTTTTGATATTTGGTTAAACGTTGAAACGAAAACCATATCATATGATCCAGGTTTTTTTAAACTTGAAGAATAATCATCACTTTCAACGATATATTCTATTAACCCTCCGTATGGATCTTTTGCCTCAATTAAACCTTTTATTTGTTCAGTTGTTAACTGATAATCATAATCCATTGGTAAAGTTCCACCATATTCTAGAATCTCAGTTTCACAAATATATGGTTCAAATCCATCAAAATCAATATACAGACCTTCATATAAAATTGCTTCATAATTCCTTTGATTATCAATTGGGAGTTCATGAAATCTAATCCATTCTGTGACAGGCATAAACTCAAAATACACTCGGCCATTACTAGAATCATCAATCATACTTTCACTGTATAAATCTTCTCCATACCCCTCTTCAATCAACACCTCGATATACTCTGGATATGATGCATGATTACCAATAAAATCATAGTCTAGAACTAGGGTATACCAAACATTGGGTTTAACTCGAATGTGGTTAATTGTCTCAGCTAAATCTGATCTATTATCATGAAACCTCAAATTTTGTAAATCTAAATAATTTTTACCTCTGGGATAACTGATAGTTTCTTCAGCATACGTAGCTGGCATAAAAACAGCAAAACTAAAAAAAATCAAACATGTTAAAATCAGTAATTTTTTCATCTTATTTCCTCCTGCTTTATACTAGAAAGAAAAAAACAAAATTACTTTAAACATAAAAAAAATAGAAACGAAAGTCCCTATAAGTTTTTATGATGGCAGGCCCAGCTGGATTTGAACCAACGATGAGGGAGTCAAAGTCCCTTGCCTTACCCCTTGGCTATGGGCCTATTTATAATATGGGGCGGCTGAAGGGAATCGAACCCTCGAGTGTCGGAACCACAATCCGATGCGTTAACCACTTCGCCACAACCGCCATGTTAATGCGCAACTACTATTATACAATAATTTTAGTTTTTGTAAAGTGAAATTGTGTAATTTTTTTATTTTAGTTGTTAATTATTCCAAATTCTTGTATCATATTCAAGAAAGGCGTGATGCACATGTTTAAATGGGTCATAAGATTCTTATACATTATGATTATATCAATTGCAACTATCTATGTCTATGGTAGTGCTAACTATTCAAGATTGGAAGCTTATTATGCTGATCATATGGCAGATTCAATCGACGATACAAAAACATACCTAGAAGGTATAAATACAATTATGGGGTTGGATTATTTTTCAGAAGATCCTATCTATCAATTCCAACAAAACACAGGAGATTATCAACTATCTTTAGGTATATATACAATAGGTGTGACCCTTGAAGATCAATTATATGATGGACTCATGGTATTTGTAAATAATGTTAGGATTGTAGAAAACAATGAAGTAATTGAACACCCTAAACTTAAAATAGTTGTTGCTCTTGATCAGAGCACTTACAAAAGTGGTGAAGATAGACTCAATACTGCAACAGTTTTATTTGATTCAGAAAAAGTCTTCCCCTATTCATATGTGCCTGCTGTATTCTTATTAGATGCAGACGGGTATTTGCAAAAAGAAATTGAAAACTCTGAAGATATAATTCAAGCTCATGTAACTCAAATATCAATTGCTTATTCAAATGGCACAACAAATGATGATGGTGCATTGATTTATAATGACTCATTATTGTTTGTGAGCTCAATGGAGCCATATAGCGAAGCTGCATTTATTAAGACTACAGATTTAGCAATCGATACAGATGATTATAGATTAAGTACTCAATTTGTTGGTGATCAACCCACAGAAGATGAGTTAGTAGCTTTTAATCTAAACACAAATCGTGGAAATTTAGGTGATTATAATAACCTGATTTGGAGAACAATGGCAATTTATATTTTAATTGCTGGTGTGATTACATACTTCTTGTTCTTCCATAAGGCTGTTAGAGAAAGAATGCAAGCTAAACGATATTTACAAAAAGATGGTGAAACAAGAACTGTAACAGCTCAACCTATTTTTAAAGATATAGAAGAGAATGAAAAAGATAGAAAATAATCTATCTTTTTTTCTTTTATGATTGCTTTTAATTGTTTTAATATGCTATACTTATAAATGCGCTTAGGGGTATAGTGTCAACGGTAGCATACCGGTCTCCAAAACCGTCGGTGCGGGTTCGAATCCTGCTACCCCTGCCATCAATAAAATCCTGCCAGGTTACCAGTAAAACACTCATAAATACTGGTTTTTATTGCTAAATTTTGAACAGTTTTACTAATCAAGTTACTTCAATGATAATTTAAACTGGTCAAAATGTCAATACGAAAGGAGCATTTTTATGCAATCTCTATTAAAATTAAGAGATTTTCGAGAAAAGGTAGGACTCAACCAAAGAGAAATCGCTAAGCTATTCAACATGTCTCAAACTAACTATTGCAACCTAGAGATTGGAAAATCACAAGCCAACGCTAAGCAAATAATAATGTTTTGTGATTTCTTCAAGTGTACACCAAATGATCTGTTTGGATTCAAAGGTGTGCATACAGTAGTATCAGAAAAACTCGATCAATAGTTTAATCTAAATTATAGTTTTTTTTAAACATGTTTTTAGTATGGTCTTTACTCACGTGAAGATATCTTTGTGTTGTCTCTAAATTTTTATGCCCTAATACTTCCATAACTGATCTAATGTCTGCACCATTCTGCAGCCAAATAGATGCCATGGAATGTCTAAACATATGAGCATGCAAACTCTTTA
>JANKMU010000006.1 GCA_024650045.1 Mycoplasmatota bacterium | reverse complement strand
GACAGTTTAAAAAAAGCATATAAACTGAAAGAAGCTTATCGAGAATTTAATAAAAGTGCAGAAGTTGACACCTGTGAACTAGAGTTTGATCAACTCATCAAACAATTTAGAAATCATGATCATCCAGGGTTTAGAGCATTCGGAAAGACACTCAAAAAATGGAAGCCAGAGATTATGAATTCCTTTGAAAGAGTAGAAAATAGAAGATTATCTAATGGATCTATTGAAGGAATGAATTCAAGGGTTAAGACAATTATTAAATCAGCAAATGGGTTAAGAAACTTTTATCGCATGCGTAATCGCATTATGTTTTCTTTAAACAAGAACACACCAATTAAGTATATAAAATAATAATCTATGGGTAGTAAAAAAGGCATATCAGAAATCAATCTGATATGCCTATATTTGTGCACCACAACCTATTTTAAAGGGGTATGATACCACAACCCATTTGAAAGGGGGGTCTTCTATAAACCACAACCTATTTTAAAGGGCCCTAATTTTTAATATTCATGTACTTAATAAATGCTTTATAAGCATATAGCATTCTCGCAAAGTTACTTACCATCAACTTTAGGCAACGGCAACGGTTCAAAACTAAACCCTATCGACTCATCAACCTTCATCGAAAAACAAATGCCTCTAGCTTCCGTCTTTACCCCATATTTAGACGTGATTGCCTTCATAAGGGCATTTTTTTGTTTTTCCAAGCATACAATCATTAAAATATCTTTTTCTGGATGTAAGGTTATACCAAAAAACTTATCCTTTTCTTGAGAAATAGAACTACGTCCATGAATAATCGTTCCACCTCTTGCTCCTGCTTTTCTAGCTTCAGCCATTGCTTCATAAGCAAATCCATGATTACAAATATAAATAATAACTTCTTTATTTTTTCCCATTTTGATCCCCTACCATTTCTTGATATAAACTCTTGTATGCAGCTTCTGATATACCATCTAGTGCTACAGTGAATGCAACACCCATGCCTAGTTTCAGAAAATCCAATTCCAGAATGAGATGTTGAAAGACTTGTTCAACATCTCCATCGTCTACCAAACTGAAGATGACATCTCTTTCTGGGTCCCCTAAACTTAAGTATTCCATAATCTCTGATGTTGCTGTTCCTACACCAGGGACTGTTGCTTGATAATCTATGACACCACCACCAGTGATTTTAGACACCTTTTCACTGACGTGTCTTCCTACAATTGTTATCAATAATTTCATGATTTTACCTCGCTTAAATCCATAATTTCATCTTCTTCAATTTCTTCATACACACCAACTTTAGTTCTATAAATAAATCCTAATAATTGAATCGTAATCAAAGGTGCCATCGCAACAAATGCGATTAACCCAAATGCACTACTTAAAACATTTGTTCCACTAATCATTGCTGCTCCTAATGCATAAGGCATTAAGAAAGCAGAAGTCATCGCCCCTGATACAGCACCGCCTGAATCAAATGCGATGCCTGTAAAAATCTTTGGTGTAAAAAACATCAATATTAAAGCCAATCCGTATCCAGGTAATAAGAACCACCAAATACTAACACCAGTTAAGACTCTTACACAAGCTAAGCCAATCGCAACACTTACACCAACAGCTAATGCATAAAGCATCAGCTTGCTAGAAATTGCTCCTGCGCTAACTTCTTCGACTTGCCTATTTAAGGCAACGACAGAAGGCTCAGCAGCAACAATTACAAATCCGAATACCATACCTACAGGAACTAAAATCCATGATGCATTTAAATTTGCAAAATGAGCACCTATTTGTAATCCCATATCAACTAAACCAGCATTTGCTCCGGTAAGAAATAAAACTAAACCTATATAAGTATATCCAAAGGCAATTAATATTTTAATTACCCTTCTTTTTTTAAACTTAAACGCGAAAACCTGAAAGATCATAAAGAATAATATAAATGGTAATATAGCAATTGCCATCTGAATTAAATTTCTTATTAAATAACCCATAAAACTTGTTGTTGTATCACTTATAGGTACTGTTGGACTATAAAATAACCCTAAAATCAAAACACTTAAGATTGGCCCAATAGAGGCAATTCCAACAAGTCCGAAACTATCTTCATCAGAAGCCCTGTCACCACGACTCTTAGAAATACCAAAACCTAATGCCATGATAAATGGCACTGCCATGGGTCCGGTGGTGACACCACCAGAATCAAAGGCAACTGGTATAAAACTTGGATTTGTCATAAATAATAATATAGCAAATCCAAAGACAACTCCATAACTTATAATGATTAATGTTCTTAATTTAATTTGAGACAGAATTCTAATCAATGCTAGTACAACAAAGATACCAACACCTAATGCAACACTTAATATCAACACAGGTTCAATCACTACACTTTTAAACTGATCTGCAAGAACCCACAAAGCGGGTTCTGCAATGGTAATCATAAACCCTACAATAAAAGCAATCACAATAAATAATAACAACTTTCTTTTCTTAACAATAAACTCACCAATTGATTCTGCAATAGCAACCATACTTGATACAGAACCAATAGAAAAAAACGTTAATCCAATCATTAATAATAAACTTCCAAAGATGAAATTAATGATATATTGACCATCAATTCCAATCAATAAACTAGTGATGAGTATAACAACTGAAATTGGTAAAACAGCAATCGTTGAATCAAACAATTTATGCAATACAAACTTCATATATTCAACTCATCCTTTCGTCTATTTTTATTAAGTTGAGTATACATGAAAACGAAGTTTCTGTCAATCCAACAAGCCTTATCCTAAGCGAACAAAAACCCTTAAGTAAAGCCCATCACATAATCATTTAAATAAACATCAATACAAACAACAAACTATCTAGCAGCCATTTCATTCACTTATGCATAGATTTTATGCTTTTACATGATATAATAAAAACATCATTTGAGGTGGTTTTATGAAATTATCAACCGGTATGACTGTGCAAATACACAGCTACAAGCATGACAAAAAGCTGCACCGAATATGGAAAAAAACCGTGGTACTATATCAAGATCAACATCTATTAGTAACAGCAAACAACAGAACAAGAGTCATTGAATGCGATGGTAGAAGTTGGCATACCAAAGAGCCTGCTATATGTTACTTTTATAGCGACTTATGGTTTAACATTATCGGCATGCTAAAAAAAGATGGAATCTATTTTTACTGCAACTTATCAAGTCCTTATCTATATGATGGAGAAGCCATCAAATATATTGACTATGACTTAGATGTCAAAGTGTTTCCTGATGGAACCTACATCTTATTAGATGAAAGAGAATATGAAGCACATTTAGACCAAATGTGCTATCCTGATGAAATTCAGGATATCATCTCTGATCAAATCAAAATCTTAATTGAAAGAATAGAAAATAAAGAAAAGCCTTTTGGCTTACAAGATATCAAGATGTATCATGAGTTATATAAAGACTTAACAAAAAAGTGAGGAACCTATGAGGCTTTTACACACTGCAATTAAAATGAGTTTAGTTGGTGTTTTAGCAAGCTTAATTGCCCGCTTTTTTTCTCTTGATTATTGGCTTACTGCAGGGATATTAGCCATTCTATCAATTCATTTAACCAAACGAGATTCCATTGAAATCTCGTTTAGAAGATTATTTGATGCTATCTTTGGTATTACTTTATCGACATTATTGTTTATCGCGTTTGGTTATACGTTTTTAGTTTTTAGTATCTTCGTTTTTATATTCGCCTATATATCTTGGGTTTTAAAGGTTTCAGAAGGTATTGTTCCTTCACTGGTATTAGTTACACACTTATTATTAGAAGGAGAGTTTTCCTTTTCTCTAATAGGTAATGAACTTGCATTACTTTTTATCGCTGTAGTGATTGCTACTATTTTTAATATCTTTTATCCAACATCAAGTGAAAAAGAACTTAAAAACCATGTTGCATCTGTTGATCAATTAATCAGAGATCATTTGTTTATGTTATCCTTCTTATTAAAGGATCCTCAATATCATGAAGAATACTACCGTCACTATATGGTATTAGATAGAAAGATATCAGACACCATTGATATTGTAGAACTTGTCGATAAAGACTTATTATTCTATAATGACCATAGTTACTTAGCATACTTTCATATGAGAAGAGAACAAGCAAGTTATATTAGACATATGTACCAACAAGCACTAAAGATTCAAAAACTACATTCATTCGCAGTTCAAGTCTCTGAATACGTCCATGATTTAAGTTTTGAGATTGGTTTATATAATAAAGCAATCGGTCAATTAAAAAAACTTGATCTTTTGCAAAAGTTTTATAAAGAATCAGAGTTACCTAAGACAAGAGAAGAATTTGAACTTAGAGCATCTTTATTTCAAATCTTAAATGAACTTGAATCATTTTTGATGGTGAAGGTGCAATTTCACCATCAATATCCAGAATTTGGATATGATCAAATAGAGACCCTAAATCTTTAAGCAGATTTAAGGTCTTATGTTTTATTAAGTGATACAATAAGATTGTAAAAAATATAGAAAAGAGGATATTATATGGGATTTATCAAAAATTTTAGAAATCTATTTCCTAGATTTTTAACAACAATACTTGTTATTGTTATTGCATTAGTTGCAGTTTATTTTGGAACTTCAACTGCAGGAAACATTTGGGATCAACTCCAAAGCTTTCTACCCATCTTATTGGTTGCTATAGCAGCAGTAGGATTGCAGTTTCATGGGAAGTCATTAGCAGCACACTTAGTGTTACTCATCACATCATTTCTAGGTGCAGGAAGACAGTTTATTTATGTTATTACTTCATTTGAGATAAGTTCATTTACATTTACAGGAACCTTTACACTAGAACTTATCATTAGTGTTATCATCTTTATTTATTTAGTTCTTATTATCTTATCAAATGTATTAGATGATCAATTTAAAGTAAAACTAGAATCTACACCAGTTTTAACAGCAGCAATCATCGCATTTATCTTTTTCTTTTTCCGCTCTGGTTTCACCGTAGCGGTTATGAAAATATTACCTGCAATCGTTGCTTTACTGTTTGGTAGTCAACTCTTTGGTCTAGTCTTACTGTTAGCCGGAGTTATTGATGTTCCATTTGATTTACTAGATGTTTTATTTAATGGAAACTTACTGGCAGAACCTATTAGTTACTGGATCTTTACAGCAATCGGTATTTATTTAGTTGTAGGAGCTATACTAGGCATTTTAAAATTAAGAAAATAATAAAAGTTTAAAGACTTTAGCTTGCTAAGGTCTTTTTTTTATCTATTTTTGGAAGAATAATAAAAACATGCTAAAATGATTATAAATAAAGATTACGAGGTACCCATATGATTAACTTAATCAAAAACTTTAGACAAATCTTACCAAGACAATTTCAAGTCATTATTTTAGCATTTTTATCTGTACTTGCAATCATTATAAGAGTCGAAGGACAAACGGATGTATTAGATGGACTTTTTGCATTTCTACCTATCGCTTTAATTGTTTTTGCAGTCTATGTGCTTGAATCCAAGCACAAGACATTGGTTTCTCATTTGGTTTTATTTTTATTTGTGTTTTCAGATTACTTAGGTTCGTTTATCAGAGCACTATTTTCATATAACTTTAGCACAAAAGTATTTGTTACACCATTATCATGGCAAATGATTTTAGGTTTAATTGCTTGTGTCTATTTGATCTTATTGATTCTATCTTATTTATTAACTGAAGGGTTATACTTAAAATATGTTAAGTCAGATGTTTTACTTCCAATTATTTTAGTTTTTATATATCTATACCTAAGATTTAGTATGGCTACTGCAGTTATAACAATCATTCCTATCGTCATCGTCTTTTTAGTTAACCTGCCTTTAGCTGTAGTTGCATTATTATTATCATTTGTAATAACAGTTCCTATTGATGTTATTTATATATTAATTGATGAATTAGCTAGATTTACGACGGTTTTCTATTGGTTAGTCACAGCACTTGCTTTTTATTTGATTTTCTTATTGATTAAAAAAACTTTAAATTTGGTACACAAAAACAATAATACAGGAGAAACTAAAGATGAATAAACTATCATTACAATTAATTACAGACGATAATTTGAATCAAGTGATTAAACTAAGCGACACATTATCTGATTATCAAAAAGGATGTGTTGCCCCTAACATGTATTCCATAGCAGAAGCTTATGTAAATCCAGGTAATGCATGGCCAAGAGCAATCTACTTGGATGACAAGCCTATTGGTTTTGTTATGCTAAGTTTAACACCAGATGAAATAGAAGAAAAAGAATCATATTATCTATGGCGTTATATGATTGCTGCTGATTATCAAAATAAAGGATATGGTAAAGCAGTACTTGATTTAATCGTTAATAAATGCAAAGAAGATAAGAAAGAGTATTTATATACATCTTGTGAAATGAAAGGCGATATGCCTTATCAATTTTATCTAAAGTATGGTTTTATTGATACTGGTGTTGTTGCATATGGAGAAGAAGTACTTAAATTAGAAGTTAAGTTGAAATAATAATTTACGAAAATTAGAGTTACTAATAAATGCATTTAATATGACTGTTATTATATGTCTTGATAGCATTTAAATTTAATTTATATAAATAGAGTGAATCGAACTTTAATTTTGTTTCAAAAAAACATAAAGTATATGCATATGTTGTTTTTATTATGTTCAAATTTTAGTTTTGGCAATATTAAAAAGCAATTGATTATCACTTCATTTGATTAATAATTTGTATTTTTTGATCAATTTAGTGTATAATTTCTTTAAGAGGGATAATTATGAAAAAAGTAGAGAAAATTTATAATGTTGATAATGATATCACACTACATTTAGGTGATTCTTTTGATTTTGTCAAGAGGATACCAAATGAGTCTATTAGTTTGGTCATAACATCTCCACCATATGCAATGGGAAAAGCATATGAAAGACCTGATGATGATATAGGTACATTTATTCAGAAACATATTGAACTTTTTCCAGAAATATATAGAATTCTCAAGCCTGGTGGAAGCATATGCTGGCAAGTTGGGTACCATGTAAAGGATATGGTTGTTACACCTCTTGATATAATTATAGGTAATATAATTTCAGATTTTAATAATACAATTTTAACTGAAAAATTTATTCTGCGAAATAGGATTATATGGACTTTTGGTCATGGTTTAAATAGTTTTCATAGATTTAGTGGACGACATGAAACAATACTATGGTATACAAAAGGCGATATGTTTGAGTTTGATTTGGATAGCGTTCGTGTTCCACAAAAATATCCAGGGAAGAAGTATTATAAAGGTGAGAAAAAGGGTGAATTTAGCGGTAATCCTTTAGGAAAAAACCCATCAGATGTTTGGTCCATACCAAATGTTAAAGCAAAACATGTAGAGAAAACTGATCATCCTTGTCAATATCCTGTAGTTATACCCCAAAGGTTGATTAAAGCTCTAACTAGAAAAAACGACATAATATTTGATCCATTTAATGGGGTAGGATCAACGGGGGTTGCAGCTATACTTGAAAATAGAAGATATATTGGAGTTGAACTTTATGAATCGTATTATGATATATCTCTCAAAAGACTACAAGATACAATTAATGGAACCGTAAAGTATAGAAAAGATGAACCTATATATGAACCCAAAGGCAACTCAGCTGTTTTGAAGAAACCAGAGCACTTTAAATATTAATTGTGTGGGGGGAAAAATGCCAGAAAAAAAAGTTACCAAAAAGAAAAGTAAAAAGACTTTGTCTCAAGAAGATAAAAAACAAAAACGAGAAAAAAGTCTTTTTTCTAATATGATTAGAGATACATTTATTAGGTCTGATTATACTTATATAAACACTGAAGGACAAGAAATTTCGTTAGGTGGTAAGACCATCGAAGTTGATAAAGTGTTTTTTTATAAAAATATAGTTTTGATATGTGAAGAAACTACTACATCTAAACCAAGAGATATTAAAGATCACATTCGGAAAAAAATCGAAAGTGTCAATGCAATTAAAGATAATAAGGAAAAGTATTTGGAGCATTTGTATAATAAATATGGGGATAAATTTACTTGCTATGATACATATACTACAGCGGAGTTTCAGTTGTTTTTTCTATATTTTTCCAAAAATAAGACATTATTGACAGAAGCTGAACTAGATAGATATAATATTTTGAAAATAGTTGAGTATTCAACTTTGAGCTATTTCAAGACGATGTCGAAAAGTATAAGAAAATCTACTAAATACGAAGTGTTTAGATATCTAGGTATTTCAGAAAAAATAGTTGGATGTAATGATGAAGAAGCAAATACAATAATTAATAAGTCCAAAAATGTATTATATCCTCAAACCAAAATTGGGAAAGATAAAGTTGGAATGGTTTCTTTTATGATGTCACCAGGTGATTTGATCAAATATGGGTATGTTCTAAGAAAAGACAATTGGGAAGAATCAATGCATCTATATCAAAGGTTAATTAAAGAATATCGGATAAAAGACATAAGGAGATATGTAGCTACACATAAACGAACATTCTACAATAATATTATTGTTTCATTACCAAAGGACTCTAGAATTCTCGACAAAGATGAAAATCCAATTAGATTAGAGGATATGATTGATTATGAAGAGTGTACATTAGAGATTCCTAAATGTTATAACTCCATATGTATTATTGATGGACAACATAGAGTCTATGCATATCACGAGAGTATTGACTCTCTTGAAACAACAATAAGTAAAATAAGAAATAAACTACATTTTTTGGTTACAGGTCTAATTTTTCCTGAAGATATGTCAGAACAAGATAGAATTGCTTATCAAAGTAAAGTGTTTCTAGACATTAATTCTAAGTCAAAACCTGTTCCAGCTGATGTGATTCTTCATATTGAGCAACTCAAAAATCCATATTCACCTTTATCATTGGCACGTCAAGTCATTGTTAAATTAAATAAGAAAGATGTTTTCTTAAACATGTTTGAATTGTCAGCAGTCGAGAGAGCTCCTATAAAAGTAGCTTCAATAATCAAATTTGCACTAAGGTATTTAGTAGACACTAACAAAGATGATTCTTTATATACGCATTGGCAAGGAAGCAAATCAGATTATGAGGCTAAAAAAGAAGATGCATTTAAGTTGTATATAGACTTTGCAGTTTCAACGTTAAGTCTTTATTTCTCAGCTTTGAAAGAAAGTAAAAAACAATATTGGGATTCCAGTAACTCTAAACTATTATCAGTTATTTCAATTAATGGATTCATATTAGCTTTACAAGAATCCATGAAAAAACATGGAATAAAAGATTTTCAATTTTATAAAAATAGATTTGATAAATTATCCATGAAATTTGATAAAGACAGTTTTCCATATACATCAAGCCAATATAGAGCAATGTCAAAAGAAATTGCACATGAAGTGTTTGATATAAAATAGAGATATTATTCACTCTTAATTAAATGTAAGAACAAACAAACCACACTGAAGGTTTTTTAGAAGTATTAAAAATTTGTTACTATTTGATAAATAGAGAGTAGATAGTGACTTTGATTTTTCATCAAGGATTAAAGGAAGTCTTTCATATGAAAATGAATGAGTTAATAGTAACAAATGGTAAGGCTATTTTAGTAAAAAATGACTCCTTTCGAGTATTAAACAAAATAGTTGGAGTAATTAGCAGGAAGTATACAAGAAATAATCGTTATAATGAAAGTGTAAAAAAATGACAAAAAAAAGAACATGTGAATAATCATGTTCTTTTATAGCAATAAATAATCAATGTATGTACCAAATATCACTGTCCTATGTGATATGAAATAACTTCTAAATGTTTTTTTTTGGAGCGGGCGAGGGGAATCGGACCCCCATTTCATGCTTGGCAAGCACGTGTAATAACCATTATACGACGCCCACTTGTTCGTGCTTATTTATGATAGCAAATATTTCAATAGTTGTCAAGCACGCAACAATCATTTTTATAACTTTTTTCATCAAAAAAACTTAACATATAAACAACACTACAATTTTATCATATTTGAAATCATGATATAATAAATATAGGTGATTAAATGAAAAAACGAGGTTGGTTATATTTCCTTATTCTAGCGTTTTTTATCGGATATAGTTATACAGCTTTAGTTTATAACGGTATATGGTTTAAATTTACTGATGGTCTCAAGACCATTCATTTTTTACTGTATTTCGTCTGGTTTTTTCTCGCTTTCTTTGTATCACTTACGATTCATGAGTTAGGACATTTTTTTGCCTTCTTATTTCAAGGCATTAAATTAAGAGCATTATATATCACAATCTTTGTCTTTTATAAAACGGATCAAGGTTGGAGATTTACCATTAAACCTAAGTTATGGGTATTATTAGGTGGATTGGTTGTTCCTGATTTAGGGGCTATTCAATCAGAAGAAGATTTAAAAGATACACACCAAAAGTTTGCTAAAGCATTACTTGCTGCTCCAATTGTAACGTGTGTATTCTTATTTTTAGTCATCTTAACATTTTTCTTATCCATCATCTTTTCAACAAATGATGCTTGGAATGGATTTATTAGTATCTTTACAATCTATACTACTTTATTGAGTGCTTTATATATTTATTCATTTACATTATCTAATCCAATGTTTTATGGCGACTTTGTCGCTTACAAAAAAATGAAGGAAGATCCAATCTTTCAATTAGCTCAAATCACGCAATACACGATGTTTTCAAGTGATGATTCTGATGAGACTACCGAATTCTTATGGGAAAAAGCAAGATCAACGCTAACCACAGTACCATTTAGAAATAGTATCTTTCATACCATGGTTTTAACCAATTATCTAGATGGTGTTATTCGCCTCGATAAGGACGCAGACCCACAAATCGATAAGAAACTCAAACATCTTCAAATCGCAGCTTATACAAGAAGTGAACAGGGTCTCATGTTAGCTTATGATCTATGCTACTATTACTATAAACAAAAAAATGTAGAAAAAGCTTATCAGTTATATGAAGAGATACAAAAAAGAGTCTCTAAAAAGTTAGACCCTAAATTAAGATCTTATTATCAAAAGAAGAGTATGCATGTTATGCATATTGAATACCAAGATGAATTCCTAGACAATAAAGATAATTATTATATTGGAAACAGTTGGATATTTGAAGCCTTAATGGATCCTTATGAAACGTTAAAAGAGTATCATGAAAAACTACCTTTTGTAGAGTATAGCGTACCTGTTAAATTTGAAGAAGAAGCAATTTTAACTAACACTTCTATATAGTAAAGATATATAGAGGTGTTTTTATTTTTAAACACCAACATTATTAAATTTATAAAAAGGAGTATCTTCCTTGTATTATTCATGCTATAATTAAAAAAAATACGATAGGGGATATTTTAATGAAAATACAATGTACAATGTATATGCCACCAAAAAAGAAAGTTGAATTTGGTCATATTGCAGTGACTGATCTTGGTATTGACTTAGCAAGGAAAAATAAATTCTTTGCACTAGGTTTTGGAGCTTTAGGAGCTATACTCACACCAGCAAGAGTCTTCCATGGTTTTACGTGGCATGAGGTTGCTAGTATCGAAATGAAGAAACATGGTGTTTCCAAAAAAGCATGTTATATCACACTAAAAGATAAAAAAGAGTATATCTTTAGATTGCCTAAACCAGATGAATCAATTTCATTACTACAAAAAGAATTTAAAAAATCAAAGGAAATTGACTTTACCAGCAATAGCGTATTTCAGGATTAAATCAATCTAGTTCAATCAAATTAAAAACAAACGAACCCCATTCATTAGTGTCCACTAAATGGGGTTCGTTTGTCATTTATCCGTTATTTTGTTTTTCTAATCTTTAAATGGTCTTTAATCTCTTTAATCACTACATTAGGATTCTCATAATAACTCATATGGAATACCCTCATCATTTGCCAACCTCTTGCTTCTAGGAATTTTTCTTGATGTAGTAATTCTTTTCTTGCTACGATATCTTGATGTTCAACGAGATCGCAAATAATACCTAATAAATATGTTTTTGATTCAGCATCATAAATTGCTAAATCTAATTTAAACTGTCCAATACCAATACCTTGGTCAACATGATAACCTAATCTAACTAATCTTTCTTTTAAATCATTAGCCATTAAAGATAAGGTTAGTTTTTGCACATCAGATTCTTTTTGATATAAACTCATTAGAACTTGTTCAGCAAGTTCTTTGTTTTTATTCGATATGTAAAAACAATATCTCATAAAATCTTTTAATAACTTAGGACCCTTACCAGACAAGTCATCTACCTTTAAACCTTCAGGATGAAGAGAAGAGACGAAATATATCTTTTTCTTTGCTCTAGTAATCGCAACATTCAATCTATTTTGACCACCTTCATGGTTTAGCCAACCAAAGCGACGTTTAACAACACCTGTTTCATCTTTAGCATATCCCATAGAGAAAATAATGATATCACGTTCATCGCCTTGAACATTTTCAATATTTTTAACAAATAGACTTTGATCTTCATGTTGATCAGTTCTAAAGACTTCAGTTTCTAATCTTTTTTGATGAACACCACGCTTAAATAACTCTTCATCAATTAAGTTCATAATTAAATCTCGTTGTGTACTATTAAATGTAATAATACCAACAGATTCTTTTTCATCTTTTTCTTTTAACACTTTCTTTAACAGTTCAACAACAGCATGACCTTCAGCAACATTTCTTTTGTTAATAAACGTACCGTCTTTAACATAAACATAAGAAATCGGAGGTTTTGTAGGATTTGAAACATTTGGAGAAATAATCAATTTTCCTTCATAAAATGCATGATTGGAAAATTCGATTAATTCTTGATACTGACTTCGATAATGATAATTGAGTAAAGCTTCTTTATACTTATAACGTGCTAAGTCAAGTAAACTTTTAGCATCATAAGCTACATTCGTAATAATTTCATCTTCTTCAAATAAATCATTTTCATCTAGTCTACCGAATCCTAGAGAAGAAGGTCTTAATTGTTTAGGGTCACCAGCGATAACAACTTTTTTAGCTCGATAAATCGCAGGTATACCTTTTTCAACATACATTTGTGATGCTTCATCAAAAATGACTAGGTCAAACAAATTAAATTTCAAAGGTAAGATTGAACTGATTGCTTCAGGTGTTAATAACCAAACACGCACGTGAGAGAATAGTTCAATATAAAATAAATCAAAAAACGCTTTAATGCTAGGCTTCTTATCACTTTCAAGCAATCTTTTAATATCCATAATGCGTTTTGTATTAGAAAAGTCATAAGCATGTTTAAATAACTTCATGTCAAATGATTCTCTTGTGACCTCTTGTTTTTCACGAATTAAAGATTTTAGTTCATTCATTTTCTTTTCATAATCATCAATAATAAAAAGATACTTTTGATGTCTTGCTTTAAAGTCTTCTAAAAAGCCAGTGATATAAGCATCTAGAATATAAGTTCTATGCTTTTCTATTTGCTCAATAGACTTAAATAATGAATCACGAAGCAATAGAATAATAAAGGATATGGCAATTGCTGGAAGTTTTAAATAATTCGTCTTAGTTTTATTTAAAGACTTCACTGAAGTCGCTAAATAATCAGCAAACCTTTGATCTGTCATCAAAGTCTTTAATAACTTTTTATCAATTGCTTTTCTTTGACTCATAAAAGATAGACGCATAGCGTGCTTTTCATAGAAAGCTTTCTTTAATCTTCTACGCTTGAATATCCATGCTTTATCAGATTGTTCATGATAACTTTTTAATTCAACCATAAAACGGTTAAATTCAATTAAACTGCTTCTCGTAATCTTAGTTTCAAGTTTACCAAACCAAGGATACTTATTAAGAACTTCATGATAATCAAGAAATGTCTTTAATTTTGCATCCTTATCAAAAACTGTAGATAATAAATCAATAGCATCAAAATCGATGTTATCAATTTCTTGATTCATTGTATTATAAATATATTTAGGTGTAAGTTTTTCAATCACATCTCTATCTTTAAGATATCTATTATAAAAATAAGCGATTGGTCGACCTTGTTTTTTATTTTGATAAAGCAATTTAATAGCTTGATTAAACGTATCATCTAGCTCCTTAATAGACTCTTCAAGTCGATAGACATCATTATTATGGGTACGAGCTGTAGGTTTTTGATCAATGAAATTAGAAAGTTGATCATAAAACTTTTGTTTGGCAGATGCATCATCAATCATTAAAGCATATTTTGATGATGCTCCAAGTCTTGCATAAATAACATCTAAAGCGACTTTCTTTTCACTAACGACTAAAACATTTTCTCCTCTTAAGACTTGATTGGCAATCAAAGAAGTAATGGTTTGACTTTTTCCTGTCCCAGGAGGTCCCCATATAACAACCTTTTTTTCTTCTTCAACCATCTCAATAACTTTTTCTTGTGAGAAGTTTATATCGTTAATATAGATTAACTTAGACTCATCAGTGTTTTTATTTGATAAAGTAACATGAAGTGGTTTTTCTTTATCGTATAAATGCGATTCATCAATCAAACCTTCCAATAACTCATTATAAGTTTTTGTTTCAATGATTTTAGACATATCTTTTTGAATCATAGAAGAATAGAGTTGATATCTACCCATGGTTATATAAGGTTTAAGGATAAACTTAGATGCACGATTTCTTAGAAACATATCTTTACGTTCATTAACATAGGGTATAAAAGATGTTTTCTTAGAAATCGATAAAGATAATCCTAAAGTATTATAATAAGGTAAGATAACATCATTGATTGTTTTAAAAGATAAATCTGAAATATCTGGCATCACGATATCTAGTGATGCTTTTTCCATTTTAGATAATGTAAGGACTAAATCACGATTCAAAACTAAATCTTTATCTGAATCAAACTTCATGCTATATGATTTTCTATTTCTTTCTAAAGTTACAGGCATATAAGCAAGAGGTGCTTTAATCGGAAATGCATCTTTTCTAAAAATACCTTCTACATAAGGATATGCTAGATACAAATGATAGGTACCATAATCTTTATAATCTTTATTCACAAAGCGATATAATGTTGTTAAATGAGAAAAGATAGATTCATCAGATACATCAAATGTATAAATATTCTTTTTTCTTGATAAAAAGAGTTCAAGATCTAAAACTTTTTCTTCATCATATAAATCATAACTAAGCATCTTTTGAATCTTACCCATATATAAATTAGGATTTGATTTAGAGATATCGGTTAAACGATCTTTATAACGATCTAAGACACCATGAGCGTGAGAAGAAACCTTCACTGAACGAATGTCTATGTTACTATATGCTAGAATAAGGTCTAAGAATAAATGTGCATATAAATCTAGAAAGTCTCGATCAAGTCCAGGAATCGCTAAAAAGTCACTTAATCGAGATGGTCTTCTTTTAGACATCTCAATAAGTGCTTCATCACTACACACAGGCTTTTTTTCACCTTCTGATTTTAATTTTGTTCTTAAGGTCTCTCTGAGTTCACTTAAGTCTTCAAGCAATTGATTCTTTTTTATCGCCATATTAATCACCTGATTGGTTTTGTTTCATTATACCAAGATATATAGAATATAAAAAGAAGTAGATAGCTGTTTAAATAAGAAATCCTAATATTATAGATACTAGCACTATAAATGGTGCGGGTATTTTTTTAGTGAGTAATAAAATAATCGTTACCATTAACACTAATATATTATCTAGATAAAATCCACTGTCTTGCATCAGTTTAAATGCCGCAATCGCGATTAAACCACCAGCAACAGCACTAATCCCTATTAAGGCCACTTTAATCCCTTTCATCGATCTTAGACTAGCCCATATCGGATAAACAAAAAAGATGAGTAAAGTACCAGGTAAGAAGATAGCTATCCCACTTATCAAAGCACCTAAGACTTGTTGAAAACTACTTAAGTCCCTTGAGGACATACCACCTGCATATGCACTAAAGCTAAACATGGGTCCTGGAATACCTTGGACAATACCAAAACCTGTTAAAAACTCTTGAAGGGTCATGAATTGGTGGACATCGACCAAATCAGTTACCATATAAGGAACAACAACTTGTCCACCACCAATGACTAAATAACCAAAACGATAAAATCTTTCAAATAAGAAAAAC
This sequence comes from Mycoplasmatota bacterium, assembly GCA_024650045.1. Classification (GTDB taxonomy): domain Bacteria; phylum Bacillota_I; class Bacilli_A; order Acholeplasmatales; family Acholeplasmataceae; genus Peloplasma. Next base: position 68,030 of record JANKMU010000006.1, on the reverse strand, counting down.
AGTCGATAATCAAATATTGTCGTTAATATGACACCTATAACTGCAAGGCTTACAAAAGCGATAAAATATTTCCATGGTGGTCGCATTTCTACTTTGTGCCATAAATTTTTTTCATTTGATACCAATAAATAGACGACTCCACCTGTAAGTAATATGAGGGGATAGATAAATGCCATGGTCCAAAAGTAAGGTATTACCATCCCTAGGATAAATAAAAACAGTGTTAATTTGTTTTTAACAACTTTTCTACCTATACGGTATGCAGCAACTGCAATAAAACCTACCGCCATCGGTCCTATATATCTTAAAACATCAGTATCTATTTGATTTCTACTTAAAAAGAAGTACATAAATGATAATAAAGTCATAACAACAATCGCAGGTACTGCCCAAACCAATAATGTTAAAAAAGCTAGAAGAGGACCTCCTACTTTATAACCTATCGATGTAATTGTCTGTGTACTGCTTGGTCCAGGTAATATACCCGTTAAAGCGATAAGTTCTACAAGTTCATCTTCATTTAAATATTTTTTCTTGGTGACCATTTGATCTGTAAAGACACCATAATGTGCTTCTGGTCCTCCATAAGCACCTAATGAACAAATTAAAACATCTTTTAGAAAAGTTGACCATTTAACTTTTGATGTGTTATCCATTGTTATTGTCCTTCTTATGTTATTTATATATGTGTTAATTATAAAACAATTTAACTGATATTAATATTCATATACAAATAAAAAAAACTTCCTAAATAAAATAAGAACTCATCTTATTCTAAACTTGAAAGTTAATGTTTAAATGGTGCCTCCAACGAGAATCGAACTTGTATTTCAGCATTACCATTGCTGCGTTTTACCATTAAACTATGGAGGCATTAGATTTCATTCAATGCAATATCGATTTTAACTTAAAAAATAATGAAAGTCAATTCTATTTATGATTATCAATGAAAACATAATGAAACAACCATTATGATATAATGAATTATATTTATTAAGGAGTGATACACCGTGGCGAGAAGAAAATATACACCTAGAAGAAAGAGACAAAAACCAAAGATATTAAATATACTTCTTGTTTTGATTATTGCTGCCGTTGGATATTGGTATGTTAATCAAGAACAAGCGACACCACCGACGTATGGAACATCTCAAAACGATGAGGGTTTTTATTACTATACCTTTGTCGATAGTGGCGACTATTATGACTCAGCTAATAACTTAATTGGAAACTCATTAACCAATGAATTAAGGAATATACTATCAACAAACTTTGAACCTACAACCTATGATGATGCAAGAGTTCACTTAGAACTTGCAGATCAAAGTTTAGATGATCCAACTAAAGTTTGGAACATCTATGATAGTGTACTTGTTGATGCAGTATGGGATTCTACTTCATGGCATAGAGAACACGTTTGGCCAAATTCAAGGTTAGGGATGGACCGTGTGACGCAATCGGGTAGAAATCAAGGTAGTGACCTTCATAACTTAAGAGCAATCACTCCAGCAGTTAATAGTAGCCGTAGTGATCGATTTTATTCCGAAGCCTCTGGTGGTTATCAAACCACAGATGATGGAGGGTTTTATCCTGGTGATGAACATAAAGGTGATGTTGCTAGAATCTTATTTTATATGGCAACCATGTATGACTTCTTAATCTTAACTGATGATGACCTAGATGATACATCTAACCACTATACAATGGATGGAACAAAGATGGGTAAACTATCTTTACTGATTCAGTGGCACAAAGAAGATCCTGTTGATGACTTTGAAAGAAATAGAAATCAACATATTTATGATGCACAAGGTAATCGGAATCCATTTATTGATAAACCAGAATATGTTCATTTAATATGGGAAGGAAAAACCATTGATGAACTTATAGAACCTGTTGAAGAAGTTAATCCTAATCTTTCAGTCTTTTCATATACAATGACGATGATGATTATTGAAAGAAAGGAACAATACAATGTCTAAATTATATATATTACCTAAAGGCTTATATTATATTGGAGATCCTGGTTTAATCATTAAGAAGAATAAAGATGGAGATCTATTAAGCAATAAGCTTTATGAAATCTTTTATAAAGATATGAATAACTTTCAAAAAATAAATTTAGATGGACTTGATTTTTATATTACAAGAACTGCATCTGGAGATGGTATGTTTAATGACATTGGAACAGATACAGGTCTTATTATAATCCTAGAGACTAACCAGCTTAAAAATGATGAAAGATTTATCGATCGAACGCTTGCTAAGGGATGTCACTATTTAGAAGTACTGGATCAAGAAAAAGTAACTGTTACAGATTTTAATATAGTCTTTGATTCAGGCTATCAAGTTCTTACAAATTTATAAAATATCATTTAAATAGATTAAAATATATCATTTTTTGGCTAAAATATGATATATTTTTTAATGAAGAGGATGTGTGGCTACTATGAAAATGATTTTAAGATTGGTAAAACCATATTGGCGAATGCTCACAATTTCACTGTCTTTTAAGTCAGTTGGTGCGTTAGCCGATTTATTTTTGCCATGGATCATTGCTTATATGATTGATGTAGAAATTCCTAGACTTAGAGAAGATACAACATCAAACTTAAACTCATTATATATGTTAGGTGCAGCGATGGTAATCATCGCTTTTCTTGGTTTATATTTAAATGTAGCAGCAAATAGAAAAGCTGAAATGATTGCTGCTCTTGCAGTTAAAGAACTTCGTCATGACTTATTCTTTAAAATTGAAAGGTTATCTGCTAATCAAGTAGATGCCTTAACTAGACCTTCTTTAATTTCTAGAATGACAACAGATACTTATAATATGTATCATGCAACAGCAGTGATGCAGCGTTTAGGGGTTAGAGCACCGGTTTTATTAATCGGTGGTATTTTAATGTCTTTATTGCTTGATCCAATCACAACTTTAATTATGGTCGCTATGCTACCATTAATTATTGTGATTGTTTATTTTTATTCAAGAAAAGGGATTCCTTTATATAAGAAAACTCAAAAGTATATTGATTTAATGATCCGTAAACTTAGAGAATATATATCAGGTGCAAGAGTTGTTCGTGCATTATCGATGAACGAACATGAAAAACAAATGTTTAATAACGCCAATCAAGATACGGTTGATGCAGAATTAACTGCAACGATTACGATGGCTAAGATCAATCCTTTAATGCAAACCGTGATGAATATGGGATTAATTATTGTTTTAATCGTTGGGGCTTATCGTTTAAGTGCTGGTTTAGTTGAAATTGGACAGATTATGGCTTTTGTGACTTATTTCACCATTATCTTAAATGCGATGATGAGTATTACAAGAATCTTTGTTTTATCATCAAGAGCTACTGCATCAGGTGAGCGTATTGATGAAGTCTTAAATTTACCAGATGATATGAAAGATGGAACAGAACCTGTAGAAGTAAGATCAGATGTTCCACATATTGAATTTAGAAATGTATCATTTTCTTATACACAAAAAGAAAGTAATTTAACTGATGTCTCATTTAAACTTTATCAAGGACAAACGTTAGGTATTATTGGCGCAACCGGTTCTGGTAAAACGACGATTATTAATCTTTTAATGCGTTTTTATGATGTCGATTCAGGGGAAATCTTAATCTATGGGAAAAACATTAAAGACATCAAACAAAACGATTTAAGAAAGAGAATTGGTGTTGTTTTCCAAAATGATTTGATTTTTGCTGATAGTATTTATGGAAATATCCAGTTTAATCGGAATGTCATTACCAATGATGATATTGAGCTTGCAACACGCGTTGCTCAAGCTGAATTCATTTATGATAAAAAAGATGATATGAATCTGCAAATGGCACAAAGAGGTATGAACTTATCAGGTGGTCAAAAACAACGTGTCTTAATTGCTAGAGCAGTTGCGGGTAAACCAGATATTATGGTTTTAGATGATGCATCATCTGCACTTGATTATCAAACAGATATGAAAATGCGTTTATCACTTAAAAAAGAATTAACAAAGACAACGATGATTATTATTGCACAACGCATTAGTAGTTTAAGAAACTCAGATATGATTTTATTGGTTGATGAAGGAAGAATACTAGCAAGTGGTACCCACGATGAGTTAATGCAATCATCAGTCATGTATCAAGAAATTGCTTACTACCAATTAGGAGGTGAGCAAAAATGATGTATGCAGGTAAACAAGGCAGAGGCAGAAATGACGGTTCTCAAAAAGCTAAAAATAAAGCCTATGTTTTAAAAAGACTATGGAGTTACTTATATTTTTATAAAACAAAGTTAGTTCTAGCATTAATTCTAACGATTGTTGCTAATGTTTTATCATTAATTGGACCTTACTTAACAGGTCGCACGATTGGTGCGATGGAAGATGGTGTTGATTTTGAACGCGTATTTTTCTTTGCTGGACTTATGGTTGGGTTCTATTTAATTAGTGCATTACTGAACTACTTGCTATCTATATCTATGGTGAAGATCTCTCAAAGTGTTGTCAAAAAAATGAGACAAGACTTATTCGATAAATTAAATAATGTATCAATATCTTATTTCGATCAAAATCAGACCGGTGATATTATTAGTAAGATGAGTTATGATATTGATACGATTAATACATCATTAGCTCATGATGTTTTTAACATCTTTACATCAGTCATTACAGTAACGATTTCGTTTGTGATGATGCTTATTATGTCACCTATATTAGTATTAGTCTTTGTATTAACGATTCCTATTTCGATTGTTATCACCAAAGTATTATCAAAAATCGTGAAAAAGAAATATCGTATTCGTAACCAAAAATTAGGTGAAATGAATGGTTTTGCTGAAGAAATGATTACGGGTCAACGTACCATTCAATCTTATGTACAAGAAGAAGCAGTATTGGAAAAATTCGATGAAATCAATGAAGCAGCAACCACTGCTTCATACGAATCAGGATATTATGCAACATCCGTAGGACCTGCTGTTAACTTTATTTCCAACTTATCGGTTGCTTTAGTAGGTGTCTTTGGGGGTATCTTATATTTTATGGGTAGTATGACTTTAGGTAACTTAACAGCCTTTACCCTTTATTCAAGAAGATTTTCTGGACCGATTAACCAAATGTCTAATATTATTGCAGAAATTCAAAGTGCACTCGCAGCTGCTGAAAGAGTCTTCCTTGTCCTAGACCACGAAGAAGAACCTAAAGATATTGAAGATGCATTAGAAGTTAAAGATATCAAAGGCGATATTGAATTTAAGGATGTATCATTTGGATACTTAGAAAACCAAATCATCTTAAATAACGTGAATTTAAAAGCACCTAAAGGTAATGTCATCGCAATCGTAGGACCTACAGGTGGTGGTAAAACAACACTTGTGAATCTATTAATGCGTTTCTATGATGTCGATCAAGGCCATATTTACTTAGATGGTATTGATATTAGACACTTAACAAGAAAGAGTCTTAGAAAGGCATTTTCAATGGTCTTGCAAGACACTTGGATCTTCCACGGAACGGTTTATGAAAACATTGCATATGGCAATGGTGATGTCAGTCGATTAGAAGTTGAAGAAGCAGCTAAGAAAGCTAGAATTCATACGTTTATATCGCATCTACCTAAAGGATACGATACAATCTTAACTGATGAAGGCTTAAGCATATCAAAAGGTCAAAAACAATTGTTAGTTATTGCTAGAGCTATGCTATCAAGAACTAAGATGCTTATCTTAGATGAAGCAACTTCAAATGTGGATACACATACTGAGGTACAAATTCAAAAAGCGATGCTTGCTTTAATGGAAAATAAGACAAGCTTTGTGATTGCTCATCGCTTATCAACAATCCAAAAAGCTGATCTTATTTTAGTCGTTCATGAAGGAAATATCATAGAACAAGGCACACATGATGAGTTGATTGCAAAAAAAGGCTTTTATAATGAGTTATATCAAAGTCAATTTGCGTAAACTTCACTTATTTGTCTTATTTCCTTGTAATTCATACTTCGGTTGTGTATAATGTAAATAGGCATTAAGTTGCTAAGTTATATTAAAAGGAGATTCAAAATGAAAGGCGTAGTAAAATGGTTTGACGCTGACAAGGGATATGGATTTATCTCATCAGCTGACGGGAAAGACATTTTTGTACACTTTAGTGCAATTCAAACTGAAGGATACAAAACATTAGCAGAAGGCGACCAAGTAGAATTTGATGTTAAAGACGGCGACCGCGGACAACAAGCGGCTAACGTAATTAAAGTATAATTTAAAAAGGTAATGGGGACTCGCAAGAGTCCCCCTTCTATTTTTATGGGATTTCAATTGAATATATCATCATGAAAATAAATATTATTTAATTTATGGATTTCAAGTTGAAAAACGTGTAAAACTCTTAATGTTAGCTGTTTAGCTGTGTTATGAGTTTTTTTGTTTTTTAAGTGATAAGAAGATACGATTTTTGAACTAATTGACTAAAACATAGGACATATACGCCCTTTTAATGAGTATTTTATAATGATAAAATGAGAATATAGAGTTTTATAAAATTACGCGGGGGTAATTAAATATGTTCAAAAAAAGAACTGTGAGTGACAAACAGATTTTAATTTTTGTTAGACTACTTGATGCTAGCAAGAAGATTCTTGTTTTTCTTGCTTTATTGGGACAAATCTCAAGTTTGGTACCATGGAATGCATTGCATGCAATATCAACTGACATTGTTGAACCAATAGATGTTCAAGATACATTGAAAGATTATCCAGCAACAATAGATCCTAATTTCGACTATTCAGAAATCAAATTATTAGGAGAAGTGAATTCATTAAGAACCAATAATACCAAGACATTTCAAAGAGTTGATGGTAGTTATGTTGTATCTATTTACAATGATGCTGTTCATTACGATGAAAATGGTACATTTGAAAGTATAGATAACTCGCTTGGTTATGAAAGCAAATCAGATTTATATACAAATAAAGCAAATGCTTTCAAAATAAAGTTACCAAAAAAGCTTGATGAAAATAAGAGAATCAAATTAGAGTTAGATAAATACTCAGTAGATTGGCGAGTTATTTCTATTAACAAATCATCTATTGATATCGAGAAAAATGATGCTAAATCCAATAACTTAAAAGAACTAACGGACATTTCACAAAAAGTAACATATCGAAATATTATGACTGGAGTTGACCTAGAATATATAGTTAATGGCACTAACGTAAAAGAAAATATCATTCTTGAAAAATATATAAACAATTTCTCAATATCATTTGAATACTCACTGAAAAATCTGACACTTGTTCAAGAAAATGACCAGGTGATTTTTATTAATGATAATGGAGATGAAATCTTCAATTTTAGTAATCTTTATGCTTTTGACGCTAATGAAAACGAAACAGATTTAGTTCAATTAAAAGTTGAAAACACAAAGGTGAACACATATCAAATCACAGTAACAATTGATGATGAATGGTTAAAAGAAGCAAGTTTTCCGGTGACAATTGATCCCACTATCAATAGTTCGACTCAGGCTATATCAATCTTTGATACATATGTATCCCAAGCCAATCCAACTTCGAACTATTCTACTTCTACAATCATGGTTTTATCAAATTCTTCAAGTGAGTATCGAGGATTAATGTATTTTTATTTACCAAGTCATATCATGAATAAGCAAATCACATACTCAACATTGAAATTAACAAAATCCATTGGTGCAATCGATAGAACCATCGGTTTATATAAAAACAATTCAAATTTTTCTTCAAATACAGCAACATGGAACAATAAACCGACTATATCAACAACTATGACAGATTATCATGTTGTAGGCACTTCTAATACTTACTTGTTTAATATAACAAAGGCAGTTAGAGAATGGCATGCAACTGGTGTTACACGAACAACAGGGTTTACTATAAAGGATAAAAGCGATGTTGGAGCTTATAATTCTGTAAGATCTATGGATCATAGTAACTCAACATACCATCCTGTGATTGAAATTGGTTACATAGATTCTGCAGGTATAAAAGATTATTGGACATATAATTCACAACATATTGGAGAATATTCTACAGGATATGTTTCAGATTTCACTGGATTACTCAATATAGTAAGAAGTGACTTGAATTACTCAACTCAAAGACAAACACTTTCTTTAGGATTCTCATACAATATTCAAGATCGCTCATCAAATTATGGATATTTCAAAGGATGGAATATTGTTTATAACTCTTATGTTGAATTCGACTCTTATATAGGCTTGTACAAATCTACAGATTCAACAGGAAATGTCGTATATTACCATTCCACGACTTGTGATAGCAGAATTACTGCACCTGACCCATATGTTTATACATGCTATATGGCAGATGATGGTTCAGGAAATGTATTATATAAATCAACTGTATACGGAAGTTTATCAGGTTATTATATATATACAAAGAACAATATAAAGCAAAAATATAACAGTTCTGGATATTTGGCATCAATAACCAATGAAGAATCGAATCAGGTGATTTACATAACCAGGGATACCAGTGATCTTAAAAAAGTAACTAAGATTACAGATAGTTCTGGGAATAAAATTGAAATAACATATTTAAATGGTAATATTTCAAAATCTAAACTTTATATTTATCAAAATAGTAGCACAAATCCATATTTGCTTGAAGAAGTCAATTACAGTTATGTAGCTAAACTAGACGGTTCTGGACAGTATGAACTTAATGTTGAGTATAGTAAAAATTATGATGATACATTATTGATGACTGTAGATGAAGTACTTAAGTATGACTATGATGCATATGGAAGAATTCTAGCAACCTATGATGGAGATGATGAGCGAATTGAGTATGATTATAATACATCAAACAAGATAGCAGGGATTAGGGCTTTTTATGGAGCAAGTATATTTTCTGAAATTTCTTATGACTATTCATTGAGAAAAACGATAATTACTGATCAAAATAACGATTTTGTCCAGTATAAGTTTGATGATTTTGGCCATACCGTTAATATTCTAGATAAATATGGGAATATTCAATATTATAAGTACTCAAACATATTTAGCAATCCAGAATCCACACAAAATAGCTATATTTTTATTGATGGTGAACCAAATTACATTCATAATCATCGTTTAGTTTCACAATCGAGTCCACAAAGCAGTTTGTTCAATCCTATTAATAATCATGGATTTGAGTATTCTGGAATCAATCAAGACGTGAATTGGAAATATTACAATGATACAGGAGAGATTCAAGAACCAGATCGCGATCTTCAATCAACAAGAGAAGTCCTATTTGGAACTTATTCTGCAATGATTAATGCAAATGCTATTGACACTGGACATTTTGAACAAACGATTATTTTAGATGCAAACGCATATACACTTACAGGGTATGTTAAAAACGAAACTAATTCAAGCAATGTATGGATTGATGTTGAAGGACATGATCAAGGTGGAACAGTTACTTATATAAGCCCAAGTGAGAAATGGACAAAAATTACTATGACTTTTGTTGTTTCTAACGATAATACAGAAGTTACGATTTCTTTAATAAATCATGCAAATGGTAGAGCATTTTTCGATAATATACAAATATATGAAGGATTTGTAGATAATCGTACGAACATGATTGATAATCCTTCTTTTGAATATGCTGACTCCTATGGCAATGTACCAGGATGGACATATAGTGATATTGATTATGTTTATAGAACGGAAATCGGGCATACAATAGATGATTTGTATAAAAGCATATTGGGAAACCATGCAATTCAAATAGAAGGGTCAAGCACAGCATCACGTTCAGCAGTAACAAGTATTTCTGAATTTTTAGACACTTCAATGTTGGATGAAAAAGGAAAACTAGTCATAGGTGCCTGGGCAAGATCATCAGGCGTGCCAGCAACATTAACACAATCAGATTTAGATAATGGTAACGATAGACATTTCAGAATCAGAGTTGATTTTGTTTCTGAAGCAGTTTTTGTTTGGGGTCCAGAGTATGATGCTACAATTATCAAAAGTGAATATATAGACTTTGACACAACAATTGAAGGTTGGAATTATCAATATGGCGAGGTTACTTTACCTGATGTAGATACATATTGGGTTAATGTTTTCTTTGAATACAAAGGAGAAGAATCAGTATATTTTGACGGTCTTCAAGTGTTCTTTGAAAACGCATATACAAACTATGAATACAATAGCATTTATGGGAACTTAACAGCGGTTGAAACATCTAGAGGTGATAGAACAGAATATAGTTATGATGCAACCAAAGATTATGCATCGAAACCAACCGAAGTACAGTTTTTTGATGGGACTACATTGGAAATATCAACAGACTCATAAGATAGAATCAATGAGGTAACCTATAACAATGTTACATCAGCTGTTCTCTATAATAGTTATGGGCAGATTCAAGATTTATATGTAGGAGACTGGACATCTTATTTTGTAACCTCAACGACTTATACTCATTTAAGTCAATTTGTTTCAACAATAACCAATGAATTTGGAAATACAACAACATACCACCAAAACACTTTAAATGGTTTTTTAGAAGCAATTCAAAATGCTAAAGGGCAAGACACACACTACATTTATGATAATGAAGGGAAACTCATAAAGGTCGTATCGGTGGAAGACTACACAAATTATACTTCCGGAGATGAGGATGCATTAGTTGAGTATATGTATGATTCATCTGACCGTTTATGGAAAATCATTTTAGGTACAAACTATTACTATGAGATAAATTACGATTTAGAAGGAAGAATGGAAAGTGTTACAGTTAACAATCAAACACTTATGAGCTATACTTATGTGAGTAAAAGCAATTATGAGACAAGTAAACTTTCTGAACAAACATATGGTAATGGAGATGCTATCAAGTTTGAGTATAACGAACAAAATCAAATCTCATCTATCCAGTTTAAAAAATCAGGTGGATCTTTCAATGAAAAATTTTCTTATGAACATGATCAAAATGGTAGAATTGCAGTTTATAACACAATAGAAAACGGTGTCATAAAAACAAGTGAATATTACACATATAATTCGAGCGGAAATTTAACTCAGGTCGTTGATCATGAGGGTAATATTGTCAAATACATTTATGATGATACGGGTAATCTTACTTCTCTATACTTTGAAATTAATGGAAATTCCACAGCGACAAACTATGCACATAATGAATGTTTTCAATATGATGGATCTACTTGTGTTCAAACATCTAGTTTGTATGATAAAACCTATTATACTACAAGTTCGAATAATCAAGTTACTAAGGATTATCACTATGAATCTAGTGCATTATATCGTTTAGAATACATAAACTTAACCATCAATACATTTAATGCGAAACAAAGCTTTATCTATTCAGGAAGCACAACCCGAATCAATCAAATCATATATGAAATTAATGGTGCTGGAGTTGACTACAAATACACATATAATTATGATACGCTTGGGAACATTACGAGTGAATCCTACTACGAAGGATCTACGATTAAATTAAAAAGGAATTATGAGTATGATGCGCTTAACCAGCTAGTCGTCGAAGAATCTAGAGATTATGCATATCAAATCAACATACTAAGCGATACCAATTTCACAAAATATTATTATTATGATTCTTTGGGGAATATTACTGATATAAAAACCTTCTTATATGGACAAAATGACTCAGAACCAATTGTTATTCCACCATTTTATCAGTATAATAATGGATATTGGGATGTCAAGATGTATTATAATGGATCTAAAGACTATCAAGACATATATGAACTAAATATAGGACAAAACCCATCTCTATCATTTAGTTATTATGATTTTGTCAACCAATGTTTTGCTACAGGTATGACAACTAATATGATCTACTCTAATCTGGATGTCAATCAAGAAGGTTATTACTATAGAGATTATACAGCAACAGATGGTATGTATTATTATATAGAGTTTAGAATTGTTTTTAAAGTTGGGAATCCTACAGATACATCTGTTACACCACAAGAGCATATTCAATATAACTATAATTCAACATGGAAAGATCAACTAGAAAGTTATGGAGAAGTAGAATATATCAATGGAGTTCCTCAAACACAAGAAATTCTTCAAGAATATACCTATGATGCTCAAGGTAACCCTACGTATATAAAGAATTTTTTCTATAATGGAACAATATACTATGGAGCATATCTATCTTGGAATGGTAGAGAATTAACATACATAACGATTATGGCTGGAAGTTCATCACCTGCTTACCAAATTAGATACAAATATAATGATCAAGGATATCGTATACAAAAAGAGTTTTATGCATTTTCATATTACACACCTACATTAACGGAAACCATTGAGTATACATTAATAGGTGACAAAGTCATCTATGAAACCAATGGAACTTATGCTATAATTTATACATATGACTACGATGGAACACTCATTGGGTTCTCATATGATCCAAATGTGAATATAAGTAGTAACGAAGAAGATTATTTCTATTTAAGAAATCAATTAGGGGATATATCACATATCATAAGTGCAAATGGAACAACAGTTGTTCATTATGTTTACGATGCTTATGGTAATATTATTAAAACTGATGTGACATCTGGCTATGAACATATAGCAGCAATCAATTCCTATACCTATAGAGGTTATCGATATGATTCTGAAATAGGTATGTATTACTTGAATAGTAGATATTATAATCCTGAGATTGGCAGATTTATTAGTAGTGATGGATTGTTAGGAGTATTTGGAGATATTCAGTCTACTAATATGTATGCATATTGTCAAAACAATCCAGTAATGTATACAGACATAACCGGACACGCACCTGAATGGCTATATAATTACTGGAAATGGGTTGCCGATGGATACAAATCTATTGGAAGAAGTATTTCTGAAGAGTTTGTTGTCGATTTATCTTTTGGTATTCCTATAATTCCAGGATTTAGTGTTAAATTAGGGATATCCATTGTTGTAAATCTAGAGGATGAATACCTTGAGTTCTATCCGCATATTGGTCCATCATTTGGTTATTCTAAAGGTCCAGCAGTTTCTCTTGGAGTTCTTGAGAATTACAATAACCCTGGGGATTATAGAAAATGGTTTGAATATACCGAAGGAGGCTATTGGGTAGGTGGTGGTCATTGCTATGGGGTCGATGAAGATTTGAAATATACCAATGCTGTTAAGGCTTATTATGTTGAATTCTCAAGTCCCAACATCTCTTATGGTAGAGACTATTATTATTGGAATGAAAACTTGATCATAGATTGGGGGAATTAAAATGAACTTTGAATATAACGATTACTACAATCAACTCTATAAAATGCCCCTGATGACAATAATTATTGCTGCAATCATGATTTTTGGAATTTTGTCAGTTCTAGTGATTTATATCAATAAGCATCGCAAAGTCAATTTATATGCTATTGGATTATTACTTGCTTGTATATTCTCCTCCATTTTGTTGGTAACGGGTGTAAACGGCTTCAATGCTGAGATCAAGCATGATAACCCAACAGAATCTATTCAGTTGAGAGGAGTTATATCGGATATTAGGACGGTAAGTGATCCACCTAGATTCTACTATGAGGATCAGATGGTTATACCGAAAATAATTACGATAAATGAAGTGGAGTATTATTGTATGACCATTGGCACTATCGAAGTTGGGGACAATGTTGAGATATATTATCTGGAAAACTCTAAAGTTGTGCTTTCGATCAGTCTTATTGAATAGAGCTACAATAAGAAATTACACCTGATTCTTTTATACATGCTCAAGTGTCATAGTAATGTCTAGCATTATAATGACATAGTTTCTATACCGATACTTAACCAAGGAAGTGAATTGTCCCTTGAATTTGGTGTACATCGAAGAAACCCCTTGGTAGAGATGTAGAATGAAGTTTTTTCCACTCGTAATGCTTATCTTTGAATACGTTACTACAGTAATGTATGTTGATCAAAATGGTTATTCCTTCACATTGTTTCTAACAGCAGTTATATTTGTGATGTCAACAACACTGATTGTTTCAACAAGTCCCTCTGCTGAATACATAAGTGAAAAACCCGTAGTTATTGATGTTTCGTTTTCGATTTTTGGTTATAAAGCAGGTGGAGCAGCAGTAGTAAATTTCCAAGAAGAGTATGTAGAGTACTACTTTCATGGTGGTCGTTACAAAGGTATTCCTGGTGTTTCACTATCAATACGAACAGTTTATAATTATTATGGTAAAGGTGGCTTTTCGGGAGCATTCATTAGTGGTGAAGTTGGATATTTTATTGGGATAAACCATAGTTTTGATCCGAGAGATATCAATAACAATGCAAAATCATCATCAATAGTTTTTTCAAGTGGTCCAATGGCTGGAGTAGGTGGTGATTATTATTGGCATCTAGAAAAATTAACAAATGATTGGAGTTGAAAATATGATATTACAGTATAAAGAGTATGTATTAAAAGCACTTATATGGCCAACGGTTTATTTGTTAGTTGAGAAGGAATCAAATGTCATCAGTAAATCTGGTGAAATCACTCTAATTGAAGATGCATACAATTCACCGAGATATTATTATGAGGGTAACAATAACATCCGAGCTAAAATAGTTACAATTGAAGATGAGAAATTTTATATTTACTATTTAGGTGACTTTGCAATTGGAGATAAAGTTAATATTGAATATTTGTCAAAAAGTACTTTTGTGTTAAAAATAAATTTGGAATAGTATTAAATCGAACTTTTATAAAACCAACATTTTCTTTGCATAAATCCGTCTATAGATGTACAGGAATTATTTCAGTTCATATTAGTATCTCAACTAATCTCTTAGTATAGTGCAGCAGTTTTTTATTATATTATGATACATATGGCAATATTGTTGAAACTGAAGTGGTCTTACCCAATATGGAGATGGAGGTCATTATTTTAATGCAAAATAAAAATCTATTTTATGAAGACACAAAAAAGTATAGACGTTTTTATCTGGTAATCATTATACTATTCTATATAGGTTTTGTTATAGGTGTTATCGCTATAGTGATTTATCATTTTATTAAACCTACCTGGATTTCTGAGTATTATCAACCTAATGGTGAAGAGTTTATATCTACTTTATTATGTTTGATCTCTGCTATATCTTTTAATATTTTAATTGTGAAACTGAATTATTTGAATCAATCAATTAAAATAACTGATAATGAAATAATAATTAAAATTAAACATGAACAAATTAAGTATCAAACAGATGATTTAATGAATTATCAAGTTGGTCATCATTATTTATTTTATATAGAGTACCTTTTAAATTTTAAAGATAAGACAAGTGTTTATATTGTATCAATCAAAAAAAACGAAATACAAAAAATATTGAATACTATAACAAAGAGATAATTAGCACAGTTTAGAATAAAGATGCATTTTGCTAACACACATCTTCTTATAATATTTTTATCGACCATAAAAACTGCAATACTTGAAATTAAAGTATTACAGTTTTTTTAATTCACCTAAATGTAAAAATGCAAACAATAAATAACCTTCTATACAAAGTTTAATCTCACGCTCCTTGTGAAGTCACCAACATATAATCACAGTAGATCATCACATACATAGTATGTGTCAAAAAACAATGTATAAAATAATATACTAAATGTAAAAAATACTTGACATTGATAATTTTTTGATATATAGTTAAATTATCAAATATTAAAGGAGAAAAACTATGTCATATCAAGAAAAAAGAACCATGTTAACCATCTTTACAAGCCTAACCTTATTTACTATATATGCTACATTTGCTATTACTACATATCGAAATCAAATCAATATCACAAACGATCTTAGCTATTGGGCAAGATTAATACTTATCTTTATTGGTATTGGTATTGTTGCTGCTATACTTTTACAAATTCTATTCCATATTGGATATTCAATACTTGTTGCTATTAAAGAAAAAGCAGCAAATCCAGATATTGATGATAAAGATATTGAAAGAATAATCAAATCACAAATGGTTACTGATGAAATGGATAAACTTGTTGAACTTAAATCGATGCGTATAGGATTTATTTCTGCAGGTATAGGATTTATGTTTGCTCTTATTTCAATCTTATTAAACTATAGTCCAGTCATTATGATTAATATTATTTTTATATCATTTCATTTAGGGTCAATCTTTGAAGGCGTCACTCAGTTATATTATTATAAAAGAGGGATCAAGCATGGCTAATTTATATCAAGTAACAAATCATATAAGAACATTAAGATTTTTTGCTAATGAAATGACCCAACAAGAACTTGCTGAAAAAGTGGGTGCATCTAGACAAACCATTATTGCTATTGAAGCAGGTAAATATTCCCCATCTTTAGAATTAGCATTTAAAATCGCATTAGCATTTGATGTACAAATAACTGAAGTGTTTGAATACGCTTTGAAAGGATCAACAAAATGAATGCTGTAGTCTATCATAAGAAATCAAAACCTAATCCATTAATTTATCAAACCATAGAAAAACCAATACCTAAAGATGATGAAGTATTAGTTAAAGTTTATTCAGTTTCATTAAATGCAGCTGATTATCGATCGATGAGCATGGGAATCATTCCAAAAAACAAAATATTTGGATCAGATATTTCTGGTGTTATAGAAGAAGTTGGAAGTTCATGTCATCAATTTAAAGTTGGTGATGAGGTCATAGGTGACCTATCAGCAATGGGCTTTGGTGGTCTTGCTGAGTATACTACCACTAAAGAATCAGCTTTGATCTTAAAACCAAAACATTTAAGTTTTGATGATGCATCTGCAATCCCCATGTCTGGAGTGACTGCACTTCAGGCTTTAAAAAACAAAGGGAATATAAAAATGAATCAAAAAGTATTGATCTATGGTTCAGGTGGTGGAGTTGGTACATTTGCAGTTCAACTTGCAAAACACTTTATGGCAGAAGTATCGGTTGTTTGTGGTCCTAATAATATCAAATTAATGAAAACTTTAGGAGCAACTCATATTTATAATTATCAAGACATCAATTTTAAAGAACTAAAAGGTAAGTTTGATTTAATTCTAGCAATTAATGGGAAAAACAAACTATCTACATATCGACGCATGCTAAGTAAAAATGGAACATTCGTAGTCGTCGGTGGTGCACTTTCGCAACTTTTTAAAACGATGATCTTTGGACCAATATTGTCTTTAACAAATAAAAAAATGAGAACACTCGCTGCAAAACCTAATCAAGAGGATCTAAAATATGTTGCAGAACTTTGCAGCAAGAAACTTATTAAACCCATCATTGAACAAGTTGTTCTTCTTAAAGATGCACCACAAGCAATGCAATATCTTAGACAAGGTCATGCTAAAGGCAAAACAGTTATTAAAGTCTATGAGTATTGAAATCAAAAATGAAAACTTTTACTTTTTTGAATCATTTAATCTAAGTACTTTCAGATATAACAAGCATTCATTAAACAACGTGACTAAAAAAACTAATATAATATCCACGAAGTGTTGACATGACTCATGGATTATGATAATATGTATTCGAGGATAATAAATACAAATAAATAGTCACGAGGTGTTATAATGAATAAATTACCATTTGCTGTAGATTTGAATAAGATTGAAATATTGAAACAACTAAATACTGCAAACCGTGATGTCGGTGAATTGAAAGGGATACTAAAACTTTTACCAAATCCCAGAATTATTTTAAGTTTGATTAATATTAGTGAATCAAAAGATTCTTCAGCAATTGAGAATATAATTACATCTTATGATGAAATATTTAAGGAAATTGTTTCAAAAGTTTCAATAGATGGAAAACCAAAAGAAGTTATCAAATATAAACATGCTATTGATTATGGATTTGATTATATAAAAGATAAAGGTTATATCAGCACAAATGGTCTAGTTGAGATTCAAGGTTTAATTGAGCCGAATAAAGGTGGCATTCGAAAACTCCCAGGTACAGTTATCATCAATGACAAAACGAATCAAATCGTACATACACCTCCACAAAGTGAGTCAGAGATTAGAGACTTAATGTTTAATCTAGAAGTGTTTATCAATGAAAATGAAGATTATGATCCACTTATTCAAATGGCATTGATTCATTTTCAATTTGAGAGTATCCATCCTTTTTATGATGGCAATGGCAGAACTGGAAGAATATTAAATGTTTTATACCTTGTTTTAAAAGATAAAATCCAGGAACCAGTTTTGTATTTAAGCAAATATATTATTGAACATAAGGATGAATACTATAATCTTTTAAAGAAATGCAATGATGACATTATGCATATCGAAGAATTCATAATGTATATCTTAAAAGGAATTTCACAAACAGCAAAATATACGGTGGATTTAATATTAAGAATTAATCAAGCTATAAAATTAACTAAAAGTGAAATGAAGAAAAGGTTACCAGAAATATATAGTCATGAGATTGTTGAACATTTGTTTTCTTTTATGTATACGAAAAATGAATTTTTTAGAGACGACTTAAAGATTGCAAGAGCTACAGCTACTAAGTATTTAAAATCACTTGAAAAAGAAGGGTTTATTGTTTCAGAAAAAGTAGGGAAAGAAGTTATATACAAAAACGTTCAACTATTTAATTTAGTAAAAGAATAGATGCTTATCATTATAAATGACATTGTGTGATTTTATTATATCTATTGTTTATGAAACCTTTACTATGATATAATAACCTCAAAGATAGGAGCGTTGATAATAATGGAGAAAGATCTATTAGAGGTAGAGCGCCAACACCTCAAAAATGTCGTTAAGGATTGTGATTCTAAACAACTCGAAGAAGTTGAAAAGAGATTTGCCTTATTGTACACTTATGATGCTGTTGGTATGGAAGGTCATAACCGAATTCCTTATGAAGATGTAAGAAGACTGAGCCAAGCAAAAGCTCTACTCGAGTATAGCGAAAGAGAACAAAAAGAAATTTTAAATCATTTAAAAGCATTTGAATTTGTTGTTAAAGAAGCAAAAGAACTACATAAGTTTAATGAAGACAAGTTAAAAGACATACATGAAATGTTAGTTGATGGAATCTTTCAAGGTGGTATCTATAGAAATGTAAACATCAATATATTTGGAGCATCTCATCAACCTCCAGATTATGTTAAAGTCTATGACCGCATGAGTAAATTCTTTAATAATTTAGAGCAATTCGAAGGTAACATCATTGAAAAAGCAACTTATGCACACGCAAGTATTGCGAAAATTCATCCATTTGTAGATGCGAATGGACGCTTAGCAAAATTAGTACTTAACTACTTTTTGATGAAAGGCGATTATCTACCTATCACGATACCGCTTGAGTCAAGGGAAACATATATTGAAAAATTAGAAGCTTTTAAATCTGAAAAAAATTTAAAACCGCTTGTAGATTTTTTCAAAGCTTTATTAATCAAGAGATACGAAGAAGAAATAAAAGAATTAGATTTATAAGAGTGCAGTTGCACTCTTTTTTTATTAGTAGATTTGAATGTTTTGTGTTAAAATAAATGAAGGTGATACTATGAGTTTATATATTGGTGAAGTCAACAAATTAGTTGTAAATAGAAAAACAGATATTGGGTATATGCTTGACTCCGACGAGGGTGAAGTTTTTTTGCATAACAACGAAAGTCTACATGAAGATTTAAAGCCTGGTCAAGCAGTTGATGCATTCTTATACTTTGATCAAAAAGCAAGATTAGCAGCAACCTTAAAGACACCATATATTACTGTTAGTCAACCAGGATTTTTAACAGTATCGGATGTACATGAAACATTAGGTGTATTTCTAGATATGGGTATTGCTAAAGAATTACTTTTATCGAATGAAGATTTACCACTTGATAAAGACGAATGGCCGCGTGTCGGTGATCAATTATTTGTAACTATAAAAATTAAAAATAAATTTGTTGCTAAAATAGCAAGTAAAGAAGAAGTCGATTTGAAACCTACTGAACCTCTTAATCTTAAAGATAAAGTTTTAGCTAGAGTTCAAAGAATAGGTAGAGAAGGTGTGAATTTATTAACACCTGATGGACATTGGATATTTGTTCATCATTCTTTAAACAAAGAGCCTTTACGCTATGGACAAGAAGTTTCCGTTAAAGTTGTTTATCATTCTGAAAAAGGTTATACAGGATCACTTGCTCCTCAAAAAGAGGTAGCAATCTATGATGATGCGAATTATATCTTATCTTATTTAATAAGAAACGATGGAGAGATGAACTTAACATCAGATAGCACTCCAGAAGAAATATATGAAGTTTTTAAATTAAGTAAGAAGGCGTTTAAACGTGCTATAGGTAATCTCTATAGAGAAAGAAAAATTGATTTTGTTGATGACAAAACAATTTTGGTAAAAAAATAATGGCAAACGATAAGTTCGAAAAAGATCCATTTGACAAATATGATTATCTATTCGAAGAACAAGAAAAAAAGTATCAAAAACAAAATAATTCAAGATATAAACTTACAAAAGCACCTAAAAAAATAACTGATAAAGAGCCAATAAACCACCCAAAGCCAACTGATAGTGATCAAAAGGCTGTTTACAGAATGTTTATTGCATTATTTGCCAGTTTTGCAGTAATTGGGATAGCTGTTTCAAATAGATTTACATTTTGGAACTTGATCATTCCAGCTGGTGTGATCGGCTTTATCATCTATTCATATAACAAAAATTCAAAATAAAGGTGAGTATTTATGAGTAATAATAAAAAAATGGTTGATGCAATCACATCAAGAGATGCTGATTTTGCACAATGGTATACAGACTTATGTTTAAAAGCTGAATTAATGGACTATAGTGATGTCAA
This sequence comes from Mycoplasmatota bacterium, assembly GCA_024650045.1. Classification (GTDB taxonomy): domain Bacteria; phylum Bacillota_I; class Bacilli_A; order Acholeplasmatales; family Acholeplasmataceae; genus Peloplasma. The sequence goes on along the minus strand of JANKMU010000006.1, from coordinate 47,180 downwards.
AGGTTTTATCATCTACCGTCCTTATGGTTATGCCATTTGGGAAGGCATTCAAGATGATCTAAATCGGAGATTAAAAGAAACTGGACATCAAAATGTCTATATGCCTTTAGTCATCCCTGAATCTTTATTTCAAAAAGAAAAAGATCATGTTGAAGGTTTCGCTCCAGAAACTGCTATGATTACAACAACAGGTGTTGAAGATTTGGCTGAACGATTAATCATTCGCCCAACATCAGAAACATTGTTTTGTACACACTATAATAAAATTATTAATTCTTATCGCGATCTACCTAAACTATATAATCAATGGTGTAGTGTCGTTCGATGGGAAAAAACAACTAGACCTTTCTTAAGAGGTAAAGAGTTCTTATGGCAAGAAGGCCATACTGCACATGCTAATGAAGCAGAGGCTAGAAAAGAAACACTTGATATTTTAGAAATATATCGAAAATTAGGTGAAGAATTACTAGCAATTCCTTTTATCACAGGTAAGAAAACGGAAAGAGAAAAGTTTGCCGGAGCTATCGATACTTATAGTATTGAAGCACTCATGCATGATGGACAAGCACTTCAATCAGGAACGACACATTATTTTGGTCAAGACTTTGCGAAAGCTTTTGATATTAAGTTCCAAGATGAAAACAATAAACTTCAATATGTACATCAAACATCATGGGGTGTATCAACACGTTTAATTGGTGCAGTTATTATGGTTCATGGTGATGATGAAGGATTAGTGTTACCTCCTTATATTGCACCTACTCAAATCGTGATTATTCCAATCCAAGGCAATAAGGAAATTGTTCAAACAGCAACCAAGACCTTATATCAAGAACTCAAAGATGCAGGTTTTAGAGTTTTAATTGATGATACAAATAAATCTCCAGGTTGGAAGTTTAGTGAATACGAAATGAAAGGTGTTCCAATTCGTATTGAAATTGGACCACGCGACTTAGAAAAAAATGAAGTCACCATGGTAACAAGATACAATAGAGAAAAACAAGCGTATCCAATTGATAAAATCGTTAAAGATATGCCTAAAATCTTAAAAGATATGCACAATACATTATATGAGCGTGCTGTAACATTTGTTCAAGCAAATACATATCAAGCAAAAACATATGATGAATTTAAACAATATATTCAAAAAGGTGGTTATGTTTCGATGAGTATTTCTGGTGATGAAGCAGAAGTAATCATCAAACAAGATACGACAGCTTCAGCTAGAGTTCTACCTTTTGATCAAACATTGATTACAGACGTATGTCCAGTGACCAATAAAAAAGCCACTCAAACCGTTTGGTTTGCGAGAGCTTATTAAAAGAATCTAAGCACTATTTCCACTATAAGTGGAGTAGTGCTTTTCATTTTTTTATTTTTTTAAAATAAGAAAACCTCATTGAAACTTAACTAACAATAAGAAATGAAAGTTTACACCACAACTCAAATGTAATACAATGTATTGCATTATTTTTTCTTTTGTAGTACAATGTAATACAAAGGAGATGATTATATGTCTATATCAATTAGAATGAACGAAAAAGAGTTAGAACTTATAAAAAAATATGCTGAACTTAATGGTTCATCTGTTTCAGAAGTTATGCGAAAAGCTATCTTAGAAAAAATCGAAGACGAGTTCGATATTTTCCTGTATGAAAAAGCATTTAAATCATACGAGCAAAACCCTAAAACATATACGATTGAAGAAGCAAAAACTTTATTAGGTATCAAATGATGTATCATGTTGAGATAAGTGATCACGCACTAAAGATCTTTAAAAAAATGGATAAGCAAATAACAACGTTGATCTTTGCATGGATATCTAAGCATTTGGAGAACTGTGAAAACCCACGAGTCCATGGGAAAGGATTAGCTGCTGACAAAAAAGATATATGGAGATATAGGATTGGAGATTACAGATTACTGGCACATATTTTTAATGATCGAATAGTTATACTGGTTATTGATGCTGGTCATCGAAGAGATATTTATAAGTGAAAAAGAAGTGTTAATCCAGACATTAATTAACGCTTTAAAAAATCACTCTGACTTCTAGAGTGACATTTATTTATCTAAACTTGAACTATTTTTATTTCTTTATATTCTATTACTCATTTATGCTTTTTAATTTTCTTTTCTGGAACTGGATCATATTTAGGCTTAAACAAAGGGTTACACTTAAGAATTCTTCTTATTGTTAAAAAAGAAGCTTTAAAAAAATTAAACCTCACATAACATTCTTTTGCATATGCAGAACATGTTGGTGTATATCTGCACTTATGATTACTATTTGGAGAAATCTCTCTTTGATACCATTCGATCAATCGAATTGCTAATTTTTTCATCTTTTCACCGTCTTTATTATAGCATTTTTTAAGACTTATGTTAAATTTCATATTTTCTAATTAAAACGATTTGTTGCACATAAAAATGTGCTATAATATTTATATAGAATGTGAAAACGATTACAGGAGGTTAAGCATGAAGGAGTATACCACCAAGGAGATACGCAACATTGCTGTTTTAGGACACCAAGGATCAGGCAAAACCAGTATTTCTGAAGCATTGCTCTTCGCAAGTAAAGCAATTGATAAAAAGGGAGAGGTTGAAAGAAAAAATACTGTTTCCGACTATATGGTTGAGGAACAAATTAAACAATCAAGTCTTTCACTCAGCGTTTTACCAGTTGAATGGGAGAACTATAAATTAAACTTTATAGATGTTCCTGGTAGTGATGAATTTGTAGGAGATTTAACACAAGCATTGGAAGTTGTAAAAGGTGCAATCATCTTAATAGATGCAACTAAAGGTGTGGAAGTAGGAACTGAACGTATTTGGCAAGAAATTAGAAAACGTCATATTCCTGCAATGATTTTTGTAAACAAAATGGATAAAGAAAATGTCAAGTTCGAAAAAGTACTTGATGATATCCGTGAAAAACTAGGGAAAAAAGCAGTTCCATTCTGCTGGCCAATCGGACATGATGAAAACTTTGAAGGTTTCGTTAATGTTATCGAAATGAAAGCAAGAATTTTCGATGGTGTTGAAAGTCACGATGCTGAAATATGGGACGAGAAAAAACCTAAAGTTGATGAACTTCACAACATGATCTTAGAAAGTGTTGCTGAAACATCAGAAGAATTATTAGATTTATATTTATCAGGAGAAGAAATTCCTGAACAAACAGTTAAAGACGCACTTCGCTTAGGCATCATCGATGGTGAATTAACACCAGTAATCGTTGGTAGTGCAACTAAAACAATTGGTGTAAGAACATTACTCAATATGTTAACTGATTACTTACCAGCACCAAACGAACTAACACCACTAAAAGGTAAAGATGCAAAAACTGGTGCAGAAATCGTTAGACAAACATCTGACGATGAACCATTTTCTGCTTATGTCTTCAAGACGACAGTTGACCCTTTCTTAGGTGCAGTTAATATTTTAAAAATTAATTCAGGTATTTTAAAACTTGGACAAGAAGTTGTTATTTCTAATAAAGGTGACAATAAAAAAATAACGAATATATTTGCACCTCGTGGTAGAACACAAATAGAATGTACAACATTCCATGCTGGCGATATGGCAGCTGTTGCTAAATTAGATGGTATTGAAACAGGAGATACACTTGCAGACCCTAAGAGTCCAATTATCTATGAACCAGTTCCAATTCCAACATCAGTTATCTATATAGCTGTTCATCCAAAAAATAAAAATGATGAAGATAAAATATCTATGGCACTTCATCGTATTAATCAAGAAGATCCAACATTCGAAATTAAACGTAATAAAGAAACAGCTCAACTCCTCTTAGGTGGACAAGGGATGACACACTTAAACTACGTTTTAGAAAGAATGAAAAATATGTTTAAAGTAGACGTTGATGTTGAAGAACAAAAAATCGTCTACCGTGAAACGATTAAAAAGGCAGTTCAAGCAGAAGGTAAACATAAGAAACAATCTGGTGGAGCTGGACAATTCGGACATGTATGGATTAAATTTGAACCAACCAAAGAACTATTTGAATTTTCAGAAGATGTATTTGGTGGAGCAGTTCCTAGAAACTACTTCCCTGCAGTTGAAAAAGGCTTAATAGAAGCATTTGAAGCAGGTCCTTTAGCAGGATTCCCTGTGATTAATGTTAAAGCTACATTATATGATGGTTCTTACCATCCAGTTGATTCAAATGAAATTTCATTTAAACTTGCTGCTTCATTAGCATTTAAAGATGCTGTAAAAACTTGTCAACCAACAATCTTAGAACCAATCGTTAAAGTGGAAGTCACTGTTAAAGATCAATTCGTTGGAGATGTTATGGGTGATATGAATAAAAGACGCGGACGCGTTCTTGGTATGAATCAAACTGAAGGATATCAAGTCGTGATTGCTGAAGTACCAGAAGCAGAAATTGTTAAATATGCGATTGACTTAAAAGCTATGACTCAAGGTAGTGGTGTGTTCACACGTGAATTCTTAAGATATGAAGAAGTTCCGAACAACCTAATTGATAAAATCGTAGAAGCTTATAAAAAGTAAACTGACACAAGCCCCTCTAATATCAATTAGGAGGGCTTGTTATGCTTTGTGAGGTGTGTAAGAAAAAAATAAGAACACAATTAAATATTTTCAATATCTTTCAAACTGAAAAGCATCACATTTGTGAAAAATGTTTTCAGCAATACCCGATTGTTCCTAAGTATCAAATGATACCGATAGAAACCGGGAAAATTGATCATCACTATTTATTACCAAACTATCATAAGATTTATCCAAGAGCTTATATGTCGTTTCTAAAGATATATTATATTGATTTCCTAAAGAACCATAAAAATAAGGTCTTGTTATACTTTGATGAGTTAAATGATCAATTATACGAAATATTGGATTCTCTAAGGCATGGCGATATCTATTTGGTCACGCTTTATGATAATATAAAAAAAAGGAGAAAAACTATGAAATTCGAAGTGTTAGGTAAAAATGGTTTTGTTCCAACAAAGGCAATCAAAGATTATGCAGAAAAACGATTATATAAGGTCGTATCCTTTTTCGGCCCAGAGGTTATTTCCGAAGTACGGGTGGTATGTAAGGTCTACAAAGACCACCATAAAGTAGAAGTTACCATTCCTGCTAAAGGAACTGTGTTACGTGCAGAAGTATCAGATATGGATATGTATGCAGCTATCGATCGTGTTAACGACAAGTTAGTCGGACAAATTAGAAGACATAAAGATAAACTGAAGAAAAACCTTGAAAGAGAAGGCATCAAACAAGCATATAGTCATGAGTTCGATGCTGAATCATTAGAAAAAGATATTCTAGCAAGTCAGCTAGTTAAAAGTAAAAAAGTTGATTTAAAACCTATGTCATCTGAAGAAGCTATCGCAGCAATGGAATTATCAGGACATGATTTCTATGTGTTCTTAGATAAAGAATCTTCTAAAACAAATGTAGTTTACAGAAGAGATGATGGGGATTACGCAATCATTGAGACTCAACCTTTATAAGGAAGCGAAAGCTTCCTTTTTTTTATAAAAAAAACTGCCTAAGCAGTTTAGTTTATATTCATAAATAAGAAAAGTTTAATGGTTAAATAAGCCGTATAACCTATAAAAATAAGATACGTAAAAAAATGAATATAGATACTAGGTAGATACCTATCTGTTCTCAAATAAAGCATTTTGGTTGTTCTGATCCATAAAAATGTAATCAACAAAATAATAAATGGAATCAAAACAGCTTTAATATCCGTAAAAACATCTAATCCAGCTAGAATTAAGTAAAGTACAAATTGAGTAACAACATTTACTAAAATAGTCTGATGACTAAATATAAATGACCACACATTCTTATCATTCGATTGAGATTCAATATATTTGAGTTCAATTCTAGATAATAAGTAAACAAGACCAATTGCAACCAACATAAAAATAACTGCAATATGATACATACCAGGAGTACCATATGTTAATTCTGGATGTGTTATAAATAAAACTCCATTCATTGCTGATACAATAATGACTGGCATCAATGCGATTACAATGATTAAATGCCTAAGTTTGATCATCGAATAACCTCCCATATATCAAAGTAAAAAAAAACAGGTTCAAAACGAACCTGTTTTCTACATGTTTATTTTACAGCTGCTTCATATAATTCAGAAACTTTGTCCCAGTTTACAACACTAAAGAATGCTGAAACATAATCAGGGCGACGGTTTTGATAGTTTAGGTAATAAGCATGTTCCCATACATCTAAACCTAGAATTGGAGTACCTTCTGCGAGTGGAGTATCTTGATTTGGTGTAGATAAAACTTTTAATTTTTTATCAGATGTTACGATTAACCAAGCCCAACCACTACCGAATCTTGTTTTTGCTGCTGTACCAAATGCTTCTTTGAATTCATCAAAAGATTTAAAATCTTTTTCAATTGCTTTTGCTAAAGCACCTTTTGGTGTAGCACCATTATTAACTTTAAGAATGCTCCAAAATAGTGAGTGGTTAAAATGTCCACCACCATTGTTTTGTACTGCTGTACGAATGTCAGCAGGAACTTGAGATAGATCTGCAAGTAAAGTTTCAAGCGGAGTATCTAGTTCAGAATGTTTTTCTAGTGCTGCATTTAAATTGTTAACATAACCATTATGGTGTTTAGTGTAGTGAATTTCCATAGTTCTAGCATCGATAAATGGTTCTAAAGCATCATATGCATAGTTTAATTTTGGTAGTTCGAATTTCATAATATTACCTCCTAAGATTTATACCTTTATCATAACTCTTTTTATACTAATTTTCAAATCATTCGCACCTTTGATTAAAAAAAGTCTAAATTATGTTAACTTAGACATTTTTTAAATAACTATTTATTTTTTCTTCATCGATATCGATATAAATGGTTTGATGGTTGCGGTAGGTAACACGATATCCAGGTGTTTTTGGTATTTTCTTAATATTTTTGACAAATGTGTAATCTACAGGAATTGATGATGATTGACGCATTCCAGAGAAATATGCAGCTAACATTGCTGATTTTCTTAAGACATGTTCAGTTAGCTCATCAGTTGTTACAACGATATGTCCTCCAGGTGCATCTTTGACGTGAAACCAATAATCATCTTTATTCGCTAAAACGTGTGTTATATATTCGTTTTGTAAACTATTTTTGCCAATCGTATAAGTTGCTTCATCATCAATTAGTTTAATTATATTTGGTTTTTTCTCTTGTTTCTTATTAACTTTCTTCGTTTTTAATCCTTTTTGATAACCATAATTGCTTAATTCAGTTTCTAAATCTTTAATGTTATCATGACTTGCAAATTCAATATATGTTTTAAACTCATTAAACAAATCGATCATTTCTTTATTTTCTGCCAACTGTTTTGATATATGATTGATGCTTCGCTTCGCTTTTTGATAAGCTTTATAATATAATTGTGCATTTTCGTTTAATGTTTTTGTTGGATCTAAGACAATATGTTTTTCATCAACATCAATTGATGATCTTTTTTCATCTAAAGATATTCCTGATTGATAAATCATATCTCCATAAATTCTGTTGTCTAGATTTTCCTTAGCATTTTGAAGTAATAGTTCATTTTGAGCATAGCGTTTTTCATATTTTGCTAATTGTCTATCAATAAATTGTTTATGTGATGTAAAAGACGCTCGTTTTTCTTCTTTTTTATGATCCATCATTTCTGAAATAGTTTCATAGAACTCCTTTTTTGCTTGATCACTAAAAATATCTGCAACATATGATTTACCGGTTGTTATATTTCTAGTAGGTTTAACATCAATGGATGCTATATCGATTTTCTTTTCATATAAGTACTTGCTTAAAAAAGGTGAAACACCTAAATATCCATCAACCAAATCTTTTGGTGATTCAATATTGTTATAATCGATTTCAAGAAATGATTTTTTATCTGAAGGGAAAAACTCAAACTTGGCTTGTGGCAATAACTGTCTACCTTCATCGAAAAACATCTTTTTATAAGTATCAACAATGACATCATTTTTAATTAACAATAAATTAGAATGCCTACCCATAGCTTCAAAAATGAGTTTTTTAGATACAGGACCATCAATAAAGTCATAAGATGTGAAATTTAAAATAATAACACGATCAGTTTCATATTGAGTGATGTTATCTAATATAGCACCTTCTAAATGTTTTTTTAAAGTAATTAAAAACTGAGAAGTAGCATTTCCATGTTCTTTGTTTTGAGTTATATGAAGTCCGAATCGATGGGGAGAAAGACTTAAGTTCATAAACTTTCTTGTGCCTTTAGCATAAAAAGCAAAAACAAATGACGTCTCATCATTTTGATATACTTTTTCTAGTCTTGATTTTTCTAGTTCGTTATTAAGTTCTTTAATCAAATGATAAATAAAAAAGCCATCAAAAACCATAATCCACCTCTTTATCCATTTTATCACATTTATATCTCATTATTTAGCCATTTATCACAATAATGAAGTAAATATAACTAAAACTATTTACACCGCACCTATTATCATATATAATAGAATGTAATATCAAAGCCAAAGGAGGAGCCCATGAAATTAAATGAGCGTGGACTGTTAGTCGTAATTTCTGGACCTTCAGGTGTTGGAAAAGGTACTGTAAGAAGAGCCTTATTCCAAATGCCGCATCATGATCTTGTTTATTCGGTCTCAATGACAACTAGACCACCAAGACCAGGTGAAGTTGAAGGTGTTGATTATTACTTTGTTGACAAAGAAACATTCTTACAACGCATTAAGGAAAATAAATTTCTTGAATGGGCAGAATTTGTAGGCAATTATTATGGTACGCCACGTGATAAAGTTGATGAACAACTTGATAAAGGAAAAGAAGTTGTTTTAGAAATTGAAGTTGAAGGCGCACTACAGGTTAGAAAACAAATGAAAGAAGCAGTGTTTGTCTTCTTAGTACCACCAGGCAAGAAAGCATTATACGAACGATTAGTTAGTAGAGGTACAGAATCTATTGACTTAATTAATAAACGCATGAAGAAAGCAGAATCAGAATTTTTACTTGCTCATAAATATGATTACATCGTCGTTAATGACGAAGTCAATAACGCTGCAGATCGTATTATGGCAATCATTCGTGCTGAACATGCGAAAACAGAAAGAACAATTCATAACTATATTAAGATGATCGGAGAGAAATAAAAATGGTAAAGAACAAAGACGGTATGCGTTACCCATCGATTGACAAATTGTTGTCAAAGATTGATTCCAAATATAAATTAGTTTATGCAGCAAGTAAAGTTGCACAGATCTTAGAAGCTGAAAAACTTCAAGTAGAAGATGCACAATGTGTTAAAAGTATTGGTATTGCATTAGAAGAAATTCTAGATGGAAAAGTAAAAGTTGATTTTGAATCCTAGTGATAAAGCGGAAACGCTTTATTTTTTTGATGTTTCCTAGTTTTTTTTCTAAGTTTAAATTGTGATACAATATAAATGGTGATTTGATTGAATTTAAAAGATAAAATTGCTTTAGTTCCTACTGAACCTGGCTGTTACTTAATGAAAAATGATAAAGATGAAGTCATCTATGTAGGAAAAGCGAAAAATCTCAAGAATCGTGTGAAAACCTATTTCACAGGTGCACACAACGAAAAAACCACACGTCTTGTTTCAGAGATTCGTGATTTTTCTTATGTTCTTACCAATAGTGAACATGAATCTTTAATCTTAGAAATCAATTTGATTAAACAATATTTACCTAAATATAATATAAGACTTGTTGATGACAAGACATATCCATATATAGAAATAACTGAAGAAGAACATCCAAAACTTCAAGTCGTTAGACAAAAAGATATTAAAGGAAGAGTTTTTGGACCTTATCCTAACGTTTATAGTGCAAGAGAAACTGTTAGATTGTTAAACCGCTTATATCCATTAAGAAAATGTGAAACAATGCCTAAACAAGCTTGTTTGTATTATCATATTGGGCAATGTTTAGCACCTTGTATTAAACCAGATGTTTCTTATGGCAATATTATTCCAGAGATTACAAAGTTTTTAAAAGGTGATACCAAAGAAGTCTTATCGAAATTAAATCAAGAAATGGTTGATGCAAGTCAAGAGATGGCTTATGAAAAAGCTGCAGAATTTAGAGATATGATTAATCATATTGAAGCAACCACTGAAAAACAGATTATTAACTTAAATGACTTTAAAGATCGAGACGCAATCAGTTTTGCATATAATAAAGATGATATTGCTTTACAGATCTTAATGATGCGTCAAGGAAAAATTGTTGACCATCATCAAATCGTCTTTTCATATGTTGGTGATATGATGGATTCTGTAATAAGTTATATTCAACAATTTTATGAAACTGTTGTTCCTGATGAATTATTGTTTAGTAATCGATTTAAGTTAGAAGATATAGAACCTTTATTTGGAAATAAAGTCTTTATACCTCAAAAAGGGGATAAGAAGAAATTAATAGATCTTGCATCTAAGAATGCTGATTATGATTTAGAGCATCACTTTATGCTTTATCGTCATAAAGATGAGCAAAGACAAAAAGCATTAGATGATTTAAGTGAACTTGTGAATTATAATGTCAATCATATCGAAATCTTTGATAACGCACAACTCTTTGGTACAGCTCCAATTTCAGCACTTGTTGTTTTTAAGGATGGCAAGTTTGAAAGAAAGAGTTACAGGAAGTATCATCTAAAAACAACAACCAATGATGATTATCAAGCGATGAAAGAAGTCACTTATCGAAGATATCAAAAGCTATTAATGGAACAAGGTACTTTTCCTGATTTAATCTTAGTCGATGGTGGTAAAGGACAATTAAACGCTGCCAAAGAAGTTTTAGATAATCTAGGATTAGATATTAAAATGGCAGGGTTAAAGAAAAATAATAAACATACGCTCGAAGCGATTGTTTATGAAAGTGAAGTCATTCCCTTATTAAAACAAAGTGAACTCTATAAACTACTTTTAAAGATTTCTGAAGAAGTGCATCGATTCGCGATTGACTTCCATAGATCAACAAGAAACAAGAAATCCATCTCATCACCATTGGATTATATTGAAGGTATTGGGGATAAAAGAAAAAAGGCATTACTTAGCCATTTCACAAGTATTGAAGATATTAAAAATGCATCTGATGAAGAACTTATGTCCTTGGGGATTCCAAAGTCAGTCATCATCAAGATTAAAGAGGATTTATCATGAGAAAAATAATACACAGCGTTGACCCAAAACTTAAGATATTTTATATGATATTCAATGGACGTAAACTTGGATTTTATATGACCAACCGTTTATCGAAAACATTTTTTCCTTATTTAAGAAAAGGTGTTTTAATTGATTTTGAAATTACAGCAAGAATGAAGAAAATTGGAAATATGAAGTATTACCAAGTGGCTCATTTTAATCAAATTATTTCACTACAACCTTATGTCGTTCATTATGACTTATATAAACTTAGAGAAGATATGAGAACTGTGCTTGCATCAAATAAGTATTATTTATTTATTGACTTTGAAATGACTATGCCAGGATATCGAGACAGAGATTGTTTTAAATCAGAAATTATTCAAGTCGGTTATGTTTTATCTGAAGCCAAAGGAAATATTATCTTACAGGATGGATATTATATATTGCCTAAAGAACGTCGAACATTAAGTAGAAGAACGAAGAGATTTTTAAAGCTTGAAGAAGAAACGTTTTTCAATGAAGCAACCGAATATGAAAATTTCTATCAAAAACTTCAAGACATTATTAACATTTATCAACCGAAGTTTGTTTGTTGGGGAAAAAATGATGTTACTGCATTAAATGATTCTTATGAGTTTCATGATAAAAAAAGATTAACACTTGATCAAGATTTTATTGATTTGCTTAAACTGCATAAAGACTATTTCAATTTAAGAGATGACTTAGGGTTGTTTAAGGCATATAAAACATATTATCAAGTTGATTTTGAACAAGCACATGATGCTAAAGATGATGCGCTTGTTACGAAATATGTATTTGATGCATTTCTAGATTATATGTAACAAATAAAGATCATATAACAATAACATAAATTATGTGTATTGGATATTTAAAATTATTATTAAAAAAAATATGAGATGATTCATGCCTTTTAATAAGGTGGATCATCTTTCTTTATTTCAATTACATTTAATTATTTTATAGAACTGTATACGCATAGACACTAAGTACAGGAAAATAGTATAATTCATCAAAAAATGTTGATTTGCTCCTTAAAATAGTGTATAATACAATTAAGTGGAGGAAAACATATGATTGTTACAATGATGGATCTAAAAGAAAAGTATAAAAATTATTCAGATATCAATGGAAAAATTAAAAGAGATGTAGATGAGAATATCTTGTTTCCTGTTGTTAGAGGTATATATGAAACAAACAAACACACAAGTGGATATTTACTTGCATCTTATATATATGGCCCTTCATATTTATCTTTTGAGTATGCTTTGTCATTTCATAATTTAATACCAGAAAGAGTAGTTACATATACGAATGCGACTTTTAATAAAAGAAAAAGCAAACAATATGAAAACCGTTTTGGTTTATTCACCTATAGAGATGTACCTAAAGATGCTTTTCCTTACTTTGTTAAAGCGTATGAGCATGATACATATGCATACTTTATAGCGAGTCCGGAAAAAGCTTTATGTGATATGCTCTATATACTTCCTCCTGTTAGAAGTGTTAAAGAGTTTAAAACATTATTATTTGAAGATTTAAGAATAGATAATAGTGCATTTAATGAACTAAATTTCGAAAACATTTTATTTTTATCAAAGAAGTATATTTCTAACAATATAAATATATTAGTTAAAGTAATAGAAAGTGAGTATGAACAATGACAATTATTCATCAAATGATAAAAAAATATGACCTAAAAACGATAGAAGATAAGAAGAACGCAATCAAGGAAGTATTGCAAGAAGTTGTTTTGGCTGCTTTATCAAAAACAGATTTTTTTAATCATGCTGCATTTTATGGTGGAACTGCATTAAGAATATTTTATGGTATTGATAGATTTAGTGAAGATTTAGATTTTTCTTTAGTAACGAGAGATGAAAGATTTAGTCTAGATAAGTATTTCAATTCAATTGGTGACATCATTAATTCAATCGGTTTAGATTTTGATATTGAAAAAAAGGAAAAAACAAATAAGACAAGCATTGAATCAGCATTTATTAAGGGTAATACTAAAGAAACTTTTATAACTATATATCCAAATACTGAAGATTATAAACAAATCATCCACAATGAAAAAATAATCATTAAGTTTGAAGTTGACATTAATCCTCCACTTTATGCTAACACAGAGTTGAAATATCGATTGTTGCCATTTCCTTATCAAATAAGAGTTTATGATAAAGAATCCTTATTTGCTGATAAAATTCATGCTATAATAGCCAGAAGTTGGAAAAACAGAGTTAAAGGAAGAGATCTATACGACTACCTTTTCTATATAAGTCTAAATACAAAAGTTAATTTAAAACACTTAGAAGCAAGACTTAAGCAAACAAATACAATTGATTCTGATAAAGTTTTGACTAAAGAGCTTTTAATTGAACTATTAAACGATAAATTTGACAATATCGATTATGGAAAGGCTAAGTTAGATTTTAAACCATTTATTAAAGATGTAAACACATTAGAATTATGGAGTAGTGATTTTTTTAAATCAATAACAGAAAGCATTAAAAGCAAATCAAGAGAATGATAGCCATGATTAAGTCAATATAGTTGATTGATAGAAAAAAGGACTGTTACCATGGAGATGTGAGATCTTTATGGGCATAACAGTCCTTTATTTATTTGCTTGCTTGTTTTATTTTAAATCAACAACAACCGGAATAACCAAAGGTCTTCTTTGCGTTAATTCAAAAATCTGATGATTTAAATGATCGATAATTGCTTGTTTCAAGTTTAACTCATTATAGAGTTTTTTACCCAGTTCTGCAACAGCTATTTTTTTAGCTTCATTTGCAAGTGATGCGGTAATCTCTTCATTACCCTTCATATAGATAAATCCTCTAGAAATAATGGTAGGATCATTTATGAGTTTTTTGGTTTCTGAATTAATGGATAAAATAACAGAGAATAATCCTTCTTCACTTAATAACTTACGTTCTTTAATCACTTGACTACCGATATCACCGATACCTGTACCATCAATATAAACTTCGCCGCTTGTTACTTGTCCTGCTAATCTGATCGATGAGTCTGTTAGTGCAGCAACATCCCCATTATCCATAACTAAGATATTTTTAGGATCTACACCACATTCAATTGCTAAATCTCTATGATGCTTTAACATTCTATGTTCACCATGTACTGGAATAAACATTTTTGGTTTTGTTAAGCTTAAGATTAATTTTAGGTCTTGTTGTGCTCCGTGACCAGAAGTATGTGTATCTGCTAAAGGTCCATGTGTAATCACATCAATATCTAATCTAAATAGTTTATTAATGGTTCTATTAACACCTTCTTGATTTCCTGGAATAGGAGAAGAAGAGAAAATGACTGTATCACCAGGTAGTGCTTTAACTTGTCTATGTGAACCGTTTGCTATTCTACTTAATGCAGCCAAAGGTTCACCTTGAGAACCAGTAACTAAGATTGTTAGTTCATGTGGTTTCATACGATTGACTTGTTCACCTGTAATGATCGTATCTTTCGGTGCTTTAATATAACCGGTTTGCATACCAATTTCAATGGCACGTTCCATACTTCTACCAAATACAGCAACTTTTCTATTGTTTAGAACAGATGCTTCAATGATTTGTTGGATACGATACATATTAGATGCGAATGTTGCAATTAAAACGCGACCAGGTAGTCTTGAGAACAATTCATTGATTGATTTACCGATTCTACTATCTGATTGAATAAGTTCATCTCGTTCAGCATTGGTTGAATCCGACATCAAACATAAGACACCTTCACTACCGATTGCTGCCAATTTATCATATTCAGCAGATGGTCCAACAGGCGTATAATCGACTTTAAAGTCTCCTGTATGGAATAAAATGCCTTGCTTAGTTCTAAAAACAATACCAAACATATCAGGAATCGAATGATTCATTCTAATGAATGACATTTCAACATTTTTAAAATTATATTTGTAATAACTCTTATATTCTACAATTTGAGGAGCTTTAATATCTTTATGCTCCATCAGTTTATATTCAATCATATCAACTGCAATACCTGCAGCATATATTTTTGGTATTTCTACTTTTTTTAATAAATAAGGAATACCACCGATATGATCTTCATGTGCATGCGTAATAAATAAACCAACAACTCTTTCTTGGTTTTCAATGACATATGAATAATCAGGGATGACATAGTCGATTCCTAATAGATGTTCATCAGGAAAAAGAATGCCTGAATCGACAATAAATATTTGATCTTCAATCTCATATATGTACATGTTTTTTCCAACTTCGCCGAGTCCCCCTAGTGCAAAAATGCCGAGTTCACCGGTATTAAGTAATGGATTTTTCATTGATAAATCCTCCAGCAACGATTATTTCATTTCTATTGTATAATAAAATCGTGAAAAATGATAGTAGAATACTTATTATGTTATAATTATCTTTGAGGTGGATGATGAAAACAATTATCTTTTTTGATGTCGATAATACACTGTATAATAATCAGTTAGGAAAAATACCTGAACAAACCTTAAAACTTCTACAAGAGCTACATGAAAAAGAAGATATTATTTTAGGGTTAGCAACAGGTAGAGGTCTTAGGAAACTAGAGATTATACAAGATGTTTTACATCTGTTTACTTATAAAGTATTAATCAATGGGTCTGTTGTTTTTAAGGATGATGAAAAGATTTTTGATCATCCGATTAAAACTGAAGATATTTTAGAAGTATTTGAAATCACAAAAGGTAATGATTTTAACGTAGGTATGGTTGGTATTTATGATGAAGCAGTTAATTATTGGGATGAACGCGTAAGTTACGGTATGAAAGCATTAAGGGGAATATTTCCTAAAGTGGATCCTGATTTTTACAAAAACAATCAAGTTTACCAATTATGGTTATTTGCAGATCATGAAGAAGCTATCGTTGAGATTGCTAAGAAAATGCCTAAGTTTAGATTATATCCGTGGCATAAAGGTGGTGCAGACTTTGTTTATCCAATGATGAACAAAGCATTTGGGATCAAAAAAGCACTTGAGCATGAAGGTAAATCTAGATTAATTTGTGTTGGTGATGGTGCCAATGACATTCAAATGATTGAAATGGCAGATATTGGGATTGCTATGGATAATACAAGGTTTAATGAATTAAAAGAAAAAGCCGATCATATAGCTCCTCATATTAAGGAAGATCAGCTTTACGCATTTTTTAAATCAATCAATCTAATTTAGTTCTAATTTTATCTTGAATATCTTTAATAATTTCTTTTGGAACATATGGAGAAATATCTGCATGATGAACGACAAGCTCTTTAATTGCAGAAGATGAGACAAAGTGATTTCTTGAGGATGGAAATAAAATAATCGTTTCAATATTACGATTTAAGTTTCTGTTAAATTGATATAAAGCATATTCATTTTCATAATCAGGAATGTTTCTTAAACCCCTCACCATTAAGCCAATATCATTTTTTTCAGCATAACGAACAATTAAGTCTTCAGTTGATGTAATCACGACATTAGGTATATCTCCAATGACACGTTTGATCATATCAAGTCGTTCATCTGTTGAAAATGTTGGAACCTTCTTGTAATTATCAGCAACCACAACATGTAGTTCATCTACTAATCTTGAAGCGCGTTTGATAATATCCAAATGTCCAATCGTTAGAGGGTCAAATGTACCAGGGTATACAGCTTTTTTCATAATATTACCTCATTTCACTTTTTAGTATATCATTAAAAAATAAAAAATAATATAAGGAGATACAAAATGAAAGTTTATCGCAAAAGTTTATTTATTCAGTTTTTATTGTTTATCGTGTTTTTCTTAATGGGAGGTAATGTTATTATCACACATTACTTTAGAGAGTCTATGCCTTGGTTGGCTTACGTTTTATTAGGCATTTTAGTTTTATTTGGTATTGTAGGATTTATTTTATATAAAAAAGAAGATCCAAGAATTTCAATTATTACCGAACAAGAAGTTAAAACAATACGTTACTTGTTATATGGATATTTCTTTATCTACATCTTGCAGATGGTTTTATCAAATGTAGCAACAATCGATAAAGAACTTCTCAATATTGCTACAGGTGTTATCTTGATGGGAATCGCATTATATGGCGCTTGGATTCAATACAAAGTGTTAAGAGTTAAATAACAATGAAAGGTGCGAATCTCGCACCTTTTTTATTAATAACCAAGTGCGCATCCTTTAATCAAATGGCTTGATATGGTATAATATAACATCATGAAAGGGTGAAAATATGGGTAAAACAATCTTTGTTTCTAATCGTCTTCCAGTAACTGTTTCTAAAAAAGGCGAGGAGATGATTTACTCAAAGAGCATCGGTGGTCTAGCAACTGGTTTAAAGAGTTTTCATGAACAAGCTGATAATCTTTGGATTGGCTGGCCAGGACTTTCATCTGATAAAACAAGTCTTGATGAACAAAAAGATATTCAAAAACATTTGATTAGTAACTATAACTGCCATCCAGTATTTTTATCACAAAAAGATATAGACCTTTATTATGAGGGTTTTTCAAATCGCACAATTTGGCCACTTTTTCATTATTTTGCTGAAAAGACAGAACATGACATTAAAACATGGCAAAGATATCAAAAGGTCAATCAATTTTTCTATAAGAATATAAAACCTTATTTAGAAGAAGATACTGTCATTTGGATTCATGATTATCAGTTGATGTTGCTACCGCAACTGATCCGCAAGGATTTTCCAAAAGTCAAAATAGGGTTCTTTTTGCATATTCCTTTTCCATCTTATGAAATATTTAGATTGTTAATTTGGAAAACAGAAATATTAGAAGGACTTTTAGGTGCTGACTTAATTGGTTTTCACACCTATGATTATGTCAGACACTTTATGAGTAGTATTAGACGCATTTTAAATGTCACGCATCAGTTTTACCGTATTCAATATAATCATCGAACAATTTCAGTAGATGCATTTCCAATGGGAATTGATTATGAGTTTTTTGCGAATCAAAAAAACTCAAAACATAAAAAACCAAAAGAAAAAATTATATTATCAGTCGATCGCTTAGATTATACCAAAGGTATTGTTGAGCGTTTAAAGGCTTTTCAAACATTCTTGAAAAGATACCCCAAATATCGTTCAAAAGTGAAACTACACCTTATTGTAGCTCCCTCTAGAGCTAATTTAGAGACATATGATCTTCTACATCGACAAATTGAGAAGTTAGTGAGTGAAATTAATGGACAATATGGAACTTTTGAGTGGATGCCGATTTGGTATTTATATCAATCCTTTGATCAAGAAGATTTGATTTCTTATTATAAACAAGCAGATATCTTACTTGTTACACCTTTAAGAGATGGGATGAATTTAATAGCTAAAGAATATATTGCATCAAGTAGTGATTATAAAGGTATGCTGATTATTAGTGAAACAGCAGGTGCAGCAAGTGAGTTAAGTGAAGCTATTATTGTTAATCCTAATGATGCTGAAAATATCGCTTTAGGCATTAAAGAAGCATTAGAAATGGATCTAGAAGATATGGTGACTAGAAATAGGATTATGCATGATCGCTTGAAGCGTTATAATGTTGAGTTTTGGGCTAAAGAGTTCTTAACAAGATTAAATGCTGTTGAACACCAAGTCATTTCTAAAGATGATGATGAATATTTAGATATTAATGACTTAAAACAACATTATCAAAAAGCAAATAAGCGTTTAATTCTTTTAGATTATGATGGTACTTTGGTAAGTTTTACTAAAACACCATCACAAGCCTACCCAAGTAAGAAATTAAAAAACTTATTAATTGATTTAGCAAATAACGAAAAAAATGATTTAGTTGTTATTTCAGGTAGAGATCACGAAACATTAGAAAGATGGTTAGGTGACTTACCTGTCAACTTGGTCGGAGACCATGGTTTGTGGCATCGCGCTAAAGGTGATACATGGAAAAAAACATTAACAATCGATAATTCATGGAAGCCTGCAGTCTTTAATGTATTAGAGCGATTTGTTGATCGGATGCCTGGATCATTTATTGAAGAAAAATCATATTCGATTGCGCTTCATTATCGCGGTTCAGAACCTGAAATGATATCAATGAAGATTAATGAAATTAAAGATGCATTGTTTTCACTAAAAGGTTCTACATCATTAGAAATTCAACAAGGCAATAAAGTCATTGAGATTAAAGACCAACGAGTGAACAAAGGTATTGCATCCCAACTTTACTCAAGTCAAAAAGATTATGATTTTATCTTAGTTGCTGGTGATGATACAACAGATGAAGATATGTTTAAAGAACAACAAAATGCATTCTCGGTGAAAATTGGGTATGGCGTTACATTAGCGAAAAAAAGATTAGAGTCAGTCAAGGACTTTAGAGCAGTTCTTGATCAATTGAATCATATAAAAAAATAGGAGGAATTTAAAAATGAAAGTATTAAATGATTTTTACACATTAAGCAATGGTGTTAAAATCCCTAAACTAGGATTTGGCACATGGCAAGTTCCAGATGGAGATGTTGCATATCAATCTGTATCATTAGCATTAAAAAATGGATATAGACATATTGATACAGCTGCAGCATACAAAAATGAAGCGAGTGTAGGAAAAGCAATACGAGATTCAAAGATTCCAAGAGAAGAGATATTTGTAACTTCTAAACTTCAATCACACATTAAAAACTATGATGAAGCACTTGCTGCATTTGATAAGACGATGGAAGAGCTTGGACTAGATTATCTAGATTTATACTTAATCCATGCTCCATGGCCATGGAACGAGATAGGCAAAGATTGTAGTGTTGGCAATGTAGAAGCATTCAAGGCGATGGAAATGGTATATAAAGAAGGTAGAGTTAAAGCGATAGGTGTATCTAATTTTGGTCCTAAAGAACTAGATAACATCATTAATAATTGTGAAATTGTTCCTCATGCGAATCAAATCGCTTTCTTTATTGGACACAATCAAAAAGAAACAGATGATTACTGCAAAGAAAAAAATATCTTAATTGAAGCTTATTCACCACTTGCTATAGGTCATGCATTATCAAATAATCAGATTCAAAAAATGGCGAAGAAATATGATGTTACACCAGCACAAATTTGCTTAAGATATTGTATACAAAAAGGGACAGCACCACTACCTAAGTCAACACATGAATCACGCATAATCGAAAACTCTAAACTTGACTTTGAAATTAATGAAAAGGATATGAAAGAATTAGATAAGATTCAAGATGATCCGAGAAAATGGGAATAATAAGATAAAAAAAGGAGCTGAAATTTCAGCTCCTTATCTTTTTTACATATTGTTTTGACAGGTTTCACAATATCCATAAACTGTCATATCATGATGTGTAATCTTAAAATGATGATCTTTAGCTACATGTTCAGCAATATGATCTAGATGACAGTCTATTTCATACATTTTTTGACATCCTAAACAGATCATATAATGATGGTGATCTTTTTTGTTGATATAATAGTAAGCTGTATTTTTCATCGTACTTTTAGATATAAGACCTTGTGCAAAAAAAGTATCCAAAGTCCGATAGACAGTTGATAAATTCATCGTGTCATCAGGAAGTTCTAATAAAATCATTTCAGCACTTTTTGGCTGATTTGATTGACTTAATAGTTTTAATATAGATTTTCTTTGTTTCGTCATTCTCATGGTATCATCTCCTAAATAAAGGTTTTAATACTAATAATCCTAAAAGTAGTATAGCATATAAAACAACGATCGTAGATCCTACTGGTATCTCTAGTGGATGTGCAATAAAGATACCAAATATAATAATAACTAGTGATGATAGAATGCCTAGTAAAATCGTGTTTTTAAAACTTTTTGTTAATTGACTAGCAATCACCGATGGAAAGATAACAAGTGCAGAAATTAATAGTGTTCCAATGGTTCTAACACCTACGACGATAAAAAATGCAGTAAGTCCAGCTAACAAATAGCCTAAGAGTTGAACATTGATTTTTGAGAATTTAGCATAATCTTGATCATAAGTCATTAAGAAAAGCTTTCTATAAAATATTAAAATGAATGTAACGATTAATAATGTAACTACAATTGATAAAATCATATCAATAGAAGTTGCTGTAAAGATATTACCGACAAGCATGCTTTCAATGGATATATTAAACCCTCGACCTTTTTTAACTAAAATCAAACCAATTGCAAAAGCTACTGCAGAAACTAATCCAATCGCTGCATCACCATTAATCGTTTTTGTAGTTGATAAATATTTAATCATGAGTGATGCAAGCATAACAAATGGTATTGCTATAATTAATGGCTCACCAGATAATAATATCCCTAAAATAAGACCAGCAAAACTTACATGAGCTAGACCATCAGCAATCATTGCTTGTTGATTTAAGACCAAATATGGGCTTAATAAAGCAGCAGATAAAGCAAGCGCTAAACCGATAATAATTGCATTTTGAATGAATTCATATTGCAATAGTTCAATCATGTGAATGCCCCCTATGCTCAAATTCATGATAATCTCTATAAGTTCCAAAGAATTTTATTGTTTGATCAACATACATCGTTAAACAATCATCTTTAACTGCATCGGTTAAGTCATGTGTGACATGGATAATCGTCATGTTTTTCTTTTGTTGAAGTTCATATAATAAGTGATAAAACTTTTCTCTAAATGATGGGTCTAAAGCAGAAGTAGGTTCATCAAGGATGAGTAATTCAGGTTCAGCAATGAGTGCTCTAATTAAAAAGACACGTTGTTGCTGTCCACCAGAAAGATGCATCATACTTTCATTAAAAAGTTGAGGAATCTCCATTTTTTCTAACCAGAACTTAATGAGTTCGCAATCAGATGAAGTAAGCATTAACTTTTGTTTCTTGAAACCACTATAGATAACTTCTTTAACTGTCATTGGTAAATTAGTTTTCGTGTTTAATTTTTGTGGCAAGTATCCCATCGTTACATCTTTTAAATAAATGTCACCTTCTGTTGGTTTAAGTAAGCCAACCAAAAGTTTAACTAAAGTTGTTTTTCCGGAACCATTAGGACCGATTATATGTAAAAACTGACCAGGTTTGATTTCAAAATTAATATCATGTAGTGCATTAAATTTTCCAAAGGATACTGCAACATCTTGATATTTAATCATCTTTACTCTGTTGGGGCACCTAACGCGATTTTCAAGTTTTCAAAATTTCTTGAAAGTAATTCCAAATAGGTAACTCCATCCTCCATATCAGTTTTTGATACATTATGGTAACCATGTAACTCTAATAGAATTAATGTATAGTTTTCTTTTGCCAACTCTTCTTGAATGGCTTTTGCTGCTCTTGGTTCAACAAGCTCTTCTATAAATAAATACTCTGAACCTGTTGCTTTTACTTCATTGACAAATTGGATACGATCAGCACTTGTTAATTGAGCATCTGGTTTAAAATCAGGAAATAAAGAGTTAATGTGAATATGATATCTGTCAGCAAAAGATTCCATAGCATTATGTCCAGCAAAGAAGATATCTACATCATGATATTGTTCTTGCTCAAAGAATTCATCAATCTCATGGTGCAACTCCTCTAATTCATGAATGTAATCATGAGCATTTGCTTCATAAAAACTAGCGTTATCAGGGTCAATCAATAATATCTTTTCTAATATAGCTTCGATTAATTGAATCGCTGTCGTTGGATCTGTCCAAAAATGGATATCCTCTTCATGGTCGTGATCATGTGTCTCTAATGTCGTTATGTCTTGATAGTTTAGATGATCGTCGTCATCTTCATGTTCATCATCAGCTAGTGTGTAGGATTCAGATAAGTTTAATATAACCGTATGTTCGCCACCAAACGAGCTAATATCTTTTATCCATGTATCAATTTCAAAACTTGTAAAAATAAATAGTTTAGATTCATTAATCGCAACCATATCTTTACTCGTCGCCTCATAATCATGAATTTCAGCCCCAGGTGGAATTAAAATACTAACTGTCATTTTATCTTGTACAATGTGTTTAGCAAAATCGTATTGTGGAAACATTGTTGTCACAATATCAGCACGCTTATCATCCGTACAAGCAGAAACAAAAATTAAAACAAATAATAAAATAATAATAGATGCAAATTTTTTCATATACATATTCTCCTTTTGCAAATCATTCGCATTTAAAGTATAGCATATTATTTCCTATTTGCAAATCATTCGCAATAAATATGTTAATCTACTTCGATTTAGATAAAAAAAGCACTTAAATAAATTGAAATAAATGATAAATAATGATATAATACATTAGAATATAAGTCTAAACAGAGTGGGATGATGATTTCCACTCATTTTATTGAGGTCAACATGAATCTAGAAAAATTAAAAGAAAAGTTAATACCGATTATTGAAAAACATAGTCTAACCATCTACAGCATACGTACCAAAAGAGAGTTTGGTGAAAAGATAGTTGAAATCCTATTAGATGCTGAAACTATGGATATCAATGAGCTTGAAAAAATTCATTTAGCTTATGTTGAAACATTAACAGATGATGACCTAGATCCAGCATATTTCTTAGAACTTTCATCATTAGGTGCTGAGCGTCCTTTAAAAACAAAAGAGGAACTCAAAAAAGTTGTTTCAAAGTATATCTATTTGGAATCACCTAAATATAAAGGTAATGGTACACTGATATCATTTGATGATGATATAATATTGTTAGAGATTAACCAAAAAGGTCAGTTTAGAAAAATAGAAATCAAATTTGACGACGCAAGAAAAATGCGCACCGCTGTCAAGTTTTAGGAGGATACACATGATAAGTAAAGAATTTTTTAAAAACATTGAAGCAGTTGCTGAAGAAAAAGAACTAACACATGATCAAGTGCTTGAAGCATTCGTTCAAGGGATGATTGCTGGTTGCAAAAAAGCACATGACGTTCGTTCTTGTCGTGTGGAGATAAAAGAAGAGAAAAGCGAAATTTTAGTTTATAAACAACATCTAGTTGTTGAAGAATACAGCATTGATGCTGATAAAAACTATACACAAATGCTTTTAGGTGAAGCGAAACAGGTCAACTCACGCATAAAAGTAGGAGATATTCTAGAACAAAAAATTGATCCAAAAGATTTTGGACATTTTGCTGTTCGTGATTTCAAGAGCAGATTAAATGAAACTTTAATCAGTATGCAAAAAGAAAACCTATACAAACATTTCAAAGCATTTGAGCATGAAATGATTTCAGCAAGAGTTATTGATATTGCTGATGATCATTATCGCTTAGATATTGGTAAAGACTTAACAACTTTACTACCTAAGAAAGAAGCATTACCTAAAGATAATTTCCATGTAGGAGATTATGTGAGAGTTTATGTATCTGATGTTGAAATGAAGACCAAATGGCCAAAAGTATTTGTCTCTCGTTCACATCCATCATTAATTATTAGACTACTTGAAAGCTTTATTCCAGAAATTAAAGACGGTGTTATTGAAATCATGGGTATTTCTCGTGATCCAGGTGACCGTTCTAAAATTGGTGTTAAATCAAATGATCCTAAAGTTGATCCAATTGGAGCATGCGTTGGTGAAGGTGGATCACGTATTCGTGAAATCGTGAAATCGTTAAGTGATGAAAAAATTGATTTATTCCGTTGGAGTGACAACGAAAAAGAATTAATCGCAAATGCATTACAACCTGCAGAAGTTATAGCAGTTACAAGAGTTAATCCTAAAGATAAAAATGCACTTGCAATTGTACCTGATAATCAATTATCTTTAGCCATCGGTAAACTTGGACAAAATGTAAAACTTGCTGTTCAAGCATGTGGATGGAGTATTGATATCAAGTCAGAAACCATGGCACAAGGCGAAGGCATCTTATATTAATTAATCAATAAGAGGTGATTCAATGGCAAAAGTCAAAAAAACTCCACTTAGAACATGTGTTGTCACAAAAGAAGTGCTTCCTAAGCAATCTTTAGTGCGCATCGCTGCAACCAAAGAAGGTGTTGTATCTATCGATTTAAAAGGAAAAGCTCCAGGTCGAGGTGCATACTTGAAACTAAGTAAGGAAGTTATTATGTTAGCAAAAAAAAATAAAGCATTAGATCGAAAACTCGAAGTTGCTGTACCAGATGAAATCTATGAAGAATTGTTAAAAATCGCAAATGATTAACAACATCGGACTTGCGTATCGTGCTAGAAAAGTGACAGTCGGAACTGACATCACCATTTCTGAACTACGCAACAAAAAAGTATTTCTCATCTTTTTAGCAACGGATGCTTCTGACCCAACTAAAAAACAAGTTTATGATAAAGCAAAAACTTATCAAGTTGAAGTCATTGAAGAATTCGCATCTATAGATCTATCTAATGCAATAGGAAAACAAAACATCAAAGTTATTGGTATAACCGACAGGGGGTTTAGTCAATTACTGATGAATCAAAGAAGGAAGTGATTGTATGCCTGCAAACAAAAAGTTTGTCAAAAAAAAGCCACAACAAAACAATAATCAAAGACATGAACACAGAAAACCAAATGTACCAAAGAAAGTTGTTAAAGATGTTGGCGAAAAAATATTTACATATAAACCTGATATGAATGTTGCCCAAGTAGCTGAAGGTTTAGGCCTTAGTAATGCTGCAATGGTAAAAAAATTAATGCAATTAGGATTGATGGCTAGTATTAATCAAATCATCGATCGTGACACCATTGAAGTCATCGCATTAGATGAAGGATATGAAGTCAAAGACGAAGTTGTTACTGATGTTACTAGATATGATGAATTTCAAATTGTTGATGATCCAAAAGATATGGTTAAAAGACCTCCGATTGTTACAGTTATGGGTCACGTTGATCATGGGAAAACAACACTATTGGATGCCATTAGAAAATCAAGAGTCGTTGAAGGTGAAGCAGGTGGAATTACGCAACATATTGGTGCATACCAAGTTATAAAAAATGGGGATCCAATTACTTTTATTGACACACCAGGACATGCCGCATTTACAGAAATGCGTGCTCGTGGTGCGAAAGTTACAGACATCGTTATTTTAGTCGTTGCTGCAGATGATGGCGTCATGCCACAAACTATTGAAGCACTCGATCATGCGAAAGCAGCCAAAGTACCAATCGTTGTTGCAGTCAACAAAATGGATAAAGCATCAGCAAATCCAGAACGTGTTATGAATGAATTATCCGAAAAAGGATTAATACCAGAAGCATGGGGTGGCAACACACCATTCGTTAATGTGTCAGCTTTAAAAAATCAAGGTATTGATCAATTATTAGATGTATTACAATTAATTAGTGAAATAGAAGAATTTAAAGCAAATCCTAAACGTCTAGCTAAAGGTACAGTTATTGAAGCTAGCTTAGATAAAGGAAGAGGAGCTGTAGCAACCCTAATTGTTGAAACTGGAACACTTCGCGTAGGTGACTTCATCGTTATTGGTAATACATACGGTAAAGTACGTACGATGCAAGATGATTTAAAGAAGCGTTATCAAGAAGCACTTCCATCACAGCCTATTGAAGTTACAGGTTTAAACGAAGTTCCTCAAGCTGGTGACATTTTCATGGCATTTGATGATGAAAAAGTGACCAGACAGATCGCTGATGAGCGTCAATCGAGACATAAAGAAGGCGAACTAAAAGCTGTTAAAAAAACATCACTTGATTCCATGTTTGATCAAATAGAAAGCGTTGGAAAAGAACTTAATATTATTATTAAAGGTGATGTCCAAGGTTCCATCGAAGCATTAAAAAACATGCTTGAAAAAATAGATATTGATGGGTTCCATGTTAATGTTGTACGTTCAAGTGTTGGTGCGATTACAGAAAACGATGTGACCTTAGCAAGCGCATCAAATGCGGTTGTTATCGGTTTTAACGTTAGACCAACTGCAGCTGTTAAACAAGTTGCAGATGCTGAAGGTGTTGAAATTAGATTATACAAAATTATCTATAGAGTTGCTGAAGATATTGAAGCAGCACTTAAAGGTATGCTTGAGCCTACATTTGAAGAAATCGTAACAGGTCAAGCAGAAGTTAGAGACACATTTAAAGTATCAAGAATCGGTACGATTGCCGGATGTTATGTAACAGATGGTTTAATTAAAAGAGATGCTTTAGTTAGAGTACTAAGAGATGGTATTGTTGTCTATGAAGGCAAACTCGCATCATTAAAGAGATTTAAAGATGATGCAAAAGAAGTCAGACAAGGATATGAATGTGGGCTATCTATTGAAAACTTTAACGATATTAAAGTTGGAGATATCATTGAAGCTTCACAAATGAAAGAAGTCGAGGTGGATTAACATGTCAGTTACGACAGACCGTTTAGCGAGTTTAATTCAAAGAGAACTTGCATCAATTGTTAATGCAGAAGTCAAAGATAAAAGCTTTGGCTATATCAACTTAACAGAAGTCAAAGTCACCAAAGATATGTCATATGCAACTGTTTATTATACGATTTTAAGTGATGAACCTGAAGTCATTGATAAAGCAAAAGATGCAATCGATAAAAGTAAACAAACGATTAGAATGGAACTTGCAAAGAAAATTAGAAACATTCGAAAGATTCCAGATTTAATCTTTAAATACGATGAAGCTCTTGCATATGGAAATAACATTGATAAAATTCTTAAAACAATAAAGTAACCACTGGTTACTTTTTTTGTCGTTTAAGTGTATAATAAGAGTGGGTGAAAACATGTATGCAAAGGTTATAATTGATATTAAACATGAAGATGTAAATCGCTTTTTTGATTATATCGTTCCTCAAAAATTTGAGGATTTTTTAGAGCGTGGTATGCGTGTAGTTGTTCCATTTGGTAGCCAAACAAGAATGGGTTACGTGACTGAAATAACTAGTGAAAGTAAGGATGCTACCAAAGAAATAATTGAAGTATTAGATGTCATACCATCGATTAATGAAGAACTATTTAATCTGATGAATTATATTAAAAACCATGTTCCAGCACTTTATAGTTCAATTTTTTCAACGGTTATACCACCTGAGCTATCGGTTAATTATACAAAAGTTATTGAAATGGTTAATGCTGATTTAATTCCTGATGATTTGAAACCCTATTTTAATAAAAAAGGTATTTGGAAGTTAAAAAGAAAAGATCAGGTTCTATACCCTAGATTAAAATACTTACGAGACTCCAAGAAAAATGAGATTATTAGAATCAAAACAATCATTAAAGAAAAAGGAACACCTAAAATAGATAAAACATATCAATACAACGAAAACCATCAATATAAACGGATTTATCATTATGAGATGGTTGTTGATTTATTCAATATGAAAAAAGAGTATACAAGAAAAGAACTTCTTGATCAAGGGTTAACTTCAAGTAACTTAAACACACTTGTTAAGCATGACGTTTTAATAGAAAAAGAAAAAGAAGTCATTAGAGAGATACAACATCATTTTAACCTTGAGGATAAGAAAATTGTTTTAACAGATGAACAACAAAATGCAACCCATCAAATCGTTAATCGTTTGGATAAGCAAGAAGTTTTCTTATTAAAAGGGATTACAGGATCAGGGAAGACAGAAGTTTATTTAGAAGTTATCTCTAAAGTTATAGAACAACAAAAACAAGTATTAGTTTTAGTACCAGAAATCACTTTAATAGCACCAATGGCAAAAAGACTTAAATCAAGATTTAGTGATGTTGCTATTTATCATAGTGCATTATCAACTGGTGAACGCTTTGATCAATACAAAAAAATTCAATCTAGAAAAGCTTCAATTGTTTTAGGAACGAGAAGTGCTGTCTTTTTACCAATGGATGATTTAGGGTTAATCGTTATTGATGAAGAACATGATGATTCATACATCCAAAAAGAGCAAGTCATCTATGATGCTAAAGAAATCGCATTTGAGCGTGCTAAACACCATCATATTCCGGTTGTATTAGGTAGTGCTACACCAAGTATTACGTCGATGTATCAAGCTAACAATCAAAAATATACACTTTTAGAATTAACGAAAAGACCATTTGATTTATCCATTCCTTCAATTGAGTTTGTTGATATGAGAAAAGAATTAAAAAACAATAATACATCTATTTTTTCGAAAACATTATTAGATGCGATGCATCAAAGACTTGAAAGAAAGGAACAAACCATTTTGTTATTTAATAGGAAAGGGTATGCTCCTTTTGTGTTATGTCGCTCATGTGGTGATGTTCCAAAGTGTCCGCATTGTGATATATCTTTGACATATTATAAAGATAAACAAACTTTAAAGTGTCATTATTGTGGCTATGAAAAACCATTTGATAGTACATGTTCAGTATGCCAAGAACCAAAAGTTAAAGAAGTGGGAACGGGTATCGAATATGTTGAACACTTTCTAAAAAAACATATCCCACATGCAAGAGTACTTCGTATGGATAAAAATACAACACAAACTAAAGGTAGTCATGAAATTATTTGGAATGATTTTTTAAATGAAGAAGCTGATATTTTGTTAGGTACCCAAATGATTGCTAAAGGTTTGGATTTTCCTA
This sequence comes from Mycoplasmatota bacterium, assembly GCA_024650045.1. Lineage (GTDB taxonomy): Bacteria > Bacillota_I > Bacilli_A > Acholeplasmatales > Acholeplasmataceae > Peloplasma. The sequence goes on along the minus strand of JANKMU010000006.1, from coordinate 17,478 downwards.
AAGTCACTTTAGTTGGTGTATTAATGGCTGATTTATTATTAAAAGTTCCATCTTATAAATCTACGGAAAATGCTTATATGCTTTTAGCACAAGTTACCGGTAGGTCAGGCAGATTTTACCCAGGTGAAGCGATTATTCAAGGATATGATGTCGATCATTTCGCGATTAGGAGTGTAAATCAAACCTATGAGACTTTTTATCAAGAAGCTTTATATAACCGTAAATTAATGAATTATCCTCCATTTAAAAACACATCACAAATCTTAATTTCAGGAAAGAGTTATTTAAAGACTTATCAACGAGCTTTTATGCTTAAAAAAGCATTGTTAGGTTTATCTTGTGATGTCTTAGGACCATCACAAGCTTTAATTACTAAAATTAAAGACTATTATCGATTTACAATTACGCTAAAATATGAAACAATAGAGAAACAAGAGCTTTTCGGTATTTTAGAAGCATATGAATTTGATGATATCAAGATTAGATATTTTCCATATTTGGATATTGTGTAGGTGATGATATGAAAATAGTATTTATGGGAACTCCAGAATTTGCAGTGCCAATTTTAGAAATGCTTAACTTCAAGCATGATGTTTTACTTGTTGTTACACAACCAGATAAACCAGTCGGTAGAAAAAAAACAATGACACAATCCCCAGTTAAAAATAAAGCAATCGAACTTGGATTGCCAGTTTTTCAACCTGAAAAATTAACAAATAATTATCAAACAATCATCGATTTAAAGCCCAATTATATAATTACTGCTGCATATGGTCAAATGCTTCCTAAAGATTTATTAGATCAAATAGAAGCCATTAATGTTCATGGCTCATTATTACCTAAATATAGAGGTGGAGCACCAATACAATATGCATTATTTGATGGATTAGAGGAAACTGGCGTCACCATTATGTATATGGCATACAAAATGGATAGTGGTGATATCATTGATCAAGAAGTTGTTCCAATCTCAAGCGATGATAACTATCAATCACTCAGTATTAAACTGAGTCAAGTTGGAACACGTTTACTAGATAAAGTATTATCTGATATAGCTATTGGTAAAATAGATCGCATCCCCCAAAACGTAGATGAAGTAACATTTGCATATACATTAAAAAGAGAAGATGAATATCTATCATTTCATCAAACCACTAAACAAGTGATCAATAGAATTCGAGGACTGTCTCCAGAACCTGGAGCACATGCTTATATTCATGGGCAAATCATCAAATTCTATCAAGCACAAAAAAGTGATATAATAGACAGTAAGGCAACGCCTGGAACGGTACTTAGCACAAAGAAAAAACTTGTTATAAAGACATTAGATGGTTCAGTTGAAATGCTTATCGTCCAATCTCCAGGAAAAAAACAAATGCTTGCAAAAGATTTTCTTAATGGTCAAACCATCATGGATCAAGGTGATGTGTTTATAGAAGGGAATGAATAGGATGGCAGAAAAAAAAGCTAAAAAATTGTTGTTTACAAGACAAGAAATGTTTGAATTAAATAAAAAGGTTTTATTAAAACGTGGTGTTTCAATAGAATCAATCGCTGAAATCAGTTTTCAACAACAAGCGAAATACACAGAAAACATTACAAGAGAACTTTGTCAAGAATCTGTAGAAAAAATATTATCACTACGTGATGTATTCCATCATGTTCAGCTTGCTGCTGAAATAGATCGTTTAGCAGAACAAAAGATGTTTCAAGGACCAATTCAAGATATTATTTTAGAAGATTTGGGATTATTTGGAATTGATGAAACAATGGGATTAGATGTAGCTGGTCTATATGGCACCATCGGTCAAACGAATTTTGGCGATATCGATGTCAATAAACATGGTATTGTTCAACGTTTAAATGATGCAGGTAAAGAAGAAGGCATTTGTCATACTTTCTTAGACGATATTGTTGGAGCTATCGCTGCAGCAGCATCAACAAGAGTTGCACAGGTGACAAATGAAGAAATAGCACATGAAGATATTGGGGTAAAACGTTTTAGTATATTTGACTTATAAAAAGGATGATGGTTCGTGGCAAACAACAAAAAACCTAGCATTTGGAATATAAAATTACTTGGTAAAAATATTTTTGCTAAGTTTTTTGGTTTTGAACAAGGTGTAGATATTACCAATGATGTTGCTGTATTGTATCGAAGAAATGTTGTTATTAAAAACATTGTTTTCGTATCCAACATTATGTACTCAATCATTTTATTTATTCTATCGCTTTCTACAGAAGGTGAAGTCTCTGATTGGGTTGTAGCATTTATCGCTTTTCCGCTAACTTACGTCATTAATAAGCTTCTAAGAAAATTAATTAACATGGATCCAAACGATAAAACCAAACAATCGGTTGCAATGTATGTTTCCGCATTTTATATTTTCTTTTCATCCATTTTAATTTATGCAAGACTGTATCAAAAAGAATATTTTGAAACAGGTGCATATATTTTAATGTATTATGCAGTAGTTGTTATTTCGTTATACCAAGAAAAGAAGTTGATGAGTTCAAGTTTCCAAGGATTACTTGCACTATTAACGGTTATTCACTTCATATGGACATATAATATCCAGCAGCTTGTAGGTGGAGAAACGATTATTGAGTTTATACCTAGATTTATTCGTTTACCAGAATTTAGTGATATTTTATTAAGAACATTATTATTTATTCTATTTTACTTCGTTGTTTATGCGATTGTCTCCATGGGACAATATATGCAAGAAGAAAGAAAATTAGAATTAATTAAAAGAAGACAAGTTCAAAGTGATTTTTCTCATATTGTAGGTGATCTATTTTCAGTCGTATTTTCTAGTTCTTATACATTAATGGATAAAAGACATGCATACCAGGTGCAACAAATGGCAGAAAAACTAGGTCATTATTATGGTTTAGCACAATACAAAATTGAAGATATGAATCACTATGCAATGATACATCTTCAATATCAAGAAATTAAAAACTTACTAAATGATAAAAACAGCTTTGATGAGAAAGAATATGATGTCTTAAAGGAAAAAACAGAACTTGGATCACAAATTGCTAAAAGACTTCAACTTGCTCAAAAATGTGAAGACATTGCACGTGCACATATTGAAGATACAGCAAATGAAAAATTTCTAAAAGAAATGTTAATTATTCAACCTGAAATTGAAGCACAAATCATTTTATTAGCAGATTTATATATCACGATGCGTGGTCCTAAATCTTATAAAAGACCGATGGCTCATAGTATTGTTTTAAAGTCATTCCAATCAGAATTAGTTAATTATTTTGATTATGATCTAAAAGAAAGATTTTTAAAGTTCCATGATGAGTTTGCTGATATGTACAATAATTTCTAAAATATCATTAAAAACTAACATCTAACTGTTGACTTTTAGTCTATAATCCTGTAATATAAATTAGAAATACAAAAAATAATAAGTTTCACTTATTCAGAGCTATGGAGGCAAGTGACCGACGAAGTAGCAGCAACCTATTCAATTAGGTGCTTATCACGAGGGGTAAAAACCCATCAATAAGGAAGAAAGTCAAAATAGGCGCTATTCCTTAGGAATGCGCATTTTTTTATGAAAGGAAGATAAAAGATGAGAAGATTATTTAGTAGTGAGTCCGTAACAGAAGGACATCCAGATAAAGTTGCAGACTTTATTTCAGATTCTGTTTTAGATGCCGCATTGGCACAAGATCCAAATTCAAGAGTTGCATGTGAGACTGCAGTAACAACACATTATGCATTATTGCTTGGTGAAATTACCACCAACGCAAAAATTGATTATAAAAAGATCATTAAAGATGCAATCCGTTATATAGGCTATGATAAGCCTGAATATGGTTTTAATACACATGAAGTAGAAATTGATATTCGCTTAAAGCGTCAATCAGAAGATATTGCTTTAGGTGTTGATGAAAGTGATGTTAAAGAACAAGGTGCTGGTGATCAAGGTTTAACATTTGGTTATGCTACCAATGAAACAAATACTTTAATGCCACTACCTATTCATTTAGCACATCGTTTAGCTGAACGGTTGACATATGTTAGAAAAAACAACATTATCCAAGGTCTTAGACCAGATGGGAAGACTCAAGTGACTGTTGAATATAATGAAAAAAATCAACCAGAAAGTATTCATACAGTCGTTTTATCAACACAACATGAACCATCATGGAAATTAGAAGACCTTAAAAAAGAAATTCACAAACATGTATTAGAACCTATCTTAAAATATTATGATACATCAAATACAATTTATCAAATTAATCCAACCGGTAGATTTGTTATCGGTGGACCAGATGGAGATGCCGGACTTACAGGTAGAAAAATTATTGTTGATACATATGGTGGGTATGCTCGTCATGGTGGTGGAGCATTTTCAGGTAAAGATGCATCAAAAGTTGATCGCAGTGCTGCATATATGGCGAGATATATTGCCAAAAATGTTGTTGCATCAGGTGTAGCTGATCAATGTGAAATTCAAATAGCATACGCAATCGGTGTTGCTAAACCTGTTAGTGTATTAGTTGATACATTTGGAACTGAACGTGTACCAGTAGAAAAAATTTATGAAGTTATTCATAAACATTTTGACTTAAGACCAAAAGCAATTATCGAAGCACTTGACCTTAAAAAACCTATCTTTGCACAAACAGCGGCATATGGTCATTTTGGGCGAAATGAAGATACTTTTACATGGGAAAAAATCGATAAGATTGCTTTCTTTAGAGAACTGTTATAAAATAGTATCGGTGATGATATGAAAGAATTAATAATACTTGAAGAAAAACGTCAAAAAATACTAGTTGACTATCAAAAAGAACTAAAAGTTGCAATTATTTTATTTGTTGTAACAATTGCATTTGGAGCACTAGGATATTTTACAGAAACATTCTTTTTTATATTAGCCATCATTACTTTTTTAATTGCAATTATTTTCTTTGGTAGAGCAAATCTTCATTTAAATAAATTTAAAAAAATAGTTAAAGAAGAACTGATCTTGATGTTATTAAAACAACAGTTTGATGATGTCTATTATAACCACAAAGATTATATTCCTAGCTCAAGAATTGTTCAAACAGGAATGGTAAAAAGACCTGACCGTTTTCATGGTGAAGACTATATTAAAGGAACTTATAAAGGAGTTCAATTTGAAGTTTCTGATGTTGAATTAAAAGAACGTGTTGAAACCAGAGATTCTAAAGGTAATGTATCAGTTTCATATCAAACCTATTTTAAAGGCAGATGGTATGTTTACCAATTCGAAAGAAGATTTAAAGAAGTGTTAAAAATTGTTGAAGGTAGAGGGTATCAAGTTAACACAAGAGGACTCGTTAAAATCGATACAGAAAGTATTGAATTTAATAAAAAGTTTTCCATCTATGCTTCAACTCAAGAATATGGATTTTACCATATTACATCAAGTATGATAGAAAAACTACTTGAACTAGAAAAATTACACCGTGGATCCATTTTATATTATTATGAAGGAAATGAACTTCACATAGGTGTAAATGATCGTAAGGATTATATGGAGCTATCATTAAAAACACCGATCAATGAAGAAGCACTTAAATCCTTTATCTCAGATATTGATCTAATTCCCGCAATCATTAATGAATTGCGGTTAGATAGTTCTAAATTCAAAAGTTCACTCTAGAAAGGAGAAATGATTATGTTAGAACCTTATCAAATTATTTTAATTGTAGTAGGTATATTATTACTTCTTATTGTAGGATGGCTGATCAGTACCATCAATACATTTAGAAGAATGTTAATCAAAATCGATGAATCAGAATCAAGTATCGATGTTGCTTTAACAAAACGTTTTGATTTATTGAGTAAAATGTTTTCTGCAGCAAAAGGCTATATGAAACATGAGCAAGAAACATTAACTAAGGTCGTTGCAATGAGACAACCTTCTCATGGTGCACCAATTGCAGAAAAACAAGAATTTGCGAATGAGGTTGCAAAAGGTTTATCAGCAATCAATGTAGTTGTTGAACAATATCCAGACCTAAAAGCATCACAAAACATAAGTAAACTCCAAGATGCTTCTATGGAAGTTGAAGAAAACCTTCAAGCATCAAGAAGAGTTTATAACGCCAATGTTTCATATTACAACCAAAAAGTTGTCGTTTTCCCAAGCAACATCGTTGCGAACTGGAAAAAATTTGAAAAACGTGCATTCTTTGAAGCAGAACCACTTAAAAGAGAAGACGTTAAGTTTGATTTCTAATAGGACGCTAAAGCGTTCTATTTTTTTTATGATAATCAATTAGATTTGAATGCTATAGAAATGATGGATTTAACTCATCGATCATTTCTATTTTTATAATGCGATTTGAAAATTATGTTAAAATACCATAAACATTGAAATCGCTTGTAAAAACGGCCTTATTATAGTAATATAATAAAGAACGTAAAGGATGTGTATCTATGCTAAAAAAGTGGTTTGACCCAAGTAAAAAAGAACTGAAAGAAGCCAAAAAAATAGCTGATGTCGTTTTTTCTCTAGAAGAAGAAATGACCCAAAAAACAGACGAAGAATTAAAAAATAAATTTAACGAGTTTAAAGAACGTTATGAAAACGGTGAGACATTAGATTCAATTATGGCAGAAGCATATGCTGTTGTTAGAGAATCTTCCCGTCGAGTAACAAAACTTTTTCCATATTATGTACAAGTCTTAGGTGCAGTTGCAATCTTCCACGGGAACATTGCAGAAATGAAGACTGGTGAAGGTAAAACACTGACAGCAGTGATGCCTGCCTATTTAAGTGCAATTAATGGTGAAGGGGTTCATATCGTTACCGTGAACGAATATTTGGCTAAACGTGAGGCGGAAGGAGAGATCGGTGATCTTTTCCGTTTTTTAGGTTTAACAGTCGGTCTTAATTTAAGAGACATCACTCGTGAACAGAAAAAAGAAGCATATGATTGTGATGTGCTTTATTCAACAAATAGTGAACTAGGATTTGATTATTTGCGTGACCATATGGTTTTATATGCAAAAGATATGGTTGCTCAACGTGGACTAAATTTCGCAATTATTGATGAGGTTGACTCAATTTTAATTGATGAAGCTAGAACACCACTTATTATTTCTGGTGGATCTAAAAATAATCATAATCTTTATCAAGCAGCAGATAGATTTTCGAAATCACTCCGTGATGAAGATTTTGAAATTGACCTAGAGTCAAGAAGTATTGCTTTAACACCATCAGGGATTAGAAAAGCAGAACAGATTTTCCAACTCGAAAACTTATATGATTTAAAACATGTTACTTTAGTACATCATATTAACAACGCACTTCGTGCTGTACATATTATGTCTAGAGATAAAGAATATATGGTCGATAATGATGAAGTTTTAATCGTTGATCAATTTACAGGTCGTGTTTTAAGAGGACGCCAGTTTTCTGAAGGGCTTCATCAAGCTCTAGAAGCTAAAGAAGGCGTTAAAGTTAAAAAAGAAACTGTAACCGTAGCAACGATTACATATCAAAACTTTTTTAGAATGTATAAGAAATTATCAGGGATGACAGGTACTGCAAAAACTGAGGAAGAAGAATTCCGCGATATTTATAATATGGATGTTATCGAAATTCCAACCAATGCACCAGTCATTAGAGATGATGCACCAGATTATATTTATGCAAATTTAAAAGATAAATTTAATGCTTTAGTTGATGAAGTCGAAAGAAGATATCAAAATGGACAACCAGTTTTAGTTGGTACAGTAGCCGTTGAAACATCAGAAGACATTTCAAGAATGCTCAAAGCAAGACGCATACCGCATGAAGTGTTAAATGCGAAAAATCATGAAAGAGAAGCTGAAATAGTTGCTAAAGCAGGTTTACAAGGATCTGTTACCATCGCAACCAATATGGCTGGTCGTGGTACCGATATTAAACTTGGTCAAGGTGTCGTTGGACTAGGTGGTTTAGCTGTTATTGGTAGTGAACGTCATGAATCTAGACGTATTGATAATCAGTTAAGAGGTCGTAGTGGACGTCAAGGTGACCCAGGTTACTCTAGATTCTATTTGTCAGCTGAAGATGAACTGATGCTTAGATTTGGTGGCGAAAGCTTTAAACGCCGTATAGAAATGCTTGAAAGACTTAATACTTCTGGTGAAGCATTATCATCAAAATTGTTTTCTAGATTTGTAACAAGTGCACAAAAGCGAATCGAAGGTAATAACTATGATTCACGTAAAAACGTTTTAAAATATGATGATGTACTCCGCAAACAACGAGAAATTATTTATAAAGAACGTCGTGATGTTTTAGTTTTAGAATCAATTGAAGATCAAGTTAGAACGACAATGACAAACAGCATTACCAGTACTGTTCAACAATTTGTTCATCAAGTTGGTAAAAACCAATTTGAAATTGATGATGATAACATTATCGCAACTTTCAACGGTAATATTTTTCAACCAGAAACATTAGTTAAAGAAACCATTGAGAAAATGGATGAAAAAGAGTTATTAGAATATATTTTAAACATAGCAAATCAGGAACTTGATCGTAAAAAAGAAGCTGTACCACCTGAGATCTTTAATGAATTTTTAAAGGTTGTTATGCTGCGTGTTATTGATACCTATTGGATGCGTCATATTGATGCGATGAGTGAGCTAAGACAAGGTGTATCACTTCAAGCATACGCTCAACAAAGCCCTCTTGTGATTTACCAAAAAGAAGGATTGAGAATGTTTAATGACATGATTAGAAATATTTCTAATGATGTCACAAGATATGCAATACGTGCGCAAATCCAATATAACGTAGAAAGAGAAGCAGTTGTTAAAAACACTTCAACCAATCAAGGAACAACTGATCAAAGACCGAAAAGACCGAAAGTAAGAAAAAATAGAGGACAACGCAATTTGCCTTGGCGATAAGGAGGTGTTTTTGTGGAAACATATGAAGTTAATAAAACCATATCTAGTATGAAAGAAAGTATTCAAGATTTAAATAAAGCTTTGAATCCACAAAAATTAGAAAGTCAATATCGCGAGTTGAATGATTTGATGCAACAACCTAATTTTTGGTCAGATACAAATCAAGCTAAAAAAATAACTAAACAAGCTACAGAAATTCGTCAAAAACTTGACGAATTTTCTGACTTAGAAAAACAATATCAAAATTTAGTCGATTGGTTTGAAATCAGTGAAGAAGGAACAGAAGAATGGGATGTACTCGAAACAGACTTAGAAACACTACAAACCAAACTCAAAGCCTTTGAAATTAAAACGTTATTAAATGAACCTTATGATTCTAATAATGCAATCGTAGAACTTCACCCCGGTGCTGGAGGAACAGAATCCCAAGACTGGTGTGATATGTTATATCGTATGTATAATAGATATGCACAAAAGAAAAACTTTAAAATAGAACTTCTTGATTATCAAGCAGGGGATGAAGCAGGTATTAAAAGTGTGACCATGATGATTAAAGGCGATTATGCTTATGGATATTTAAAAGCTGAACGAGGCGTTCACAGACTTGTCCGTATTTCTCCATTTGATTCAAATGCCAGAAGACATACATCTTTTGCATCTGTAGATATCATGCCTGAAATTATTGACGAAGTCGATATAGAAATTAAAGATGAAGATTTAAAGATTGACGTTTACAGAAGTGGTGGTGCAGGTGGACAATCAGTTAATACAACCGATTCAGCCGTAAGAATCACTCATTTACCAACAAATATTGTTGTCACATGTCAAAATGAACGCAGTCAATTAAAAAATAAAGAATCAGCTATGAGCGTATTAAAATCTAAATTAGCACAAGAAGAAATCAAAAAACAAGAAGCAATTTTAAAAGATATTAAAGGTGAACAAAAAGATATTGCTTGGGGTTCCCAAATAAGGTCTTATGTCTTCCATCCTTATCAAATGGTAAAAGATCATAGAACCAACTATGAAGTTGGTAATGTTGATCTTGTGATGGACGGGGAACTTGACGGATTTATCAATGCTTATTTAAAAGCAGGTGATCTAGATGAATAAAGCAAAACGTAGAGAAATATTAGAAATCACAGTAGGTATCATCCTTCTGTCCTTAGGTTTCTATTTTTTCTTATTACCACTTAGTTTAGTTATTGGTGGTGTGATGGGGGTTGCAGTACTAGTTCAAGATTTTATATCTGTAAGTTTATTTATGTATATCGTTAATATTATTCTTTTAATCATTGGAGCAATAGTCTTGGGTAAGGTGTTTTTTTATAAAACTGTTTATGCAACACTTTTATCTCCGACGATTATTTGGGTTTTAGAATTAACGATTGATAAAAACTTTTTTATGCAACATATGACAGAAAGTCCATTACTTGTAGCATCAGCTTTTGGTGGTTTATTTGTAGGTATTGGCTTAGGTATCGTTTTAAGAAACAATGCAACTACTGGTGGTATTGATGTCATTCAAAGAATAATGAGTAAATACTTAAATATTCCTTTTTCAACAGCAATCTATCTAACCGATGGAGCGATTATCTTTACAGCAATGCTCATTAATTTCCAATTAGGATTATATGCATTAGGTGCGATGCTAATCAGTGGACTAATCGTTGATCGATTAGCCATTGAAGGACGATCAGGTTATACAGTTTTCATTGTCACTGATTATTGCGAACTCATGAAAGAACAAATTTATAAAAAATTAGAGCGTGGTATTACAAAATTAAGAGTTGTTGGAGGCTATTCAAATTTAGAAAAAGAGATGATTATTTGTACAGTTGATCGTCAACAACTCTACCATTTTAAAATGATTATTAAAAATACTGATCCGAATGCATTTACATTTGTTACCAAAACAAAAGAAGCATTGGGACAAGGATTTAGTCGGGAGGAAGCCAAATGGTAAGTAGAAAATTAGGTATTTTATTTCTTATTAGTGTTGTATTAGCTTTCTTTGCAGGATATTATGCATCTAATGTTGTTGAACAACCTTCACCAACCAATCGAAATGACTTATTTAATTATGTCACTCGAATCATGGATGAGTATTACTATTATGATTTAAATGATGTCGATGAGCAAAATGCATTAATCGCATCAATTGAATCAGCAATAAATAGCTATGCATTAGCAAATAATGATCCATATACAAGATTAGTCTCCTCACCACTTAATGTTGAACCTAGAAGTGATGAGAAGTTTGTTGGAATAGGTGTTAATGTATCTACAGAGGATAATCTATATCGTGTTCAATATGTTTATCCAAACAGTGCTGCAGAAAACAAACTTTATCCTAATGATTTAATCATTGGTGTTTTAGAAGATGAAGCTATTTATTTTGAAGATTTAAGTTCTAGTTTTGAATCATCAACATATCTAGTAGGCAATATTGATGATGAAAAAATCTTAATTGTTGAAGACCCAGATGGTGTTATATCGAATGTAACCATTATCTATAAAGAAATAGACACACCAACTGCATATACAAAAGATTTAGTAGAAGATGGTATTGCATATCTTAGAATTACTCAGTTTTCTGGATATCAAGAAGGTATAACAGCTGGAACTGATCGCGTATTTTATGATCGATTAGTAGAACTAGAGTCAACAATATTAAATGAGAATCCTGAAAATAAAACACTTATTTTAGATTTAAGAGATAATCCAGGAGGTTCTTTATCAGCATTACATAATCAAAAAAATAGTAATTCTGAAGATTTCCAAGGTATTACGCAACAACTCTTAAGAAGAGATTTGGAAAATCCTTTATTTACGATGATTCCAAAAAGTGGTGAAATCAATTACTTTTTTGGTGGACAAAACACATCGAAACCATATGATATCAAAGTCCTTGTGAATGAAAACTCTGCATCAGCTGCAGAAGTTTTAGCTGCTGTGCTAAACACAAGAGGTGGATATACGCTTTATGGCAATCAAACTTATGGCAAAGGTGTTTATCAAAACTATATCTATATAACTGATATTGGTGGAATCAGATATTCACTAGCTTATACTGAAGGTGAATGGTTTTATGATGATGGTAAAAATGTAAGTACAGATCCGCTAGATGTTGAACCAATCGATCAAGGTGGGATACATATGGTAGATATGCCTATTTATGATGGTGAAGTATCATTTAATCAATTATCACAATCATTAATCAATTATCAGCACTTTTTGAATTACTTCTTTGATTTTTCAGGTGATGACTTATTAAGAACTGATGGATATTTTGATTTAGCAACAGAAAATGCCATTATCGCATTTAACACTATAAATGATGTAGATAATGAAGCAGTATTAAGCAGAGAAACAGCGATTCGTATTCATCAAATTTATATGAGTGACAAACAAGATATCCAAAAAGATGTTCAACTACAAAGTCTCATTGATATAATTAAAAACCCATAAAATATGAAAACTATTACAGAAATAACAAAAAAATCAAAAAATTATGAAGTCTTCTTTAATGGAGAACTTTTGGTCATAGAACCAGAAGTTTTTTTAAAATATCGCTTAAGTCCAGGTAAAGAAATCGATATAAAAACTTTTCATGAATTAATCAAAGAGAATGAATACATCTATTTTTATAAACTAGGTATCATTAAATTAAAGCGCATGTTAACAAGAAAAGAAATTAAAGATTTTTTGCTGTCTAAAGGCGCGTCAGATTCTATTGCCAAACAAGTGGTTCAAAAGTATGTAGAAAGAAAATATGTTGATGATAACCTCTATGCTAAAGATTATATTGCACAAAAAAAATATAGTGATGGACCTTTAGTGATTGAACATAAATTAAGAGAAAAAGGAATTGATCCAGCAGTTATTCAATCCTTACTTGAAAAAAATGATGAGCTACAAATTCTTTTAGAACTCATTCCTAAGAAAATGAAATCGGTAAGTAAAAAATCAAAAAAACAAGCACTACAGACAGTCAAAGGTTTTTTTATCAGAAAAGGATTTCATATGGATATTGTTGATCAAGCCTTAAAAAATGCTTTAGATTATTACATAGGTAATGAATTAAGTCTTATAGAAAAAGACTACCAAAAACTTCTTAAAAAATATCAATCAAAAGTAGATCAACACAATATCCAATATGAAATCATTCAAAAATTATATGCAAAAGGTTATCCAATTGATGATATTAAAAAAGTTGTTAAATCATAGCCTTTATTAATATGTGGTAAAATCAAGATAAAGTTATCATTCAGGGGTGAAAATAATGAAACTATGGACCAATGGGTTTTTTCATACAATGGAAGACCAAACAACTGTCTATACGCAAATGGCCACACAAGATGGCATTATTATCGGATTTGATGATGAGATCAAAGAATTGGCATTCGATGAAATCATTGATATGAATCAAGGACATGTCTATCCAGGATTTGTTGATGCTCATCTACATTTATTAGGATATGGACAAAAACTATTGAGACCTAATTTTTCTCATTTAAAAAAGAAAAATCAAATCATCAAAGAAATAAAGAAAATATATAGCGATGCACCTTTGTTTGTTGAAGGTTATTTTGAGTGTGGCTTAACAAAAGATGACTTAAATGCTATCTCAAACGAACATCCTATATTACTCAGACACAATGATTATCATAGTTTAACGGTAAATGATTTTGTTTTAACACAAGCAAAAATTAAATCCTTATCAGGTGTACTAACAGAAGATGAGGCACAAAAGGCTATTGATAGTTTTCCTAAATACACCAAAGAAAAAATACAAGAAATTTTGATTGAATCTATTCAAAGTCTTCATCAATATGGTATTACCGGTGGGCATAGTGATGATCTATATTATTTTAATGGATTTGATGAAACGGTATTTGTCTTTGAGAAAACATTAGAAACCCTACCTTTTAGAGCGCATTTATTAATGCATCATTTAACGTTAAATGATTTTATTAAGTCTAAAAGACCATTTTTAGACCAAAATAAATATTTACAACTTGGTGCAGTTAAAATGTTTTATGATGGCACCTTATCTTCAAAGACAGCATGGATGAAAAAACCATATAAAAATACAGATGAGTTTGGACTCAAAGTACAAACTGATCAACAATTCGTTAAAATGATTAAAAAAGCAAGAAAACATCATTTACCGGTTGCAGTTCATGTGATCGGAGATCAAGCGACTGAAGATGTATGTCAATTATTAGAAAAATATCCAGTAGATGAAGGTTTGCATGATCGTTTGATTCACACACCATGGCTTGCAAAATCAACGATTGATTTAATGAAAAAATTACCGATATCACTTGATATCCAACCACAGTTTCTTTCAAGTGATCTACCTTGGGCACTTCAATATTTAAGTGAAACACCAGAGTTATGTTTTCCTTGGAAGACATTAAAAGAAAATGGAATCAATCAAGCAGGTAGTAGTGATGCACCAGTTGAAATACCTAATCCGTTATTAGGTATTTACGCAGCAATCGAAAGAAAATCAGATCATGATGGAAAAACGTATTTTGAATCAGAAAAATTAAACCGTTTTGATGCGATATCTTTATATACTATCAATGCTAATTATTCGACACAACATCTTAATCGTGGTTATTTAAAAAGTGGTTATATTGCTGATTTATCAGTCTTTACATATGATTTGCTCACAACAGATATCGAAAACTATAAAAAAGATATCGTTGAAATGACTGTTGTTGATGAACAAATCGTTTATAGAAAGCAATTTGTCTAGGCGTAACATTTGATTTTAAGGCTTAAAAATTGCTAAAATAACAGCATAAGTTAGACATAAGGGATGGAATATAAATGAAGCTTGAATTTTGGTTAGACTACTTAAGTCCACTTTGTTATCAGCAACATCAAAGTATCGAATTATTGTTCAAAAAATATCAATTTAATGATCTTGAATTGCTATATCGAAGCTACGAAATGATACCTCAATTTGAACCAGATGAAGGGTGTACATTTTATGATGTTTTAGCAAAACATCACGTCATTTCTGTTGAAGAAGCTAAAGATATTTGTCCTCATATTGGCGAATCACTTAAACCTGTTAAGGTTACTGATGTTCATAGACTTTCTCATCTTGCTAAGAAAAGTGATAAAGCATTTGAGTTTAATCAAAAAGTTTTCAAATCCTATTATGAACATAAACTAGATATTAGCAATCAAGATGTTTTAATGGATATAGCTTTATCTATTGGCTTAGATCAAAGTCAAGTTGAAGAAGTTTTAGCATCAAACATGTTTCTTGAAACAGTGAATTTAAACCGTGAAAATGCAATTTTAAAAGGCATTTTTGAACTTCCACATATTCGTATCGATGGAAAAATACGCCTAAGCGGTTATCATGACGATTTACAAATTCTAGAAGCTTTAATGAAGTCATCTGCGCAGTTTAACAAGACGGATTACTGTGAAGGTGAGAATTGTGATAGAAAGAAGACTCGGTGAGTCTTTTTTTAATGATTTAATAGTATTTTTATCATTTATATGGTATAGTGTATAAGGTTTAAAGAATTGAGGAAAAAAATGAATATTTTATTTAATGAGTTAGAAATTTTACAAGAAACAAAACAAGCAATTGAATCCTTAGGATTAGTAGAGACTACAGCCATCCAACATCATGCAATTCCAAAGATGTTAGAAGGAAGAGATCTTATCGGTCAAGCGCAAACAGGTACGGGCAAAACATTTGCATTTGCTATACCTATTTTAGAACAAATCAATGTCAATGAAAAAACAGTTCAAGCATTAGTGATTTGTCCTACGAGAGAGCTAACGCTTCAGGTTTATAAAGAGTTTATTAAACTCATCAAGTTTAGCAAGGGTGTAAGAATTACATCTATTTACGGTGGAGAATCTTATAACAAGCAATTTAAAGCTTTATCAGAACACCCACATATTGTTGTTGCTACACCAGGTAGAACTATCGACCATTTACAACGTAAAACAATCGATTTTAGTTCACTTAAAGTACTTGTTATGGATGAAGCAGATGAAATGCTTAAAATGGGTTTCCAAGAAGACTTAGAAACCATTTTAAAAGATACACCTAAAGAAAGACAAACAGCATTATTTTCTGCAACAATCCCACCATTTATTAGAAAAGTTGCGCAACGTTACCAAAAGAATCCTGAAATCATTAAGATTGAAACACCAACACTAACTGTATCAAAAACAGATCAACTTTACTACAATGTGAAAAAGTCAGACCGTGATCAACTCTTAGTTCGTATTTTAGATCTTTATGATCCTGCATCAGCCATTATTTTTGCGAATACAAAAAAAGATGTTGATGCGTTATCTGCTTACTTACAAAAACACAATTATGAAGCAGATGCACTACATGGAGATTTAAAGCAAAGCCAAAGAGATTATGTTATGGGGCGTTTTAGATCAAAAAGATTAAAATTCTTAATTGCTACAGATGTTGCAGCAAGAGGACTAGACATATCCCATGTTGATATGGTCATTAATTACGAATTACCATTTGAAGATGAAATATATGTCCATAGAATCGGTCGTACTGGTCGTGCAGGAGCTTCAGGTGTATCGATCTCACTTGTTTATCCAAGTATGCGCGGAAAGCTTGCTATGATTGAACGTTTTATTAAAACGAAGATGGTAGAAAAAGAAATACCAACAGAAGAAGAAATCAATATAAGAAGAGAACAAAGAAATTACACGAAAATTATGGAAATGGTTTCTCATAATGAAGAAAATTTCGATGAAATTATTTCTCAACTTCATAAAGATGGTTTTGAAGATCAACAAATTATTTCTGCATTATTATCAAAAGTTATGGATGAAAAGAAATCATATGACTCAGTAATAGTCCCAGTGAAGAGAAAAGCTGATGATTCAGATCGACGAGAAAAAACAAATGATGGGAAAAGAAAACGTACTGGTGCTTATAAAAATGTACTTATTAATTTAGGTAAAGAAGATGGGATCAGACCAGTAACTTTACTTGATTATTTTAAAAAACATGTTGACTTGTACCCTAAAAACATAGGTGACATTGTCATCTATCCAAAAGAAACAGAGTTTCAAATTCATCCAGCAGCAATTAAACGGCTTGATGAATTGAATAACAAAATGTTTAATAACAAAAAAATAAAGATTATAATTCTTAGAAACAAATAATCAAAAAAAATAGAAAATATGTCTAATTCATGTTACAATAAATATGAAATTCATATTTTTTATTTTTTTAAAATAAAGGAGGATCAAATGGCACATTTGTTCGATAGAATCAACAGCAATTTTTTTAGTGTGCTTTCCTCCCCGAATAAAAAGACATATATCGACTGTATTTTTATCATTTATCACTCGATTGATACAATAGAAGATGCTTTTCAAGGGGATAGAGAATATATTGTTCAAAAGCTTATAGATTATTTCGATGAGCAGCCAAGTGAAGACTTCATTGATGCTGAAGATGATGAACCAGCTCGAACAAGTCGACAAAAAGCAGTTCACGTTATCAACGTACTTAAGAAGAATGGTTGGATAGGTGAAGAAGAATT
>JANKMU010000005.1:79845-120295 GCA_024650045.1 Mycoplasmatota bacterium | reverse complement strand
CCAGTGTTCTACGATTATTACACCAAGAAGAAACAAGAGGGGAAACATCATCGTGTCGCACTTGTTCATCTCGCTAAAAAGCTCGTTAGAGTGATTCATCATTTGGAAATACATCATGAAGATTTTGATTCTACTAAACTCTAATAACTGATTACTTAAACTGTGGCGGTTAAGTAAAAGTCATCTGTAATAATAGCTAACCTCCGAATTTTATCTGCTAAAGGAGGCTTTTACTGTTTATCTACTAAAGGTGCTTGACTTTTAATAGTTAGTCACCTCTTTGTCTTACTTATTATATGACAAAAAACCATAAACTACAAGTTAACGATAAAAAAATCGGCTGAATATTTCAACCGATTTTTATTCTCGTTTATTTGATTAAGGATTGATACCAAATATATCTTCATAATCTAAATCTGTTCCTTCAAAAGCTTCAACCAAATCATCAAATAATGCTTGTTGTTCTTCATCAGATAAATCATCTAGTGTTTCAAGGAAATCTTCAACAGCTTGTTCTGGATCTCCTTCAGGATCATTTAAATTATTAATAACATCGTTAATTGCATCATTTAATTCTGGTGAATATTCTGGATTGTCAACGATTGTATCTAAAACTTGCTCAACTGCATCTTGGATGTCTTCTAATGGAATTAAATCATTTAGATCAACATAGATTCTTAATTTAGAGTTAACCATAGCAACGCTTTCTATTGACATACCTGCAGCATTCATTTGTTCATCAAAATTTTCAAAAACAAAAGCACCATCTTTAATCATTTCGTTATCACCTAACATGGTTAGTATATTCCCGATATGTTCTTCTGATAAAGTAACTTCTCCAGCAGTTAATGCATTTAGATTAATCTTTAGATCATTACCATCCATTTCTGGAGCTGCATCAATTTTTATAATTGTCTGGAATCGTTTGGTATTATCACCAATGTCTTCAATAATCAAAGGTATATTGATCGTAAACACATCAGTCATTGTGACGTATGGCACTAAAGCTGACATCTTATAGTTTTCAAATAATTCAATTTCTTGAATAACACCACTACTTACTTGTTGATCTCTTAAGAAATATTCAAACATACGATTTAATGTAAATGCATCTAATTCAATAAATGGATTTGTCGTTGTTGTAAGTGATGATAAAATTAATGCATTTGCTTTAGATGCTAAAATTGCTTGAAGGTGTACATCATCAATAATCTTGTCCATTGTATTTAATACAAATGGTGCAGTATCATCTTTTGTTTTACCTAAAGCTAAAGAGGCTTTAAACTCTTCTTCACTAAAACCGATATCTAACAATTCATTTTCTTCAATGAATGCCATCAATGATTTAATCATTGCTGCTTGTTGAGGATCACTTACTTGCTGCTCAACCAAATTCTTAACATCAATTCTAATTTCTCTTTCTTGAGGATCGAATGTAGCAAGCCCATTGAGTTGTTCATCAATAATGCCTTTAATGTCTTGTCCTGTAATTTGTTCTGATGCCCAACTAACAGTGCTAAATACCCATGCAAGTGGTAAATTACCTACTGTGAGATTCTCTAACTTTAATACAACTTCATCTGTATCTGCGGTTATCTTAAATTCGATAAGGACTCTTGTTTTATATGTAAAGTTTGAGACAAACACGTGTAGCCCAGATTCAATTGCGATAATATCTTCATCGAAACGTACCCATGAGCCCTGATAACCATAATACTCTTCTTTCATCACATAATTTTTTTCATCATCTGTTGCATTATCATCTAAATAATTTGCATTAATTTCAGTAAATTGTGCTTTCAATAATGCATTTGCATTAGATTGTGCAATTCCTACACCAACAGTCGATTCAGAATCATTGGAAAGTAAGAATGCATCCATTTCTTCTTGGACCATACTTGTCAAGGAAACACCTTCACCAATATCTTGAAAGTCATCAACCGGTATATCAACACTTTTATATAAAAGCGCTAAAAAAATCGCCGGTACAGCTAACATTAATAGTATTGGTAGTACAAATATTTTAAACAAAAATTTCATGTGTATCACTCCCTTGTATATATACTATATATTAATCTATTGTTTAGAAAAACACAATGCTTTCGCAAAAATATTAATTTCACTATAAACAAAAAGACTAAAGTCAAAACTTTAATCTTTAGCATAATTTGTTTAACAATCTTCAATGCTTAAGGTAGAATCTCCACCAAGAAGATAATTTGGCATTGCACCTTTGAGTAAATACTGATGATATGCAGCAGCACCTATCATTGCTGCATTATCTGTACAATATTCCATTTTCGGTATAATAATCTCTTTTTCAGGGATTTCTTTATAGATTCTATTTCTTAACCCTTGGTTTGAAGCAACTCCACCAGCAACAATAATTTGATTTACATTATAGTTGGTTGCTGCTAACTTGGTTTTTTCGATAATGACATCTAAAACACTTGCTTGAAATGATGCACACATATTTGGAATATCGATAGTTTCATTTCTTTGTTGTGCATTATGAACCAAATTAATGACTGCACTTTTAAGACCCGAAAAACTAAAATTATATTCTGTTTTATCAAGGAATGGTCTTGGAAGGTTATAAGTGTCTTTTCCTTTTGAAGCTAGTTGATCAACAATTGGTCCGCCTGGATAAGATAATCCTAATGTTCTAGCAACTTTATCATATGCTTCACCAACTGCATCATCTTTCGTTGTTCCTAATAGTTTAAAATCCATATGGTCCTTCATATAAATTAATTCAGTATGACCACCACTTACTAATAATGCAAGTGCAGGAAACTTAATATCATTATCAATATTTGCAGCATATATATGGCCAACCAAATGATTTACTCCAATAATTGGTTTTCGGTGTGCAAAAGCAAATGATGTTGCTGCATTAATTCCAACTAGTAAAGAACCAATCAATCCTGGACCTTTTGTGACAGCAACTAAATCAATTTCATCAATACTTATATTTGCATCTTTAATTGCTTTATCAAAAACACGAGTGATGTGCACAACATGGTTTCGTGATGCGATTTCAGGGACAACGCCACCAAAAACAGAATGAATATCTATTTGAGATAAGATAATATGTGATAGCACTTCTTTACCATCTTTTACAATTGCTACACTTGTTTCATCACAACTACTTTCAACTGCTAATACGACCATGTTTACACCTCCTTTATATAGACAATTGCGTCTTCTTTTTCATAATAATTTTTTCGAATATGAGATTGGGTGAATCCAAATTTCTCATATAATTTTTGTGCATTTTTATTGCTCATTCTAACTTCTAGTACGAGTGTTTTTACACCTAAACTTTTTAAATGCTCCAGACTAAATGATAAAAGTTTTGAACCGTATCCTTGATGATGATACTTAGGATCAATTGCGAAATTCATCATTTCTGAATTCTCATCAAATGCTCTAAAACCTATATATCCGATCAATTGATTTTGTTCTTCTATTACAAAATAATGTGAAAATGGATTTAGCATAAGTTCGTCATATAAAAAGTTTTCACCTAAAGTTTGAGTGAATACATTGTTTTCAAGATTTACAATAAAAACGATATCGTTAGGTGTTGCTTTTCTGATCATGTAAAGTTTCCGCTTCTGTTCTTCTTAGATAATTAGGTATCAAATCATCTATATTTTCAACTACTTCAGAATGCTCTATAATTCTTTTAGGATTGATCTCAAAATTTCTATCATCAATAAATACTGTTCTAGCAAGCTTATATTCAGGTTGTTCAGACAAATCACTTAACTTACGATATTCATCTGGTAAAATAACTTTTCCATTTTCATAGATTGCTGAAAAGACATGACCTCTTCTTGCATCGATTAATGCAGCAATTTTGCCTTCATAACCACTGGTCATAAAATAAAGACTACTTACAGTTCTTAATGTTATGTTTTTTGTGTATGCGAGCATTTTGCCAACAGTAACAGCTATTCTTAAACCCGTATAAGAACCAGGTCCATAACCGATAATGATTTCTTTAATGTCATCTAGTTTGATTTTATTACGTCTTAAAACTTGGTCGATTCGATCGACCAAATATTTTGCATGATCTTTAGTTGCTATTCGAATACTGAAATCAACTAGAATGTCATCTTTGGAATATCCAACAAACATAACATTGGTTGATACATCAAACAATAATCTTTTCATATGTATTCCACCGCTCTTTTGCATGGGTATCCAACGCAAGTCATCGTGAATTCTCTTTCATAGTCTGAAACTTTGTTGATTTTGACTAACAAATAGTCTCTGGGCAATAAATCTTCAACTTGAAATGGCCATTCAACAACAATCATGCCTTGACTATCAATATACTCTTCTAAATCAAAATCACTTCCTACACCTTCTAGACGATAAAGATCTAGATGGTAGAACGTTTTTTTATAATCATTTGTTTTATATTTTTTCATAATATTATACGTAGGACTATTAACAATTTGGGTAACCCCATATGCTCTAGCTAATCCTTTTGTAAATGTTGTTTTGCCTGAACCTAATTCACCATCTAGTAAAATGACGACTTTGGGTTCATCCTTTAAAAGTAAACCAAGCTCATATCCTAGAGCTTCGGTTCCTTTTTCTGAATTGCTTTTCTTTATCTTCATCTGATCCCTACTTTATAATGTTTTCGTATCCTTTTTTACCTAATAAAGCAAACATATTCTTTTTATATGCCTCAACACCTGGTTGGTTGAATGGATTTACATCTATTAAATATGCTGACATTGCACAAGCTTTTTCAAAGAAATAAACAAGATACCCAAAAGTATAGCTGTCAAACTTAGGAACATTGATTAATAAGTTGGGTACCATACCATCCTTATGAGCCATCATTGTTCCTTTAAGTGCTTGCTCGTTAACATATGATAGTTTTTTACCTTTTAAATAATTCAATTCATCAAGGTCTTGTTCTTCTTCAGGAATTAAAACATCCTTTTTAGAATGTTTAACTTGAATGACGGTTTCGAATAAGTGACGTTCACCATCTTGGATATATTGACCAAGTGAGTGAAGGTCAGTTGAAAAACCAGCACTTGCTACAAACAAACCTTTATGGTCTTTGCCTTCGGACTCACCAAATAACTGCTTCCACCATTCGTTTAAGTATAGCAAATTAGGTTCATATCCAACAAGCATTTCGACTTTTTTATCTTGCTGATATAGTAAATAGCGTGTTGCTGCATATAAATATGCTTCATTAGTTGTTAAACTTGGATTTAAAAAACGATCATAAGCTTCTTCAGCGCCTTTGAGTAATTGATCTGTATCAATACCAGCAGCTGCTAATGGTAATAACCCTACAGCTGTTAAAACACTAAATCTGCCACCGACATCGTCAGGTATAACAAACATTTCATACCCGTTTTCTTTTGCTACAGTATATAATGCACCTTTTTGTCGATCTGTAGTTGCATATATTCTTTCTTTTGCTTCCTCTTTACCATATTTTTTCTCTAGTGCTTTTTTTAGAATTCTAAATGCAATAGCTGGTTCAGTCGTTGTTCCTGATTTTGAAATAACATTGATCGAAAATTCTTTATCTTCTAGATAATTTAATAAATTAGCTAAATATAATCCTGACATTTGATGTCCAGCAAAAACAATTTCTAACTCGTTTTTCTTAAATGGTTCATTTAAAAATTCTAAACCTGCTTTAGAACCAAGATATGATCCCCCAATACCAATAACAACTAAAACTTTACTTTGTTGTCTTATTTTTTTAGCTGCATGAAGAATTCTTGTATATTCATTACGATCATAGTTGATTGGTAAATCTAACCAACCTAAAAAATCACTACCAGCACCCAGTTTTTCATGGATAACGTGATGCAATTCTGTAACTTTTTCTTGTAAACTTTCTGGTTGCTCGCTCAAAAATGAGCGTGCATCATTTAATAATAATTCAATGTGTGCCATGCTCTTAACCTCTATTCTTTGTTTTTTCGATCCAATGTGGCAATGCCTTGGATAACGAATGAAATCCTTTTTTTATTTTAACCATCTTTTGAATTTTAGGATGGACCGGATGTGCTTTTTTATAGCTCAGTTTCAATCTTTTGTTTGCTCCATCAATCTCTAAAACACTTACCTCAACCTCTTCTCCAACACATAAAATCTCTTCTATGGATGAGACAAATTGATCAGATATTTCAGAAATATGAATGAGTCCACTGTATTCGCCATATGAAACAAAGACTCCGTAGGGTTGAATACCCGTTATTTTGCAAATAATTATTTCATTTATTTTCATATCAAAAACCTCGTCAACATTATATCATATTTCAAAATATGATTTAAGAAAAAAACGCGATATCCGCGTTTTACTCATTAGCTAAATAAATACCTAATCCGCCTAACCCTACATGTGCAGAGATGACTGGACTAATGACCCCTGTGATCTTAACATCAATGTTTTCTCCTAGTTGGTAAATCTCATGTTCTAACTCTTTTGCTTGGACGCTTCGATCAACATAAGCAATTCTAACAATTACTTTTCCGTGCTCCATGAGTTTTTTAACTTCATTAACCAAATAAAGAATAACATTTTTTGGACTTCTAACTTTATGTTCCAAGTCAAGAACGCCTTTTCTAAACCTTAAAATAGGTTTAATCTTTAACATATTACCGATGACAGCTTGAACGCGATTAAGTCTGCCATTAGCAACAAGTGTTTGTAAATTATCTACAGTAAATATGAGTGATCCTTTGTTCTTTAAATCTTCAAGATAGTCTATTGCTTCTTTTGCATTGTGTCCTTCATCAAGAAACTCAATGACCTTTTCTGCTAAATACATAGCCCCATTGATATTGGTTTCGCTATCAATAACGTGAATGTTATTGTTTTCCATAATTGTTTTTCCTAAATTAGCACTATTATTCGTTCCACTTAGTGTTTTAGATATTGTTAAACATATGACTTCTTCATAATTAATTAACTGTTTTTCATAAGCTTGCATAAAATGTTCTGGAGAAGGCTGACTCGTTTTGACTGATTTATTGTTTTTGAGTGCGTCAACAACTAAATTCGAATCTATTAGTCCATCAATAAATTCTCTTCCATCAATTATAACTTTTAAAGGGACAACCGAAATGTTATTCTCTTTAGCATACTTGCTGTTCATTCCAAATGTTGAATCGACAACCAGACCAACTGTTCGTTTCATGATTTCACCTCATATATTATTATTTAAGAAGTATTGAAAAAAACGACAAAAGTCGTTTTTACATTAGTCTACAGTCACAACAGCAATAACACCAGGAACATTTTCTAGTAGCATGGTCTCTATACCTTGTTTTAATGTCACGTCTAGAGCCATACAACCATCACATGCTCCAAGCATTTTTACATAAACGATGCCATCTTCAACATTGATTACTTCAATGTCTCCACCATCTCTTTGTAAATATGGTCTTACTTTATGTATCAAGTCTAAGACTTGTTGTCTTGTATCATCCATTTGATTCACCTATCCTTTTACGTCTTCAGTATATAATATTTGTTACCTTTATTCAATCAAACACACTTTATTTCTCTTTAATTCTCTTTAGTACATAATGCCCACAATTCATGTTACATGATTCATTTAAGTAGTCTGGAATTCTTTTATATCCATTGGGGCTTTTTGGATCTGAATTAAATCCTTTAATACGTAGCATACTTGATGACATATCACCAACTAAATAAGTATAACGATCGAATGCAACATCGACATATCTCTCTTGAAACTTTAGTAAATCAAATGCATCTCGATGATTCTTTATTAACTCAAATTGCCCAAATTCTGTATCTATAATCATTTTTACACCTTCTTTAGTAAAACAACAGCCTCTGCAGCGATTGCATCTTCTTTTCCTATTGCATCCATCTTTTCATATGTGGTTGCTTTAACACTGATTTGATCTTCTGCTATATTGAGTGATTTAGCAATATTTTGTTTGATTTCTAAGATGTGTGGATTTATTTTAGGTTGTTCTGCATAAATCGTCGTATCTATATTACCAATTTCATAACCCTTTTGTCTAATCATATCATAAACTTGAATTAATATTTTCATTGAACTGATGTCTTTGAATGTTGAACTTGTGTCTGGATAAAACGTACCAAGATCTCCTAAACCTAATGCTCCAAGCATTGCTTCTGAAATTGCATGTAATAAAACATCAGCATCACTATGTCCTAAAAGACCTTTATGGTGAGGTATTTGGATACCACCTAAAATAAGTGATCTATTTTCAACAAGTTGGTGAATATCGAAACTATGTCCAATACGCATAGGTTCATCTCCTTCTAAATGTAGTTTAACATATAAAAAATCTTGCGGGTATGTTACTTTAAGATTTGGTTCTGTATTAAATACGACATGTATTTTTTCTTCAGGATAGAAAGCTTGGTAAAGTGAGATATCGTCATCATAAGATTGATCATTCCTAATATAAGCATATCTAATTTTTTCAGTCAAAAACGCTTGTGGTGTTTGAGATAATAGGTACTCATTTCTATTTAGACTTGTCGAAACTTCATTTTGCTCAAAACGTTTGAGTGCGCTCGTTAGTCTTTCAGCGAGCAATACTGCATCGTGATATTCTAAGGCTTTCTCAACTTCTAGTATCATTTGTTGAGATATTAGTGGTCTTGCAGCATCATGTATATAAACATATGGGGTTTGGACTTCTTTTAAACCTAACATAACACTTTCACTTCTTGTTTTACCACCAATAACCAATTTGATGTCTTCTGTGACATATTGTTTGATTTCATTGATATCATCTTTTGCTACAACCAAAACGATTTGATATCCTAAGGATAAAAAAGTCTCTAGCGAATATATAAACAGAGGCTTGTTGTGAATCGGATATAAGATTTTTGATTGACTGGTTCCAGCCCTGCTACCAGTACCGGCAGCAACGATAAGTGCAGTATTCATTTTTACCCCTTGATGTATTTATCTAATTTTTGATCATGTTCGTTAACTTCAAAATCTTCTATCTCTTGAAAATCGTAAATAACACCAACAACGTGATTTGGACGATGCTTCGATAAAAATTGATCATAATATCCTTTTCCATATCCTACGCGATATCCTTTTTTTGATATTGCTAAGGCAGGTGTAAGTATATAGTCGATTTGATCATCAATAATATCACCTTTGATAGGTTCTGATACGCCAAAATTGCTAGCCGCAAATTCTTGGTGAGGATAATATTTAATGAAATGCATGCCGTCATCCATAATTTTTGGAAAAGCAAAAGTCTTTTTTAGATTTAATAATTCCAGTAAGTTAACTTCATTTCGCATAGGATAAAAGATAGCAACACACTTTGCATTATGGTAATCTTTGTCGTGTTTAATTTGTTGAATGATGTGACGGTTTTTCTTTCTCATTTCTGAGCGGTCAAATTGACTTCTTGTCTCCATCATTTGTTTTCTTATCTCTTTTTTTGTCATGACACAATATCCTTATAGTAACATCCATGTGCGTTAAATTGTGGATTTTCAGCAATCTTTAAAGCTTGTAAAGATGCTTGGTATAATTGATGCTCATCATGTGCATCACTTCCACCAATTGATATACCTGCAAAAACTTCAAGTTCTGCTGAAATCGATCCGTATTGCATCGTTAAATTTAAGAATGTTTTATTAGACTTAATTCCATTTGCTAAGACATCCATTTTTCTTGGATCAGTAATCGTAATTGCAAATTCAATACCTGATACTCTAAATATATCTCCACTTTCAGTAACAAAAGTTGTTCTTAATTTTTTAATATATTCAGCCATCAACATATTTCCGACTTCTCGACCATGTGTTTCATTAATCTTTGGCATATTTTTTAATCTAATTAGAACCAATTGGAAATAGCGATTATCATTAAACAACTTGTTCATCGAAACCATCATTTCGTTATGGTCTTTTAATTTATCTAATTCGTCAATATTACTTGCTAGATAATGTTTGGTTTTCATTGGATTTAATGTACCCATAATAACTGCGCTATGTTGGTCTTCAAATAATCGAATTCCTTTTTCTTTGAACCACATATATCTATTATTAACCATAATTCTATAAGATGTAGCATATTGTTTCTTATTAATGCTTAAATCACCTAATAAAGCCAAATATTTTTTCAAATCTTCTGCTTCGATCATTCTTCTAAAATCCGTTAAGTCTAATGTGTTACCAGGAAGATTAAGCATCCGAACTAAGGCATCACTTGCCCAAATCGTTCTTTCATCTAAATCAATATAAAACAAACCTTCTTCACTAATTTGAAGGGTGGCTATAAATTTATGTCTAATGCTTTCTAATTCTGTACTTCGATCATTTAATTCTTTTTCAACAGCTAATAAATCAAAATCTGTTTTCTTTTCACCAACACATATTCTGCCTTTATATTTTCCGAGTGCATAAACTGGCTGCATAACCATATGTAAAATGACAGGATTCCCATCAAAATTCAAAAATGTTAATTCTTGAACTTCACTATCACCTGGTTTTGCATTTTCTTTATACTCTAAGAAATAATTCTCTAAACCTCTATTATTAATATCATTGCCATTAAATTTCGTAAATCGAATTGATTTATTTAATACACTAAAAAACTTCTTACCTATAATATCTTCTTTTTCTAAGTTGAGTTCATGTAATAAACTTGAAGACATATCTCGAACACGTTCTTTAGCATCAACGACATAATAAGCATTCCATCGACTATTTTTAATTGATTTAACAAATAATTGATAATGGTTAGCTTTTAGTATAGCTGTTTTAAAGGTTGAGTACAAAACGAGTAGAAATACAAAATATACAAAGAAATTAAATCCAATATAGATATCTTGATACATCAAGTTACCAACAACCATAGATTCATATATAACAAAAACCATCACTGCGATGGTAATGTTAAAAAAAGCGAGTATGAGTCGATTTTTTAAAACTTTTTCACTTTGAATACTTTGGATAACTACAAGAAACAATGTGAAGAAAGTAATGATTAATGGATATATAGGATGTTGTAAAAGCATAAAATCACCACGCTAAATTTGGAAGTATATAAGCAAAGAACAAAATAATTAATGTAATGATCACTGATACTACATATGTAAACCATTTGTTTTTACTAAAGTATATAGAAACTTTTTCTGCAAAGTTTCTGTTGGCAAAAGCCTTCAAAGGCTCTAAAAATATATTCAAAATTTTCTTCATCATGATACCCTCACTTCATGAACATATTGATGTATTCCATCAATTTGTCTCGATCATTGATCTTTAACATGATGCCTTCTACAGCAATTGAAACATGTCCTGTTTCTTCTGAAACAATAATGGTTAAACTATCTGTCATTTCACTAATACCTAAACCAGCACGGTGTCTAGAACCCATCGTTTTATCGAAATTTTCATTATCGGATAATATAAAGTATGCTCCTGCACATAAGATACTATCTCCACGGATAATAACACCACCATCATGTAATGGAGTATTTGGTGTAAATATATTAATTAAAACTTCTTTAGACACTTCACTATTCATCATAATTGCACGATCTGCATATTGATCAAGTGTGTTATGTTTTTCAATCGTAATTAAAGCTCCAATGCTTTGGCTAGATAAATACATTGCTGCATCCACAATCGATTGTTTTGTCTTTTCACTACCCATAACGAGCGTTTCAGATCTTGCATCTGCTTTCCAGACAACTTCTAAAGATCTTCTGATATCAGGAGCCATAATAACAATCATTAAAATAGGCATCCATTCAGCTAAATACGTTAATACAGGCGTACTAATTAACAAATTAAACTGATTTGCAAAATACGCAAGGATATAGACAAATAAAAAGGAGATTGCTATAGATAGCATTCTTTTGTTGCTTACTAATACTTTGACTAGGAAAAAGACCAATACCCAAACGATATAGGCATCAACAATCACTTTCCAAATTGGAATTCCAAATATCATACCATCGCACTCCTTTTAAACTAACTTTATTATATCACAACATCAAAGCGCTATAAAAGAAAAAAGGGTTTAATTTTTCTATCAAATGATTTATTAAATTCTAGTTATCAAAGCCTTAATAAAACAGTTTGTTATTGCATATTTTGGCATATCGAACTATAATAAGAATGATATTAGTGTATTCAACTTAAAAGAAATTAAACCTAAAAAGTTATTTGAATACATATGAGGAGGTATCAACATGATTAAACTACGAAATGAAGTTGAGATAAACATCGTTTAAATGCCCCCTAAGAATATAATTATGATTCAAAGCAATTGAAACATTAACAGATCCTTAGGCGCATTTCATATGGTCTTATTTAATAAGGCAGAATGAAAAGCACTTTTTTTATGGGTGCAAGACTTACGCCTATCAGCATGATAGAGAAACATGAGGTATATATGGATCAAGCATTATTAGTTGGTTTAAGTTATAAAGAAACCACAGAACAAACATTAAATTCATTAAACGAGCTAGAGCATTTGGCTTTAGCATTAGACATTCAGACAAAGGATAAAGTTATTCAAAACGCAAAAACAATATCATCAAGATTTTATATTGGTAGTGGTAAAGTACAAGAAATCAAAAAAATGATTGAAGTTTTGGATGTCGACATCGTCATATTTGACGATACACTATCTCCTGCACAACTGAAAAATTTAGAAAAAGAGTTAGAAATCCAAATCATTGATCGGAGTTTTTTAATTCTTTCAATCTTTGCAGAAAGAGCTCAAAGTAAAGAAGCTGTATTAGAAGTATCACTAGCACAAAAAATGTATATGTTACCCAGACTTGTAGGTTTAAACAATTCACTTTCAAGACAAGGTGGCGGTAGTTATAACGCAAAGGGTCCTGGTGAAACAAAACTAGAGTTAGATCGTAGAAAACTATTAAATGATATATCATTAATAAAAACTGAATTAGCAAAAATCAAAGCTGAAAAACAGATTTCTAGAAAGCAACGTATAAAAAATAGAATACCTGTTGTTGCTTTAGTAGGTTATACGAATGCAGGTAAATCATCTATTATGAATAGCTTAAGTGATTACTTACATCATGATTCAGAACATGTATTAGAAAAAAACATGTTGTTTGCTACACTAGACACAAAAGCTAAAAGACTACAGAAAGATAATAATCAACCTTTTATTTTAGTTGATACAGTTGGATTTGTTTCAAAGCTTCCACATGAGTTGATTCGTTCCTTCGAATCAACACTAAGTGATGTTGTTAGTGCAGATTTACTGCTCCATATTGTAGATGGTGCTTATTTTAATCAACTACAAATTGATACAACAAAACAAGTTTTAAATGAGATAGGTGCAGACCATATCGAAAGATTGTTAGTTTTAACAAAAAAAGAAATTGCACTAAGTACTCCACAGATACAAGAGGATTATATCTTTGTATCCAATCGAACAAAAGAAAATATTGATACTTTAGTTGATGCAATTTATGGCCATATTTACAAATCAAATCGGATTCAGTACTTAAAGATTCCTTTTGATAAAGGTCAAATCTATTCACAAATTAAAGAAAACAACACAGTTTTAGAAACAAAATATGAAGAAGACGGTACATATGTTAAGGTTATACTAACACCTGAACAAACAGATCTTCTTAAACAGTACATTATTAATAAAGATTAAAGAAATAGTGTTGATTTGAACTGCGCAAAAAAAGTAGACATATTCAAAAAGTCTACTTTTTTACTTTTTTCATCAATTGTTACTAACCAAACAGAATCTTAGAATTCTTATATGCCTCTGCTCATTTTTATATCATATTATATTTGATAATCTGTATCAATTCAATCAGCAAACAATCATATTTGCAAATGGAACAATTTACAATATAGATACTTTTTTATTGTTTGGGATCTAAAAATTGTCCGACAAGAGTGTAACCAAATAACATTTGGAATGGTATTAAACCAATAGAAACTGGAATTTTTAACTTGATCAACAAGGTAATCAAAAACCCTATATTCATAACAAGAGAAATCGCTATAAATAAATAGATAATAACAATAATAAGCATTTCTGGACTCAACTTAACTTTCCAAGATGCTTTTTTAAACACGTTCTTATCAGACATATTTATCAAAGTACCAATCAATACAAAACCTATGAAATCAACAAAATATGCTTGAGTAAAATTAAATGAGTCAAGAGTATCTTGTTTTAGTTTTGACATGATAAAGAGTATTAGAAGTATAAGTATGGTAAATATTAAGAATCTAAATAATACAAAAAGATTAAATTTTTTCATAAATCCTCCCCAAAAATTTTTTATCTCCTCATAAATATTATGAAATGTTAGCTCTTTACGTTTTTATTTGAATATCTATTTTATAGGATTTGCTCTCTTTTTTTAACTATTCAACTTGTTTAGGATTCTTCTTAAGATTTAGTAATCCCAATGTGAGTAGGAATAAACCTGGTGCTAAAAACATAAATAACAAGACGTTAATCAACATCTCATTTGTAATAAGGTTTGATGCGAAAATGAATACCCCAATGGTTACAAATAATAATGATAAGAAAAACAACCACATCTTCTGTTTTTCTGAACTAAAATATCCACCAATTAATCCAACAACCCCATGAACATAAATAACAAGACCAATCCATAGTGATGGGTTACCACCTGTATTAGCAATAAACATAATACTAACTAATATACCTATGATCAACTCTAGAACCAATAAGCCAAGAAGTAATTTTGATTTAGGTTTTTTTAATCCTGGATAAACTAGTAAAACAATAATGATCAAAATCATTAAACCTATAGCAACATTTTTAATGTTTTCGCCAATTTCTGGCTGAATGAATACAAATACTATACCTAAAATTATAAGTACTGCTCCAATGATAATATTAATGATTGGAAATTTTTTCATTTGTTCTAACATAAATCATTCCTCCTTATAGATATATTATAACACTATATTTTTTAATCCATTTGATCGGTTGTTAACATCATTATACTTCAAATCCATTAAGACCTTTAACTCTCTTTCAATCCATGATGCTTGAGTTTGAAAACGACTAAAAGCTTTTTTATTGTTTTCAATGGCTTCATCTAATGTAACAAAACATAAATGATATCCATATTCAACTTCGTAATCATCAAGATTTGTTTTACTGATATCTGTTGTAACATTACATGTGTAATAATATGATTCCATGTGGAATAATTCTTTTTCATTGAAAATTGATTTTCTTTTTTCAATACACTTCCCATATGGTTTAATTGTCTCTTTAATGATATTCAAGCCTGTTTCTTCATTGGTTTCTCTTATCAGTGCATCAAATTCAGATTCTCCATCTTCAATCCCACCACCGGGAAACTTGTATTCTCCATATTTAATGCTTTTAATTAAAGCTATTTTACTATCTTTAATAATGATGGCTCTAACTGCTCTACGAAAATATTCAGTTTCACAACTTTCGTAATTGTTTTTATCAAATTGTTCGATAATCTTCATACAAAGTCCTCTTGTTAATTAATTTGTTTTATATATGTTGAATAAAAAGAGTTGGGATCAACTCTTATTTTATTTGACAATTTGTTTTTTATAATTATAGATGACACCACCAACAGAGCTTTCATGTTTAAAAACTTCAAAACCTCTATTAATTAATTCTTGGTCTGGTTTGGTTCTAACGATATCATCATCGCCATTACAAATAATGATATAGCCATTATTTTTAATGACTCTTGTCATTTCTTGAATCTCTTGTTCGTAATCATCACCGACAACATGACCACTGATAACCGCATCAAACGTATCATCTTCATATGGAATAGATTCTACGAACCCATCGAGTACTTTTACATTACGTATGTTATGTTTTAAGATGTGATCTCTCATATATTCTCTAAGCATATCTACAGGTTCGCTTGCATATACTCTTTTAGCTTTTTTAGCTGCAGCAAACGTTAAGCGACCAGTACCTGCACCTAAATCTAGAACAACCATATCTTTTAAATCAATAAGTTCATTTAAATACTTTTCATCCCAAGCATAAATATAATTACAATTATGTTGCATCATGTGAGGTTCGGTATAAATGACGTCTGTTTTCATGGCTTCCATGAGTTCTATTTCTTTTTTTCTTAACTCTTCTTTACTTAAGTTAGCATAAGCTCCTTCTAAAAGTCTTGTTATACCTTCTTTAGTTTCAGGTGCTCTTTTGGTAATATACCAACATAGTTTAGGGTTTTCTTTGAGTAAGGTACCCATAACACGCGATAAATCCTTTAACTCAGAAACTTCAATTGATTCATATTTCTTAAAGATCATTTTTAATAACCATCGATCCATTAAGAAAAAGTGATCCATTGAAAAATCTTTTCCATCAATCCAATTGTATCTTGACATTTTTATCTCCCGACTATTCTTTATTTATTCAATCACTCAAAAAATGCATTTAAATGCTCAACGACTTCATTTCTTGTTTTCGATTGAGATAATTTTTTTCTAAGCGAACTAGAGTTCTCCATACCTTTTAAATACCATGGTCCATGACTTCTCATTTCAAGTACTGCTGTTTTCTCACCTTTTAAATCAACTAATGAATCTAGATGTTCTATAATCATTTTCTTGATTTCTTGATTTGATGGTCTAGGTAGTATTGTTCCATCTTTTAGATATGCATCGATTTCTCTAAAGATCCAAGGATTACCTAAAGCTGCTCTACCAATCATGACAGCATCACAACCTGTATACTCTAGCATACGTTTAGCACTTGGTCCATCTATAACATCACCATTGCCTATAACTGGTATATTAACATTTTCTTTAACAGCTTTGATAACTTCTAAATCTGCATATCCACTATAACCTTGTGATCTTGTTCTTGCATGAACAGTAATCGCAGATGCTCCGGCTGCTTCTATCTTTTTAGCAACTTCAACAGCATTGACACTGTGATGATCCCAACCACTTCTAATTTTAACGGTTACAGGTTTTTTAACTTTTTTCACGATTTCTTTTACGATATCATAAATTAAATCTGGATTCTTCATTAAAGATGCTCCAGCTTGTGCCTTGATGGCAACCTTAGGCACCGGACAGCCCATGTTTATATCTATAATATCTGCATTGCTATTTTCATCAATATATAGAGCAGCTTCAACCATAGTATTTAAATCTGATCCAAATATTTGCTGAGCCATTGGTTTTTCTACATCTGTCATATATAATAACTTAATCGTTTTTTCGTTATTATATAGTAACCCTTTATCAGAAACCATTTCAGCAAAAACTAATCCTGCACCATATGTTCTTGACAATATGCGAAAAGGACTGTTTGATACACCAGCCATAGGTGCTAAAATGATTTTATTATCAATTTCTAAATTTCCTATTTTAAAAGACATGAAATCACCCGATTTATTGTATCATAGGTTTACATAACTTTCAATTATGCTACAATAGATAAGTAAGGAGTTGACCTCATGAAAGACTATGCATTAATCGCTTATGCTTACGATAAAACTGTAAGAATATATGTCGCTACATCAACAAATCTTGTTGAAGAATCTAGAAGAATCCATAAAACTTGGCCAACATCAACTGCTGCGTTAGGTCGTTTTTTAACAGTATCTGCAATGATGGGATTGATGTATAAAAAAGAAGAACGTATTACGCTTAGGATTAAAGGTGATGGTCCAATAGGTTCAATGCTTGTTGAAGCGAATAGCCTAGGCGAAGTCAGAGGTGAAATTGGTAATCCTAATGTTTATTTAAAATATGAAGATGGTCCAAATAAAGGTAAATTAAATGTAGGCTCTGCAATTGGTGAGGGTTTCTTACATGTTACAAAAGATTTAAAGATGAGAGATTTTTTTACTTCTTCCTCAAGATTACAGACAGGTGAGATTGGTGATGACTTTACCTATTACTTCGTTGTTAGTGAACAAATACCTTCTTCTGTTGGTGTCGGCGTTTTAATTGATATTGATCAAAGTGTTTTAGCAAGTGGTGGATATATTCTTCAATTGATGCCTAACGTATCTGAAGAAACCATTTCAAAATTAGAAGAACTTATTTCTAAATTACCTTCAATGACCAGTTTAATCCAACAAGGTAAAACTCCAGAAGATATTCTAAAAATGTTATCAAATCACACAGAACAAATACTAGAGAAAAAGGATATTCAATATATTTGCCGTTGTTCTAAAGAAGGCTTTAAAAAAGCATTATCCACTCTAGATGATCAAGAACTTAAAGATATGATTCATGAAGATGGGCAAGCAGAAATCGAATGTCACTTCTGTAAGAAAAAATATGTGTTTAGTAAAGAAGAACTTCAGCTTATTCGAAAATCAAAATAAAAGAGAATTCACGTTGTTTGTGAGTTCTCTTCTTTTATTATTATTTCTTAAAGCTTTTCTTCATCTTTCTAAGACCTCTAAAAATCCTTAGATTCAAAACATCAACTAAACCTTCTGCCCAATATAAGTTATATTTTCCTGCACTAAATAAAGCTAACATTTGGATAGGTGTTTCGATTAATGTTTGTTTAATGAATTCTTGCATCCACTCATCTTCCACATGAGCAGTTGCTTTAGTACTTTCTTTCATAATTTTGTTGGTGACCATTCTTCCAATAAAAGTTTTTTTCGTATCTTCTAATGTAGATGATAGCGTATATGGCCGTCCTTTTTTAATATGTTTAGGTGGCAACTCTCCTTGATATATTTTATTAAAGTCAGTTGTCTCATAAGTATATTTAACATAACCTAATTCAGGATGCTTAACTTTATCACCATCGAGTTCTACAGAAAATGAATGAATAATATCTTCAACATTTTTTGATACATTAATCAAATATTCTCCTTGTTCGATGGTAAATTTTCTTTTATATATATCGTAATATTCAAAAGCATCTTTTGGTAGTGTCAAAGTTACAGTCTTTATTTCATCTGGTTCTAATTCGATTTTGTCAAATTGTTTTAATTCATATTTAGCACGATAGACTGTGGTTTCTTTATTCTCAATGTATATTTGGACGACTTCTTTACCTTTCATCTTACCAATATTTTTAATATCTATTGAAATGACAAATGCATCTTTAGTTTCTTCAATACCAAAATTTGAATATTCAAACTCGGTATAGCTTAAACCATATCCAAATGGGAAATGTACTCTTTGATTATAACTTTGATAGTACCGATATCCTACATAAATTGATTCATCATAATAAACTGCATTATTATCATTTGTCAATTGAACATTACATGTCTTGATGTCGTCTATAAATGTTTCGGCAAGTCTTCCAGATGGATTTGCTAGTCCATATAGTATATCCATAATTGCTAAACTCGAAGCTTGTCCTCCTAAGTAAGCAAGTAAAATTGCTTTCATTGGTGGTTTAAATAAAAGATTCATAACCGACCCACCCATTGCAACAATTGCAATATTTGGATTGATTTCTCTAATTTTCATTAATAACGTAAGTTGATTTTGTGGTAGGTTTAATGTTTTTCTATCATAACCTTCAACTTCATGAGATTCAGGTAATCCTAATAGATAAACAATTTTTTCAGCATTCTCAGCAATTTTCATAGCTTCTTCAATCAATTGTTCATCATCAACATCTTTTTTAACTGAATAACCTTTTGCAATCTGAATATTTTTGGAATACTCTTTATAAACATCTGATATTTGATCTAGTCTAGTTGGGTTTATATGAGAACTTCCGCCACCTTGATATCTAATATCATCAACAAATCCTCCGATGATAGCAACTTTATCATTTTTATTTAGTGGCAATATCCCTTCGTTTTTTAATAACACCATAGATTCTCTAGCAATGATTCTTGCTTCTTCATGATGTTTATCAGGATTATATTTTTTATCTTCAATTTTTTGATAGTTTTTAACGGTTTGAACCAAACGTTCATATGAACGATCAATAGCTCTTTTTAAAACATCATCAGTTTCAACTGCTTTTAAAACCTGATTTGTTCTATATCCCATACTTGATGGCATTTCCAAATCAGTAGATGCTTTAATACTTTCGATACGATTATGCACTGCACCCCAGTCACTTACAACAATACCTTGGAACTTCCATTCTCTTCTCAAAATATTGTTTAACACTGGACTTTCAGTAGCATAAACACCATTAATTTTATTATAGCTTGCCATAACACTTGCAGGCTTTTCTTTAACAACTCTTTCAAAAGCTTTTAAATAGATTTCTCTTAATGCTCGATCATCAACAACACTGTTAATAAAGAAACGATTTTTTTCTTGATTGTTACAAAAAAAGTGTTTTACAGAAGTTCCTGTTCCACTCGCTTCCATTGCTTTCACAAATGCAGCACCAAGTTCTCCCGACAAATATGGATCTTCTGAAAAGTATTCAAAGTTTCTTCCACATAATGGACTTCTTTTAATATTGATCCCCGGACCCAGTACAATATTAACTTTGTTTGCTTGTGCTTCTTTGGCAATTAATCTTGCCATCCCTGCAATTAATTCACGATCAAAACTACAAGCTGTAAGACTTGCAGTTGGGAATGCGGTAGCGGGGACACTACCTTTCAGCCCTAAGTTATCTGTAGACTCAACTTGCTTTCTTAAACCATGAGGACCATCTGCCATCATGATTGAGGGAATCCCTTTAAAAGATTTGGTATGCCAAACATCTTGCCCATCGAGTAATGCTATTTTGTCTTCTATGGTTAGTTTCATAAATGCTCACCTCTTCAATATCTATAGATTCATTTCCTATTATACTCTTTCTTTATCTAAGTGTCTTGTTAAAAATTATTCATCCTTAGCTGTAATGAACTACCGACACTTTAAAACAGTTCAAAAAGTTACTAGTTTTTATGCACATATTTTCATTTATATGATTACTGATTTATTTTGTCTGATTATTTTTTTTATTTTCATTTTTTTATTTTTTTGAAACATATATGTTATCCATATTTCATTAATAAATGATAATTTTAACATATTGCAACTTGTGTATAATGGCCTATTTTTGCCATTTAATGGTAGATTGATGTTGTATGGTGTTTAACTGGTCTTTTTTTCGCTTTGCGTTACTCACAACATTTAATTTCTCTCATTTTAGGTTTTGAAAACATTCATATTGCCCATGATTTTATGTTAACTTTTGAGACATTTTTTTAATCATTTTATTGTTACCCTTTTTTGATTTGAATCTTATCGATCTCTCATTGCTCCAAGAAAAAAAGCTAACTCTATGTGAATTAGCTTGTTCTATTTGATTAAAAGTTTTTCAGTGCTTCAAGTAATTCTTTTAGTGGTAGTCCTACAATTGTAAAGAAGTCACCTTTATAGTGATCAACTAGACTTCCACCTTCACCTTGAATTCCATAAGCTCCTGCTTTATCCATAGGTTCTTTAGTTTTTACATAATTTTGAATTTCTAAATCACTTAAGTTTTTCATCGATACTTCTGATTCACTAACAAAGGTTTTTATTTTTTGACCCTTAACTAATGCAACAGCAGTATAAACCACATGACGATCACCCGATAATAGTTTAAGCATTCTACATGCATCTTCATCATCAATGGGTTTGCCTAAGATCTGCTCCTCATAGACAACAATCGTATCTGCACCGATAACGGTGTCTTCGGGATGGTCCTGAGCAATATGCATTGCTTTCATTTTTGCTAATTCAGTTACATACTCAATAGGTTTTAATTTTTCATCAACTACTTCTTCTAAATGACTAGGTTTAACAATAAAATCAAGTCCTGCATCTTTTAGTAGTTTTGCTCTTCTTGGTGAACCACTGGCCAATATCAACATAGTTTGACCCCCTTTATCGCTCTTAATTATAACACATCTTAGAAGATATTTCGCAATTTATTTACGCACTCGCATGATATAATAAGACTATAGAAATGGGGAACTTGAATGAAGCATATTATTAATTACATGAAAAATCAACTTAAAATAAATACCAAGCTACCACTTGTTGTATCAGTAAGTGGTGGTATAGACTCTATGGCATTATTGACAATATTGGTTGATTCACCTTATAAAATCGTTGTTGTTCATTTTAATCACTTAAAGCGTGAAGAGTCTGTTATCGAAAAGGACTTAGTAGAAGCGTATTGTAAAAACAAAGAAATTCCATTTCATTATTACACAATAGAAGCTACTGAGGGAAACTTTCATCATCATGCTCATCACTTAAGAAAACATTATCTAGTTGAAGTAGCAAAAATGTATAAAACACCTTATATTCTGACTGCACACCACTTAGATGATTTATTCGAAAATATATTAATTAAACTGACACGTGGTAGTAATTTACTAGGTTATGCTGGTATGCAAATGGTACACCAAGATGGAAAATATATTTATGTAAAACCTTTTTTATATACCAGTCGCCATGAAATCAATAAATATGTAATAGAAAACAAAGTTAAGTACCTTGACGATGCTTCAAATGAAGATAATTATTATTTACGCAATAGATACCGTCATGCAGTTGTTCCTATTATGAAACAGGAAAATGAGCAGTTACTTGAACAGATTAAACAATATAATCAACAGGTATCCACAGCATTTTATTTTATCCGAAAAACAACTAAATCACTTATCTCAGATAAAATGATGATTAATCTTGATGAATTCAAATTATGGGATCCAGCTATTCAAGATGATAGTATTGCTTATTTAATTGAACATCATAAGTTGGCTTTATCCTATGAAATCATTAATAAGATTAAGGATATGTTGTTATCATCTCATCCAAATCAAAATTATACATTGAGCAATGATTTTGCCTTTGTTAAAACATATAGTGAGGCTAGTATAAAACAGTTATCAAAAGTTAAACCTTTAAAAACAGAGGTAAAAGAAGGCGATAATAAACTCGGAAGTGTGGCTATTTTCACATTTTTAAATAAAACCGATGTGAATACAACGGATTTTACGAAATTATGTTATAATAAATTAGCATTTCCACTCTGGATTAGACGCCGTAAAGATGGAGATACTCTGACCTATGACTATGGTCATAAAAAATTAAAAAAACTATTTATTGATTTAAAGGTCCCCCTAGAAAAAAGAAATCGTCTATGGGTGCTAACAGATAATGAAGATAACATATTATGGGTTCAAAACTATTATATTAATGAAACCCTAGGTGACAAAAACTGTTTCTTCATCAAATTAAAAGAGGTAAAAAAACATGCATAACGACATTGCACAAGTCTTAGTATCAGAACAAGAAATAAAAGAAATTTGTGTCAAACTAGGAAAACAATTAACCGAAGATTACCAAGATAAAAATCCATTACTTGTAGGTCTATTAAAAGGGTGTATGCCCTTTATGGCTGATTTATCAAGACAAATTGATTTGAAGTTTGATATGGCATACATGTCAGTATCGAGTTACCATGGTGGTATTGCTTCATCTGGTGATGTTAAAATCAAAATGGATTTAGATATATCTATAAAAGGTAGAGACGTATTGATTGTTGAAGATATTGTCGATACAGCAAACACAATTGTTACCATTATAGAATTATTCAAACATCGAGGAGCTGCTTCTGTTAAGATGGTTACTCTCCTTGATAAACCCGAAGGTAGATTAAGGGAATATCAACCTGAATATGTAGGTAGAGAAATCCCAAAAGCATTTGTTGTTGGTTATGGTCTTGACTATAACGAGTTCTACAGAAACCTACCTTATGTAGGTATATTAAAACCAGAAATTTACAACCAAAAATAGCAAAGAGGTACTTTTATGAATCCAAACCCAAGAAGACAAGATCCAAAGAAAAAAATTGAATATCGTAAAAAGCCTGATTATTTAATCATGTTGTTTACTCTAGTCATCGTTATTGGAGTTTTTCTATTTTTAAGAGATGCACTTCAAGGTGAAGTTGCTACTTTAAACACCAGTGAAATCACACAAGCTGCTGAGGCTAACCATATCGCATCTTTCGAATATACACCAGTTGGTGGCGATAATTATTACTTAGTTCAAATAAGTGGTACGTTTAGAGATGGAAGTGCTGCAGTTACTTTTTATGGCACAGCGAACTTTGAAGGTATTATTCATATAGATGATGCGCAAGAAATACTAGTAACCGTTGAAAATAATGGAGGAACAACAACGATAACACCACGATCAGGTATTACTATCTGGACAGTGTTAATCAATTTAGTTCCTATCATATTAGTACTTGTTATCTTATTTATCATCTTTAGAAATGCTAACAGCCAAAATAGTAAAGCATTTGATTTTGCTAAAAATAGAGCTAAATTAAACCGTGAAAAAGCCATAACATTTAAAGATGTTGCTGGTATGGATGAAGAAAAACAAGAAATGGAAGAGTTAATTGACTTCCTAAAAGCTCCTAAGAAATACGTTGATATGGGTGCAAGAATCCCTAAAGGTGTTCTTCTTGTAGGTTCACCAGGTACTGGTAAAACATTACTTGCACGTGCTGTATCTGGAGAAGCGAATGTTCCATTCTTCTCAATCTCTGGTTCAGATTTCGTTGAAATGTTTGTCGGTGTTGGTGCATCTCGTGTAAGAGACTTATTCAAAGTTGCTAAAGAAAATTCTCCTTGTATTATATTCATGGATGAAATCGATGCAGTAGGACGTCAACGTGGTGCTGGTCTTGGTGGTGGACATGATGAAAGAGAACAAACACTCAATCAACTACTTGTTGAAATGGATGGATTCACTACGAACATGGGAATCATCATTATGGCAGCAACCAACCGTCCTGATGTTTTAGATCCTGCATTACTTCGTCCAGGACGTTTTGACCGTCAAATAACAATAAGTTTACCAGATGTACGTGGACGTGAAGCAATTCTTAAAGTTCATGCCAGAAATAAAAAACTTGATCCTAAAATCAAATTGAATGAATTCGCATCAAGAATCCCAGGATTTAGTGGTGCTGATATCGAAAACTTATTAAATGAAGCTGCACTTCTTGCAGCAAGAGATAATAGAACACTGATTGCTGAACAAGATATGGATGAAGCTATTGACCGTGTTATGATGGGACCTGCTAAAAAAAGCAGAAAATATTCTGTTGACGAAAAGAAGACAGTTGCATATCATGAAGCTGGTCATGCAGTAATCGGACTTAAACTTGAAGATGCTAATATTGTTCAAAAAGTTACCATTATACCTAGAGGACGTGCAGGCGGTTATAACCTGATGGTTCCTATTGAAGAAAAATTCCTTGAAACTAAAAAATCTTTAATTGCAAGAATTACTTCATACCTTGGTGGTAGAGTTGCTGAAGAAATTGTATTTGATACAGTCACAACAGGAGCTTATAATGATTTCCAAGTAGCAACCAAAATTGCTAGATCTATGGTCACTGAATATGGAATGAGTGATTTAGGTCCTATTCAATACGAAAGTTCTGGCGGAAATGTCTTCTTAGGAAGAGATTATTTCAATGAAAAGAACTTTTCAGATCAAGTTGCTCATGAAATTGATAAAGAAGTTAGACATATCATTACACAATGTTTTGAAAAAGCTAAAAATATTATTGAGTCAAATCGTGATTTACTAGACTTAATCGCTAAGTATTTAATAGAGGTTGAAACTTTAACTAAGCAAGATATTGATGAAATTGTTTCAACAGGCGAATTATCTTGGTGGAAAGAGAAGAAAGAGTTGAATGGCGATGCGGCTTGATAAGTTTTTAAAAGTAGCACGCATTATCAAAAGACGTACTGTTGCCAAAGAAGCTGCGGAGAAATCTAGAGTTGAAATTAATGGTAAAGTCGCTAAACCTTCTTCTGCAGTCAATGTTGGAGATGTATTAACTCTTCATTTAGGTCTAAAAATTATTAACGTAAAAGTAATTAGTCTAGAAATGAAGAAAGA
This sequence comes from Mycoplasmatota bacterium, assembly GCA_024650045.1. Lineage (GTDB taxonomy): Bacteria > Bacillota_I > Bacilli_A > Acholeplasmatales > Acholeplasmataceae > Peloplasma. Next base: position 94,383 of record JANKMU010000005.1, on the reverse strand, counting down.
CCAACTCATGTATGAACTTTTGTCAGAAGAAAAACGGCCATAACTATAATTATGGCCTTTATTATGATATAATATCTTGGATTGGGATTAGGAGGATAAATTCATGTATCCAGAAGATTTAAAAGAACAACAAGTTGTGCGTAGAGAAAAAGCACAAGAATTAAAAAATAGAGGTATCGATCCTTTTGGTCATAAATACGAGCGCACACACACTAGCAAGCAAATCTATGATTTATTTGATGCTCTTGATCATGATCAGTTAGAAGAAAAAAATGAACATGTATCTATCGCTGGTAGAATCATGTTAAAAAGAGGTCAAGGTAAAGCTGGATTTATGCATCTCCAAGATAGAGATGGACAAATCCAAGTTTATGTTCGCCAAGATATGATTGGTGAATCAGCTTATGAAACATTTAAAGCATCTGACTTAGGTGACATCGTAGGTATTAAGGGTGTTATTTTTAGAACTAAGACAAACGCATTAACTGTTAAAGCAACAGAGTTTACCCATCTTACAAAAGCACTCCGTCCACTTCCTGATAAGTTTCATGGATTACAAGATAAAGAGGAAGCTAGACGTCGTCGTTATGTTGACCTAATCGTTAATGAAGAATCTAAACGAGTGGCAATGCTTAGACCAAAAATTATTCGTTCTATTCAAAAGTTTTTCGATAGCAAAGGATTCATTGAAGTAGAAACTCCTGTGCTACATGGTATCTTAGGTGGTGCTGCAGCTCGTCCTTTTGTTACTCATCATAATACATTAGATATGGATTTTTATTTAAGAATCGCAACTGAACTTCCACTAAAAAGACTTATCGTCGGAGGTATGGAAGCTGTTTATGAAATAGGTAGACTATTTAGAAACGAAGGGATGGACGCAAAACATAATCCTGAATTCACAACAATTGAAGCATATTTAGCTTATGCAGATATGCAAGATATGATGGATTTAGTTGAAGAATGTTTATCAACTGTTACTTATGATATTCTAGGAACTTATGATGTTACCTATAACGAGCAAACCATTCACATGCAACGTCCTTGGAAACGTTGGCATATGGTTGATGCTATTAAAGAATTATCAGGTGTAGACTTTTGGCAACAAATGTCTCTTGAAGATGCTAAAGTTTTAGCTAAAAAACATGACATTCATATTGAAAAACACTTTAGCTATGGCCATATTGTTGAAGCATTCTTTGAAAGATATTGTGAAGATGAAATCATTCAACCAACAATGGTTTATGGACATCCAATTGAAATTAGTCCATTAGCAAAGAAAAATGAACAAGATCCAAGATTTACTGATCGTTTTGAGTTATTCATTATGAAGAGCGAATATGCAAATGCATTTAGTGAACTTAATGATCCAATTGATCAAAGAGAACGTTTCGAAAATCAAGTTAAAGAAAAAGATATGGGTAATGAGGAAGCAACCGAGATGGATATCGATTTTGTCGAATCTTTAGAATACGGTATGCCACCTACAGGTGGGCTAGGTATCGGTATTGACCGTTTCGTAATGTTATTAACAAATACACCTAATATTAGAGACGTTATTTTATTCCCACATTTAAAACATCGTTAATCAAAAAGTTAAAGGCAACCCAAGGGCTGCCTTATTTTTTATATCTTCTTGACTGGTTTAGCTTCTATATATCCTCGATGACCTTGTGGCTCTAATTGAAACGATGGGTACTTATCATCCCAATCATAACCATAAAGTTTTGGATCGAATACTTTAATGTGATCTTGAACAATACCAATTTCTTGCATGAAATGAACATCATCATATGGTTCTCCTTGGAAAATCATCATATGACACGCATCAAGTTCTATAACATCAAAACCTTCCGGAATAGCTTGATTATAATCTAAATTAACTTCAACACCTTGTACATACTCTGATGTATTAGGTTTAATTAAATGTTTTGGTAACCAAAAACCAACTGGTTCATATAATGCATCTGGTATACTTGCTAATATACCCCAAACATCACATCCAACTTCCTCACAATAAGGAAAATAACTCTTAGCTTGAATGCCTCTTTTAATAATTGCTTTTCTCTTTGGTCTTTCTACAACTTGAACAAAAACTGTTTTACTTTTCATATACTCTACCTCTTCTTTTAATTTTAAGACATGCCTACTTAAAACACTGTAGGGGATGAAGTATCGAACAGGAATCGGATTTTTCTGATACTTTTTTGGTGAAACTCCAAACTCTTTACTAAATGCTCTTGTAAATCCTTCGTGTGAGTCAAATAAATAATTCAAACTGACATCGATAATTTTTAATGATTTTTTCTCTCTCATTGTCTTTGCTGCATCAGTTAATCTTAACAGACGAATATAATCAAATAAGTTCTGATCAGTCAACTCTTTGAATAAACGCTCTGTATGAGATGGTGAATAACCTGCAACTCGAGACAAAGTCTTAAGTGTGATCTCATCATTTAAGTGATTTTCGATATAATCTTGAATTTTTTGAATAGCATTAAGTTGTTCAATAGACTTCATATATATCACATCCATTTATATTTTAGTCGATAAAGTTAGTGAATTCTTGACTTCAATCACTATCATATCATTAATTTCATGCTTTTTTATAGATTCATGTCATTATTATTTCTCTAAACAACTTCAAAAAAGATTATGTGATAAAATATCTTTAAAGAAGAGGTCTTACTATGATACAAATAAAAGCAACTAACCTAGAAAAAGTTTATCGAGTCGAAAAACTATCTTATCCTGTTCTAAAGGGTATTGACTTATCTGTTAAACAAGGTGAGTTTGTTTCTATATGTGGTCCTTCTGGATCGGGTAAAACAACATTACTTTATACTTTGAGTGGATTAGAACCTTATACAGATGGTAGTATCGTTTTATTTGATAAAGAACTTAAGTTATACAGTGATTCAGAAAAAGCTAAAATGAGATCTCTGGATATCGGATTCGTTTTTCAAATGTTCAACTTAATTCCAAACTTGACAGTCTATGAAAACGTGTTGTTATCATCAGTACTTGGAACACAAAAATCGAAGTCTGAAATCCTAGATCTCTTAGATCTTGTGGGTATCAAAGAAAACAGTGATTACTATCCCTACCAATTAAGCGGAGGTATGCAGCAGCGGGTCGCAATCGCTAGAGCTTTAATCAATCACCCAAAAATAATATTTGCTGATGAGCCTATAGGAAGTCTTGATTATCATAATGGTTTAGCAATTATGGAATTATTTAAAAAATTAAATCAAGAATTGAATGTGACGATTATCATGGTTACGCATAACGAAGATACAACAAAGTATGGAACAAGAACACTTCATATGCTCGATGGGAAAGTGATCAGAGATGAAAACAGTAATAAATAAATTATTGTTTAGTTTTCGCTTTGCTTTTAAAAATATCATAAGATTCAAAGTACGCTCAATCCTTATCGTTTTGAGTTTTTTTGCTTTGTTCGTGTCATTACTCTTAGGACTTTCAATGAAAGATTTTTTATATACCTATTATTATGGTGAACTAAATGACCAATATAGAGACATAGATTTTTCTATGAAAACAAATCTCAATAGTAATTTGAGATATTTTTCTATAACTCATCTCGAACAGAATTTAGAATTAGACGATTATATAGAAACATATTACCCTTTCTTTGAAATTGAAACAATTGTTGAACTCGATAGTCTAAACAAGACATACGTTAAGACAATGAGTTCTACAATTGAACATCTTATACCTGTATCAAATTTAAACGTTGATACATTTTTTACAATCACAGATTCTCAAGTTGTCATAACAAAAAGTTTTGCTGATAAATATAGTCTTAATTTAAATGACACATTTGTGATGTTTATCGGGTCTGCACAAAGAGAACTATCTATCGTAGAAATTGTTGTTGATGGGGGATTGTTCCAAGGAGATACTGTTTTCATTAATAAATCAAGTAGTATTTCATTATTTCTAACAGCTATGAATCCTTCTTTAGGAACATTACAACCTTCTCTTTTAGTAAACATATATAACCGAGTTTATTTTGATGCATCTCAAAATGTAACTATCGAAGATGCGATGAACTTCATTCAAACAATACCTGCTTATGAGGTATATGATGTTGAAGAAGTTATTCAAACATCTAAAATCGACGCAACACTTAGACAAAATACTGTTATTTTGGAACTCGTTCTTTTCATTGTAATTATTGCTATTCTTCTTGTTATGCACACAACTTTCTTATTATATTACGATGAAAAGAAAAAATCCTTTGCAATCATAGGATTATTGGGTGGTAAATCTAAGTTTTCACTTAGCATTGTTTTGATTGAACTATTCATCTTTTATGTGATTGCTTTTATTCCATCGCTATATATTACAAACTTAGTTTTTATTGAAGGTTTGAAATACTTGGGATCTAAATCTACCTATTCTATAAGTATGCAATCAATAATCTTAACTGTGTGTTTCTCTACTGTGATTTATATGGTAAGCACATTATACTATTTGCATAAATATAACAAAACATCTAATATTACGCAATCCAAAGATTTTGGTGTTGAAAAAAAATATCCTATAAAGAAACTTGCATATACATTAATTACCGTTACGTTGTTATATATTCTATTGTATATTCCGTATATCGATAAGACAATAGGAAATGTATCACCAGTTATTAAAACTTTAGTTTCATTCATTATACTTTTTGTAATGGCGTTTGCTTGTGTTGGTTTTATTATCGTTTTATTCAAAGACAACTCAAAATTTACTCGTTTTTATCTCCATCTAAAAACAATAGTATCAAAAAACGCTTTTTTTCAATACATATCTGTCATGATGGTTTGTTTTATCAGCATTCTTATGATTATACATGCAAATGATTATATGAAAGAGCGTATTGAAACTTTTGATCAAGAGTATAAAATAGATTTTGTCTTAACCAATTTTATCAGTCGTTATGATAGTACCTATGCTGATGTTCAAACAATAGATACGGTAGAGACTGTTACAAAAGCAGGTTTTTATCAACAAATAGATTTCGGTCACGAGATTGATAAAATTGATACAGTGATTTCAATGAATAGTGATGAGATAGATACGTATTTCAACCTGAATATCAACCAAAATTATATGGCCAAGCTTTCCCAATCTGAGGAACTCATTATTTTACTTCCTCAAAAATATCATGAAATCTATATGCTTAATGAAGATGATGTAATTTATTTAACGTTTAATCAATCCATGGAGAATATTCCATTTGTTGTGGGTGGTTTTTTTGAAAAGCAATTATCCAATCAAGCTTTTATTAATATGCACCTTATTGAGGAATACGAAAATATCACTTATAACTCATTGCTAATAAATGGTGTTAATAATGATAGCTTATTGAAAACAGAACTTATTAATAGATACGGACAAAACATGGTTTATATCGTAGACTTTAATGAAATCATTTCTGATAGGCTATTTGAAATGGTTCAAACAACTTCTTATATAACATATGTTTTATCTGCGATTGTTTTATGTTTCATTCTAGCTATAATCAATCATTCATTCTTACTTTTAAGTCAAATGGAAAATACATATGCAAAATTATTTGTTGTTGGTTTTTCAATCAAAGGTATTCAAAAACTTATCATTAAAGAATCAATCATAATTTTTACACTTCTTCTGGGGGTGTCAATTATTGGTTATTTACTCATCGCATCACAGCTAAAAGAGTTATTAATTTTTTTAGGGGAATATGAGAATATCAGTATATATATATCTTCGATAGGGATTGGTAGCGGAGTTTTATTAATTATTTACTTTTTGATAAGATTAATCTATATCCATGGTATAAATCGAATAAATCTATCAAATACATTGAAAACTTATTCATAAATCGTGTTTTTTTAACATTTAATCTCTGGTATTTGTAATTAATACAAATTTAGTTGTATAATGTGGTTAATAGCATAGAGGAAGTGACTTTGAAGTGATTTCGTTCTCTATGTTCAACTTAATATTTGTTATATGGCTGTTATAAAAAATGTGATAAACAGCATTATGTTTAAGCTATTTTGTGAAATCTATGAGATATCTCACAAATTAAAAGGAGGAAAAATGAAGAGAATACTAGGTTTTTTAGTTATGTTATTGGTCTCCTTAGTTATTGTAGCGTGTGGTGATACAACGATTGATCTAGACACACCTACAAATGTCGTTATCAATAACGGCATTGTTACTTGGGATGCAGTTGAAGATGCGGAAGAATATCGTGTGGTTGTTGGTACAAATACCTATACTGTTACAACAACAACGTTTGATTTAAATACATTAGAGTTGGCAGAAGGTAGCTATCAAGTTACAGTTGTTGCGGTTGCAGGGGATTCAATTTCCTTACCTTCATCATCAGCATCATATGTTGTTGATGCAAGTGTAACTGACCCTGATCCAACAGTAGTACCTGTTAATGTTTACGCTGAAGTTCTTGCAATTATAGATGAAACATATGTTCCCAATATGACTTCAGGAGATTTTACCGAAGAATGGGAGTTTGAAGAATATCAAAGATTTTCTAGTTTAGCAACAGCTTATAGTTCAGCAATTGCTGCTAGAAGCATGACTGCCGCTAATGCAATTGGCTTCTTTGCACATATTAAAAATATGGCAGAACTAATGCCAATGAATGCAAGCGGTATGATGGATGAGCTAGACACCATTTCTGACTTTGATATGACTACTGAAGATTTTGCATATATTGCAGTGGAAATCGGTTTAATTGCAATGGGTGTTGCAATCGATGAACTGGTAGAAAACTCAGCTTATAGACAAGAAGAACTTGGATATGTAGAAGATCAATTAGAAACTATTTATTTAAGTACAGAATATACAACACTTTATAATGATTTAGCGGCTTACACAACCGCTCAAACACTTCCCTATTTAGATGGCGTATTTACTGGTAGTTATGAGTATTACTATTACATAGTTGGACAAATATCATATATAGCAAGCGAATTGCTATACAACTATGATTTCCACGATGCTAATTACTTCTTGACTCACGAAGATCCAGCCATTCAAGCATTTTATGAAATTCTCTTAGCTGCTAAAATGGATGATAATACTGTCTTACTAGGAGACTTGATTGATACCTATGAAGGACCTTTATCCATTTTAAATGATGTCTATATGCTTGCTGATGAAGCTAGATATTTAACTGAAGAGATTGAAAACGATGCAGAAAACATCGTAAGAGCTGGTGAATTATTAGCTTACTTTACATTAAACAAACCAATGTTAAGAACAACTATACAAGATGTTGCTGACTACATGGTTACAGTTTATGGAAGTATTACACCAGCATTAGTTACTCTTCTAGATGATGCAATGGAGTTTGGACCATCAATGGAAGAAATATTCTTAATCAAAGATGAAGTTGTAATGATACTACATACTACACTGCCTGATGCAGAATATTTCGGTGATATGTACTATTTCATGTTTAACATTGCAAATGCATTAAGTGATTTCAGTTTAGAAGACTTCTACGATTATACAACTTATTTGGGTCAACTAGAACATGCTAAATTAGATATACTATTATCTTTTGCAGCTGCAGTTGATCAACAAACAGTTGAAGATGTTATGATGTTAGTTGATGAAATGGTAATACCGGGTGAAGAAATGTATGATCCAGAGTATGATTATTGGTATTATACTGATGATACATATGATTTTGAAAAAGTTGTTGAGTTTGCAGTTTATGTTGGTACTTTCTTTGAAGACTTCAAACTAGCAAATGAAACTAAATTTACAACATTAGAAACATTACTTGGTGATGAATCTCTCGAAGAACTACTACTTCTATTTGGTGACTTAGTCAAACAAGTTATGGCAGTAGAAATGGATGAAGATGAATATGCAATGGCAGAATTTGTTATTGATGAAATTCTCGCTGATTATGATAACATCGTTGCTGGATTGAGTACTATTTATGGCTTAGGCGTAGATGTCTTTGCACAATTTTTAGCAACTGATGGGCAGTTCTTCATAGATTTCTATCTACTTACTCAATCAAATATGGAAGTTATTGATCAAGCTACTGTAGCAGAAATTGAAAGTGTTTTTGCTCAATTAGTAGATTATAACAACATATTAGCAGCTGGCTTAACACAAATGGAAATAGAAAAAATCTTAACTGCTATACGTGTTCCATTAATGATTCAAACGATGATGGAAGATGAAATGTTTGATCAAGTAGAGTTTAATTTAGCATTTGCTCAACTAGTCACTCCAGTTTCAACGGTAATCGCTAATTTCATTTATCTAGAAAATCAATTATTGACGATTGTTACAGGTTATGATGTAGCTCAATTAATGTTTGAATCAAGTTGGAATACTACTGATCATCATGCATTAATGGGTGTTGTGATCTTAGCATTAGATGATTTATTCACAACAGCTAATGAAACATTATTCTTTGATACAATTACTATGATTGGTAATGATATATTGTCAAACGCTTACGTTATGGGTAAAATGGGAACAACACAACAAGAAATCGATGATATGATTGGTGGAATTGAATCTCATTTCCAAGCAGTATTTACTGATTTACATATGATTGCTGCTTATGACTTCACAGCGCTTACTGAAGGTCAAATCTTAGAAATCGAACAATTCTTTGACACAATGTTTGCAATATTCCCTGAAGAACAAACTACATAATAGTTAACTAGATTAAAGTAATATATCAAACAGGAATTATGAAATCCATAATTCCTGTTTTTTTTTGCTTTAATATGAGTTTGAAAAGAAAAAAGCGTGTTAATCAACACGCTTTTAAAGTATACCTAATTCATCTGCTATTTCTAAAAATATGTCATTAATAGGAAAGTACTCAACATCAAGTCTTTTAAACAAATCGAATGTCATTTGATCTAGTTTATTAAACATATCTATTGGTACATCTTCTTTATTCTCCAGTTTTTTTAGAACATCTTGTTCAAACTGAACAAGATAATCCATATCTTTTTGTTCGAAGTTTTCAACACCTAATAACTCATTTTGAAAATCTATTGTGCTTAATAGCAAATTGACATCTTTAGATCTATTTTCTAAATCCTTAATATTGTTATCGTATGAACGATTGAGCAAATCGACAATTTCATTTATTTGATCTGCAAGATAATAAAATCCTGTTTCAAATATATGGTCTTCTTCACTAGTATATGTCGTATCGTCTATTAATTTGTCATATAGATGATCGGTTACGTCGATGACATGCTTAAAACGAATAATTAAATCTGAGTTTGTATCGGTTAGATACTTGAGCAACTCATGGTGTTCAAGCTTCCAATTGGCATACTCGTGATAAACTTTTTCATCACGCATACAATCACCTCTTCTTAAGCTTTATTAACTGAACCAAACATTTCAAGTTTTTCTCTAATTGTTTGTTTGATTGCTTCATATCCTGGATTTAATAATTTTCTTGGGTCAAATCCTTTACCTTGACGGTCTTTTCCTTCTTCAATGTATTTACGTGTAGCAGCTGCAAATGCTAATTGAAGTTCAGTATTAACATTAATTTTTGATACACCTAATGAGATAGCTTTTTTAACCATGTCTTCAGGAATACCTGTACCACCGTGCAATACTAGAGGAACTCCACCGGTAACACGTTGAACTTCAGCTAACACCTCAAAGTCCAATCCCTTCCAATTTGCTGGGTATGTCCCATGAATATTACCAATGCCTGCTGCAAACATATCTACACCTGTAGCTGCAATCGCTGCACATTCTTTAGGATCTGCAATTTCTCCAGCTCCAATAACACCATCTTCTTCACCACCGATTGATCCTACTTCAGCTTCAACAGAAACACCTTTTGCATGACATGCTTTTACGATTTCTTTTGTTTTTGCTAAGTTTTCTTCAAATGGATAATGAGAACCATCAAACATAATTGATGTAAATCCTGCATCTAATGCTTTATATGCTCCTTCATATGTTCCATGATCTAGGTGAACGGCCATTGGTACTGAAACATTATAGTGTTCATCTAAAGTTCTTACCATTGCCATTACATTCTTATATCCACCCATATATTTAGCTGCACCTTCTGATACTCCTAAAATAACTGGTGATTTAAGTTCTTCTACAGTTGTTAAAACTGCTTTAATCCATTCCAAATTGTTAATATTAATTTGAGCAACACCATATCCTTCTTTGTGTGCTTTTAATAACATTTCTTTTGCTGATACTACTGCCATTTTTATATTCCTCCTTGAATTTTGGTCACATCTATTATATTACAAAGTATTGCTTTTAGCAATAAAACTGGGCTTGTAATCGGTTGCATGAACCATTATGTGAAATTTATTTTACGATTGCTCCAATAAAATCTCTAAATAGTGGATGTGGTCTTAGTGGTCTTGATAGAAATTCTGGATGAAATTGAACTGCTACAAACCATGGGTGGTTCATAAGTTCAACCATTTCAACCAATTGGTATTCACTATTGTAACCAGATATAACCATGTTACTTTCTTCAAATTGTTCTAGATATGCATTATTAAACTCATATCTATGACGATGTCTTTCTTGAATAAGCTTAGATTGATATGCAGTATAGGCAAGCGTGCCTTCTTTAATTTCACAATCATACAATCCCAAGCGTAATGTGCCTCCTAAATCCTCATCAGAGAGTCTTCCTCTTTGTAGAGATATAATAGGATTTTTTGTGTCAGAATCAATTTCTGTCGAACTAGCATCTTTGATATTTAATACATTTCTTGCGTATTCAATAACTGCTAATTGCATACCATAACATAAACCTAGATATGGTATATTATTTTCTCTTGCATATTGGATAGCTGCCAATTTCCCTTCAGTAGCTCTTTTGCCAAAACCACCAGGAACGACAACACCTTCACATCCATTTAAACTTTCTTTAATATTTGATGCATCAACAGATTCTGCATTGATCCATTTGATATTGATAACTCGATCGTGGAAGTACCCAGCATGTTTTAATGCTTCACTTACAGATAAATACGCATCATAGAGCTGCACATATTTTCCAACTAATGCTATAGTTACTTCTTTTTTTAAATTCTTAATACGCTTAACTAGGTCTATCCAAGGTGTAATATCTGCTTGATGTTGATGTTGATATCCAAAATGATGTAGAATCCAATCATCAATTTTTTGCTTATGCAAGTTTATGATAACCTCATATAAAACTTCAACATCAAGAGATTCGAATACAGCTTTTGCATCAACATCACAAAATAACGCTATTTTGTCTTTGATTTCCTGTGAAATTGGTTTTTCACTTCTCAACATAATAACATCTGGATGTATACCTAAACTCATCAGTTCTTTAACACTGTGTTGTGTTGGTTTTGTTTTAATTTCATTTGCTGCTTTTAAATATGGGACAAGGGTATTATGGATATAAAGGGTATTGTTGAAACCAAAATCACGTCTTGCTTGACGTATAGCTTCTAAAAATGGGAGTGATTCAATGTCACCAACTGTACCACCAATTTCAGTAATAACTACATCTGGATTAGTGTGTTTGGCAACATCAACTAATTTTTTCTTAATTTGATCTGTAATATGGGGGATAACTTGAACGGTAGCGCCTAAATAATCACCACGTCTTTCTCTTTTCAAAACAGTTTGATAAATCTTTCCTGTAGTAATACTTGAATGTCTGTTAAGATTCTCATCGATAAATCTTTCATAATGCCCCAAATCAAGATCAGTTTCAGCTCCATCTTGAGTCACAAAAACTTCACCATGCTGATATGGACTCATTGTTCCTGGATCAACATTGATATATGGATCAAACTTTTGCATAAACACTTTGAGTCCTCTACTCTTAAGTAATTGACCAATTGCTGATGCAGTAATTCCTTTGCCTAAACTAGAAACTACTCCCCCTGTAACAAATATATATTTAGCCATTTTTTACCCTCCTACTTTTTAAAAGAAAAGAGTCTCCTGTCTTTAGGAGACTCTTTGGTGTGCCCTTATCTATTATATCAAAAGATAGTTGAAACACAACACATATTTCAGATTTCTTTAATATATTTATCCTCATTTTCGATAAATCCCATTTTCTTCAAGTATGCTTGGTGTTTGGTATTACCGGGATCTGTTATTAGGTTTTTAACTCCTAGTTGCTCAAAAAAGTCTTTGTTCTCATGATAAAGAAATTTACCTATTTTAAAATCACGATATGTTGGAGTTACATAATCAACTAAAATTCTTAAAGTATTTTTGGAATCATATTCACCGACAACAACACCTGCGGGTACTGTATTCCTTAGAATAAACAACTTCAAATACTTCGAATCTTCTAGATGATCTTTTACTTCCATAAAAGATTCTATATTGTCACGATAAAAATTCATAAAGTATTTGAAGTATTCTGTATCTTTATTCATTTCAATGAGTGTAAAATAATCTTTTCTCGTATACATTTGAAATAGATAATAAATATTAATCATAACAATACCGGTGTTCATCACACCTACTGGGATTGCTCCTATAAGAAACCCATATATTGCAAAAACTAGTGAACCAGTCAAATTAATCCATCTTAATCTTTTCACTGAACTCATCAATAAAGAAACTAAAACGATAAAAGACGCTACATAACCCAATATTTCATAAAAATTCCCCATATATATAAACCCCTTCTTTCATAACTTAATTATATTCATTATTATCATTTAATCAATTTTTTTGTTTATTTTGATGAAAAAAGGGTATACCATGATGTATACCCAATTGAATACATTTTTATAGCTGATGTGTATTACTCATCATACATATCTTCATAATCATCCATGATTTCATTGTAATCGTCTTCGTCGTAATCATCGTCAAATTCAATTTCAACATCATCATCAACATCGTCATCATCAGTAGACTTCGTTGGTAGATCAATTTCGATATAAGCTTTTTCTTCTTTTATTTCTTCGTCGACTTCTTCTTCATCTTCATCTTCATCATCATCTTTCTCAACTTTAGCCTTAACTTCCTCTTCCTCTTCTTCAAGAGTATATTCAGTAAAGTCTAAGTCTTCCTCGACATCTTCTTCAACTTCTTCAGCTTGAACAAAGGCGAATCCGTCTTTATCCCATAATTCTAAATTTCTTTCTTTCAAGTCCCATTGGTCATCGCCACAATACACAAACTTTGCGCTTTGTGTTATATCCATATAAAGTTGCGTCAATTTATCAACATCTTCTAGTGAAATTTCCTTGATTTCAGCAACACTTTGAATTAATTGTTGGATGGTCATTGGCTTCTTGCTGTCTTTTAATAGAATTTCTGCTACATCAAGCATTGCTAATGATTTCATTTTATCGCTCATTTCTGCCTCCTAAAACCGTATATATTGTATACTAATCATCTTGTTTTTGCAAGTGTTATTTATCTTAATTGAGTAATTAATAAAACGATAGCTAGAATAACAGCGAGTACAACGAATAATTTCAACATTTTCTTAACGAAACTAATCACACCTAGAACTAAAATAATTCCAGCAAATACAATACCAACAATTTTAATTAATTCTGGTAATGGCACAACAAACTCTTGATAGAGTCCGATTAATTTTTCATCAATGCCTAATGATGTCTGTAAAAATTCGTTAAATCTACCATAAATGGATCCTAAAAACCCTTTAATTGTATCCCACATCGTTTTTTCCTCCTAATACTTCAGTCTGTTTTCAACAGCTTTACTCAATGTTAATTCATCTGCATATTTTAAGTCTGCTCCTACGGGCAGTCCATATGCCAATCTTGTTACTGAAAGTTTATCATCATCAAATAAAGATTTTAAATACTTAGCTGTCATCTCACCTTCAACTGTTCCGCTAGTCGCAATAATCATTTCTTTTGCGTTTTTTAAGCGTTGTTCTAAAGTGTCGATATTTAAGTCTTTATCTGTAATGCCTCTTGAAAAATCAACCAGTCCACCTAAAACATGATATAAACCATGGTATGTGTTCATTTTTTCCATAACAAACACATCTTTTGCATCAGCAACCACCATGATGATGTCTTGATCTCTATTTGGATTGCTACATATTCCACACAAATCATGATCAGTAATCATATGGCATTGATTGCAATATTTTATTTCTTGCTTGAGGATTGCTAAATGGTTGGAAAATTGAATGATCTCATCATCTTCAATTTTAGTAACAAGATGTAAAGCCAGCCTTTCAGCAGTTTTTTCTCCAATACCTGGTAATTTTTGAAAATCTTCAATGATTTTCTTCAGTATGTTGGGATACATTAAAATCCAAACCCACCTAAACCACCACTGAATTGTCCCATTGTTTCTTCTTGTTCTTTTTCTATTTGTTTTAATGCGTCATTAACTGCAAGTAAAATAGAATCCTGAAGAAGATCTAGTTCCTCTAAAAATTCAGGGTTGATTTGTACATCTATTACTTGTCTTGTGCCTTGCATAACAACAGTCACTCCAGAAGCTTTACCAAAGAATTCTTTTCTTTCTAGTGCTTCT
>JANKMU010000005.1:5375-79835 GCA_024650045.1 Mycoplasmatota bacterium | reverse complement strand
CATTTGTTTTTGTATCTTCTTTAATTTGCTTAACATATTTGGGTTCATAGTGTCACTCCTTTATAATCGCTTTTTCTCCAAAATAATCTTTTGCTAAAGAGATGATTTCGGGTTCTTTCTTTTCTTCATCAATTAAGTCTATATATAATTTTAGATCATATGGGGGTAACTTAGGTTTTTTACTACCTTTCTTCCATAAATCTAGGTAAACTTCTTTGATAACTAACCAGTCTGTTTTAAGTATTGCAACATAATCATCAATTAAATGTTTTTTATTATTGATGATGTCTAGCACCATTTTCTTGGTTTCTGGTTCTAATATGCGTTTGCATAAGTTAATATCATCATAGACCAACAACATTGAATCTGAGACAGCTTCTAATTCAGCTTGGGATAGCAAGTATGCAACCATTTTTAAATGACTCTTTGGGTAATCCTTTAAATGGTCCCAACCCGATAATAATAATTTCTTTTTGTCTTTATCACTATTGTTTAAGATGCTTTCCACTTGTTTAATTGTTACAAGTGGTTTTTTATTGTTTTGAACAACTGCTTTAGGTTGAATTTTGATTTGTTCTTTAATTTCTTGCATACTATTTTTTAAGTCCATAATCGTTGCTTCATAATCAATAGCTTGTAATGTTGGGTGTTCCATCATTTTAATTAAAGCTAACTCAACATAAGCTCTCTTTTGATGTGTCCATTTCATATCTTGTTGCAAACGATTTAAAATGTCTAGATAGAAGTATATTTTATCAAACGAGAATATGCTTACTAAATCTTTGTATTTAACGTATTCAACTTTAACTGATTTTTCTAATAAAATATCACGAAGCGCTAAAATTAAATCGTTAACAATTCTACTGATTTCCTTACCTTCTGCAAGTAAGTCTTTTAGTATAATCATTGCATTACTAATTTCTTTGTTTGAAATGGAAGTTAATAATTTGATTAAAGCTTTCTTTGAAACACTACCGGATACTTGATGCACATCATCTTCAGTAATTTTCCCATCTGCATAAGAGATGGTTTGATCAAGTAAACTAATTGCGTCTCTTAATCCACCTTCTGCATTTTCTGCAACTGCATAGATTGCATCATGAGAAATTTCAATGTTTTCTTTTTCAGCAATATGTTTTAGTTTATCTACGATGTCGTTGGTTTCGATGTTTTTGAAATCGAAACGTTGACATCTTGATAATATTGTTGGTGGTATTTTGTGAACTTCGGTTGTTGCTAAAATAAAGATGACATGCTTTGGTGGTTCTTCTAAAGTTTTTAATAAAGCATTAAATGCTCCTGGTGTTAACATATGCACTTCATCGATGATATATACTTTGTACCTACCAACACTTGGCATGTACTTAACTTTATCTCTTAATTCGCGAATTTCATCAACACCGTTGTTTGATGCAGCATCAATTTCTATGACATCAGGAATATCTCCTTTATCAATACCTTTACAAATGCTACATTCATTACATGGTTCATTGTTTGGTTGATGCTCACAATTAACTGCTTTAGCAAAAATTTTAGCGATACTTGTTTTACCTGTACCTCTAGGTCCACTAAATAAATATGCATGGGCAACCTTATCATGCAACAATGTATTTTGAAGTGTTTTAATGATTACTTTTTGTCCCGATACTTCGCTAAATGCTTTTGGTCGATACGCACGATACAATGCTACATATGCCATAAGAATACCCTCGCTTTCTTTCTTTTTTCATTATAACACATATTATAGCTTATAATATGATAGTTTCTTAAAAAGGAATTGACTTATTTTCCTAGACAAAACTTAGAAAATAATTCATCTAATAAATCATCTTGATAATTTTCTCCCAAGATTTCTCCTAATGCTCTCCATGCCGCTGTTAGATCAATTGCATAAACGTCTACTGGCATATCTAATTCAATGGATTCTAAAACATTCGTTAAAGATTCTTTAGCTTCTTTAACTTTCATAATATGTCTAACATTCGATAAGTAATTGAAGTCTCTTTGTCCTATATCTTCTAGTGATAGCAATCTTAAAATTGCTTTTTCAAGTTCCTTTAACCCTGATTTGGTGATTGTTGAAACTTGAAGGACCTCTTCTAATGAAAGTACTTTTTTTAGGTCCGATTTGTTACCAATAATAAGTCGCTTTTTGTCTTTTGTGAGATCTAAAAGTCTCATGTCCTCTTCTGATAATGCTTTACTTTGATCCAAAACAAGTAGTACAAGTTCAGCATCTTGAAGTGCCTTGATTGAGCGATTTACACCAATTTTTTCTACGAAATCTTCAGTATTTCTAATACCTGCAGTATCAATTAACTTAAGCGTAACACCACTCATATTAATATACGCTTCAATCGTATCTCTTGTCGTTCCTTCTATGTCAGTTACAATAGCTTTTTCTTCATCCAAAAGTGCATTTAGTAAACTGCTTTTTCCAACATTTGGTTTGCCTACAATAACTGTTTTTACACCTTCACGGATGACTTGATTTTTTTGAGACTCTTTTATAAGTTCATCGATGTCTTGAATCAGTTCTTCAGTCTTTGGCTTAATGATTTCTTTACTCATAACGATTGCATCATCATATTCTGGATAATCAATATTAACTTCTATTTGCGCAACAATTGTTAAGAGTTTTGATCTTAAGTTTCTAATTAGTCTTGAGGTTTCTTTTTGAACACCGAGATTTGCAATCTTTAAAGCTTGTTCGCTTTTTGCATGAATAAGGTCCATAATAGACTCTGCTTCAACTAAGTCAATTCTTCCGTTAAGATATGCTCTTTGACTGAATTCTCCAGGTTCTGCTAATCGAATATTTAAAGATAATATTCGCTCTAGTACTTTTTGCGTGATTAAAATACCGCCGTGTGTTGATACCTCCACAGTATCTTCAGCAGTAAATGATTTGGGAGCTTTTAATATAGCAACCATAACTTCATCTATGATGGATCCATCTTCATCAAGAATATGTCCATAATTTAAAGTATGGCTTTTTACTTTGTTTAAATCTTTCCCTTTAAATATTTTATTGAATTCAGATATTGCATCTTCACCACTAATTCGAATTACAGAAATACCTGCAGTTCCAAAAGCAGTTGAAATCGCTGCAATAGTATCAAAATTCATTTATTATTCTCCATCTCTTGAATGTGTATGCTCTCTATTTGCTTTTGGTTTTAGTGGATTAAATCCTCTTGCTATATCTCTTGATAAGACAAACAATACAATAAACAATCCTAAAATGGTACCTACGACAAGGTATCCACTACCAATAATTAAACCAATCATGGCAGTAAACCAAATGGTTGCTGCTGTTGTAATTCCTTTGACTACATTGGCTTGATCTTTGATAATTACACCAGCCCCAACAAAACCAACACCGGTGATGACTTGAGCAATAACTCTTTGACCCTCTGGATCTCCAAAACCTAAATCAATTTGTTGCTCAAACATCAATCTTTGCATAACTGCAATTCCTGCACTTGCCATGGCTACTAATATATGTGAAGATAATCCTGCAGCTTTTCCAACATTTTGACGTTCAAGACCTACAAATGCTGCAATAAAAAATGTAAGAGACAATGGCAATATCACTTTAAGTAAGATATCTGCTAATGTTAAATTTGCATCTAATATCATTTCTTTTTTCTCCTCTCATCATAGAGTTCATTAAAATGTACCCTTTTTGTATCATTTCGATAACCTAAGATAGCTTCTATATTAACGTTTGTAGCTGAGTTAAATATTTGCTGATCAACGTCAGGGTTAACTTGTCTTAAGCTCTCGATTAAATCCTTAATTTCTCTTCTTTTTGAAGATGTTTTTTCAGCAACAACTGTGCATCCACAGTTCATTGCTTGAATACCGCTGTGTTTAATCCATCTGATAATGTCTTTTTCTTTAACGAACATCATTGGTCTAATGAGTTCAATGTCCTCAAAATTCTCTGCCTGAATTTTTGGAACCATTGTCATAAATGTTCCATTATAAAAGATATTTAAAAGTGTTGTTTCTATCACATCATCTTTGTGATGTCCTAATGCTAATTTGTTACATCCTAAATCTTTTGCTGCTTTATAGAGAAAACCTCTTCTCATCCTTGCACACATATAACATGGGTTTTCTTTTGCTATTTTACCAATGACATCGAATATTTCAGACTCTTTAATAACAACAGGAATATCTAAGTAGTTACAGTTATTAAGTAGTAGGTCTCTATTAATTTGTCTAAATCCTGGATCCATCGATAGAAATACGAGTTCAAATGGAATTTTATTATGCTTTTTTAACTCTTGAAAAAGTTTTGCCAGAATTAAACTATCTTTTCCACCCGAGATACCAATAGCAATCTTATCTCCTGGTTGAATAAGTTCATACTCATTGATTGCTTGCACGAACGGTCTAAATATATCTTTTTTATATGTTTTAGTTAAACTTCTTTCTATTTCATTTAAAGGAAGTTTGGGATTTTCTACAATAATGGTCTTGCATTCTTGTTGCATTATTAATTAAACCTCATTATGGTAAGTTTTAACAACTTCTTCAACATCTTTTATAAACTCAGGAAGTTGTTCCCAGTTTTCTAATTTAGCTCCAGAAGCTTTCGCATGGCCACCACCACCATATTGATTTGCTAACTTATCAATTGTTGGTCCATTAGATCTTAAACGAATTCTAATTTCTCCAGGATACTCAATGAATAATGCCCATACTGGAAAACCTTCTATACCACCAATTAAACTAACAACTGATGCAGCTTGTTCATCTGATACTTCATATTTGTCAATTATATCTCTAGTCATCTTAAGGTAAACAAAACCATTGGTTGTTACGAAATTGCTGTACACATATCCTTTAAGTGCAATCATCTGCAATGATTCTTTACCTAGGTTACCGTCTATATATTCAACATCTACACCTTTTTCAATTAACATGCCTGCAATTTGATGAGTAAGTTTAGAAACACCTCTAAAACGGAATCTTCCTGTATCAGTAACAATACCTGTATATAAAGCATTTGCTCCTTCTAAAGTCATACTTAACTCATTTTTAAACTTGTAATAAAAATAAGCAATCATTTGAGAGCATGCTGGAAATGATGTATCTACCCATCTAAGATCTCCGTAATCGTCTACTGGTATATGATGATCTATTTTAATGACTTCTTTTCCTTTGATGTATCTTTCATCGCTAATGCGATCTTTCACAGCTGTATCAACAACAATAGATAAAGCATTTTCATATACATCATCAGTAACTGTATCTACTTTTCCTACAAAATCTACAAAGTGGCTAGTTTCACCCACCACATAAACTTTTTTATTTGGAAATGATGTTTTAATAATATTTGATAAGCCAAATTGAGAGCCATAGCAATCCCCATCTGGTCTTTTGTGTCCGTGGATAATAATAGTGTCGTATGATTTGATTTTATTTAATATTCTTTGCATAGTTTTTTGCCCTTTCATCAAAATCTTTTAATACAAGTTCTACTTCATCCCAATTCTTGAGGCTTGCTCCACAAGCTTGGTTATGGCCACCACCACCATATTTTTTTGCAATATCAACAATGGTAATACCTCTAGATCTAAACTCTCCTACGATAACGTTATTTTCAATATCTTCAGTGAAATTAGCCCAAATAGGAATATCTTTAATCCCAGCCATCTGATTAACCATACCTCTTGATATCGCTTGGAATTCTAACCCACTTTGCTCAATCAAGTTGGCATCATTTTTTCGATATGCAACACCATTTTGCGTAATATCGAAAGATGAGAATAAGTTTTTTGTTTGTCGTTTTTGTAAAGTCTCAGTATAGATATAATCATAGAAATCTTGATATGCTGGATTGAATTTAGTAATGTATGCAGCAAGTTCAAATGTTTTACTTGCATTATTTAAATATAGGAATCTTCCAGTGTCTGTAACCATACCTCCATAGAGATAGGTTGCTGCTTCTGGGGATACCCTAAGACCATATTCTTTGATTAAATCAATAATCATTTCTGATGCTGATGCGAATGTTGGATCTTTATAAAATATAGATACGTTAGGTAGATCAGTATCATTTTGATGATGATCTATAATTATGATTTCTTTAGCAAGTTTATATCGATCATCGCTTATTAATTTTGATACTGAAACGTCTGTAATAATAACTAAAGCATTTTGATAATACTCATCTGGTATTTCGTCCATTGATGCGAGATAGACCATATCATTTACATCGCCAACTTTGTAAATTCTTTTATTGGGATAGTTTTCTTTTAAAGTCAAATATAATCCATATTGTGAACCGATTGCATCCATATCTGGTCTGATATGTCTATGGATAATTATTTTATCATATGCTTCAATCTTTTTGATAATTTTTTCTTTAATATTCATGTTGAACTCCTTATGTTTAGTGATTAGAATAGTATATCATATCTTGAGCAAAAAAGCGATGATTTATCGCTTTTCTTCTTTTGTTTTTTTAAGTCTTTCTATATCTTTTTCAAGGCCAGTGGTTGCCTCAGTTCTTCCCATGCGCTTTCTTTGTTTGAAGAAAATAAAGAATGTTATGATTGAAACTAAGATTAAATATATAATAACATTTCTAATCACAACAAATCGACTGTCAATTTGAATAACTGGAGCATATCCAATTTGGTCAAATGCTTCAGTTGGAACTTCTTGATAGGTATCTATATAATCGAGTAGTGGTTGTTCCAAAACTAAATCGTCTAATTCTAAATTAACGTTAAGTGTGAACAAAGTTATTTCTGATTGAATCACTTCTATTTTAGTAATGTTTTGATAACCTTCTGTTTCATCAACAAAATCTTCATAGTTTATAAACATCGAAAATCTTTCACTTTGAACCAATGTATAAATGGGCAAAACACTTATTTTTATGCCTGTATACTCGTTAATAATTGTGCCTCCTGTAACAGACGCATAATAAGGCATAAAGACTTCGGGTCCTGCAGTTTGATGCATTAAAACGTAAAACCCTTCAACAACATCAAATTCGTTTTCAATAGTCCTAATATTACCCACATTATAAATTTTAACAACAAATGTACGGTTACTTTCCTGAACTGTAGTTTCAAAAACAGGTACTTGATGATAGTATCTTGCAGATATAAAGTATTCATAATTTTCATCTTCAATTGCTTGTGTACCATGCGTTTCAATATATGCATTAACGACACTTGCATTTGAGATGTCAAATACTAGATAAAGTCCTATGGCTGCAGCGATTGCATATAGGATACGATAAATAACTCTCATTAACTCCAAATACCTCTATTGTTCGCTTTAGCTTCTTGTTCCGCTCTTTGGAACCATCTAGATAGTGATACACCGTTGAACACTAATCTTTCCATAGCATCAGAATACATGTTTGCACTGTATCCCATGCGAACCATTTCATAATTAGTAAGTACACCATCAGCCCAAACTAAAGCTAATGTACGTCCATAGGTTTCTTGAGTTCCAGAAGCTGGGTCGTGTTGTAGGTAGATTGTTTCAGCGTTGCTGAGTAATTGATATAAATGTTCGGTAGCTTGAGGTGCCCAAGGTTGTACTGGGGCAGTCATTTCTGGAGTGTCAATCCCAATAAAGCGAACACGAGATCCACCTGTAAATCCAGGATTGAACTCAGCAGTATCTCCATCATTATTGCTAATGAAGGTGACCTCAATAACACCCATTGGTGTTTCAAAAGGAAGTGCTAGATGCTCTGGTGTTAAAGTAAATGATGTTGGGAAAGCAACAGGATGAGAACCTAACATGCTAAAGTTATCGTTTGCGTATATATCCCAATCTAATAGATTATATTCATTTGAGTTTGTTATAATACTTGGCTTTCTAACAAATGTTTCATTATCCAAATAAAAGAATGTAAACCCAATCGTTCCGATAATATCAACGGTTGCTCCATTTCTAAATGTTATAGCAACTACATCATTACCATCAAAAGTTAAATCCGAAGTTAACACATCAGCAACTGCTAATATTTCGGCATCACTATTTGGATGAGCAAGAATTAGCAATTCATCTGGTTCTAATGTTCCTTCTAATGTAATGCTTGTGGAAATTGTTTCAGAACCATTTAAATACAGTGATAGTGTATATTCTGATAAATCTACAGTTTCATTTGATAAATTAGCTATTTCAATAGCCTTATTGTCATTTGAACCTTCAACATATTTGCTAATAATTAAACCATCATTATAAATAGCAACGGCAAAATAAACAGTTACATTTGTCCAAAATGGGACTACTGATCCTGCTTGGTAGTTTGATCCATATTGAACAAAGATACCTTCCTCGATATCATTAGTTGGATATTCAACAAATGTATAGAATATATCTAAATCCATTAACACATCAAGAACTTCATCTTCATCCAGTCCAACTAGATCAGGTAGTACTTCTCCATCAATAATGACATGACTATAAAAGAATATTGTTATTGCTTGATTTTTCTCAACAACTGAACCAGCTTCTAAATCATTTTCATAATAAGCAAAAGTTCCTTCAGGTTTGGTGTTATCAACTACGTCATCAAAAGTAATTTGTAATCCTAATCCTGAAAGTTGATTTAATGCTTCAGTTTTGTTCATTCCATCTAAATTTGGCAGTATGATTTCATTTGACTCTGAACCATTACAACCGACTAATAATGTGATGCTTAAAAGAAAGACCATTAGCACCATAATTTTTTTTATCATATATCCACAACTCCTTGTAACATTGTAGAAATATTATAACATATAGTGTTATAAAGTTTTGATAAAAAGAAAAAATAGGTAGGCAAAATGCCTACCTATCTGATACTCGAAAAACTTTCTTATGTGTGTTCTTATATTTAACTTAAGTAAGATAAATCTGGAGTTACGACTGCAAAATCAACTGAGTTATCGTTTGAATCTACGAAACTAGTTCTTTGCGCCGATGTTGTATTACTTAATGCTGGAGTTGCAGCAGTTTCAAAATCATTTGCTGTTCCGAATCCAACAAAATCTACAACTGCTGGATCACCAGATCCTGATAATGTTAAATCAGCTACTGAACCCATTGCAAGAGCAATCTTGCCATTTGATCCAGCCATATTAATAACAGATGATGATTGATCTGGAGTAGGTAATGGTTTATCAGTAACGGTAGTTCCACCAGCTAATTGAATTAAGAAGTATCCTCCTGCTTCAATTGTTCCAACAAGATCAAACTTATTATAAGTTGCGTTGAATACACCAGTAGATGAAGCATAGTGTAGTGAGTATGCTGATAAATCAATAGCAGCAGATGTTCCATTATAGAGTACTACATAATCATTTGAGTAAGTTGCTCCAGAATTTCCACCACCACCATACAATTCATAAATCATCAATGTTCCAGCTTCAACTACTTCGTATGTAATAGTAATTGATAATATGTAAATTTGGCCTGTGCTAGCATTCTTATTTTGAATACTAAAGTCATTTACAGCTAATCCTGAGTATGTCTTTACTTCACTTGCGGTCAATGCTCCGTTGAACTGTTCTGTAGTTCCTGTCATAATTAAAGCATTTCCAACAGTTGTACCAAATGCAAACTCAACTTCAGTAATAATATAATCTTCAGAAAGAGCAATTGTTAAAATATTACCTTCTGTATCTGAACTACCATAAAGTCTAATTTGACCTGAACTGTTTAATCCAACATGAAGAGGACTATTAACGCGTTCTGTACTTGTAACTGTGAAGATAGTTTCATCTAAACCAATTAAAGTAGCGTTATTGCCGGCAGTCATATTTGTAGTCGTATCACCTGTATATGCAGCTACAACTGTCACAGGTCCATCGACGATAACTTCTTCAGTTGCTAATACTGTAAATTCAACAGCCCCACTAGCAAGAACAGTTTCACCCATCTTGAACTCATAAGACATTGTAACAACAGCATCAGCTGCTGGATATTCTGGTCTCGTAACAACACCAGCATCAGTAATAACTGCTGTATTGCTAGAAGTCCATACATAAGTTGTTCCAAATAATCCAGTTGCTGGAAGTGTTAAATCAGCTACAACCTCGTTATCAGCTGCTGGTAAATCCATATGAGCAACTGCAACTGCACCAAGATTAACATCTGAACCAACTGCACCAAGTGTAACTTGTGTATCGTTAAATAACATAATTTGGAAGTTATTGAAATATCTTCCTAAACCAGCAACGATAGTAACTTCAGTACCTTCAGCAACGCCAACAAGTGATGCTTGAGCAGCATCTCTTACCGCTGTAACTTGATCTGAGCCACTAACTAATCTAATTGTAAATGTGCCTGCAGTTGTTACTAAATAGAAATTGGATGGTGTGCCTGCATATTCTTCTCTTAAGTAACCTGTAATTGATACAAGTTGACCTTCATAAGTTGGCAACATTGTTGGATCAGTAACGACTGTAGGTGTAACTGTGTTACCAGTTGTTACTACTTCAACACTTACAAAGTTGTTAATTTGAGCAAGGTCACCAAATACTGCACGGTTACCTCTAAACTTAATTGTATTACCTACAACTAAATCAGCTTTATAATCAGCAGGTACTTTGTATAAATAAATTCCATCGTTAGCATCTTCAACAAAGACAACACCACGGTCACTACTATCAAATGCAACCGCTGAAATCGTTGCTTCTATTGTCATTACTGTGTCTACAGCTGCTGCTCTAGCATAAGCAACAGTTCTAATAATTTCACCGACAGTAATTGTTTCAACTCTAACAAATTCTTCAACGCCAACAGTAACTGTAGCTGTTAAAGTAACTGTTACATTTCCTGTAGCTGGTAAAACAACTTCACCAGTTGCATCATTAATGACTGCATTATCTGAACTTACCCATGTAACTGTTGAACTGTGTGCGCCTGTAGCAGGAAGTGCTAATGTAGTTGTTTCTTCAATTTCAGTTGGAATTGTTAATAAACCAGCTGCTTGTTCTGCTTTTTGAGCATCAGTTAATTCAACATATCCACCAACAACAATGTGTTCAGGAGCATAAACAACGATTTGAGGAGCATTATACCAACCCATTGGTCCGAATGCAGAAATTGTATCGCCTGCTTCTAATCCATTAAGTAGATCTACTAATGCTGTTCTTTCAGTTGCATCCATATCACCTGGGTGATGAATATAAAGTTTAACTTCCTTAGCACCAACTTGAACAACTGTTGAATCATCCCATCCAGTTGTTGATACGTTTGGTTTAGCTTTTAATGTACCTGTAACATATACAAATTGACTTTGGAAGTTAATGAATTCATCTGCTTCAACTACTTCAACTGGAACAAATGCATTACCAGAAGATATAAGTTCATATTCTTCGAAGTCTTGAATTCTTACTAATCCATTGCTAGTATTTTTCATACCAACAACGCTAATCTTATCGCCTACAACTAAGTCTGCAACACCTGTGCCAGATAATCTATATAGATTGACACCAGCAGTTGCATCTTGGATATAAACAGTTGCATTATTGAATGATGTGTTATAAGCAAATCCAGTAATAACACCTTCAATAAGAACTTTTGTCATATTATCTTCTAGTCTAGCGTCTGCGATTGTACTTAGTTCTAATTCACCGACATTAATCTTATAAGTAAATTCTTTTTCAACTGCATTTAATGTAATTGTTGCAGTTAATGTAACTTCTACTTGACCTTCAGCTGGTAATGTAACAGCACCAGTAACAGGGTCAATTAAAGTATCATGACTACTTGCCCATGCAATTGATGTTCCTAATAATGAGCTTGGTAGTGAAACTGTTGTAGCTTCTGTGTATTCAGTCATGAAATTGTTTTGTAATGATAATCCAGCTACATCTACTAATTCTGTATCTGTTAATGTGTTTTCAATATCATCAACTGTTTCAATAAATAGAATTGTAAATACTGTACGGTCTGAACGATATCCATAGAACAATGCATTGAAAGTAACTGTAACACCATCAAATGCATCAAATGCTGCTTTATTAGATTGATAATAAATCATGACACCATCAGTAGCATGTGCACTATTTGGAGCTGTTGGAATATCATCACCAATATAATCTGGATTAACAAATACTGTACCGTAATTATCACCAGGATTTTGGACTCTAACTTTAGCAGTTAATCTATAGTATACATAATCGATATCTGGAGCTTCAGTTGTTGGAATAGCATGATTTGCCATCATATCTGTTACTGAATTAGCAACAACAGGAGTTACAACTGTAACTGCTGCATCAGATTCAATCCAAATAACTGGAGTCGCTGATACTGCTGTATTGTTTAATTGCCATGAACCAAAGTATCTGTCAGTTAAACCAATAACATCATAAACATCTCCAACTACAAGGTCATCTCTGCGAGATCCCATGTATGCAAATAAGAATCCTGAATCATCTGCAAAGACAACACCATCATTTGTAATACCCATAATGGTTACTGCGTTGATTTTAACATATGTTCTGTTATAACTTAGTCCGTCTTTACTAATACTTATTGCTTCAGCTATATCAGCAACTAATTCAAAGTTTTCAGCTGCAAGAACAACAACTTCAAATTCTTTTTCTAAAGTTTCTGTTCCATAGTGAAGAGTAGCAGTAAGGACAACTGTAACATTTACTTCTGTTCTAACAACTACGCCAGTATTTGAAATAACTGCTGGAGTGTCAGAAGACCAAGTAACTGTAACACCTTCAGTACCCACTGTAGTAGGTAAAGTTAAGTTTTGGCTAACGCCATTACTTGTGCCTGCTAATAATAGTTGATCGCTTGCTTCTTGAAGAATCAATGCTGCTGGTTTTTCAGTAATTGCAGGAACAACGATTTCAAATTCTCTTTCGACGTTGTTAATAGTTGCAATCAATAAAATGTTCGCATCATTTTCGCCATACGCTGGACGCGTTACAGCACCTGCATTACTCATTACTGC
The DNA here is from genome assembly GCA_024650045.1 of Mycoplasmatota bacterium. GTDB lineage: Bacteria > Bacillota_I > Bacilli_A > Acholeplasmatales > Acholeplasmataceae > Peloplasma. The sequence continues at coordinate 66,892 of JANKMU010000005.1, read as the reverse complement.
AAGATTTGTAGATTCCCAAGCAACAGCAACGCCATTTGATGTTGCTGGTAATGTAACATTTCCGACAACTGTATATTTTTCAGTCGTTGCATTATATGAGATGTTATCACCTGTTAAAGCAATCGCATCAAGTGCTGCCTGCACATCTACCCTAATGACTTTAACTTCAAAATCTGCAGTTTCTGTAACATCATTCAACACCGCAGTTGCTGTTAAAGTAACTGTAACATCAGTAAATTGACGAGTAACAACACCTGCGTTTGAAACAACAGTAGGATTACTTGATGACCAAGTAATTGTTACATCACCAACAGTCGTTGGTAAATTCAAATTACGTGTTACGTTATCTGCATCATCGCCACTTGCAAAAACTATTGCAAGACTGTCGAGAGCTTCTTCTACTAAATCTGCGTCATTATCGCCACATGCAATCAATGTAAATGTTAATAACACTGCTACAAGTAGGGACAAAAGACTTTTTCTTAAACTAAATCTCTTTGTATCCATTTGTTTCCTCCTATTTTATTTTAAAACGTGATTATAACAAAATGCTTTATGATTGATGGTTTGGTACAACAATCGTCATACCAAACCATAAAATCCAATAAGAAATTAACTACCACCTAGGTTAGCTTCATTGTATGCATCTTCCAATGCAGCTGCAATGTTGCCATCACCTAACATAATACGTTCAAGTGCTAAACCAACTTGAGTACGTGCTCTTGATGAACCAACAAATGCTGGATCATAGAACATATAACCTGATTGAGTAAACGCTGCTTGAGCTGTGATTGCGATTGGGTTATTTGTGTTAGCCAAGAATGTTTGATATCTATCGCTTAGATAAGCACTAGTTCTAACAGGTAGATAACCTGTGTTGATTGCCCAATCCACTGTATTTTCAGTATTAATCATGTGTTTCAAGAATAACCATGAAGCTAGTTGTTCTTGACTGTCACCTTTACTTAATAATGAAATATTTGTACCTTGTTGAATCACTGCTTTATGTTCAGGATAATTAGCATTATAAGGAACTGGAGCTACACCAATTTGGAATGTTGTTCCAAGCGTTGGATTTGATTCGTTAAATCCACCTGGAATATTGTAACGAACACCAGCAGAAGATCCTATAGTGATATAAGTTTGTCCATTCACAAATGGTACTGATGCATAGTCTTGATCCCAATATTCTGGAAGTGTAATAATATTCTTATTATCTTTTAAGAATTGCATAGCAGCTGTTGTTTGAACATTATCTCTCCATAAGTATTGTCCACGCATATTTGTGAAATCAATTGCAGTATATGCTCCACCAAATTGTCTTGTATGTGTAATAAATGCATTACCTGTTGAATCCATAGATGATGGAACAAAGTTTGATGTACCTTTACTTGCTGCATGCGCATTTAGCGTAGGTGCCATAGTAATAATATCTTGCCATGTAACTGGAACATCTAAATCTAGTTCGTCAAATACTGTTCTGTTGTAAATCATAACTTCAGTAGATTTATTGAATGGTAATGAATAATATGTACCTTCTAAATCATATTGACTATTTTCTGCACGGTATGATGCGATAATATCATCTAATGCATCATCACCAATTAAACCAAATGTGTCATGTTCAATATAAGGATTTAAATTAAGAACAACTTTACCATTTAAGTATTCTGCAACATGGTCAGGATAACCTTGAACCATATTTGGATAAGTTCCTGCAGTAATCGCATTAATCATATTACCTCTTAGGGTATCGTATGTTCCTGCACTTTCTGCAATAACTACAGTTACGTTAGGATAAATATCCATAAATGAGTCTGCATATTTTTGCATCAATGCTGTATTTCCTTGACCCATTGCATGCCACAATGTAATGGTAATTGGAGAAGTTGTAAGTTGTAATGGAATGTCAGTTTCAGTAACCGTAAGAATAATGGTTATTGTTGAACGTCCACCTAAACTATTTGTAACTCTTAAACGAATTGTATAAGTACCTGGAGTTTCTAAATCATATGTTCCAAGAACTTGAATTTCTTCGGTTAAGTCTCCATCAATATCATCTGTTGCCGTAACACCCGAAAGTGGATCGTAGGTACCTGAACCAATATAATATACTGGACTACCTGAATAGCCTTCAATAAGTGGTGTAGGTACATCACCTTCAACAGTCAAATTGATTGTGACTCTTGTTGTTTCACCTTCACTATCTGTAACTGACAATCTAATTTGATAACTACCTGGGAAGTTTTGATCTCCTTCTTCCCAACCGTCAACAACGATTGAAGCTGTCAAATCACCATCTTCACGGTCATTTGCCGTAACACCATCCAACGGATCATAAGCTTCACCAATTTGAATGGTTTGGTTAACTTCTACACCTTCGAATATTGGAGCTTGATTACGTCTTGTTGCACAAGCTGATAAGCTCAAAATTCCTAAAGTAAGAAGTATAATAAATACTATTTTCTTCATTTTTTTCCTCCTCTGTTTTTATACCTATAATTCTTATATTTTCAAATAGAATTTCTATTTGTTTAACCCTTAGTACCGCTTCTTCCAACACCTGACATGATATATTTCTTAAGTGTGAAGAAGATAATTAATAGTGGTGCAGTAACGAGTGCAGTTGCTGCTAACTGAATGTTATAAACAGGTCTAGAATCGGATCCTGACCCTACAACAAAGTCAGTTCCTCTAAGTGCCACTGAAATTAACCAGTTTGCTCTTGTTGGCGTAACAAGTTGTGGCCAAATGTATGCATCCCATGCACCAATTGCGCTTAATATAGTAATTGTAATAATAGTTGGTTTTGCAATTGGAATCATAACACGTGTCAAATATTTAAAGTCACTACATCCATCGACTTGCGCAGCACGATATAAACTATCTGGAATTTGCTTAAATGTTTGTCTTAAGAAGAAGATGTAGAACACGCTTGCCATAAATGGGAAGATTAATGCATTGAATGAATCATACCATCCTAATCGAGTAACTGTAATAAAGTTTGTAATGGTATATAATTCACCAGGAATCATCATGGTCATTAATAACAATGAGAAGATGAAATCTTTCCCTTTAAAATCTAATCTTGAAAATGCGAAAGCTGCCAATACTGTTGTTATAAGTGTCCCAATTGTTGTCATAATACCAACAAATATCGTATTAGATATGTATTGCCAGAAATCGAATCTCGTTAATGCAACCTTAAAGTTAACCCATTGCATTTCAGAAAAGCCAATAAAGAATCTTGGATTTAAAGCTTCTGTCAACTCCTGATTAGTCTTTAATGCTGTAATAACCATCCAATAAAATGGTATGAAAATAAATAAAGCAATTAATGTTAAGAATGAGTAAGTTAATGCCAGTCTTCCTACTTGTCTAATAAAATCTGTTCGTGTTGCTCTTTCAAGATCTTGTTGACTTTCTGAAAATTGTTTCTTTCTTTCTCTTTCTTTCTTGTATTTCACATACGTTTCTTTCTTAAACAATGCAACTGTTTTTGTATAACAATTAATCAATGCTTGTTTAAGTCCATGATCCGTATATATTTTCATTATTTCTATACCTACAATTAAACGAAGTGTGCCAGAGATATAATTGAATGTGAAAAAGTTCATGAACATATATAAGAATTGTGTTCTAAATGTCCATTCGTCCATCTCAACAAGTTCTTTACTTCTTAATCTCTTAAGATTAACAAAGACTGTTGGTGTAAACACAAGTAAATAACCAATTAATAGACTAATTAATAAATTGACATGTGCAGATGTTAGAGTCATACCAAGGAAGTTATAGGTTGTACTCACAACATCAGTAATAACCTCAGGAACAACCAACATACTAAATAATCTGTATGTCAAATAAAGAGCTAAACCGACAAATGCTAAGTCTACAAGTGTTGCGATCAGGTCTAATTGTCTAATCTTTGCTGGAATTCTTTTCATAAGTTGACCCTCCTAGTAATGCACGCGGCTCTTACCAACTTGAAGTTGGATAACCGTGAACACTAATATAATCGCAAACAAGATGATTGCTGCAGCTGATGCATATGACATCATACCATCAACACCTGCTTGACCAATAAAGTCATAAACATAGAAAACAATTGTTTTTAAGTTAATTAAACCACTAGCTCCAGTTGTAATAATACCTTGAGGGTTAATAATCGCAACTACCGATGTATAGGTTTTGAATCCACCTATAACTGATGTAATCAAGATATAGAAAATCATCGGTGATATGAGCGGAACTGTAATTCTTCTTAATGACTTATATTTGCTTGCTCCATCAATTTGCGCTGCTTGATAATATTGTTTATCAATACCTTGAATACCTGAAAGGAATACGATGATCTTAAATGCTAGTCCATTCCAAATTGTATAGATTAAAATAACTGTCATAGCTGACCAATAGGTCGCTCCCATAATCGTGTCACTACCGACACCTAACCAAATAATCGGTCGACCACCAAACCAGGATATAATCTGATTGGCGAGCCCTAAAGTCGTCTCAATAGTTCGTGCATTACCACTAAATATAAACGCAAATACTAAACCAATAGCGATTGTATTTGTAATGTATGGTAAGAAGAAAATGGTTTGATAAAATCCTTTAAGAGGTTTAATAGATGCGAGTGCAACAGCAATAAACAAACTAATAAGGATTGTTGCAGGAACTGTAATAGCAACAATCAATGCTGTATTAATTACCGCTTGTCTAAATCCTCTTTCTAATACTAAAACTTGATAGTAGTTCCCAATCAATGTGTAATCATCAAATTCTCCAGTTTGAATGTTATAACCTTCATAAAATGAGATGATAAAAGAGTTTATGATTGGATAGAAAGTAAAGATTAGCAAGAGAATCAATGCTGGGGATAGATATAGTATAGCTTTGAGCCACCCTGGCCATTTAACGAGGAACCCTAAGCGATTTTTCTGCAAGAAATCAGAGATTCTTCCAGTAAACCCCCTTATTTTATTTCTAGAAACCCAGATAAATTCTCTGAGTGCTATTTTAATTTTTTTGATCATAAAACAACATTCCCTGTTTCTTTTTCAAAAATGTGTATTTTATTTTTCTTAACATTTAGTTTTATTGTTTTAACTCCTGTTACGGAATCACTATCGACTAATGCTCTGACTTGAACATCTTCTACCATAAAACGAATCATGGTATCACGGCCAATGTGTTCAACGTCGATTGTTTCAATTTCAATACCATTTGGATCTGCTTTAAAATCTTCTGGTCTAATACCAATTGTATAAGTACCGTTTTTAGCTTTAGTTTCTCCAATAACGACGTCTTTTAAAATCATTATTTTTCCATCTTTAACTTTCGCTTCAAGAATATTGATTGGAGGATTCCCTAAAAATTTAGCTACAAATAAATTAGTTGGTTTTGTGTACATAACTTGTGGTTCTTCCATTTGTTGTTGAACACCAAAGTCTAAAACGACCATTTGGTCACTAATACTCATAGCTTCTTCTTGGTCATGTGTTACAAATATTGTTGTAATACCTGTTTCTCTTTGAATCCTTTTTATTTCTTCTCTTGTTTGAAGACGAAGTCTAGCATCCAAGTTAGATAATGGTTCATCTAAAAGAAGAACTCTAGGTTTTTTTACAAGTGCTCTTGCGATGGCAACACGTTGTTGCTGACCACCGGATAATTGTGCTGGCTTTTTATCAAGTTGATCTTCAATACCAACTAATTTTGCCATTTCATCAACTAAACCAAGTGCTTCATTTCTAGAAATGTTTAGATTTTCTAAAGGGAACATGATGTTTTGACGAACGGTCATGTGTGGATATAGTGCATAATTTTGAAACACTAACCCAATACCTCTTTTTTCAGGTGCTAACCTAGTAACGTCATCTTCTCCAAAGAAAATTTTTCCTCCAGAAGGTCTAAATAGACCAGCAATCATGAAAAGTGTTGTTGATTTACCACAACCTGATGGTCCTAGCAAGCCAATAAGTTTTCCTGACGGGATAGTAATCGTTAAATCATCAACTGCTCTCGTTTCTTTACCGCTTTTGTCGGTAAATATTTTCGTTAAATTCTCTAATCTTATCTCCATGTTGTTTTACTACTCCTTATATAATTTTCTTTTTAAAAAAACAAAAAGTCCCTTTGGATATCCCAAAAGCACTCTATGCACTAGATATGAAAAAAACGATAAAGCTCGTCTTCATATTATTTGATTGAATAGCATTTTGTTGACGTAACATAGACTACTCACCTCATTAACTGTATTATATAATAATAAGTTGGAAAATACAATTAACAATGACTAGTAAAACATACTTATTTACGCAATTTTTTCAAACAAAAAATATGAAAGCGCTTTTAGGGGTAATTAAATTATAGTATGTTGAAATGACTTTGTCAATTAAATAATTTTTATTTAACTGATTCTTGTTTAAAAAAACACCGAAATGGTGTTTTATTTTTGTTTTTATAATTCTTTTAGGGCATTTCTAACGTAGTTAGGTAATGCAAATGATCCTTGATGAATATCACCGTTATAATATCTTGTTTTTACACCTAAAGATGTTATATATGCGTTTTTGAAATCTTTGATAGGGTGATATTTTTTTGATGCAAATCCGAAAAGCCAATGTCCTGATGGATAAGTCGGTATAAATGCTTGATACACTTCAGCAATTGGAAATAAGGATTTAATCTTTTTATGTGCTCTTTTCATCTCAGTAGATTCTTTTTCGAAGTAAGGACTTTCGTGTTGGTTAATTAAAATCCCATCATCAGCAAGTACTCTTTTACAATTCGAATAAAACTCCATGGAAAACAGTCCTTCACCAGGGCCAATTGGATCTGTTGAATCCACAATAACAAGGTCATACACCTTTTGTGTGTTTTTAACGTAAGCTAACCCGTCTTCAAACTTCAAAGAGACTCTGGGGTCATTTAAGCCTGTTGTTGTTATTTTAAAATACTCTTGGCATACTCTAACAACGCGTTCATCAATCTCAACCATATCAATAGATTCAATAGAATCATATTTTGTTAGTTCTCTTACACTACCACCATCTCCGCCACCAATAACGAGTACATTTTTTATACTGGGGTTTATTGACATAGGTGTGTGAATTATCATTTCATGATAAATAAACTCATCCTTTTCATTAGCCATCATAATACCATCTAAGGTGAAGAAGCGACCTAACTCAAATGAATCATAAACTTCAAGCTGTTGAAATGGGGTAGTTTCACTATGTAAATGTTTTTTAATCTTTACTGAGAATTTAATATTTGGTGTCCAGTTTTCCGTAAACCATTCCATTTTATTCCTCCTACTTCATATGCGGAATATTCATTCCATAAAAGATTTCAGCAATCTCTCTATTAAGTTCTGTACGTATTTTCTCTTTTTCAATATCGGATAAATCACTACTTGTTATATTAAAAATATAATTATCTAAAACAAATTGATTTAACATCATTTTTGTATGGAAAATATTTGAGTGATCTAAATTGATATCTATTGATGTATATTTTTTTAATACGTCAGAACTGATATAATCTTGGATCGAACTAATTTGATGATCCATATAATGCTTGTTGCCTTCTAAATCACGAGTGAATCCGCGAATGCGATAATCCATGATAATAACATCTGAATCAAAGCTGTTAATTAAATAATTTAACGCTTTAATTGGTGATATTTTGCCGCATGTAGACACATCGATATCAACTCTAAAAGTTGAAATATTTTGATCTGGATGACTCTCAGGGTATGTGTGAACAGTCAAGTGACTCTTATCTAAATGTCCCACAACACTTTCTTTATTTGGTACAAGACCTTGATTACAAGATGGGTCTAAAGAAGTTGTTGTTAGTGGTTCTTCCGAAATTAAAATAGTAACACTAGCACCTTGTGGGTCATAATCTTGTTTAGCTATGTTTAAAACATTAGCGTCAATGATGTTTGTAACATCTGTAAGTATGCGTGTAAGTCGTTCAGAATTGTATTGCTCATCGATGTATTCAATATAAGCTTTTCTTTCTGCTTCTGTTCTCGTATAACATACATCATAGATGTTAAAGCTTAAAGTTTTTGTTAAATTATTAAATCCGTATAATCTTAATTTTTCCATTAATAACTGCACTCCTGTTTAGTATATTTAAACCCTGTGTTTAGTAGACCGAAACTATTTTATCACAAATCAAAATAAATGCAAGGTTTTATTAAAATAAAAAGGCTAAATAGCCTTTCTAAAATTCACAATTTTTTGGGGTTCTTGGGAATGGAATAACATCTCTTATATTTTCAACGCCTGATAGGTACATAATCAATCGTTCAAACCCAAGTCCATATCCTGCATGAACACAACCACCATATCGTCTTAAATCGGTATACCATTTAAGGTCTTCTTTAGGGATGCTCATTTCATCCATTCGTTTCATTAACATATCATAACGTTCTTCTCTTTGTGATCCTCCGATGAGTTCACCACTACCCGGAACTAAAAGATCCATTGCAGCAACTGTTTCATTGTCAGCATTCATTCTCATATAAAATGCTTTAATATCTTTAGGCCAATCTGTGAGAAAAACTGGAGAACCAAAATGCTTTTCAGTTAAATATTTTTCGTGTTCAGTATTAATATCTTGTCCATGTTTTGGAGTATTCTCAAATTTGGTTTTGCTCTTAATAAGGATGTCAATTGCCTCTTTATGTGAGATTCTAACAAATGGTTGTGTCAATACTTTTAACAATCTATCCGTTAAACCAGGTTCAACGAACTTGTCAAAAAACACCATTTCTTCAGGAAGTTTCTCATAGACATATTTGATAATGTATTTAACCATATCTTCAGCAACGTCCATATTCTTATTTAAATCAGCGAATGCCATTTCTGGTTCAATCATCCAAAACTCTGAAGCATGTCTAGTTGTATTAGAATTTTCAGCTCTAAAAGTTGGTCCAAATGTATAGACATTTTTGAATGCCAATGCAAATGCTTCAGCTTCTAATTGGCCAGTAACAGTTAAATTTGTTCTTTTTCCAAAGAAATCCTTTTTATAATCAACTTCATGCTCATCGGTCATCGGTACTTTATTTAACGGCAGTGTAGTCACATTAAACATTTGTCCTGCACCTTCACCATCGTTACCGGTAATAATTGGCGTATGAGTGTAGATAAAGCCTTGGCTTTGGAAAAACTCGTGAACTGCAAACGCAGCCACGCTTCTTAATCTAAAAACAGCATGAAAAAGATTGGTGCGCATTCTTAAATGAGCAACCTCTCTTAAAAACTCTCTAGAGTGTCTTTTGGGTTGTATTGGATAATCTTCTGGAGAATCACCTAGCAATTCAATATAGGTTGCTTTTACCTCGAATGGCTGTTTTGCATCTGGTGTCACTATTAATTCACCTTTAACCAATAATGAACTTCCCACTCTAATTTTTTGAACATCCTTAAAATTTGTTAACTTTGAATCTTCATAAACAACTTGAACACTATCAAAAAATGTTCCATCATGAAAATTGATAAACCCGAATTCTTTTTGTGCTCTATTATTGCGAACCCAACCTAGTAATGTAATTTCTTTGTTAAGATGTTTGTCTGTTGCTCTAAATAACTCTTTAACCGTTGTTTCCATATAATACTCCTTTGTTATGCGATTCTTTTAAAAAAATAAAAGTCCCTAGATTAATATCTAAGGACGTAATTATACGCGGTACCACCTTAGTTCTAGAATAAAATTCTAGCCCTTAAAACCTTTAACGCAGGTATACGGATAGTTCTAATTTCCAATGGATTTCTTCTATCTCTCAGAGTGTTTTTCATGATTTGGCTTTGATTGGGCTTACACCATCCCCAACTCGCTAACAAAACGATAAATCATTACTCTCTCGTCATTGATTTCTAATATATTATATATTTTTTTAACCTGTTTGTCAATTGCCGTTATCTTCAGTTTCTTCTTCGATTTCTTCTACTTCATCTTCTTCAATCAAATCAAATTTTGCACTAGAAATATGTTCAAATCTACGGTTGATTTTAGAACTTGTTGTGTGTACCTGATCCGCAGTTTTGGAGACACTATCAATAGATCTTTTAAGTTTGTCCCAACGATCAGTATAACGCTTGAATTCTTCACCTAATTTTGCTAGTTCTTCGATAATTACTTTAGCTTGTTTATCTCTTTCGAGATTGTTAACTACAAGTTGAATCATCGTTAATGTAGATATCAAGGTTGTTGGAGATACTAACCAAACTTTATTTTTTGAAGCATACTCAATCAAATCATCATGATATGCTGATATTTCAGCAAATATCGCTTCAGCTGGAATAAACATAAATGCTTGATCACCAGTTTCGTTAAAAATAATATATTTATTTTTAATATCGTTAATATGTTTTTTTACATCGTTTTTAAATTCTTTTTCAGCTGTTTTACGATCTGCATCACCTAAAGCGCGATTGACCATACGTTTGTAGTTATCAAGTGGAAATTTAGAGTCGATTGCTACCATATTGATTGGATCTGGTGCGTAAACAACTGCATCAGCTATAAATCCGTTACTCATTGTTTTTTGTTTTTCATAAAGTTCTTTGTTTTCCCCTAGAACTGCTGATAGCAATGAATATAGTTGAACTTCCCCATAAATACCTCTTGTTTTTTTATCTGTTAATAGCGTATTTAAGGAGACAACCTCAGTTGATAAACTTTCAATTTTCTTTTGTGCTTCATCAATTTTGCTTAACCTTTCAACCACATTAACAAAGGTTGCTTCAGTTTTCTTAAACCCTTCACCAAGTCTATTTTCCACACGATCATTAATCTCTTTCATTTGCCGATCAATATGAAGCATCATATGATCTTTAAATGTGTTCAAATCATTTTGATTCATTTTATTTGATTCATTAAATAGTTTACTCATCTCAAATTTTAGATCGCCATATTCTTTTTGAAAATAAATTTTCAAATCATTTTGAACTTCTTTTTGATCTTCTGATATATCACCGTTTTTATTTTTGCGCATTATAAAGATAATATATATTGCTAAAACAACTATAAGTGATAGTAACCCAATGATTATATAATCTTCCATTTTCGTCCTCCCTATAAATCTTCAAGATAATAGATATACACAATATCGTCTCTAATTTCTACATAAAATGCGATATATGTTTCTCTTGATAAAATAATATCGTTTACCGATGTGATAAAACCATCATCGTTTAATGCTTTTGAGTAGTTTCTTTGATCCTTTTCATCGACTAATGCGTGTTGATATGCTCTACTAACTAAATCAGTACAATAATATTTATAAGACATATCTAAGAAATATAGGAAATTGTATAGATTTTTGTCAACTTTATCGGTTGCATAATCCACTGCATCATCGAGTTGATCTTGAGAAACACCTTTCACTCTTAAACCAACAAATTCTCTTCGGTATGTTGACCCATAATATTGATAATCTGGATCGTTTTCATTTCTATAATTTGGATTCAGCCAGTAATTAGATCTTGTTAAATTAACCGTTGCACTATAATCGTGTGGCTGATTACCTGGATGTTTAATGAAATCCCATACAGTTTCATCCTCTTCAGGAAAACCAACGGCTTCTACAAATCTATTTTCTCCGTTGTTAATTGCTGCGTGCCCGCCAAAATAGTAAGTGATGAATTGATGAATAACTGGAACACTTGGGAATGGAGACTTATCAGTCATGAAGATATCTCCCTTTTGACCTAGGTATTTCCGTGAATCATCATAAAATACACTTCGTATATCTTCTAATTCATAGGATGTTTCACGTGAAACTTTATAATATCTTCTTGTTTGATAAATACCACTAAAATATTCCAAATCTTCCTCATATTCAAATACTGCTCTGCTTTTAAATTCCTCAATTGCGCGATTAGTTCTGACATTTTCAGATACAGCTACACCAAGTGAATAAACCATTCCAGCGAAGATTAAAATGAGGATTAACTTCAATATTCTTATATAATTGATTTTTCGTTTTTTTCTTCGTATCATTCACATCACCAATTTAACAACCTGTTTTTTCTATATTTCATTGTCTACATTATACCATTGATAACGTTTTATATGAAACAACTTAATTATAAAAAAAGTAGTCAAAATTGACTACCTTTTAGGTTTAATAACTAATGCTCTTTCTTCGCCTTCACCCTCTGATTCAGTAACGACGTCTCTCCATTCACTCAATTTCGTATGTATAATACGACGATCAAATGCATTCATTGGGTCTAATTTAACTGCAATTTTAGTTTGTGCAACTTCTTTTGCTGTCTTGGTTGCTAGTATTTCTAGTTGTTTTCTTCTGTTTTCATGATAATTACCTATGTCGAGTGATACAATAATATGCCCATCAACATATGTGTTTAAGAAATTACGTAACATAAACTGTAACGCAAGAAGCGTACGTCCTTCTCTACCGATTAAAAGTGCATTTTCATCACTCTCAACGCTGTAATGGACTTCTTCACCATCAGATAACGTTCTTACTTCCATTCTCGTCTTTATACCAAGGTTTTGAAATATACCTTCTAAAAAGACTTTTCCTTCAGTAGCAAGATTAATATTTGGAGTTGCTTCATATAAAGCTGATGAACCAATTCCAATGAACCCTTTTTTCTCTTTTAATATCGTTAATTTAATTTTATCTTTTTGTATTTTTAATTGTTCTACCGCCATCGCTTCAGCTTCTTGAAGAGATTTTGCTTCAAATTCTACTTTTTTTAACATTCAATTCACCCCATCAATTGTTTTTGTTTCAATTGCTCGTGTTTTTTCTCGTTAAGTCTTCTATTAAATAATGTTTGTCCTAGTGAGTATATATTACCAAATATCCAGTAAAGTGCTAGTGCATTGCTTTGATACGATGCAAAAGCCATCATAATCACCATGAAATAGCTGACAAACTTCATTGTTTTCTCTGTTTGTGCTGCTTGTGGATTTGGATTGTGTTTCGCTGTATTTTTAGCATAACTTGGTTTCTTCATCGAAATCTTCTGTAGTAAGTACATCGTTCCACCAACGATACCTGCTAAAACCATCCCAATAATCCCATCTTGTGTATTTGCTAAATTGATACCTAAGAAGTTTGTATTTGATACACCTTCTGTATACATACCACCTTCAATAGTAATACGTCTAACAACGCCATACATCGCAATGAAAATAGGCATTTGCAAGAACGGGAATAAACACCCTAAAACATTGATTCCATGCTTTTTATAAACTTGCATCATTTCCATTTGCATTTGTTGTTGTGATTGTGGATCTTTTTTTGTTGCATATTTTGCTTGAACACGTTGCATATCTGGTTGTGCTAGATTCATTTTGATAGACATATCATTACTTTTCGCATATATTGGCCATGCAATGGTTCTAACAATTAATGTTGTAAATAGAATCCCCACTGCAAAGTTATTTCCCATAAGTGAGCCGAAAAAGTTCATCAAAAATGCTACAGGAATAACTAAAATCCAATCGAAGAAGTTTGCATCATGTGTTGATAAAGGTCTTTCTCCTCCAGCAACATATACTGAGAAATCTTGTTGGAATCCTTGATATGTGAATCTAACAGTATACTCGTGTTGATCTTTAAATCCATCTTCATCATATGGAACATAATCGAAATCATTAAATGAGTCAGCGACATCTTCACCTTTTAGTTCGATGATATCCCCATCTCTTTGAACAACTAAAATCATCATCCCTGTTGGGTCAAATGTTTGTCCTTTATGATATAAAACATTTTCTAATTCATAACGAAACGCAATCATGACGACATCGTTAGGATCACCTACAATTGTTTCTGGCTTAATATAAACCTGAAAACTTGGATTAAACCCTTCTACATTGAACGTGTACGTGCGTACACCGTCATCATTTGTTTCTACATTGCTTGGTAAGGAACCTTCATAATTTGTTAAAGTTCCATTACCTGATTTTGTCAAACTCCAGTAAGAGAGTCCATTGTCACCTTTAAAAATGATTTGGTCGGATTCATCATGGTCAAAAACGAGTTTTTCACCTGCTTCACCATATGGATTGTTAACTGCAATTGAATCCACAGTATTATCTGCGCCTCCACATGCTGCTAAACTGAAGATAAGCATCAAAATCATGGCTAAAAAGATTATTTTCTTATTCATTATCGTTCTCCACTAGTTTTGATTTTTTAAATAAAGTTGTTAATTTTGCTTTGATAGCTTTATAGGATAACTCAGAAGCTTGTGGTTTAATCACAATCACAAACAATTTATTTATAATAAATTGATTTTGATATTCACTCACAATCATTCGAATTCTTCTTTTTGCTAGATTTCTAGCTACAGCATTACCATATTTTTTTCCGATAGATAATGCGAATCTGAAATGAGTACCTTCTGGATCATCTGATTGATAGATCGCAAAATAACTGTCACCTTTAATTTTTTTATGTTTGAAAATCGCATCGATTTCGCTATTCTTCTTTATGCGATATCTCTTTTTCATAGTTTTAAATAAAAAGATTACTCAAAAATAACAAACGTTATTATTTTAATCGAGTAATCCTGGTATTTTAAAATAATTAAATTATACAGTTAATTCTGCGCGGCCTTTCAATCTGCGACGAGCAAGTACGCGACGCCCACCGGCTGTTGCCATTCTAGCTCTAAAGCCATGAGTCTTGATGCGCTTTCTCTTACTTGGTTGATATGTTCTTTTCACAAATAAAACCACCTTTCCTGCGAAACCATGCTTTTTAATTATATATAAAGACATTGTTTTTGTCAACAATAAACTTTGCATTTTTAAATAAAAAATTCTCTTTTGGTATGATAATGGTATAACTATGTAAATTTATGTCTTTTTTATAATTATTTTTGTTTATCGAATGTGGAAAACTTAGTCACATTTTTGTGGATTTGTGGATAAATGGGCAATTTGTCTTCTTGGCTTAATAAAGTCGTAAGAATTGGAGGCTTTTCCACAATGAACCAACATACCCACATACTTATATAAAAAGTTATCCACAAAAAGTGTTGATAAGTTCTTTGTCCTAATCTTTTAATATATGATATCCTATTTGTACATCAATTGAGGGGTAATTATATGAATACGTACGACCTTTTGTGGCAAAAGATTTTAAATGAACTCGAATCTACTTTTAATGAAGAAACATACATCGATGTATTCGAGCCATTGAAGTCTACACACAAGTATGCAAACGACCATGTTTATGTCCTTGTTCCTAATGAATTTATTAAAAATCGAATCAATCGTTTATATTTATCAAAAATTAACGAGTTAGCGACTAAATTTAACAATGCGCCAATTCGTTTTAAGTTTGTAACTGAGTCAGAATTGTTACCAGAAGAAACTCTGGTAAGTCCTGAAAGAAACCTAAGTTTGAAATATAGACCTGGTAATTTAAATGCAACATATACTTTTGATAATTTTGTCGTTGGAAAAAGTAATATGTTTGCTTTTAGAATGGCTATGAAAGTTGCTGATCAACCTGGTGCGGTAGCAAACCCTTTGTATATTTTTGGTGATGTTGGATTAGGTAAAACACACTTAATGCAAGGCATTGGAAATTATATTCTAGATCAAAATATTAATCAAAAAGTGATGTATGTAAAAGCTGATGGTTTTATTGAAGATTTCGCGAATTTATTAAAAAGAGAAAAAATGGAAGATTTTAACGCAAAATACCGAGAAATTGATGTTCTACTTGTTGATGATATTCAAATCATGGGTGGTGCAACAAGAACTCAAATGGAATTTTTTAAATTATTTGATTATTTATATCAACAAAACAAACAAATTGTCATCACAAGTGATAAACCCGCATCTGAACTTAAGAACATAATGACGCGTCTTACTTCGCGTTTTGAAGTTGGTTTAACTGTAGATATTCAAGTTCCAGATTTGGAACATCGAATTGAAATTCTTAAAAGAAAATTAGCTTCTGAATCATCTGATATTCATGACATTCCCGCTGATGTTTTAGAGTTTATCGCATCATCATTTGTTACAAATATAAGAGAGCTCGAAGGAGCATTAAAACGTGTCTTATTTTATTGTTTGACAAATAATCTAGATTTAACTATAGAATGCGTTAATGAAGCCTTAGAACCGCTTTTAAAAACAAAGAGGAAAAGTGATTCTTTGAATGAAAATAACTATGATAGAATTCAAAGTATTGTTAGTGATTTTTATGGTATTTCTTTAGAGGATTTAATAGGTAAAAAACGTCATTCTAAATATATACTACCAAGACATATTGCTATGTATCTAATTAAAACACGATATAATATTCCATATAAGACAATTGGAAATTTATTTGGTGATAGAGATCATTCAACTGTTCTTGCTGCTTGCGAAAAAATTGATAATGAAATTAAACAAGATCCTTCATTAAAAATTGCAGTAGATACAATTGTCAAAAAAATAGATGCATTTAATAAAAAATAAATGTTCATAGATTGTTGGAAATATGGTATAATTATAGCAGTATAAAGCCTTTCTAAGATTTATCCACAAACCCACATTTGTAATAACAATAATTAAAGATTTAAACTATTAAAATAAAAGGAGCCCCATTATGATTTTCAGTATTGATCGTGATGTTTTACTAAACCAATTATTAATCATTCAAAAAGGATTACCTTCAAAAACACCATTGCCAATTTTGTTTGCAATAAAGTTTGAAGTCCATGAAGATTATATGTTACTCACATCTAGTAATACAGATGTTGCTATACAAGTTATGATTGATGATAAATCTTTATCAATTACAGAATCAGGTAATGTAGCTATTCCAGGACGTTATTTGATTGAAATTATAAGAAAAATAACTTCACAACGTGTTGAGTTTGCACTTATAGAAGATAGATTAATTGTTATTAAAGCAGATCGATCTGAATTTAAGTTAAGATTAATGGATGTTGAAGATTATCCTGAAATTGATTTTCTCGATTTAGATGATCCGATTGTTTTAGATAGTCAATTAATTAAAACAATTATTAAAGAGACAAATTTTGCTACAGCAACAAGTGAAAAAAGACCTATTTTAACAGGTGTTAATTTTAAATATCACGATAATCATTTATATTGTGTTGCTACTGATAGTTATCGTTTAAGTCAGAAAAACGTTAAATTAAGAACACATAGTAAAATGTTTGATATTGTTATTCCAAATAAAAGTTTAGATGAGTTAAATAAAATTCTAGATGGAATTAATGATGATGTTGAATTATATATCAATCCAAATAAAGTATTATTTAAGATGAATAAAGTGTTGTTTCAAACAAGATTGTTAGAGGGAACATATCCAGATACATTAAGAATCATCCCTACTGAATTTCCAGTTGTAATTCCATTTAATAAAGAAGAATTACTAGCAGCAGTTGAGCGTGTATCACTCCTTTCTCCAAGAGATAGAGAAACAAATTATAATATTATAAAATTGAGTCTTCGCCAAGATAAAGTTGTAGAAATAAGTTCGACAAATAATGAAGTTGGTGATGCAAATGAAGAAATTATACCATCATCTGATGTTATTGGACCAATGATTCGAATTGCTTTTAGTTCAAGATACTTAGTAGATGCACTAAAATCATTTAGTTCAAATGAAGTTTTTATTCAATTTGCAGGTGAAGTAAAACCCTTTGTTATTAAAGGAAATTTAGATCAGGATTTATTACACTTGATTTTACCAGTAAGAATTGATTAGTTTTAATATTAAGCCTTAATTTTAAGTTTAAGGCTTTTTTTTATGCCTACTTTCGCTTAGGACTATGTTTCAAAAAATATGCTAAAAATGGATGTTTTTTTTGTTATATTATGTTATAATATAAGTAGATACAGAGGGAACTATGATGATAAAATTTAAAATTAACTCAGAATTTATTACTTTAGGACAATTTTTAAAAGCTACCGATTATATTGGTTCCGGAGGAGAAGCCAAGTTTTTTTTATTAGAAAATGATGTTTTTGTCAATCGAGAAAAACGAACTGAACGAGGAAAAAAACTATATAACGGTGATCAAATATCCTATGGAAATGATGAGTACTTAATTGTATATGATAAAAAAACTGATTCTTAAGAATTTTAGAAATCATGAATTTATAGAATTGAAGTTTGAAAAACCCTTTGTTTATATTCATGGCATTAATGGAAGTGGAAAAACAAGCATTCTAGAAAGTATTTATTTTTGTGCAACGACAAAATCACATCGGACCAACGATGAAAAAGAGTTGATTTTAAGAAATAAACCATTTATGCAAACAAAAATAACTACAGATGAAGATAGTTATGAAATAGTACTTTCAAAAAATGGAAAAAGAGCTTCTATAAATGGTGTTGAAAAAAGAAAAATTAGTGATTTTATTGGCCATCTAAGAGTTGTTATGTTTGCACCTGAGGATCTTGATTTAATAAAAGGATCACCATTAAATAGACGTCAATTTCTCGATCTCGAATGGATGCAGTTGAATAAAAACTATTTGAGAAATTTAAATACATACAAAAACGTATTAAAACAAAGAAATAGTTTACTTAAAAAAATAAGCATTGATGATGATTATACATTCTTAAACATTCTTGGTGAACAGCTATTTGACGCTGGAGTTGAAATCATTAAAGAAAGAATATTATTTATAGAGGAATTAAATAAATATTTATCAGATATTTATCCATTATTTAGTGATCATAAAATAAAAATAATCTATGAGCCCGATGTTAATGAAAAAGCATTTAAAAATTATTTACAAAAACAACAAAAGCAAGATATCTTATATCAGACAACACTTGCAGGACCCCACAGAGATGATTTTTACATAGATTTTAACGGTTTTGACGCAAAGAGTTATGCATCTCAAGGGGAGCAACGTCTAATCGTTGTAGCGCTAAAATTAGCGCTTCTAAAGTTAATTGAGAAGAAAACAAACAAGCAAGTAATCTTATTGCTCGATGACGTTCTTAGTGAGTTAGATATGGAAAAACAGAAGTTATTTGTTGAACATTTACCTAAAGAACACCAAATTCTTATGAATAGTGCATTACCAATTGAAGGTAATCATATTCAAATGATACATTTGAAAAAGGAGATTTAACATGTCAAATTATGATGCATCGAACATTCAAATATTAGAAGGATTAGAAGCTGTACGTAAAAGACCAGGTATGTATATTGGGAGTACAGGATCTAGAGGATTACACCATTTAGTGTGGGAAATCATCGATAACTCGATTGATGAAGCATTAGGAGGTTATGCGACCAATATCAGATTAGAATTGCTTAAAAACGATGTTGTACGCGTTACTGATGATGGTCGTGGTATCCCGGTTGACCTACATCCTAAAACAAATAGACCTGCAGTTGAAACGATTTTGACTTCTCTTCACTCAGGTGGTAAATTTGATGGAAAATCATATAAAGTATCAGGAGGTCTACATGGTGTAGGTGCTTCTGTTGTTAATGCTTTATCCGAAGAGTTTTTAATCCAAATTCATCGTGATAACAAAATTTACCAACAAAATTATGTAAGAGGTTTTCCAGTTTCTGATGTTGTCGTTGTTGGTGAAAGTTTGCATACTGGAACGATTATCACATTTAAAGCTGATCATTTAGTCTTTACAGAAACGATTTCTTATGATTTTGAAATATTAAGAAATAGAGTACAACAGTTAGCTTTCTTAAACAAAGGTATTAATATTACAATTATTGATGATCGAGGAGAAATTCCAGTAGAAAAATCATATCACTATGAAGGTGGTATTGTTGAGTATGTTGGCTTCTTAAATGCCGGTAAAGGAAAAGTTAACCAAGACATTATTTATACTGAAAAAGAGATTGATGGCATTACATTAGAGATTGCAATGCAATATAATGATTCTTATGCAGCGAACTTATATTCGTTTGCTAACAATATTCCAACACATGAAGGCGGAATGCACGAAGATGGTTTTAAGATGGCTCTAACGAGAGTCTTAAATAAGTATGCTGGCGAAAATAATATGCTTAAGAAAGATGATTCCTTTTTAGGTGAAGATACTAGAGAAGGATTGACAGCAATCATTTCTGTCAAACATCCAGATCCACAATTTGAGGGTCAAACCAAAACAAAATTAGGAAATCCTGAAGTCAGACAAATTACAAGTCAAATTGTTGGAGAAGGTTTAGAACGTTATTTGCTTGAGAACCCAAATGATGCAAAAATGATTGTTGAAAAATGCTTAATGGCTTCAAGAGCTAGACTAGCTGCAAAAAAAGCTAGAGAAGCAACGAGAAGAAAATCTCCACTTGATGCATTAGGGTTTGCATCAAAGTTAGCAGATTGTAGAAGTAAAGATCCAGCTATTTCTGAAATCTATATTGTGGAGGGAGATTCCGCTGGTGGTTCTGCAAAACAAGGTAGAGAATCAGAATATCAAGCTATTCTACCACTTCGTGGTAAAGTGTTAAATGTTGAAAAAGCAAGACTAGATAAGATTTTAAATAATAAAGAAATTCTATCTTTAATTCAAGCATTGGGTACAGGTATTGGTGATGAATTTGATGCAGAAAAATCTAGATATCATAAGATAGTTATCATGACCGATGCAGATATTGATGGCGCACACATTCGTACCCTACTACTGACATTCTTCTTTAGATATATGAAACCACTTATCGACTTAGGTTATGTATTTATTGCACAACCACCATTATATAAAGTTCAACAAGGTAAACGTATTGAGTATGTCTATACTGATGATGAACTAACAAAAATATTAACTGAAATGGGTGGCCGCCCTGGTATTCAAAGATACAAAGGTCTTGGTGAAATGAATCCTGAACAACTTTGGGATACGACAATGGACCCAGAACACAGAACGTTACTTCAAGTTTCACTTAAAGATGCTATGGACGCTGACCAAGTGTTTAGCATGCTCATGGGTGAAGAAGTTGAACCAAGAAAAATATTTATTCAAGATAATGCAATTTATGCAGATAACATCGATGCATAGGAAGGAGATTTCAAATGGATAATCAAAGCTCAAAAACAACTGAAGGATTTGTTAAAGAAATTAATATATCAACAGAAATGAAAACATCCTTTCTAAATTATGCAATGAGTGTCATCGTTTCACGTGCACTACCTGACATACGCGATGGACTTAAACCTGTTCAAAGACGTATTTTATACGCAATGAATGATTTAGGTATGGGGGCTGATAAAGCGCATAAGAAATCAGCTAGAATCGTCGGTGAAGTTATTGGTAAATATCACCCACATGGTGATTCAAGTGTATATGAAGCAATGGTAAGAATGGCTCAACCTTTTAGTTATAGAATGCCCTTAATTGATGGACACGGAAATTTTGGTTCTGTTGATGGTGATGGTGCAGCTGCAATGCGATACACGGAAGCAAGAATGTCAAAAATTGCTGGCGAGTTAGTAAGAGATCTTGAAAAAAACACTGTTAATTTTATTGACAATTATGACGGTTCAGAACATGAACCAAGTGTATTACCCGCAAGATATCCTAATTTATTAGTTAATGGATCAACAGGTATTGCTGTAGGTATGGCAACGAATATCCCACCACACAATTTAGGTGAAGTTATTGATGGATTACTTGCTTATATGGATAATGACGAAATATCCAATATTGAGTTAATGGAATTTATTCAAGGACCTGATTTTCCAACAGGTGGTCAAATTCTTGGGTTAACAGGATTAAGACAAGCTTATGAAACAGGAAAAGGCATTATTGCAGTTCGTGCAACAGCTGAAATCATAAGCCATAAAAATAAGAATAGTATTATTGTAACTGCAATACCATATCAAGTTAATAAAACAACATTAATTGAAAGAATTGCAGACATAGCAAAAGAAAAAATTGTAGAAGGTATTACTGATTTAAGAGATGAGTCAAATCGTAAAGGTATGCGTATTGTTATTGAACTTAGAAGAGATATCAATCCACATGTCATGTTAAACAATCTTTACAAATACACTCAACTACAACAATCATTTGGTATTAATATGATTGCTCTTGTCAATGGACAGCCAAAGATGGTTACATTGAGAGACACATTGAAACATTATCTAGACCACCAAATTGAAGTCATCCAAAGAAGAACAATCTATGATTTAGAAAAAGCTGAAGCAAGACAACATATTTTAGATGGATTGACAATTGCGCTTCATGATATCGATCGTGCAATTGAAATCATCAAACAATCTAAGACTGGTGAAGAGGCTAGAGAAGCTTTAGTCAAAGAGTACAATTTTACAGACATTCAATCAAGAGCAATTCTTGATATGAGACTCCAAAGATTAACAGGTCTTGAAATTGAAAAAATCGAAAATGAATTACAAGAGTTAATTATCAAAATAGCTGACTTTAAAGAAATTATAGAAAGTCATGAACGTAAGATTGGAATCATTAAAGAAGAAGTTTCTGAAATCAAACAAACATACTCAACACCTAGAATGTCAGAAATTAATTTACATGAAGATTTGAGTATTGAAAATGAAGACTTAATTCCTGTTGAAGATGTTATCATCACGGTAACTAATAATGGATATATTAAGCGTATGAAAGTCGAACACTACAAAACTCAAAATCGTGGTGGAGTGGGAATGTCAGGAATCAAAGTTCATGAAGATGACTATGTTGAACATATCTCAATGACATCAACACATGACTACCATTTATTCTTTACCAACAAAGGTCGAGTATACAAAATTAAAGGATATCAAATTCCTGAAGGATCTAGACAATCTAAGGGATTGCCAATTGTAAATTTGTTAGACTTTGATAAAGAAGAAAAACTTGCATCATTTACGAATGTTAAAGACTTTGAAGCAGAAGATAAATACTTAACATTTGTTACTAAAAAAGGTGTTGTCAAACGAACAAAAATATGTGACTATCAAAACATTAGAACAAATGGAATTATCGCAATTAATCTACGTGAAGATGATGAATTAATGAGTGTTAGATTAACCGATGGAAACCAAGAAATTATCCTTGGAGCATCAAACGGAAAAGCAATTCGCTTCGCTGAAACTGATGTTAGATTTATGGGAAGAACAGCAAGTGGTGTTCGAGGGATGAGCATAGGTCCTGATGATGAAGTTGTCGGAGTTGCAGTTGTCGATAATGACCAACAAGAGATTTTAGTAATAACGGAAAAGGGCTTTGGTAAGCGAACTATCGTTGCTGAATACCGTAGACAAATTCGTGGTGGAAAAGGCGTTAAGACTGTTAATGTAACAGAAAAAAATGGTCGTCTTTCAACACTGAGAGCTGTTTCCGATGATCAAGATTTAATTGTTGTATCTGATAAAGGTGTCGTGATTAGAACACACGTTGATCAAATATCTCAAACAAAGAGAGCAACTCAAGGTGTAAGAATTATACGTCTTCGTCCAGACCATAAAGTTTCAACAATTGCACTGATTCCAAAGCAAGAAGAAATCGAAGAGGATGAGTTAGTTGATGACCATCAATTTGTTCAAGAAACAATTGAAGTAGATCAACAAAAAAAAGTTGTCGAAGTTGCTAATTTGACACCCGACGAGATTGAAGAAGATGAAGAAGAAGTTATTACAACAGATAGTCTTTTTGATGAATAAAATAGTTTAGAATATAAAAGGAGTTTTCCTCTCGAGGTAACTCCTTTTTTATTATTTATATGATGTCATTTGCATGAATCATCAATTTAATTGAATCATCGTTTATATGATTTATGTTTCATATTTTTTACTAAGTAATAAAAAATAGAGTATAATATGAGATAAGGTTAACAGAAGGGGGCAACCATATGAAAAACAAAAATCCATGGCATATTTACTTTATATTTATTGGAGCCTTTTTTTTACTTAATATATTAAACACTTATATGCTAACTGTCCAAGGACTTAATAGATATATTGCACCTTTTAAACATACGTTTTTAGGTGAAGTTAATGCATTTATTGGAAATTTCTCAGTCCTTTTTTTGATGTTACTTCTACTATTTATATTTATTAAAAAAGCAAAATCAAGAATGATATCATTAATGATTTTAACTTTTCTTCTAAACTTTTATATATTTTGGATGGGCGTATTTAATCTGTTTTTTGGTACTGCTTTTTCACTACCAGCTAGTACAATATTTAACAATCCATCTGATGGTTTTGCTATGGGGACATTCCTTCAAGCTTTACTTGAACTTATAACTTATTATCGTATCATCGTATTTTTACCAACCATTATATTAATTGTTTTATACTTTATGGCTGATCGTATTAAACTAAAAGAAATGCAATTTAAGGTCACCATAAAAAAGACAGTATCCGGATTACTGATAGTCGTATTACTGATGTTTTCAGCAGTAACAACTTATTACGATCAGTTTGCAAAAACATTACCTTTAAACTCTGCAAAAAGCACATTTGCTATTCAGAATTTAGGTGTTTATCCTTATTATTTAGGTGAGTTTTTTGGACAACCTCTAGATATAGATTTGGTTAGATTTCTTGAGTTAAATGATGAAAATGCGATTGCTACCGCTTACCAAGAATATAATAAAAATCAAACCACTTACATTAATTTTTTTGATGGAAAAACATATAGTAATCGTCTTAATATGAATCAAGCTGTTGATGGATTATATGTTGATCCAACTATAGCAAACGGAAATAATCTTCACGGTATATTGGAAGGCAAAAATCTAGTTTTAGTTCATCTCGAATCACTCAATTCATTTTTATTTGAAAATCAATATACAAATGAAAGAATGGTTTTTATTAATAGATTAATGGAACAAAGTTTTGTTTTTAATAACTTTTATAACAATGTAGGAATGGGTGTGAGTTCAGATGGAGAATTATCTGTACTCACTGGATTATATCCTATGGGAGATCGCACTTTATATTGGGAATTTGACAACATACAATATGTGTTAAATACTCTACCCAAATATTTTAATCAATTGGATTACCATACTGAAGTAATTCATGGAGATAACGAAAAATTTTATAATAGGGATCATGTTTATCCAGAACTTATGATGTTTGATAATTTTTATTCACTAGAGGATTATATCGAAGACGGATATAATATCGAAGATGGGTATGTTTATAACACCATTAATAATAAAACACATCATAGTCCATGGATTAGTGATTACCATTTAGCCGAGACAACAAATTCTTTTGGACAACAACTCATCAATCAAAATAAACCATTTATGTTGTTTCCTATAACCATGATGCCTCATACACCATATGAATTTGATCCTAACGGTTTAAGAACCGATGTTTATCCACAGTATATAGATACAATAAACCCCATAACACTTAGATATATCAATTATGTAGACTATGTAGATGATATTATGAAAAGGTTCTTTCTAACAGAATTTAATCAAGATCAAACTCTAGAAAATTCTGTATATGTTTTTTATAGTGATCATGGCTCAGGATTAAAAAATGGTGATTTAGATATTTTATTAAATCGAAACCTTAGTGTTACAGAAACAAGAAAAATTTTACAACAAGTACCATCATTTATATATGTTCCTGGCGATGAATATGTTGACTATGGAGATTATCAAATAAGAAAAGGTCTTTTAACGGGAGAACAAAATCTTGTAAGAAGTCAAGTAGATTTATATAGAACAATCATAGAACTTTTCAATCTTCCAGTTGGGAAAGACACATATTATGGAGTTCACGGATTAAGTGTTGAGCCTACTTATGCACTAGATAATAGATTGATGGATGTTGTCTTAGACGAATACTTTTATTCAATGAGAAATAAAGAAAAAACACACCCTGAATCTGCAGTTGTCTCAGATGATGTGTATGATTATATTTTAAGGTTTAAGATTTTAAGTGACATTCTAATTTCAACATCAGGTATGCAAAAACAAGTTGATCAAGCCATAGTTAATGTTTATGGAGATTAAATCATGAAACTCATTATGAAGGTACATCCTTATTATTTTATGACCGGAATATATGTTATAATTTCGCTTATATTAGGTATGATTTTAGCTAATGGATTAGTCATATTTTTAGGTTGGAATATTCTTTTAGCAACTTCAGTATTCTTCATCAGCCAAATCATTGATCATTATAATCATAAAGGTATAAGGAAAGTATATTTAATCATGCTTTTAGGTATCTATATTCTTTTATTTCCAAATACCATTTATGTATTAACAGACTTTATACATTTCCAAAATTATAGTTTCTTTATTTCATATCCAAACACTTATGCCCTACAAATCATTGATTGGCTTATTTACGGTCATATCGTCATTGGAGCATTACTCGCAGCCAAAATAGGGATTGCTTCATTACAAAATATCAAACGAAATTTCCAATTTAACAATATTAAATTTTTCTACCTTGGTTTATCAACCTTATTTATAGTATCAAGTTTAGGTATATATATTGGAAGATTCCTAAGATTTAACTCATGGAATGTTTTTAGAGTTTTCGATATTATTCAAGAAGTATTTTCACAAGGTATATTTCTAATTTACTTTATACTCGTATTTTTTGTAATTCATTGGGTTTGTTATTTTGTATTCACAGATTACGAGAAGAAGACATAAAAAAAAGCCATTTGGCTTTTTCTTTATTATATGAGGTAAAGAATAATTGATAAAGTTCCGACCGATAAACAATATATTGAGAAATAAATCAAATTTTTAACTTTTACATAGTAATATAAGAACTTAACAGCTATCAAACTAAATATGAAACTAAAAATAAATGCTAATGAATAACCAATAAAATGGATACTTTCTGAAGCGCTCAGTGCTTCAATAAGTCCTAAAAACGATACAGGTATGGAAATCAAAATATAGCTTAGAAAAGAAAACTTAAGAATTTTCTTTAACTCAATTTTTTGTGTTAAACCCCCAGCTACCGTAATACCGCTACGAGATATACCAGGAAAGATCGCAAACATTTGGAATGCTCCAATGACAACTGCATTTCTCCATGTGACATCTTTTTTCCATTGAATATCGCGTTGAATGTAAACATAAAACAACAGTAATCCCGTTAAAATCAATGCAAACCCTACAGACAATAAATCAGAAGGAAGTTTATCTTTTAGCAATAATCCAAATATACCGATAGGAATGATGGCTATTAATAATTTTAGAACATATTGGAAATCTTCTTTTGCTGTTTCGTCTCGTTGGACAACGTATTTCCATGTTCCAGTTGCAAGATCACCTATATCTTTTCTGAAAAAATACAATAATGCCAAAAATGATCCAGTATTAGTAATCATTAAAAAGATTGTCAAATGTGTCAAATCCATATTAAAAAAATGACTAAACAAAGTCAAATGACCACTACTTGATACCGGGAAAATTTCTGTAACACCTTGTATAATTCCTAAGAGGACATATTTTAATATTTCTATGAACTGTTCCATTTCATCACCATCTACATTATAGCACACCAGAACTCTAAAAAATATGATAAAATAGAAACAATCAAAAATGTAATATACAACACATCAAAGGAGTATTTATGAATCACTTAATTAAAATCATTAAGGGTGTATTTGTTGGCATGGGGAGCATACTTCCAGGCATCAGTGGCTCTATGATTGCTGCTATATTAAAAATATATCAAGACTTAATTCAAGCGCTAAATAAATTTACTAAACACCCAATCAAAGCAATTTCTGATGTGTGGCAGTATATTGTTGGTGTGATTGTTGGCTTAATGATAGGATTTTTATTTATCAGTGCAGTACTAGAGTTATTTCCAATACCGTTAACATTACTTTTCATTGGATTTATTTTAGGTGCAATTCCTGGTATTATTAAGGAATTTAAATCTGAACGTTATCATTGGCATCATTTTCTTGTTATGCTCATTGCAATGGCGTCAATGATTGGTTTTCTATTTGTTAAAGAGCAAACTGCAGATGTCAATAGTTGGTATTATTATTTCATCGTGTTTATTATAGGTGTTATCACAGCTGCATCACTGATTACACCAGGTTTAAGTGCAGCAACAATGTTGATGGCATTAGGATATTTTAGGACACTTATAAATTTAGGTGATGATTTTATACAAGCGTTTCTATCATTTAGTTTCCGTGAAATTGTACCACAACTACCAATGCTCATCTTACTCATTATTGGTGTGATTGTGGGATTATTAATTATAGGAAAGATTATGTATCAGTTATTAATACGATACAAAGCTCATTTTTATTTTGCAGTATTAGGAATAGTCATTGTCACACCGTTTAATATTTTATTTACCTTGCAAGAAAATACATCTCAAAATGTATTTCAAGTACAATGGTATATATGGGGAATTGGATTTATACTGTTTGTTTTAGGTCTATTTATAACGTATAAAATTTCTGATATGGGACAAAAAAAGGAGGAATTTGAATGATAAAGAAAGCAGTTATACCTGCAGCAGGGTATGGAACAAGATTTTTACCAATAACAAAATCGTTACCAAAAGAATTGTTGCCAATTATTGATCATCCAACAATTGAATATATTGTAAATGAAGCTATTGAAAGTGGAATTACTGATATTTTACTTATTGTAAGTAGCAACAAAAACGCAATTATTGATTATTTTGATTACAATTTAGAATTAGAAACCATCCTTTTAAGTAAAAATAAACATGAAGAATACGGCATTATAAGAAATATTGCACAAGGGGCGAATATTCATTACATTAGACAAAGAGAACAACTGGGGCTAGGGCATGCAGTTTTACAAGCTGAAGCATTTATTGGGAATGAACCATTCGCTGTGTTGCTTGGTGATGATATGTATGTTGGAAAACCACAACCCGCAACTAAACAATTAATCGACGTATTTAATAAAGTACAATCCAGTGTTTTAGGTACAATTGAAGTTGACCAAAAAGACACATATAAATATGGAATATGTATTCCTAAAGTAGATAAAAAAGAGTCTATAGTTGAACTTAAAGGTGTTGTAGAAAAACCTAAAGTTGAGGAAGCTCCTTCAAGAAGTGCGATTGGTGGACGTTATATACTAACACCAACTATTTTCACTTATTTGAAAAATCAAACCAAAGGAGCAGGAAACGAAATTCAATTAACTGATGCTATTTTAAGGTTGATGGATAAAGAAAAAGTATATGCATACGATATCTCAGGCAAACGATATGATGTAGGGAATAAAATAGATTATATTGAGGCGATTCTTGATTTTGGGCTTGAAAAAGATGAGATAAAAGAAGATCTTCAAAAATTGATCAATAAAAAAAGCAAATAATTTCTAGTAGTTGTATATTTCAGTGTTTACAATTCTACTCAAAAAACATATAATATAAATAACACGTATAAGAGAATAGTAATCAAAGTAATTTGTATAGAGAGTTCGCGGTTGGTGGAAGCGAATCAAAGACTTTGATGAATCTACTCTTTAGTGATGCTAATCACATCCGTATACCTGCGTTAAAGGTTTTAAGGGCTAGAATTTTATTCTAGAACTAAGGTGGTACCGCGTATATTTACGTCCTTAGATGATAATCTAGGGACTTTTTATTATTTAAAGGAGGAAAGCGAAATGTTAGATTTAAAATGGGTTACAGAAAATATTGAAGAGGTCATTAAGAAGTTATCAACACGGAATGCTGATTTTTCTTACCTAAACGAATTGGTTCTACTACAAGAACAAAGAAGAAAAGCTATTGCAGATGTTGAGACAAAAAAAGCATTAAGAAACGAACAATCAAAAAAAATAGGTGAATTAAAAAGAAATAAACAAGATGCATCACATGTTCTTGAAGAGGTTGCACATCTTGGAGATGAAATTAAAATTCTAGACGAGCAATTGAAAAATATCGAAGATCATATTTTCGATATACTTTCAGTTACCCCTAATATACCTCATGAAAGTACACCAATTGGAAAAGATGAAAATGATAATGTTGAAGTCAAAAAAGTAGGAACACCAAAAGTCTTTAATTTCCCTGTTAAAGATCATATCGAATTAGGAGAAAAACTTAATATACTAGATTTTGAACGAGCTGCTAAAATAACAGGAGCAAGATTTGTTGTTGATAAAGGATTAGGAGCAAGATTAGAACGCTCTTTAATTCAATTTATGATAGATTTACATGCACACCAACATGGTTATACTGAAATCATTCCACCTTATATCGTGAATGAAAAGAGTATGTTTGCAACCGGACAATTTCCAAAATTTAAAGAAGATTCTTTTAAATTAATGACAGGTGATAATCAATGGTACTTAAACCCCACTGCAGAAGTTCCAACCATCAATTTACATCGTGATGAAATTATTGATGGTGAACATCTACCATATAACTATTGTGCATTTACAACCGCATTTCGCTCAGAAGCTGGGTCTGCTGGACGTGATACAAGAGGCATTTTAAGACAGCACCAATTCAATAAAGTTGAATTAATTAAGTTTACTAAACCTGAAGAATCATATAAAGAACTTGATCGAATGTTAGCACATTCAGAAGAAGTTCTAAAACAATTAGAGATTCCATATCGTGTGGTAACATTATCAACTGGAGATTTAGGGTTTGGTATGGCGAAAACATATGATATTGAAGTTTGGTTACCAGGACAAAATATGTATCGTGAAATTGGGTCTATATCAAATGCAGAAGATTTTCAAGCGAGACGTGCAAACATAAGATTTAAAAGATCAAAAGATAGTAAAACAGAATATGTGCATACGTTAAACGGGTCTGGTCTTGCAGTTGGTAGAACTATGATAGCAATCATGGAAAACTATCAAAACGAAGATGGGACAATAACTGTACCAAAAGTTTTAGTTCCTTATATGAGAACTACTATAATTGAATAACATAATTTCACATAAAAAAAACACAGACTTCACACACATTTTTGTTAATATAGAGGTACTTCAATTTTCTCTTTCTGAAATTTCTCTATGGTATAATAAGTGTGCGAAGGCACGCTTATTTTACTAATAAAAGGTGGATACAATGAAAATATATTACGTTGAAGATGAAAAAGATTTGTCTGAAATTATTAGGAAATATTTAATTAGAGAAGGTTATGAAACGACCGTTTTTCATGATGGTGAATCGGCAATGGAGCATATTAACGATCGTGTCGACCTTTGGATTTTAGACATTATGTTGACTGGAGAAATCAGCGGATATGACCTTATTAAAGCGCTTAAACAAAGAGAAAATCCAGCTGCAGTTATCTTCACATCAGCAAGAGATCAAGACCTAGATAAAATCATGGGTCTAGAATTAGGTAGTGATGATTATTTAGCTAAACCGTACTCACCGAGAGAATTAATTCTACGCGTGAAGGCTGTATTAAAAAGAAGAAATACAGGACAACAATCAGAGCTAGTTCACTATGGAAATTACGAAATTAATTTAACAAGAAGAGAAATTAAAGATAAAGAAAACGAGAAGATGGTAGATTTAACAAATAAAGAATTTGAGTTATTGTTATTTTTCTTAAAGAACATTAATACAGCATTTGGTCGCGATGACATCTTAAGACATGTTTGGGGAGATAATTATTACGGTAGTGATAGAGTTGTTGATGACCTACTTCGTCGATTAAGACATAAAATGCCAGAATTAAAAATAGAGACAATTTACGGATTTGGATATAGATTATTATGAAAGAGATTAAGTTAACAACACAACTTAATCTAATCTTTACGATTGTGACATTGTTGACTAGTCTCGTTTTTATTATTGCCCTAAACCGGGCTTTTTCTTCATTTAGAGAAGAGCAAAATGCTTTTCAATTAAATTCATATCTACAAGAGATTGAATTAAATCTTCTAAATCCACCAACAACAAATGAGTATAACGGCTACATTATTGTTGAAAACGGACAAGTTGTTCGTATGTATAATTTCGAAATATTGAATAATAATTATACACCATCCACTCTATATAATAAGTTAAGAGTTGTTCCTGGAACTTCACTTGAAGAAAACATTAGTGGAGAAAATTATTATTACCGAATGAGTAGAAGATCATCTAACAGTATGACGATCGTGTTTACGAGTGAAGACTATCTCCAAAGTTTCGGTAATTCATTCAGTTTACTTATGAGAATCAGTTTTATAGCATTAGTTTTATTAGGTAATTTAATTATTTTAATGTGGTCAAGAATTACTGTGGATCGTGTCCGTAGAATTCAAAGTGAAGTCGCCTTACTATCTAAAAACAATTACCAAGTACCTATAGATATAGATGGAAATGATGAAATATCAGAACTAGCAAGAACTATAGAAAGAATGAGGCAAGAAATCCAACATAGCGAAAAAACAAAACAAGAGATGCTGCAAAATATTTCTCATGATTTTAAAACACCGATTGCAGTTATTCAATCTTACGCTGAAGCAATTAGCGATGGAATATCAGAGATATCAGAAGCAGATGTTATCGTAAGACAAGCAGATATTTTAAATCAAAAAGTTAAGCAGCTTTTAGAACTCAACAAACTAGAGTATTTAAAAGATCAAAATGAGTTTGAAGATGTCGTTTTAAAGGATATTATTATTAATATCGTTAATAACCAAAAATACAGAAGCAATCAAATTGAGTTCAAATTGGATTTAGATGACTCCACATATTTTGGAGTTAAAGAAAACTTCTATACTGCATTTAATAATATTATTGATAACGCTATGAGATATGCTCAAACAGAAATTGTTATTATATTGCAAAACAAAAAGCTCACCTTCTATAACGATGGAGAGCCAATTAGTGAAAGATTTATTAATCAAATTTTCAAGCCATATGAAAAAGGCCAAAAAGGCCAATTTGGCTTAGGCATGAGCATTGTTCAAAAAACATGTGCATACTTCAACCTTCAACTCAAAGTTGAAAATGTTGATAAAGGAGTTATGATTACTATAGAGCCGCTTTTATAAGTTTGGCTCTTTCTCTATAATCTTCCGTAGATAAACTACCCATATTATTCTTTAATGAGAATGTGATTTCAGATTTTTCATATCTTGGTATAATATGCAAATGAAAATGAAAAACAGTTTGGCCAGCGGCTTCACCATTATTGCCTAAAATATTGAGTCCTTGTGGATTGAAAGCTTTTTTTATTGCTTTTGACAACAAAGTCACTACTTTAAATAAATGTGCAGATAGTTCTTCAGGCACTTCAAATATGTCTGTATATTCTTGTTTTGGAACTACGAGTGTATGACCTTTAGTTGCTTGAGAAATATCCAGGAAGGCAACAACATAATCATCCTCATAAACAAAGTGTGCGGGAATTTCTTTAGCTATAATTTTAGAAAAAATATTTGGCATAAATACACCCCTTTCTTAAGTTTTATTCTATCATAAATACATTGAAAACAACTATAAAAAATGATATAATCATTTCGTATGCAGGAGGATTCATATATGAAAAAAATACCCGTAGGAATTTCAGGACGTCATCTACATGTTTCAAGAGAGCATTTAGACATACTTTTTGGAAAAGATTATCAATTAACAGTATTAAAAGATTTAAGTCAACCTGGACAGTATGCTGCTCATGAAAAAGTGAACGTACTAAGTCCTCAAGGTAAGTTACTAGAAAGTGTTCGTATACTCGGACCAGAGCGACCAGCATCTCAAGTGGAGATTTCTAGAAGTGATGCTATTCGTTTCAAGTTTGACGCTCCAGTACGCTCTTCTGGAGACATTAAAGGATCAGGTGCAGCAACACTAATCGGACCTAATGGCGAAGTCAAGATTAATGAAGGAGTTATTATTGCCGATAGACACATTCATTTTTCACCTGAAGAAGCAAAAGAATTCGATGTACAAGACAGAGAGATTGTTAGCCTAAAAATTGATGGTATTAAGGGCGGAGTTATAGATAATGTTTTATGCCGTGTTCATCCACAGTTTAGATTAGACTGCCATCTTGATACAGATGATGGAAGTGCATTTATGTTGTCAACTGGAGATTTAGTAGGGCTTGTTAAATCATATACAATCAACAAATAGTGCCTTTGGCACTTTTTTACCATAGGAGGTACTTGTGAAAAAATTAGAGAAGCAACAAGTATTCAAAGATCCATTGTATGGTTACATACATGTCGATTATGAATTGATTAAAAAGCTAATAGACTCCTCGCTTTTTCAACGATTGAGAAGAGTTAGACAATTAAGTGGTGTTCAAATGGTATTCCATGGTGCAGAACATTCTCGTTTTAGTCATAGTCTAGGTGTTTATGAAATAGCCAATAGATTTTTAACTGTTCCAGATATAAAAAACACATTGAGTCAAAGAGATAAACTAGTATTTTTAAGTGCTGCATTATTACACGATATCGGACACGGTGCTTATTCTCATGCATTTGAGGATATTTTTGGTGTAAATCATGAGACCATTGGTGCTGCATTAATTATTGAGAATGAAGAGTTAAGAGCTATTTTAGATACAGTTGATAAAGATTTTGCTTGGGATATTGCATCTGTATTGAAAAAGAAGAACAAATTTCCTTTAATAGAACAATTTATTTCAAGTCAACTCGATGTCGATCGTCTTGACTATCTTGAAAGAGATGCTTATTTTACTGGAGCAGCATATGGGCATATTGATTTAGATCGTCTTATTCGCGTTTTGTATATTAAAGATGGACAAGTGGTATTTAAACTTAGTGGTATTCACGCAATTGAAAACTACTTGATTAGTAGATATCATATGTATTGGCAAGTTTATTATCATCCAGTTTCAAGAGCATATGAAGTTGTTCTTGAAAAAATATATTTAAGAGTTAAAGATTTGTTACTTAGCGAATTTAAGTTTGAAGGCAATGTTGATCCTTTAAAGAAAGTTATTGATAATCCTAATGATTTATCAAGTTATATAGAAATAGATGATTTTTATATTAATGGCTTGATTGCGAGTTTTACCAAGTCAAAAGACACTATTTTAAGAGAGTTAGCACTTGATTTTTTAAATCGAAGAATATGGGGATATATCAACGACACTGATGAAAATCAAATGAAAATTGAAGAAATTAAAAATAGTTTTAAAAAAGAAGAGTTGAAATATTATATCAGTCATCGAACTGTTGAGAATAGCACATATAAAGACGATGAAGAAAAATTTGGGGATAAAATATACATCTTGCTAGATAACGGACAAATATCAACTCTTAAAGACCAGTCTAAAATAATAGAGAGTTTAATGCTTAGCGGTACGAAAACAGACCCTAAGTTCTTTTATAGAAAACGATGAGAGATCAAGTTATCGTTGTCGAAGGAAAAAACGATGCATCAAGACTCAAACTTATTTTTCCACAAACAACAATTATTACAACAAATGGAAGTGCATTAGATGAAAACTCAGTTAATATTCTATTAGAATTGGACAAAACACATGACATTATTCTTTTTTTAGATCCAGATCACGCAGGAGAAAGAATCAGAAGACTTTTAAATAAGAAACTAAATCACGTTCATCACGCATTTCTAGACCAAAATAAAGCATATAGTAAAAATAAAAAGAAGATTGGTATTGAGCATGCCTCGGATGTTGATATTATTCAAGCATTAAGTAAAATCAAAATCGTTACTCATGAATCTAAAAGCGATGTTACACACGCATTTTTATACGAGATAAAACTAAAAGGACATAAAGATAGTAAAAACCTTCGTCATTTATTATCATCAAAAATGAAAATAGGCTATGTAAATGGCAAAACACTATATCACAGATTAAAAATGTTTAATATAATGAAAAAGGAAGTTGTTGAGGTATTAAGTGAATCATCAAGCTAAAAAGAAATATGGACAAAACTTTATAAGAGATAAAAATCTACTTATGAAGATTGTCAGAGATTCAAATATTGAGAATAAATTTGTTATTGAAGTAGGACCGGGGCAAGGTGCTCTAACTACTTTTTTAGCATCAAGCGCAAAAAAAGTAGTTGCATATGAAATCGATCAATCATTAAAACCATATTTAGATCAGATTAAAGAGAAACATAAAAATTTAGATATTATTTATGAAGATTTCCTAGAAGCGGATTTAACTCAATATACTGAAGAATTACATGTAGTAGCTAATGTACCGTATTATATAACAACACCAATTCTATTTAAAATACTTGAAAAAGAGAATATAAGAACCGCATCATTAATGATTCAAAAAGAGGTGTGCGATCGATTATTGGCTAAACCAAACTCTAAGCAATACAATGCTTTATCCATCATATTGCAATATCAAGCTTATGTTAGCAAAATGATGGATGTGAAAAGGCAACTTTTCTTTCCTGTTCCTAATGTAGATAGTGCAGTGATTCGTATTGTTAAAAGAGATGTACCACTTATTGAAAAGCATAAAGAACTTGTTTTTATTAGTTTGGTCAAAGAAGCATTTAAACAAAAAAGAAAAACTTTAGTTAACAATTGGTACGAAGCATATCACATCAATAAACCTGAATTGGAATCATTCTTAAAATTAAATGGATATTCAGTTGATATACGTGCTGAAGCATTATCTATAGATGACTTTGTAAAACTTGCAAGGATGTGGCAATATGATTAGAGAAAAAGCATATGCCAAAATTAATTTAGCATTAGATGTTGTAGGGAAAAGATTAGATGGTTA
The DNA here is from genome assembly GCA_024650045.1 of Mycoplasmatota bacterium. GTDB lineage: Bacteria > Bacillota_I > Bacilli_A > Acholeplasmatales > Acholeplasmataceae > Peloplasma. Next base: position 30,261 of record JANKMU010000005.1, on the reverse strand, counting down.
TCATGATTTAAAAATGATTATGATGCCTATCGAGTTGCATGATATTTTAGAATTTGAGGAGTCGGATCAAATTACTTTAACTTCTAACATAGAAATAGATAACAATGCAATTATTTACGCAGCACAAAAATTAAAAGACTTATACAAAGTAAGCCATGGAGCAAATATAAAGCTTACAAAACGCATTCCTATTGGAGCAGGACTTGGAGGCGGTTCAGCAGATATTGCTGCAACCTTAAGAGGACTAAACAAACTATGGGATTTAAAGCTAAAAATGAAAGATCTGGAAGATATTGCTTTAAGTTTGGGCTCAGACACATTATTTTGTTTATACAATAAAACAGCTTATGTATATGGACGTGGAGAAAATGTATTGTATGTTCAAAAACCAGAAATTGATAATATCTATTTAATAACATCTAACATCAATGTATCTACAAAAATAATATTTGAGAATCACATAATCAAATACAAAGAAAAGCAATTCGATAAATTATTTAAATTATATTTAAATGAGAAATATGATGCTTTTTTTAATAAAACATATAATGCATTACTAGAAACAACATTTAGCCAATATCCACAACTCGCTAATACGTATAAAACACTAAAAAAGATTAACAAAAATGTTTATATGACCGGAAGTGGATCAACATTCTTTATATTGCCGTTTAATGAAAAAATAGAAGATTTAGAAGAAAAACTTAAAAAATACAGCATTGAGTACCTCAAAACAAAGCCAAAAAATTAAAAAAACTTTAATATTTTAAATGATTATGCTATAATTTATGTATAATAAAGGACGTCTTGGAGGGCAAAATGAAGATTACTGATGTAAGAGTAAAGCTTGTTAGTAGCGAAAGCAGACTTAGGGGAGTAGCAACGATTACTTTCGACGAAAGTTTTGTTGTGCATGATATTCGTATCATTGAAGGCGAAAATGGCATCTTTGTTGCGATGCCAAGCAAAAAAACACCTAATGGTACCTTTAGAGATATAGCTCACCCAATTCACGGAGAGATGCGTAAAGTAATTGAAGATGCTATCGTAGTAGCGTATAACGAGGCACTTTCTGAAACATCTGACCCAGAAGAAGAATAAAAAATTTAAGAAAACAGATTAAATGAAAATCTTTTTTGCACAACCATGCAAAAAGATTTTTTTTTGAAGGAAAACCGTTAAATTTTTAACCTAAATCATGTATAATAAAATTGAGAGAAATCGAAGGAGTTGTAAATCACATGTCAATCATAGATGGAAAGAAAATTAAGCTTTTTGCACTTAACTCAAATCGTCCGTTAGCTGAAGAAATATCTAAGGCAGCAAACATCGCAATATGTCCAGCAGATGTTGTTAAATTTGCTGATGGTGAAATCTCTATTAATATAGAGGAAAGTGTTAGAGGGCATGATTGTTTTGTTATACAATCAACATCCGCGCCAGCGAATGAACACGTTATGGAATTGCTAATTATGGCAGATGCTCTTAAAAGAGCTTCAGCAAAAACACTAACTGTTATCATGCCTTATTATGGTTATTCTAGACAAGATAGAAAATCAAAATCTAGACAACCAATCACTGCTAAGCTTGTTGCAGATATGTTGCAAATTGCAGGTATTGATCGAGTTATCTCAATTGATCTTCATGCTGCTCAAATTCAAGGTTTCTTCAATATTCCTATTGATAATTTTCCAGCATCACCATTACTTGCAGATTATTTCTTATATACAAAAAAATTAGAAAATATTGTTGTCGTATCTCCCGATCACGGCGGAGTGACTAGAGCAAGATTGTTCGCAAGAATTCTTGATGCACCGCTTGCTATTATTGATAAAAGACGGCCTGAACCGAATAAAGCAGAAGTGCAAAATATAATTGGGGATGTTAAAGGTAGGATAGCTATTATGGTTGACGACATTATTGATACAGCTGGAACATTGGTTGCAGGTGCCGAAGCTTTAATTGAAGCTGGTGCAACGAAAGTCTATGCAGCAGCAACTCATCCGGTTTTCTCTGGCTCTGCTATTCAAAGAATTAATGATTCTGTTATTACTGAAGTTGTTGTAACAGATACGATAATGTTACCAGAAGACAAGAAATCACCAAAAATTGTCCAACTATCTATTGGTCCATTATTAGGACAATCCATTCTACACATTGTGAAGGATGAACCTATCAGTCAAATATTTGATAAAATCACTCATCATGAGAGTAAAGCATGAAGCTTGTTGTAGGATTAGGTAACCCTGGGTTAAAGTACCAAAAAACTAGACACAACGTTGGTTTTATGGTCATAGATCAAGTTTTAAAAATGATAGGTCAACAAGCAAAATTTGATTCAAAGTTCAATGCGGAAATTTTGGTAACAAACATCAAAGGTGAAAAAGTTATTTTAGCAAAACCTTCGACTTTTATGAATTTATCTGGAGAAGCAATTTCTAAATTAATGAAATATTATGATGTTCATATGGAAGATCTTTTAGTCATCGTCGACGATGTTAATTTGGAAACAGGAAGATTAAGATTAAGAGAATTAGGTGGGCATGGTGGACACAATGGTTTAAGAAACATTATAGGATTACTACATGACGAATCTTTTAAACGTGTTCGTATCGGAATTGATCAAAACAACTCAATTCCTCTAGACCAATATGTTTTAGGACAGTTTTCTAAAGAGCAACTCATAACGCTTCAAAACACCATATTATTAACGACTGAAATTATAGATTTATTTATTCAAAACGTATCCTTTACGGATATTATGACAAAGTATAATACCCAAACATAGGTTTGGGTTTTGCTGTCTAAGAGGAAAAACAATGATTGAGTATCTTAGAAAAAAATCGAATATATTAAAAATGATTAAAAAAACATCGACATCGATGTTTTTTAAGTCTTCTAATGATACTTATAACATCTATCTTGCAGCATTAGATTTTATAGAAAATAAAAAAACAATTTTTGTAGTAACTCCCAATTTATATGAAGCACAAAAATACTATGATACCATGAGTCAAATCATTGATGCGGATGATGTTTTGTTTTATCCTGCTGATCAAACACTAACCAGTATTATGGCTTTAGGAAGTCCAGAGTTTAAAAGTGAAAGATTATATACTTTAAAACAATTGATGACAGGAAAACCATTTGTAGTTGTTACGACTTTGCAAGGGCTATGTCAAAGACAACTAACTCCAAGTGATTATCATAACAGTGTAAAAATGCTTCACAAAGGGGATTCATATGATTTAGAGAAACTAGTCCAGTTTCTAGTTTACAGTGGATATACTAGAACATACACTGTTGAAAAACCCGGAGAGTTTAGTATACGTGGACACATATTGGATGTATATACACTAAACAATGAACAACCATATCGCTTAGATTTTTTTGATGATGTACTCGATCAGATTAAAATGTTTGATGTGGAGACTCAAAGGTCTTTTGCAGAAATACAAACATTAGAAATAGCTCCTATGAACGAACTTTTCTACACGGATCAAATGAAAGAAAATGTAATATCAAAAATTAAACATTATTTTGAAAAGATGGTTTTATCAGAAAGAGAAACAGAAAAAATTAATCAAGATCTTGAATCTCTTGAGATGAGAATCAAACTTGATGCATTAACAATTTATATACCTTTTTTTAATCAAGAAGAAACGACACTATTAGACTTTAGTCAAAACAAAAAAGTTTATATGATTGATGTTCATAAAATGAAAGTCAATGAAACTTCGATTCAAAGTGATTTAGAAACATACGCCACAACAATGAATGGATCCGCTTTCTTAAGTATTCCTTTTAGAGTATCGTTAGAAAAACAATTAAAACAAGAACATATTGAAATCGATAACTTTGGAATTAATAGTCCAAATGATGCAATTGATTTAGGTGTAACATCACCTAATAATTATCAAGGGAACCTACAATTACTTCATCTAGATATTAAAGACTTGTTAAATAGCTATCAAATTATAATGGCCGTTTCAACTGACACTTACAAAGATGAGCTAATTGGTTTTCTAAAAGAAATGTCTCTTACTTATAAGTTTAATGAAAGTGATGATCCTGGTATCTACATATTTAATCAACCCAGTTATGGTTCTTTTTTATCACGTTTCGACAAGGTTCTTTTACTTGACGAATCACAATTATTTTCATATAGAACTCGGCCAGCTATTCGTTATCGAAGTGTATTAAATCAATCAACAAAAATCAGAAGAATTGAAGACTTAACTGTTGGTGATTTTGTAGTTCATTACGATTATGGCATTGGCCAATATGTGGGTTTGAAGACCATGGAATTAAGTCATGAAAAGCGTGACTATTTGCATATTATATATGCTAATCAAGAAGCTTTATATGTGCCTATGGATCAAATAGATATGGTACTTAAATATAGCAGTTATGATGGTATGCACCCTAAGTTGTCCAAACTCGGTGGTAAGCAATGGACGAAAACAAAAGCAAGTGTTCGCATGAAAATAAAAGATCTAAGCGATCGATTAATCATGCTTTATGCACAAAGGCAACAAAGTGTAGGTTTCGCATTTAATAAAGACAATGATATGGAAAAATCATTTGAAAGAGACTTTGAATATGAGGCAACCATTGATCAGCAAAAAGCGATTTTAGATACGAAACATGATATGGAAATGGACCGACCAATGGATCGTTTGATTTGTGGTGATGTTGGGTTTGGTAAGACGGAAGTTGCACTAAGAGCAGCATTCAAAGCGGTCATTAATGCGAAGCAAGTTCTCTATCTTGTGCCAACTACTGTGCTTGCTAGACAACATTATTATACGTTTAAAGAACGCTTCGAAAAGTATGGTGCGAATATCGCACTATTGAGTCGTTTTGTGACATCTAAAAAACAAAAAGATACACTCGAAAAACTAAAAAAAGGTTTTGTTGATGTTGTTATTGGAACGCACAGATTATTATCTAAAGATGTTAAATTCAAAGATTTAGGTTTGCTCATTATCGATGAAGAGCAAAGATTTGGTGTTGAGCATAAAGAAAAAATTAGAGAGATAAAAGTCAATGTGGATACTCTAACCTTAAGTGCAACACCAATACCTAGAACATTACAAATGTCTATGATGGGTCTAAAAGACTTATCAATGATTGACACACCACCTAGAAATAGATACCCAGTCCAAACATATGTTGTAGAACGCCAAGAGGCACTCATTAAAGAAGCAATCACTAGAGAACTTGCAAGAGGCGGTCAAATCTTTTATCTATTTAATACTGTTCAAGGCATAGAGGGTATGGTTCATAGATTGCAAAAACTTGTTCCAGAAGCACGTGTTGCTTATGCACACGGTCAAATGAATCGAAATCAACTTGAAAGTGTTTTAAGTGACTTTATCGATCATGAATATGACATTTTAGTTTCGACAACAATTATTGAAACTGGTGTTGACATTCCAAACACAAATACATTAATCATCCACGATGCAGATAAATTAGGATTAGCGCAACTTTATCAAATCAGAGGTAGAGTGGGAAGAAGCGATCGTATTGCTTATGCATATTTATTATATGATGCCCATAGAAACATTAATGATGAAGCTAAGAAAAGATTATCAGCAATTCAAGATTTTACAGCTTTAGGCAGTGGATTTAAGATAGCGATGAGAGACTTGTCAATACGCGGTGCTGGAGATGTATTAGGTTCTGAACAGTCCGGATTTATCGATTCTGTTGGGATTGAACTCTACATGAAGTTACTTGAAGAAGCGATGACTGGTGTATCTTTAGAAAAACCTAAAGAAACTGCAATTGATGAAATATATGCAGCAAGACACGTTGACCCCAATTATGTATCAGAAGATAGTGTAAGAATTGAAATTCATAAAAGAATTAGTGAGTTAAATAGAATACAGGATGTAGAAGATTTAAAGGATGAGCTTGTTGATCGATTCGGGTCTTTAAGTCCTGATTTACTTCTATATATGTACGAAAAACTTTTCAAGAAATTATCTTCTAAAATTGGAGTTCAAAAAACTATTGTTGAATCTAGACAAGTCACACTTGTGTTATCTATGGAAGCTTCATCAAAGATTGATGGTAATAAATTGTTTGAAAAAGCAGGTCAATTTGTAACACAAGTTAGACTGGCGTATTTGAAGGGGCATATAAATATTATTCTTGTTACCAAGAATGAAAAGCAACATTGGTTATATTTGTTTGATTTGTTTTTAGACGATTTCATATATAATTGAAAGTAGAGGTGATCGAGATGGCAGTAGATATTTTACAAATATCAAAAGATGCAATTGAAGCGTCAAAAAAATACAATGACGTTATTAATGCATCAATCGGTATGTTTTATGATGAAGAAAAGGCGATTGGTGGAATGCCGACAGTATCAAAAATGATCAAGAATTTAAGTGATGAAGAAATGTTGCCTTATCCGGCAGTTGATGGAGGAGCATTATTCAAAAATAATCTAATCACTTGGGTTTTTGGCAAGTATGAAGCAGAGATTAGAAAGAACATGTATGTTAGTGCATGTGCAACCCCAGGTGGGAGTGGGGCGATTGCATCAACATTTTCTCAATATGCAAATCCAGGAGATTATATATTCGTTTCAGATATTAGATGGCAATATGAAAGATTTGCTGATCGTGCAGGCTTAAAAATATTTGAACACAAATTATTCAAAGGAGATCATTTTGATGTTGAATCTTTTGAATCAAGACTTAAAGAACTATGCGAAAAACAAAATCAAGTTATCGTAATTGTTAATGATCCTTGCCACAATCCAACAGGGTTTACATTAAGCGAACAAGAATTCAAACAAATTATCGAAATATTGAATGCGCAAAAAAATAACGAGATTGTATTTTTATATGATTTAGCATATCTTGAGTATTCTCATGAAGAAGATAATAGAAAGAAAATGACTTTCTTGCCAGAACTTGAAGAACACGTTTTAACAATTATTGCGTTTAGTGGTTCGAAAACTTTTGGAATTTATGGTATGAGATTAGGTGCAGCTATCATGCTTTCGAAAAACGAAGAGAAAGTAAAAAAAGCACATCCAAAATACGTCAATGAAGCAAGAGGTTCATGGTCAGCAACACCAACCATGTCAATTGAACTATTTAACAAGTTTGCAGTCAAAGAAAATAGAAATGAATTTTTAAAAGATTTAAACAAGATCAATAGTCTTGTCCAACAAAGAAGTCGTACCTTTATTGAGCAAGCTAATCAGGTTGGTTTGAAAACACATCCATTTAGAAGTGGATTTTACACTGTGGTTTTAACTCATAATCCTGATACAGATTATTTGAAACTTGCTGAGCATAGAATTTATGCAGTTCCAATGAGCGGTGGTGTGAGATTTGCACTGTGTAGTTTATCAAGAAATGAAATCGATGGACTACCACAAAAAATTAAAACGATACTAGAATTATAAAAGATAAAAAATATGATGTGGCCATTATATTTTCAAAGTGTATACGTTTTCATCACATAAAATAATGTGTTATACTAAAAGTATCTTAGCAGAGATACTTTTTTAATGGAAAAGGGAGAAGATTATGAAAAAAATTACTTTATTATGCGAAGAAATGGGAGTCGCTCCAGAAGAGTGTATTCCTTATGGTTTTGATAAAGCCAAGATTGATTTAAAAGTATTAACAAGATTAAAGGAAAAACAAAACGGGAAGTTGATTCTTGTAACAGCTACGACACCAACACCAGCTGGTGAAGGTAAAACAACAATCTCTATTGGGCTAACCCAAGGGTTAAAACATATTGGCAAACACCCAATTTTAGCTTTAAGAGAACCAAGTTTAGGTCCAGTTTTTGGATTAAAAGGTGGAGCAACTGGTGGTGGGAAATCTAGTGTTACGCCTCAAGATGAGATTAACCTTCATTTTACAGGTGATCTACATGCCATTACAGCAGCAAATAATTTGTTAAGTGCATTAATTGATAATCATATTTTTCAAGGGAATGAATTAGGAATTGAAACGGTAACTTGGAAAAGATGTATGGATATGAATGATCGCAGTTTGCGAGAAATTGATACCCCAATACGAAAAGACGGATTTGTTATTACAGCAGCGAGTGAAATTATGGCTATTTTAGCTCTTGCTACTGATTTGAATGATCTAAAAAATAGAATTAATAGAATACTCATTGGATATACTAAAGATGAAAAACCAGTTTATGTATCAGACTTAGGTGGAGCTGATGCAATGACATTACTAATGAAAGAAGCTATGAATCCAAATCTTGTGCAAACATTGGATGGAGTTCCTACATTCGTTCATGCTGGTCCATTTGCAAATATTGCTCATGGATGTAATTCTATAGTTGCTACTAAATTAGCTTTAAAACTAGGAGATTATGCAGTAACTGAAGCTGGTTTTGGTGCTGATTTAGGCATGGAAAAATTCTTAGATTTAAAAATGCCTTACCTCAGTAAAGAAGTCGATGCAGTTGTTGTTGTAACAACACTTAGAGCTTTAAAATATCATGGTGGAGCTGAAAAATTTAATGAAAAAAATGTTGACGCTATGTTAAAAGGTATTCCTTTATTGAATAAACATTTGGAAAACATTAATAATTTTGGTATGAAATATGTTATCGCTTTAAACCATTTCTACACAGATGATCAAGAAGAAGTTGATGCAATGATGAAATGGGCTAAAGATAACAATCACCCAATTGCTTTATGTAAAGGATTTAGCGAAGGGGGACCTGGTATGGTTGATTTAGCTAATAAAGTTGTCGAATTAGCAGATCAAGGGTCATCATTCAAACCTATATATAATAAAGAAGATTTACCACAACAAAAAATAGAGAAAATCGCACAAAAAATATATGGTGCAAAAGAAGTAGTATTCTCTAAAAAAGCTTTGTCTCAATTAGAAAAATATATTGAATATGGATGGAATCTACCTGTTTGTATGGCTAAAACACCACTATCTTTAACAGGAGATCCTAAAATTAAAGGTTTACCAGGAGATTTCACATTAGACATCAAAGAAATTAGACCATCATTAGGAGCAGGATTCCTTGTCGCCTTAACCAAAGGTATTATGGTCATGCCAGGTTTAAACAAAACTCCAAGAGCGATGAGTATGAAAGTTGATGAAGATGGAAATCTGATAGATGAGGATGAGTAATATGATTTTATTAGATGGTGCAGAAGTTGCTAATCAAAGAAATTTAGAGTTAAAAAAGAAAATTATCCAATCAGTTGAAAAATATAAACGAGCTCCAAGTTTATCAATAATATTAGTTGGACAAAATCCAGCAAGCCTTTCTTATGTAAAAGGCAAAGGAAAAGCTTGCAAGCTTGTTGGAATTAAGCATAAATTACATCATTTGGATGAAAGCATCCAAGAAAATGAGTTATCTGAGTTGATTACACAATTAAACAAAGATGACCAAGTTGATGGGATATTACTTCAACTACCATTACCCAAACATTTAAATGATGACAAGTTAATAAACCTAATATCAAAAGATAAAGATGCTGATGGTTTTCATGTGATTAATCAAGGTAACCTTTATCAAAAACGAGAAACAATCTATCCTGCTACACCTAAAGGTATTATGAGTCTGTTATCTGCATATGATATTGATGTTAAAGGCATGAATGCTGTTATTATTGGTAGAAGTAATATTGTTGGATTTCCAATTGCAAGACTTTTAATGGACCAAGGTGCAACCATAACAGTTTGTCACAGACAAACGAAAGATTTATCATTTCACACCAAACAAGCAGATATTATCATTGCATCTGCAGGTCGTGCTGAATTAGTTACAAAAGATATGGTTAAGCAAGGTGCGATCGTTGTTGATGTAGGTGTAAATCGTGTAGATGGAAAACTCATTGGAGATGTAAATTTTGATGGTGTTAAAGAAGTTGCGGGATATTTATCTCCAGTACCTAGAGGTGTTGGACCGATGACAATTAATGCACTTTTAGAGAACACATACGACCTATATTTAAAACATGTCAAGTAATTTAATAAAATTATAAAAAAAGTTCTTTACAAGAAAATATGATTGTTGTTATAATAATAGAGTATTTAGTATTCATATAAGTTGCCTAATAAATATGGGATGATGTATTTATCGTGAATTGTATAGTTCTCGACTACGATTATGAGAATAACGGGGGTTGTAATAATTGTAGATATATGAATATGAAAATACATTTGCATTGTAATGGATGTGGGGAAGACATCGTTTGATGACATCTAGTTACATTGTTCCGGGCACCTGATTTTTTTCAGGTGTTTTTTTATCGTTTAAGTGTTAAAATAGATTTGAACTAAAAAAAGGAGCATGATTCTATGAATATTTGGCACGATATAGATAAATCTAGAATTCAACCAGATCAATTTATTGCATGTATTGAAATATCAAAAGGTAGTAAGAAAAAATACGAACTTGATAAAGAAACTGGAATGATTATTTTGGACCGTATTTTGTTTACCTCAACACATTACCCTGCAAACTATGGATTTATACCAAGAACTTATGCAGGCGACAACGATCCATTAGACGTTTTAGTATTATGTCAAGAAGACATAGAACCATTAAGTATCGTTCAGTGTTATCCGATTGGTGTTATGAAAATGATTGATTCTGATGAGATTGATGAAAAAATAATCGCAATTCCATTTGGTGACCCATCTTTAACTCAATATAAAGATATTAATGAACTCCCTGCACATTTACTTACAGAAATGGGACACTTTTTTGAAGTGTATAAATCTCTTGAAGGTAAAAAGACTTACATATTAGATATAGAAGGACCAGAAGCAGCAAAAAAAATAATATTACAATGTATAAAAAACTACGATGATAAATTTGGAAAATAAAGGAAAATAATATGGGACGAGCATTTGAAGTAAGAAAAGTAGCTATGGCTAAGACCAATGCTGCTAAAAGTAAAATATATGCAAAATATGGTAAAGAGATATACATGGCAGCAAAATCAGGATCACCAGATCCAGAAACTAATCAAACACTCAAAAGAGTTATCGAAAAAGCAAAAAAAGAACAAGTCACAGCAGATGTTATTAAAAGAGCAATAGATAAGGCAAAAGGTGGTAGTGATGAGAGTTATACCGCAGCAAGATATGAAGGATTTGGTCCTGGGAACTCATTATTCATCATTGAATGTTTAACTGATAATGTTAATAGAACATTTGCAGAAGTAAGAAATTGCTTTACAAAAACTGGTGGGAAATTAGGCATCTCCGGTTCTGTGGTTCACCAATTCAACCATTTTTCGGTATTCACTTTACCGAATGTTACTGAAGATGAAATTCTTGAAATTTTAATTATGAATGAAGTTGATGTATCTGATATTGAGGTTGATGACATTGGAGTAACCATATACGGTACTGCTGATGATTATAACGCAATACGGACTGCAGTACTTGACGCAAAGCCAGATTTTGAGTTTGAAACTGAAGAAATTATGTGGTTACCAATCATGGATACGACTATTGAAGTTGATGATCAAAAAGAAGCATTTGATAAACTCATGCAAATGCTAGATGAAATCGATGATGTTCAGGATGTATATCACAATGTAACGCTATAAAAAAGATAATTTATAAATACGTTAAATATAAGTAAAAAAAGTAAAAAAATTTAACAAAAGACAGCTTTCAAATCATTGAAATCTGTCTTTTATTTTGATATTTATTATGATATAATAATATGACGAACTATCGAGGAGGAAAGAATGAGCTTAATTAAATACGATTCAATCATCGATGATATTATTTTAAAAGAGAAAAAAAGACAAGAAGAACATATCGAATTGATTGCTTCTGAAAACTTTGTTTCACAAGCTGTATTGGATGCTCAAGGATCAATTTTAACAAACAAATATGCAGAAGGTTATCCTAAAAAAAGATATTATGGTGGATGTGAGTTTGTTGATGAAATTGAAACTTTTGCAATAGAAAGATTAAAAGAGTTATTTGATGCGAAATATGTGAATGTGCAACCTCATTCTGGATCACAAGCAAATATGGCAGTCTATCAAGCGTTACTTAAGCCAGGTGATACCATTTTAGGCATGTCATTAAGTGAAGGTGGACATTTAACTCACGGGTTTCATTTAAATTTTTCTGGAAAGTTTTATAAATCAGTTTTTTATGGTGTTGATGAAAACACAGAAATGATCAATTATGATAAAGTACTTGAAGTAGCTAAAGAGACAAAGCCTCAACTTATCATAGCTGGAGCAAGTGCTTATTCAAGATTTATTGATTTTAAAAAGTTTAGAGAGATTGCAGATGAAGTTGGAGCATATCTACATGTTGATATGGCACATATAGCTGGATTAGTTGCAGCAGGAGTACACCCATCTCCAATGCCTTATGCACATGCTGTAACGTCGACAACACATAAGACTTTGCGCGGACCACGTGGTGGGATTATTCTGACAAACGATGAGGAAGCGGCTAAAAAAATTAATAAAGCAGTATTTCCAGGTGTTCAAGGTGGACCATTGATGCATGTTATTGCTGCAAAAGCTGTATCGTTTAAAGAAGCATTAGAACCTGCATTCATTGAATATCAGAAACAAGTTGTAAAAAACGCAAAAGTATTATCTGAAGAATTAACAAAACTAGGTTATAGGATTGTTAGTGGTGGGACAGATAATCATTTAATGCTTGTTGATGTTAAACAAAAATTAGGAATTACAGGATTGGACGCAGAAAGAACACTAGAAAAAGCAGGTATAACATGTAATAAAAACGGATTACCGTTTGATAAAGAAAAACCAGCATATGGGAGTGGAATTCGTTTAGGAACTCCTGCTGTGACAACAAGAGGATTCAAAGAAAATGAAATGCGTTTGATTGCTGATTGGATAGATCAAGTGCTGAAAAATAAAGATAATCAAGAATTAATAGAGGGAATCAATCAAAAAGTTGTAGAATTGACAAAGAAATTTCCACTATACAAGAAGGGAGTATAACAGATGATTGCAAAAACAAAATATATTCCAGATGGTAAGAAAGAACTAAAAGCATTACCAATATTACATTACTTAAATGCTGACTATTTATATTACCCTGTAACTAGTGCACGTTGTCCTGAGGGAGAAACATGTGTTAGAGGTGGACAATTTGTTAAAGTCGGAGAGATAATTGGAACAAGAAAAGGGGCATTTTTCGAACAACCAATGCATGCAACAGTTAGTGGTGAGGTTGTTGGATATGAAAAACATATTGATCAAAGTGGAAAATCAGTTGATTGTCTCATTGTAAAGAATGATAAAAAATATGAGTTACACGAAACTATTGTCGAAAGAACAGAAGAAGAAATTGATGCATTGACAAGAGAAGATTTAGTCAATATTGTTAAAGATGCTGGATTGGTAGGTTTAGGAGGAAGTGCTTTTCCAACATATATAAAACTTGAAACTGAAGATCCAATTAATGTTGTAATTGCTAATGGCGTTGAATGCGAACCTAATTTAATAGCAGATTATGGTGTTATGATGACAGATCCAAGAGATGTTATTAGAGGATTAATTTACGTTATGAAAGCTACTAATGCCAAAAAGGGAATTATAGCAATTAAGAAGAAATATACGGAAATTAAAGAAAGACTTGAATTTACTCTCCATGAGTTTAGTCAATATGACATCAAAATTGTTAGCGTTGGTAACTACTATCCTCAAGGATGGGAAATTTCAATGATTAAAGATGCATTGGGAATAAAAATTCCACAAGGCGAGTTATTATCTAAATATGGTGTTTTAAATTTCAATGTTTCAACTTTAAAGAGTATTCATGAAGCTGTTAAAAAGAGATTACCTGTTTTAGAACGCTTATTCACTATTAGCGGAAACGGTATAGTTAATAAAAACTTTAGAGCTCGTATTGGAACGCTAATAACTGACCTTATCGAGATTGCTGGTGGATATATTGATAATGGAAAACCTAAAGTTATGATTTTAGGCGGACCAATGATGGGAACAAATATCACAAAAGATGATGTCGTTATGACGCATACAACAACAAGTTTGATTGTATTGGATGAGGAGCCTCAAAACGAAGAACCTTGTATTCATTGTGCATCTTGTGTTTATTCATGTCCTGTGAAAATTCAACCAGTTCAAATTATGAATGCTTATAAAATAAAAGATAAAGATGCTTTAAAAATGCTTGAAGTCAACAAGTGTATCGAATGTGGACTATGTTCTTATGTATGCCCATCTAAGATTCATTTGACAGAATATATGCGTTTAGGCAAACGCTTAGCCAAATAGGAGGAAAATATGCAAGCTATAAAACAAACGAGCCCCTATATTCGTAAGCAAGTTAGTACAAAGCGCATGATGATTGACGTGTTAATCGCGTTAATTCCTGTCGTTGCTTTCTCTATCTATCGCTTTGGATGGGACTCAGCATTAAGAATTTTAGTTTCGTCAGTAACAATGATTGGTTTGGAAGCTATTGCCTTTGGCATGATGAATAAACCTAATAAGAGTGAAAATTTTTTTGAAAGATTAAAATCTAGATATGAGAAGTACACAATTAACAATATCACAGCGCCAGCTGTCAGTGCGATTATTTTCGCAATGATTATTCCAAGTAAATTACCAATTTATGCCGTTGTTGTAGGTGCTGGATTTGGTATCGTTGTTGGTAAACTTTTATTTGGAGGCTTAGGATCTAATATTTTCAACCCTGCAGCTGTGGGACGTATTTTTATTGCATTAGCATTAACTGATATGTTTTCAGGAACTTATGTTGGTGTTGATTTAGTTGCTGGTGGAACAGCTTTAACGACTTTAAGAACAGGATTATTATTTCCTCAAGCGTTAAATAGTTATCCCTTAATTGACTTGTTTATGGGTAATATACCAGGAGCAATGGGTGAAATCAGTGCATTAGCAATCATTATTGGCGGTATTTACTTGTTGATTCGACGTTCAGCCGACTATAGAGTTATGCTTTCAACTACTTTAACATTTGTAGTTCTCATAACTTTAGTGGGATTAAAACTGTATCCAGAGCATGTGATGGAGTATACACTATTCCATGTTTTATCTGGAGGTTTATTATTTGGTGTTGTTTTTATGGTAACAGATCCAGTAACCTCACCAGTAACAAGACCAGGTCGTTGGATTTACGGTCTAATGATTGGTGCACTTGTCGTATTAATCCGTTTATTTGGTGCTTACCCAGAAGGGGTAGCATTTGCATTATTATTCTGTAATATGTTTGTACCACTTATTGATTATCCTAAGTGGTCAACGGATAAAATTAAACCTGCATTTGTTGGAAGTTATGTTCTACTTCTAATTATTTTAGGTTTGGTTGTATTCTTTGGTGTTGGAGGTGTTGCATAATGAGAAAATTATTTGAAAAACCACTATTCCATTACACTTTTGTATTGACTGTTGTATCTATATGTTGTGGATTGGTTATTGGTGGAGTTAATGCAATCACTGCTCCTATTATCGAATCAAATATTGAAAAAGCTGAAAATAGAGCATACCAAGCAGTTTTACCTGAAGGTGTAACATTTGATAAACAAGACTTAACTGGCAACCCTAGCTCAATCAGTTCAATTGTAATTGGTAAAGACGCTAGTGAGGAAATTGTTGGATATATCTATGTAGCATATGCAACTAATAAATTTGGTTACATGAGAATTGTATTAGGTGTTGATGCTAGTGGGGAAATCATTGGTGCTGATTTTATTGAACTTAATCAAACCTATGGACTTGAAGGTACGAGAACCAACTTATCTTTATATATTGGAACACAACTCAGTGCTTTAACACCTGAAGGTGACATAGTAACAGGTGCAACAGGAAGTTTAGATACTGTAAATGCTTTATTAGCTGATATGGCAGTTGCTCATGCAAACACTGCCCAAGAACCAATGGATCCATATGATGTATGGTACGGTGCTGGTCACTTAATTCAAGACGACATTGATTTTACCCCATCAGCAAACATACTAAATAGAGAAATTGTTACACTTGAAGATAGTGAAATTGGCTATATTTATACACTAACTGCAAGTGGTGTTTATTATGAAGATTCAGAGGCAAGTATCACAATCTACATGGCATTTAATTCGAATGATGAAGTTGTTGGAGTTTTAGTTCCTTCAGAAGAGTATTTGCATACTAAAGGTATTAGATACGATAAAATAGTAAGCTACTTAAATTCATTTGTTGGATTAACGGTTGCAGAATTTGCTACCTCACTAACCGATGATGGTGATTTGACATCTGGTGTAACAAATTCAAAAGTAGTTGTAGATATCATGTTAAATGCTTTAATAGATGAGGTGAATTAAGATGAGACTAATAAGAAAAGAAAATTTACTCTTAATGATTAACCTTGTTGTTATGCTCATTATTGGGATTGGTGTTATATTTATCAACAACAACCTAATTCCTAAAGAGCCACAAGATAGATTATTTAATCAAGTTGTAGAATTGGAAAATCAAACAAATATTACTTCAGTACCTAATTCACAAAGTTATGCTGTAGTTGATTATCGAGCAGATGCTGTTAATAAATCAGGCATTCTAGTAGGTACTGTATATAATATTAAAGTGAAAAACAGTTACGGAATCACTGGTCCTAATGATACAAACGGATACATGGAATTACTAGTTGGTATTGATCTAGAAGATAAAGTTTATGTTGAAATCATTTTATTGATTCAATCAAGTTGGACAGTTAAAGGTATTCAATATTATATTTATGAGTATTTCCAAGGTGTCCCTTATACATCAGTACCTAATATTCCGGTTTATGATGCAGCAGATCCAACTGCTGGCGCAACAGCAAAAGATAGTACAGGAACCATTAAAGATTTAATTCGTGAAGCTATAGATATTCATTATGATTTAATTGTTGAAGATCCATATGCAGTATTATATGGTGAGGGTTATATATTAACTAATGATACGGAATTTACTGCATCAGAATATGTCAAAGCTAGAAGAATAGTAACCAATGCATCAAATCAAGAAGTAGGTTATGTTTATCATTTAAGTGGATCTGGTGAATATTATGATGGGAATTCTAGTAGTATTGGTATTTATCTTGCATTTGACATGAATGATGAAGTCATTGGTGTGTTAGTTCCCGAAGGAGAATACCTACACACTAGAGGTACAAGATATAATACAATTGTTAACTACCTAAATACATTTGTAGGTCTGACGGTGAGTGAATTTGCAGATGTCATTAATGATGATAGCGATATAACTTCAGGTGTAACAAATACTAGAGCATTGGTAGATATCTTACTTAATGCATTCGTTAGTGAGGTGAATTAAGATGACAGAAGCTAAAAAAGTTCCAGCTAAGAAAAAAGCTCAAGAAAAAGAAATGACATTATGGGAGACTTTTACTAAAGGTATCTTAAAAGAAAACGGTATATTCGTTATGGTGCTTGGGCTATGTCCAGCATTAGCGGTAACATCAACTTTCGAAGGTGCATTTGGTATGGGTATATTAGTTATGCTTGTCTTAACGTTTACAAATACTACAGTATCATCGATTAGAAAAGTTGTTCCAAATACTGTGCGTATTCCAGTATATGTAATTATTATTGCTACAGAAGTTACTATATTAAAGATGTTGGTAGATGCATTTGCTCCAGCATTAGCACAAGAATTAGGCGTATTCATTGCCTTGATTACAGTTAACTGTGTTGTTTTTGGTAGAGCCGAAGCATTCGCTTCTAAGAACACTGTTGGTAAGTCTGCACTTGATGGTTTTGGAGTTGCTGTTGGGTTTGCATTATCACTTTCTATCATCGGATTTTTTAGAGAATTTTTTGGAACTGGTATGATCGCACTAGGTAGATCACTTCCACTTGGATTTGAATACACATTACTACAAAATGCTGGTTTAGATACATATGCATTCACTGTTTTAGTTCAGCCACCCGGAGCATTTTTGGTGATTGGATTTATTCTAGCTGGCATTACTGCCTATCGCCAAAAGAAAGGAGCTAAGAAATAATGAACTTACTTGCTATATTAATTTCTGCAATGTTAGTAAATAATATTGTGTTGATGCAATTCTTAGGTCTTTGTTCGTTCTTTGGAGTTTCAACAAAGATGAAATCTGTTGTTGGTATGGGTCTAGCAGTTATTGTTGTTATATTTTTGGCAGCATTAATTACTTTTCCGATATACCATTATGTATTAGTTCCGTTGGATATTAAATTTATTGATACCATAGCATTTATATTAGTTATTGCTTCATTGGTGCAATTAACAGAATTAGTTATTAAAAGATTCAGTCAAAGTTTATATAAAGCACTTGGCGTTTACTTACCATTGATTGCTACAAACTGTGCAGTACTTGGTGTTGCTTTAACAAACATTGCAATTCCTCAAAGTTATCCAGAAGCGTTGATGTTTGCGTTAGGTTCTGGTATTGGGTTTGCACTTATTATCATTACCTTTACAGCAATACGTATGCGTTTAGATTCTGCAAATGTACCAAAGGCACTTAAAGGACTTCCTGTTGCATTTGTGACAGCTGGCTTAATGGCAATGGCATTTATGGGATTGGCAGGGATTATATAATGGAATTTTTGATTTTAGTAGCGGTATTATGTGGATTTATAGGACTTTATATCGCAACCATGTATTTAAATAAAAAAGTTGAAGTGCCAGAGAGTTGTCGAGCAGCTTATCTTGAAGCACAAACTTGTGAATCATGTACCTCTCGTGGAGGTAGTGGTGGATCATGTGGTTTTTCAGATGCACTTGAATTTATGAAGGAGGTCAAATTATGATGCAAGCAATATATCCCTTCATTGTGCTGGGAGTTATCGGAGCTGTTTTAGGTGTGGTTCTATCTTTAGCAAACCAATACTTAACTGTTAAAGAAGATCCAAGAATTGATGATATAGAAAAGTTATTACCTAACTATAATTGTGGAGCTTGTGGAACACCTGGATGTCGTGCATTTGCTGTTGGTATTGTAAATGGAGAAGTAAAAAATGTTTCTCGCTGCAAACCAGGAAAATTAGATAAGCACTATAACCCGATATTAGAGTATTTAAAGGACCATCCAAATCCAGATGGATCTATAATTGATTTAAAGTTATAGGACATAATATGTCCTTTTCTTTATCAATCATATGATATAATAGATTAGGAAATTAATGTTGAGGTTTAGAATGAGAAAAATAGCAATTATTACAATTTTAATTTTAAATATAATGTTTATGACTTCATGTAAAAAAGCTGATATATATACATTCAGTTTTTTTGACTATATGGATACTTATATCAGTGTTAGTGTGTTTGCTGACAGTCAAAATCAAGCAGACGAATACATGAATGATATATCGCAAATATATTACACATATCACGAACTTAGTACAAGTTATGAACCACTTAAAGAAGATTCTGAGTTTCTAGAAAACATCTATTCAATTAATCAAACTTTAAATGAAGTTATAGAGATAGACTATGAACTTTTTGAATTACTTGAAGAAGCTAATAGACTCAAGGAGTTAACTGAGGGTTATTTTGATGTCTCTATTGGTAAAATAGTTGATGTTTGGAAAGATGTTATATTAGATGAAGCGTCGGGATATCTTTTTGAAGAGATTCCTGAGCAAGTGTTTGAGTCTATTGAAGAAACTTTAGAAGCAATTGAAGTTGTTGAAAATCCATATGAATTAACTGAAAATAACGGTAAATATTATGTTGAAATTAAGAGTAGTCATGTCAAAATAGATTTAGGAGCATTGTCGAAGGGGTATGCTACACAACGTGTTTATGATTATCTTCGAGACAATGATGCTATATATTTTTCTATCAGTGCGGGAAGTAGTTCAATATCTGTAGGAAAAAATATGAATCGAGAAACAGGATTTTTCCACACATCATTGGCAAATCCTGTTAGAACCGGATCTGATAATCGCACTTATGGCATGATATATGTTGCAGATGTTTCAATCACAACAAGTGGAAATTATGAGCAATATGCACTTTACAACGGACTTAGATATCATCATATTGTGTCACCATTAACAAAAATGCCAGAACATTATTATCATACAATAACAGTTATTGGAGATGATGCAGGAGCATTAGACGCTTTATCAACAGCATTTTTTTCGATGGCTCCAAATATTTTTACTGCGTGGATGAATGAACATCAAGAAGATTTGGGAATTGAAATAATTGTCTTTAATTATGATGGAACAATTGATACATATCTTAATACAACTGAGTTTGAGGAACGATAATTATGAATGTTAAAAATAAAACTCAAAGCAAAAGAGATATCTTGTTAGTTTCACTCTTGTTTGTTTTAATGGGTGGTATTTTTATTGCGTTTAGATTACTAGCATTTAGTGATGATGCATCATTAGCTCATGTTTATTATGGATCTTCTAACGAGCCCATTGTTACCATTGATTTTATTAACTATAGAACAATAAAAAATTATAATCAAAGTGTACCCGATGGATATGATTCCATTTACCCCATCATTAATGAGCAAGAATACACAATAACTATATTAGGAGATTACACAGTAAATGGTATTCGCCAAGAAGTAGTGATTAAATATGATTATGGAAGAAAAAGTGTTCAAGTTATAGAAGAACAAAGTCCTAATAATATATGTAGTAGAGAAGGAGAGTCAACAGGTTGGCCACTTATTTGTTTACCTAACAGAGTTCGTATTGAATTTGAAACAAATGATGAAGACTTCACTGTTTAAACATCGATGAGAAAAACTCGTAAAATGACACTGCTAGCAAATTTTTTAGCTATTGCAATTGTGTTGAATGTAATAGAATCAGCAATACCGATTATACCAGTTCCCGGTGCTAAACTGGGTTTTTCGAATATTATATCGCTTATTATTCTATATGTATATTCCTTTAAGGATAGTGCATCATTGACTATACTTCGGGTTTTGTTAGTTTCAATGTTAACTGGAAAACTACTTGGACCAGTATTTTATATGAGCATGAGCGGAGCTATTTTTGCAATATTAGCGATGGGATTTTTTAAAAAAACGAATTTTTTTGGTGTTTTAGGTGTCAGTGTTATCGGTTCAGTGTTTCATTGCATTGGACAAGTGACCGCTGGGATATTTGTAATTGGTAGTGTAGCAGTATTATTTTATTTGCCAATCATGCTATTTTTAAGTATTCCGGCTGGAGCATTAACGGGTATAATATCAAAACGATTCTTAGCCGTATGGGATACTTGGCATAACGAGTTTGCCGATTAAAAGCAAAATAGCAGAGATTACACTTGATTAATAAAATATACAATGATATAATAATTGCGCAAAACTTACTATGACTAAAGGTCATGGCGGAAGGAGAAAAGAAAATGAAACCAGGAATTCACCCAAAATATAATGTAACAACTGTAAAATGTTCAACATGTGGACAAGAATATGAAGTAGGTACAACTGCAAATAATATTCGTATTGATACTTGTGCTAATTGTCATCCATTTTATACAGGACAACAAACTTTCATTCAAGCTGCTGGACGCGTTGAAAAATTCAATAAACGCTATGGTATGAACAAAAAAGAGCAAGACAACAAATAACGTGATCTAATTATCACGTTTTTTATTAAAAAAAATGATATGCGGAGGATCTATTATGTATCACACATATAAAAACGGGTTTATTGAGGTTGTATGTGGGCCAATGTTTGCCGGAAAAACAGAAGAATTAATTAGAAGAATCAAGAGATTAGAATATGCAAAGCAACATGTGCTAGTATTTAAACCCAAAATTGATACAAGATACAATGTAGAAGAAATTGTATCTCATAATTTAAGTAAAAAACCTTCGATTATCATCGATAAAAGTCTAGAAATATATGATTATGTTAAAGACAATACTGATGCTGTAGTGATTGATGAAGTTCAATTTTTCGATAATGACATTATCAATATTACAGAAGATTTAGCAGATAGAGGTATACGTGTCATTGTGGGCGGGTTAGATCGAAATTTCCGTGGAGAACCATTTGGGCCAATGCCCGAATTACTCGCAAGAGCTGAATTTGTTACAAAGTTAACAGCTATATGTGTGAAAAGTGGGTTACCAGCAACTAGAACGCAACGAATCATCGATGGTAAACCAGCAGATTATTCAGATCCAACTATATTGGTAGGTGCGAATGAATCCTATGAGCCAAGATCGAGACATTATCATGAAGTCCCAGGAAAACCTAAAAAAATATAAATACATGAGAGCTGCTTTGAAAGAAGCTCAAAAAGCGGAAAAAGAAAATGAAGTTCCAGTTGGAGCGGTTGTTGTTTTTGAAGATAAAATTATTGCACGAGCATATAATAAACGAGAACAAAAACAAGAGTTTCATTCACATGCAGAATTTCTTGCAATGATGAAGGCTTCTAAAAAAATAGGAAGCTGGAGACTTGAAAATTGCGATGTATATGTTACTTTGGAACCGTGTCCGATGTGTGCAGGAGCTATGATTCAATCGCGCATAAAAAATCTATATTACGCTGCTGATGATCCAAAATCTGGCGTAGCTAAAAGTATCATTGAAATGTTCAACTTACCATTCAATCACAAGATAAATGTAGAGTCTGGTATATTGGCAAACGAGAGTCAAGAATTGCTTGAGAATTTTTTTAAAAGATTAAGAAAAAAATAGAACAAATTCCCTATCAAGCATCATCATTCAATAGTAACTTGTGAACCTGGTCAGGTCTTGATTGAAGCAGCCATAAGCATGTTTATTATGTGGATGATGATGCTTGATGGGGATTTTAAATATTTATTAGTTTTTACATAATCGACTATAAAATATTATAAAATGTTATAATAAAAACAATGGAGGAAAGACCTATGAAACTAAACCCTAAAGTATATAAACAATTGACTGGAGAGCCATTTGAGACGCAAGAAATTAATGGAAAGAATATTGAATTTCACTATATGAATGATACACCTTTTCTATTTCAATTTGCATCAAAAGGTAGATTTGCAATTTGGACATCAGACGGTAATGACTACAAAGTCCTTATTGAAACGAAATATTATGATGTCATGAAAGATTTTTATCAAAAAGAAGTTAATATGATTTGGTTGTCATTTCTTGAAAGAGTTGGCGCAATCAGCAAAAAAATAAACATGATGTTTATTATACCAACATTGATATTTTATGTATTGATTGCTATAGTATCGACACTTCTATTTCCTGAGCTAATGTTACAAATATTGCTGTTTATGATTGTTATTGTTGTTATTAGCAATATGTTTCAAGGAAGAATTGTAAACAAGAGAGTAAGAGAAGAAAATAAATTAGCTCAAGATCAGATTCGTGAATATTTGGGAACAGAAGAGTTTGATGAACTAGTAAAAGCTCAAGAAGAACATTATAAAGAGTATTTTAAATTTAATGTCGATGAAGAAGAAACAAATGATGGTACTTCAACAGAAGATAAAATAGAAAATACTGAAAATAGCGAGGATGAAGATGGAACAAAAAGCAATTAATACAATAAGATTTTTAGGAGTAGATGCTGTCAATAAGGCTAATAGTGGACACCCGGGGATTGTTTTAGGTGCAGCACCAATGGCATATACTTTATTTACTGAGCACTTAAATGTTAATATAAAAAATACTCAATGGATAAATAGAGATCGATTTATTTTATCTGCCGGGCATGGATCTATGTTACTTTATGCTTTGAATCACTTATCGGGATATAAAATCTCTATTGATGATTTGAAAAATTTTAGACATGCAGGAAACACACCAGGACATCCTGAGTATGGACATACTGATGGTGTAGAGACGACGAGTGGTCCACTTGGGCAAGGTATTTCGAATGCAGTTGGTATGGCAATTGCTGAGACTCATTTAGCAGCTAGATTTAATAAAGAACAGTTCAATCTTATTGATCATTATACATACGTACTATGTGGTGATGGAGACCTACAAGAAGGTGTTGCTATGGAGTCAATGAGTTTAGCTGGTCATTTAGGTCTAGGCAAATTAATTGTATTGTTTGATTCTAATGATATACAATTAGATGGTGAAGTTTCAATGGCGTATAGCGAAGAACATAAGAAAAAATTCGAAGCTATGGGTTGGCAATACATTTACGTAGAAGACGGGAACGATTTAAAAACTATAAATAAAGCTATTAATAGAGCTAAGAAAGATTCAAATAAGCCTACACTTATCGAAATTAAAACAATAATTGGATATGGAACAAGTGTATCTGGAACTAGTCAAGTACATGGATCTCCAATAGGCGAAGAAGAAGCGGTAAAATTACGTAAGACTTTAAATTGGAAATATGAACCATTTGAAGTTTCTGAAGATGTATATGAGCATTTCAGAAAAAAAGTTTTACTAAGAGGGCAAAGAGCATATCGCCGATGGAATAAAATGGCAAATGATTATCAAGAGCAATTTCCCAAAGAATATGGTCTATTTGAAGCATTTATTAATTCAGACATCGAAATAAACACAAATGATTATAAAGAAATAACAAATACTCCAAAAGATGCAACACGTAACATTAGTGGAAAAATGATAAATAAATTATCAGATAAGTATTTGAACTTGATTGGGGGGTCTGCGGACTTAACAGTTTCTACTAAGGCTAAAGGAGCAGATGGACATTATAGTAAAGAAAATAGGCTAGCTAGAAATATCAATTTTGGAGTAAGAGAACACGCTATGGGAGCCATTGTTAACGGTATGGTTTTACATGGTGGACTAAAAGTCTTTGGTGGAGCATTCTTCGTTTTTAGCGATTATATGAGACCTGCAATCAGATTATCTGCAATTATGCAAATTCCTTCAATATTTGTCTTTTCTCATGATTCTATAGGTGTTGGAGAAG
>JANKMU010000005.1:0-5365 GCA_024650045.1 Mycoplasmatota bacterium | reverse complement strand
CGGACCAACGCATCAACCAATTGAACAGTTGATAGGTTTAAGAGCAGTACCAGGATTAAATGTTGTTAGACCGGCAGATGCTACAGAGACAGTTGCAGCATGGAAGATAGCAATGGAATCAAAAAATACACCTACAGCGATTATTTTGACTAGACAAAGCATTAATAATCAAAAAACAACATCGTATGAAGGTTTATCTAAAGGTGCATATATAGTTTCATCTGAAAAAAATAAAGCTGATGTTATTTTGCTTGCAACAGGATCCGAAGTTGATTTAGCGATTCAAGCTAAAAATGAACTAGAAAAACTAGGAAAAGATGTTAGAGTAGTAAGTATGCCTTCCCATTATCTATTTGAAAAGCAAACGCTTAAATACAAAAAAGAAGTTTTACCAAAGAGTATAAAAACAATCGCAATTGAAATGGGTAGTAGTTATTCATGGTATAAATATACTCAAAATGTTTATGGAATCGATACTTTTGGTGTAAGTGCACCATTGAAAGAAGCACTTGAGCAATATCATTTTACAAAAGAAAAAGTTGTAGAATATGTTTTAAAAAAACTTGCTTAAAGAAGATGTGATTTAATGATTTATGATGGAATTGTCGTTGGTGGAGGTCATGCTGGAATTGAAGCAGCTTTAGCAATGGCTAGAATGAATAAAAAAACATTACTTATAACAGGCAACCTCAAAAAGGTTGCTTCTTTACCATGCAATCCATCTATTGGTGGGCCTGCAAAGGGAATCGTTGTTCGCGAGATTGACGCCTTAGGTGGCCAGATGGCAAAAAGTGCAGATGAAGGGCAGATTCAAGTGAAAATGCTAAACGCATCCAAGGGACCTGCTGTTAGAGCAGTTAGAGCGCAAATTGACAAACTGAAATATCCAGAAATCATATTAAGGGTTTTAAAAGAAACTAAAAATTTGATTTTGAAAGAAGGGTTAGTTGATCAGATGATTGTTGAGGATAATGAAGTTAAAGGGGTAATCCTTAACGATGGGGAAAAGATTCATTCAAAAACAGTTATCTTAACAACGGGTACTTATTTAAGTAGCACAATTCTTATAGGTAATGAAAAAACATCCAGTGGACCACATGGAGAACCAACGACGCATGGTATAAGTGAGCAACTTAAAGATTTGGGATTTGATATATTTCGTTTGAAAACAGGAACTCCTCCAAGAATAGCGAAAGATAGTGTCGATTATTCAAAAATGACTGTACAACCTGGAGATGCAAATCAATATACCTTTAGTTTCGATAACAAATATTACGATGAAAATCCAAAAGAAAATTGTTATTTAACACATACTTCTAAAATAACTCACGATATTATAAACCAACACCTAGAAGAGTCTGCAATGTATAGCGGAAATGTAGAAGGAATAGGACCAAGATATTGTCCTTCCATTGAAGATAAGATTGTCAGATTCCATGATAAAGAAAGACATCAAATATTTATTGAACCCGAAAGTTTGGGGATTGATGAATATTACGTACAAGGCTTTTCTACGAGTTTACCAAGGTATGTACAAGAGGAAATGATAAAAACGATTAAGGGGCTTGAAAAAGCCAAGATAATAAGATATGCATACGCTATCGAATATGATGCGATAAATCCAATGCAGTTATTTCCATCTTTAGAGACAAAAAAAATAAGTAGTTTATTTTGTGCCGGTCAAATTAATGGGACAAGTGGATATGAAGAAGCAGCTGGTCAAGGATTGATGGCAGGTATAAACGCTGCTTTAAAAGTGTCAAATAAAGAACCACTAGTTTTGCATAGACATGAAGCATACATAGGTGTTTTAATTGATGACCTTGTTACAAAAGGAACACTAGAACCATATCGTTTATTAACTTCTCGGGCAGAACACCGGTTATTATTAAGACATGATAATGCTGATTTGAGACTTCGCGATTATGGATATAAAATAGGATTAGTCGATGAAAAAACATATCAAAAATACAATGAAAAAAAACAAGCTTATATTGAATTGTTTGATTTAGTAAGTCAATACAGAATTTTACCTAATAAAGAAAATAATGATTATCTAGCATCAAGAAACTCTGCAACCATTTATGAAGCTGTTTACTTATCAGATTTATTGAGAAGACCGGAAATTAATAAAGATGATATTAAATATTTCATCGACAAAGAGTATAATGATGATGTATTAGAACAAATTGAAATAAAAATAAAGTATGAAGGATATATTCAAAAAGCAATTCGTGAAGCTGATAAAATGTTAAGACTTGATGACAAAATTATTCCTGATATTATAGATTACAAATTAATCAAAAATATATCTTCGGAAGCTAAAGAAAAACTTAATAAAATAAGACCCAAGACATTAGGTCAAGCATCCCGTATATCTGGAGTTAATCCTTCTGATATATCCGTTTTGCTTGTTTACCTAGAATCAGGAAGTCTAAAACATGACTTTTAATGAAGACTTATTAAAACATCTAAATATTAGTTTGAGCAATCAACAAAAAGAACAATTTGAGAAATATTTTACTTTCCTTGTTGAATATAATAAAAAAGTTAATCTAACTAGAATAACTGAAGAAAGAGAAGTTTATTACAAGCACTTTTATGATTCGTTAACGATTGCAAAAACTATTGATATGGCAAGTGTGGAAAATATTTGCGATATGGGGTCTGGGGCAGGATTTCCAAGCATACCTTTAAAAATTATATACCCAAACCTAGAGGTTTCAATCATTGACTCACTCAACAAAAGAATTACTTTTCTTAAGGAGTTAATAAAAGTATTGGGGTTATCAAATGTATCACTTATTCACGATCGAATTGAAACATATGCGGTAAAAAATCAAAATAAGTATGACATGGTAACAGCAAGAGCTTTAGGCAATATGCAATTGATTACTGAAATGGGATTACCAATGACAAAACAAAAAGGTAATTTTATAGCATATAAATCACTTAATTACGAACAAGAACTAAATCAATCATTGAATTGTGTGAAAAAATTAGGTGGAGAAATCAAAGATGTGAGAATCTTTGAATTGCCCCATGATTTTGGACACAGAGTTCATATAGTAATAAATAAAACAAAGCATGTTGATGGATATCCAAGATCTTTTATAAAAATGACAAAAAATCCATTATAAAACTATTACGAAATAGGTGACAAAATGGGAAAGATTATAGCAGTTTCTAATCAAAAAGGTGGAGTTGGAAAAACAACGACAAGCGTAAACTTGGCAGCAGCTTTAGCTGAGCACAACAAAAGGATATTGCTGGTTGATTTTGATCCTCAAGCAAGCACAACAACTAGTTTGGGAATCAATAGAAGTATGTTATACTCAACCATTTTTGATGTTATACTTGACGAAAAGACAATTCGTGAAACTGTTATTCATTTGCCCGAAATCAACATTGATGTAATTCCTGCAACAATAGAGTTAGCTCATATTGAAGTGAAACTTGATCATGAAGATCGTGAATATATATTAAGTCAAAAACTTGGTGAAATTTCAGATGAATATGATTTTATTATTATTGATTGTCCCCCATCTTTAGGTCTATTAACTCTTAGCGCATTATATGCTGCAAACTCAGTTTTGATACCAGTCCAATGTCAATTCCTAGCTATCGATGGACTGACACAGTTGCTTAACACTATACGAATAGTACAGAAAAAACTCAAGGTAAACAATAAACGACTTGAGATAGAAGGCGTATTGTTAACTATGCTAGATAAGCGGACAAAAGCTGGTTGGGAAATTGTTCATGAAATTAAAGATTACTTCAAAGACGGTGTTTTTGATACTATTATTACAAGCAATGTTGCGGCCCAGGTGGCTCCAACTTATGGATTACCCGTTTTAACATTTGCTCCTAAATCACCAGCAGCGAAGTTATATAAATCACTCGCAAAGGAGATTGTGAATAATAATGAATGAAGATAAAAAGGCGAGAACTTTCTTAGACCTTTTGAATGAACATCATGTTGATGATGTTTTAGAAGGAGAAGTCATCGAAGAAATATCTCTAGAAAAGATTAAACCTAATCCATTTCAACCAAGAAGATTATTTGATGAAGATAAAATTAATGAACTAGCACAATCTATAAAAGAACACGGAATTTTCCAACCAATAATATTAAAAAAAGTTAAACAAGGATATATTATTGTTTCTGGAGAGAGACGTTTTAGAGCAGCGCAAAAAGTTGGCTTGAATGCAATACCATCGATTATTAGACAATATGAAGAATCAAAAGTTGCGGAAATTGCATTAGCTGAAAACTTGCAAAGAGAAAATTTAACACCAATTGAAGAAGCTGAAGCTTATAAAATAGTTATGAGTAACCTAAAACTCACACAGGCAGAACTTGCAGAAAAAGTTGGCAAAAGCCGGTCCCATGTTACAAATACATTAGGATTGTTAAACCTTCCTCAAGAAGTGCAACAACTTTTATTAACTAATCAAATAAGCATGGGTCATGCTCGTGCATTGAGTAAATTAGAAGATATTAATCAAATTATAAAACTCGCTCATAGAACTATTAAAAATCAATTAAGTGTTAGACAAATAGAAGAATTAACAAAAATTGAAGAAAAAACAAATAAAATAAAAAGGCTTATCGATCCCAAATTTAAAAATGAAGAGAATGAACTTATTAATTTATATGGGCAAAAAGTGAAAATAGATGATAAAAAAATCGTTATATATTATAAGGAAAATCAATTAAGAGATTTGATTGATAAGTTACTGAAAAAATGAAATATAGTGTCGGTGATAGAATTCAAACAAAAAAAGCTCATGTATGTGGATTTGATGAGTGGGAAGTCTTAAGAATTGGTGCAGAAATCAAAATTAAGTGCGTTAACTGCAGTAGAGAAATTATGGTTTTCAAAACCGAACTAGATAAGAAAGTAAAAACAGTAGTTAATATAGATAAAAAATAAAAAAGCAATCAAACCTAAAAGCTTTATTTACAATAAAAATCACTGACATATTTGGTTTTTTAATAAAAAACTATGTCTATAAACTATAGAATATAGTAAAAAATCAAATTTGTGTTGAAAGTGGTTGCTTTTTTTTAGATGATAAGATAGAATATAAAAGCAAGCCAAAAATGGAGGGGTAGCGAAGTGGCTAAACGCGGCAGACTGTAAATCTGTTCCCTAAGGGTTCGGCAGTTCGAATCTGCCCCCCTCCACCACTTTATACTATAGACCTTGTATAAAAAGAGAGTTAAATCTCAGTTAAGGATATTGACAAGGTCGTTTTATAATGATAGAATAATTAAGCACGTCACAACACAGGCGTGTGAGCAAGGTCTTTGAAAACTGAATGATGATGAGTGTATCAAGAGAAACAAAAGCAGTAA
>JANKMU010000004.1 GCA_024650045.1 Mycoplasmatota bacterium | reverse complement strand
TCTAAAATGCTTAACCCCTTTTTATTATTGTCTACTAAATGGGGAGCACTTCAATCATAGTTCCTCTTTAATGATATACGATTTTTGGATTAAGTATAAATCTGCAAGAACAATAGCTAAAGCATTTTCTAAAACAATTCCAACTCTTCTAGCAATACAGACATCGTGACGTCCACCAATTTCAAGAGATTCAACTTTACCTGTATCAAAATTAAATGTTTCTTGTTCTTTTTGGATACTAGATGTAGGTTTAATTACGACTTTGACAATTAAATCGTTACCGTTACTTAAACCTCCAGTAACCCCACCACTATGGTTGGTTTTTGTTTTTCCTTGTGCATCTATAATCTCATCGTTATAAGTGCTTCCCTTCATTAGCAAACTATCAAAACCAACTCCGATTTCAACACCTTTAACAGCTGGTATAGAAAACATCATTTTTCCAATTTCAGAATCTAGTTTGTTGAAAAAAGGTTCACCTAAACCAACAATCATATTAGAAGCTCTAATTTCAACTAAACCTCCAACAGAATCGCCAATATTTGCAACTTCTTCCAAATATTCATCAATCAGTGTCAAATCAGTTAAATTCCCAACTTGTAGTAACTGATGTGATAATTCGAAAGGTATAATCATTTTTGCGATTGCTCCAGCAGCAACCAATGCTGCTGTAAGTCTTCCTGAAAATCTTCCCCCACCACGATAATCTTGGAATCCTTGGTATTTAACATTTGAAACAAAATCAGCGTGTCCTGGTCTAGGATGTGATTTTAAATGTTCATAATCTTTGGATTGAATATTTTTGTTTTCAATCATCAGGTGAATGGGTGAACCTGTTGAATATCCATTAAAAACACCAGATGTAATTCTAAACTCATCTGCTTCTTTTCTAGGTGTAGTCCCTATTGCTCCAGGTTGTCTTTTTACTAAATCAGCTTTTATTTTTGATTCATCAATCAATACTCCTGAAGGTATGCCATCAATAACAACACCAATAGCATCTTGGTGTGATTCTCCATATAATGTTACTTGAAATAAACGACCATAACTATTCACTATAAATCACTTCCTTTAATTCTTCTATTAACTGATTGCTTATGCTGATTTTTTGATTAAACCATATTTCTTCACTTTTTAAAGCTTGTAATATTAACATATTTACACCACCATAACTTTTACTAGCATACTTCATGATTTGTGTGATTGGTGGATTATAAATTAGTTCTATAACTGTTTTACCTGCAACCAATGATTGATTTAAAACAGATTCTGTTACTTTTGGATACGTTCCAATTGGTGTTGCTTGAACATAGATATCAACTTGATCAGAGAATAACTTATTATAAGTAACAACCTTATTAAACATAGGATCTATACTGTTTGTATTCCTAGTCACGACAGTAACGTCTGCTCCGAGATCAGTTAAAACTACATATGCAGCTTTTGCTGCACCACCAGTTCCTAAAATAAAGATCTTTTGATTTTCAACATTAATTTTACTCATCTTAATCAAACCTAAGAAGCCGTCATAATCAGTGTTATCTCCAACTATTTTTCCATCTTTTAAATAAATGGTATTTACTGCCTTAATTCGTTTTGCCTTGGAAGTGAGAACATCAACATGTTTCATCATAATCTGTTTAAATGGAATCGTTACATTGAAACCTTTGAAAACATTATTTCTCAAATGTTTAAACAAATGTGGAATGTCAGATTCATCGATATCAAACAAATCATAGCGTAAATCAATGTTTAGTTTTTTAGCCATGAACTCATGAATTTTAGGAGATTTACTGTATTGAATATTTTTACCTATTAAGCCATAGCGCATCTTCACTTTTGATACTCCTTAGATAGACGCATAATTTCTTTAATGAATGATTCATAGTGTGGCCAAAGTTCATCATTGTTTAATTGTTGTTTTCTCTTGTTTAAGATTTCTATTTCTCTACTGTTATCTAATATAGGTAGTTGATGATCTTTCTTATATTTGCCTATCAATAAAGAGACTTGCATTCTTTTCTCAAACAAGTCCATCATTTTGATATCGATATCGTCAATCATTTTTCTATATTTATCAAGACTCATGAATGATACCTCCTAAAGATTCATATACTTTGAAAAAATTTGGGTACGATTTGCTGACTACTCCAGCATTTATTATAGTAACAGGTCCATCTGCTTTAATTGCTGCAATTGCGATTGCCATCGCAATTCTATGATCGCCATATGAATCAAAGCTTTGATGACCTTTTAAAATCCTTCTACCATGGATTATCGCTTCATCACCCAATATTTCCATATCTACATTAAACTTCGTTAAAACGTCATACATCGCTTGAAGGCGATCAGATTCTTTAATTCTCAGACGGCTTGTATTAATAAATTTTGTTGTTCCTTCACTAAGTGCAGCTAGCACCATTAGTATAGGTCCAAGATCGGGTACATGCTTCAAATCAATTGTTGCCTCTTTGGTTAGACTTGGTTCTATTACATAAGATTTCGATAGACTTTTATAGGTAATATTTCCATTCATTTCTTTGATGACTTCAATTATTTTTTTATCACCTTGTTTACTGTCTAGTGCTAAATTAAGTAGTTCGATATTGTTTCCAATTAATCCGGCAACCATCCAAAATGCAGCTTGAGAATAATCACCTTCTACGGTTACATTTTGTGGTAAATATGATTGACTACCTTTAATGTAAATAAACTCATCTACATGGACAATTTCAATACCAAAAGATTTTAAAACGTCCATTGTTAAATCAATATAACCTTTAGATTCTAATGGTGTAATAAGTTCTATAACCGAATCTTTTTTTAATAACGGTAATGCGAATAAAAGTCCTGTTAAAAACTGAGAACTGATATCTCCCTGAACTTGATAAAAACCTGCTTTCAATTGTCCTTTGACTTCGAGTGGTAAATAGTCATCTGACAATTGTTTATAGTAACAATGTTTTTGTTTAAAGATATCAAAATAGACATCTAATGGTCTTTTTGGTAACCTTCCTTGTCCAGTAAAAGTTATTTTATCTCTTAAAAGCATTGCGATTGGAATCATAAACCTCAGTGTTGATCCAGATTCTTTAGCGTCTATTGTTTCGTTGACCTTTTTAAGATTCCCACCTGTTATATAGTTTCTATCAATTAAAACTCCTAAAGACTTTAATGCTTCTTTAGTAGCTTCTAAATCATCAGAATCTAAAATGTTATTGATTGTACTCGTACCATTTGCTAAACCAGCAGCAATCAAATAACGATGCGATAATGATTTAGATGAAACAACTAAAACTTGTCCTGAAAGTTTTTTAGGTGTTATGGTTATATTCATGAGAGATCACTCAACTTCAATATTTTAATTTTAACTTCTCCTACTCTAGTGACTAGAATAAAATGAAAACCATCAGCTAAGTTTTTCTTATCAGTTTTAATTTCATCTTTATAATCATTTAATTGTAACAAAGGTTCTTTTACTAAACCTCTCTTGATAAGAAGGTTTTTAACTTCTTCATATAATTCAGGTTTAGTTTCGTTTAAATGGACTCCAATTTCAAGTGCTATAAGCATGCCATAACTAATTGCTTCGCCATGCTTATATAAATCATATCCGTGTGTTTTTTCTATAGCATGTCCAAATGTATGTCCAAAGTTTAAATACATTCTTTCTTTATGATCAAAGGGATCTGCTAAAACTACCTCTCTTTTTACATGTATAGCTCTGGTGATTTCTTCAATACCAACTGTTTCATTTTCTAGTATGTAGTTATATAGTTTTTTATCACCAATTAAGCCAGCTTTTATCATTTCAGCCAGACCATTTGCATATTCTCTTTTTTCTAGAGTTTTTAAAAAATTAATATCTATAAGAACAAATTTAGGATTATAGAAAGCACCAATTAGATTTTTACCTTCTTTTAAATCGATTGCTACTTTGCCTCCTATACTGCTATCTACTTGAGCGAGTAAAGTTGTTGGGATTTGTATATAAGAAACTCCACGATAAAGTGTTGCAGCAACAAAACCAGCAAGGTCACCAACAACGCCTCCACCTAAAGATATCAATAAATGGTTACGTTTCATCCCTTGTTCGATTAATTTTTCAATCGTTTGTTGGTAGACTTCTATTGATTTGGATTTTTCTCCATCCTCGATAATGACAAAAGAGATTCTAAAATCTGGTAGTGCATCGATAAGTCTTTGATGATATAGTTTGTAAACTGTTTGATCAGTAACAACAAAAACATCTTTATAATCATAAACTTCTTCGATATACTTGGAAAGATTTTCTAATCCTTTATCTTCGATGTAAATGGAGTAATCTGGCATTTTAATGAACGTCAAAAGATTTCCTCTTCTCTTTAGCTTCCTTTAAATATGTTGTTAAACTTTCTTTATCTTCAACTAATATGAGTTCCTTAACATGTTTGAGTTCTTTAATAAAGTCATTAAGTTTTTTAATTAATGCATCTTTATTTTCAAGAAATAACTCAGTCCACATGTTTTCATTGATTTTCGCAATTCTTGTTAAGTCTCGATAAGAATCACCTGTTGCATGTTTGGTTTCATTTAAATGATCACTTTGCACAAGTGATATTGCTAATATATGAGTTAATTGGCTCGTGAAAGCGATGAGTTCATCATGTGTTTTCGCGTCTACTACTGTTATTTTACCAAATTTTAAGTTGTTTGCGATAAGTCTTAAGACTTCTTGGTCTTTTTTAATACTTTTTTTGCCTGTAACAATTAAGAAGTTAGCATGACGAAACATTCTATAATCTCTATGCTGGAAACCACTGGTTTCTTTTCCTGCCATAGGATGATGTGAAGTATAAGATATTTTTTCTGGAAGTATTTCTTCTATTTCTTCCATCATCCATACCTTTGTTCCACTTACATCAGTTATCATCTGCCCAGGTGTTAATAACGATTTATGTTCTTTTATAAATGCTACATTATCTTTAGGATAAAGTGAAAGAATGACTAAATCAACTTTGCTGATTTTATCTAACTCGTTATCTTTTTCGATAAATCCTAATTCAATTGCTTCTTTAATGTTTTCTTGTTTTTGATCATAACCATAAACGATATGTCCATTTTTATGTAATCCTTCAGCATAGGATGCTCCAATTAACCCTAAACCTACAATAAAAATCTTCATCTTAATTTTTTACCCAATAAATCAGCCATTTTATCTAGTTCATCCATCATTTGACTGAATTTATTTAATTTTAGTGATTGTGCACCATCACTTAAGGCATGCTCTGGATCGTTGTGGACTTCAACGATTAAACCATGAGCACCAACTGCTAGACTTGCTAATGATAGTTTTTCTATCATATCCCAACGTCCTGCAGCATGTGATGGATCAATAATAACTGGTAAATGTGATAACTCTTTAACAGCAAGTACCGCACTAATATCTAAAGTGTTTCTTGTGTATTTTTCAAATGTTCTTATACCACGTTCGCATAGGATAACATTAGGATTCCCACCAGCCATAATATACTCTGCTGACATTAACCATTCTTCTATAGTTGCAGATAAACCTCTTTTTAATAAAATAGGTTTTTTCGATTTACCTAAAGCTTTTAACAAATGGAAGTTTTGCATATTTCTTGCACCAACTTGAATAATGTCTACATACTCTTCAAAAACGGATAATAAATCTGCACTTGGTATTTCTGAAACAATTGCTAAATCCGTTTCTTCACCAATTTTTTTAAGAAGCTTTAGTCCTTCGATTTCTAGACCTTGGAATGCATATGGTGAGGTTCTTGGTTTATAAGCTCCACCTCTTAACATATGTGCTCCAGCTTTCTTTACTCCTTTAGCGATTGTTCTAAGTTGTTGTTCTGATTCGACTGAACAAGGTCCTGCCATCATCACAACCTGATTTCCACCAATCTCTAGTCCTTCTTTGATTTTGATGATTGTATCTTTCTTTTTAAAACTTCGACTTGCTTTTTTAAATGGTGTTGATACTCTTGTAACTTCTCTAACACCTTCAAATGCATATAAGTCATTCGGTTCAATTGTTGTCGTATCTCCGATAACACCAAAAACGCGAACCTCATCGCTACTAGCATCTATAATTTCAAGATTTTTTGCTTTTAGATAATCAACAACTTTCTGGTACTCTTTTTGTGTCGAATTTTTCTTCATTTGAATAATCATAATTTTTCTCCTTTGGTTTAAAAAATA
Organism: Mycoplasmatota bacterium; assembly: GCA_024650045.1. Taxonomy (GTDB): domain Bacteria; phylum Bacillota_I; class Bacilli_A; order Acholeplasmatales; family Acholeplasmataceae; genus Peloplasma. The sequence goes on along the minus strand of JANKMU010000004.1, from coordinate 137,184 downwards.
AAAAAATCCTTGAGGAACCCCAAGGATGAACGTTTGTCATGTGTTGGCTGTTCCTTTAATCGCTTAAAAAGGAATGCCTTGCAATCCCTTTTCTAACAATATCCGTAATAGTAAACAGCTTTCTTCATATTTAACATTAAAATCACCTAATAAATACAATTTCTTGTTTGTAGATATGGTATCATATAAAATTTAAAAAGACAAGAATCAAATATTAAAACAAGAAAAAAACTTTTTTTATTTTGGGTATTGTGTTTTGCACAGTAAGATGATATTATGGTAGTGTGCAAAACACAGTAAGGAGGCTTATGATGAACACTCAGTTTAAAAAAGGAATTCTAGAAATGTGCATATTAAGTATCATTAATCAAAGAGATATGTATGGTTTCGAAGTCATTGAAAAGTTGGCAAACGAAATTGAGGTAAATGAAAATACAGTTTACCCTATCTTAAGAAGATTAACTGGTCAAGGTTTATTTGATACTTATATAGAGCAAACCAATATAGGTGCACCTAGAAAATATTATAAGATTACTGAAGTAGGTATAAAAAGGTTAACCGAGTATGAAACGGAATGGAGAACATTCTTAAAAGGTGTGTTTAAATTACTAGGAGGTATAGAAAATGAAAAGTAAGTATTTAGAAAAATTAAAGGGGCAATTAAACGAGTTTCAAGCAAGTAAAACTGATATTGAAGAAATCATAACTGATTATGATCAACTCTATGATGATGCATTAAGCACGGGAAAGACTGATGATGAAGTCTGGACTATGCTAGGTGATCCTAAAGAAGTAAGTTATGATTTAATTGATACACTAAGAATTAAAAAACATAAAGATGTTAGAAATAAACTCATCGCTTTATCTCCTTTTGTTAGTTTAATCATCTATATGGTGTTGGGATTTGGATTTGAACTATGGCATCCAGGTTGGTTAGTATTTCTTTTAATCCCAGTAGTATCAATTGTATTTCACACAAGTATAAAAAATGGATTAATCGCATTATCACCTTTTGTCAGTGTCATTGTATTCTTAATCTTAGGACTGGAATACGATTTATGGCATCCTGCATGGTTGGTATTCTTATTAATTCCTATGGTGTCTATATTACTCACAACAAAACGGAAAGAAACACTAGTAGCCATATCACCATTTGTTGCAGTGATTGCATTTATCATATTGGGTACCTATTATGATTTATGGAACCCAGGTTGGCTAGTCTTTCTCATCATTCCAATGTTAGGTATTTTATACAAGCCTAATAAGTGGATAGTATTGGTTTATGAATTATCATTTTTAATAGCTATTGGGTTTTATCTATATATGGGTTATGTCTATGAACTATGGACATATGGAGCTTTAGGATTTGCACTACCTGTTATTATGGGCATTATATTTAGTGATATTCATTTCTTCTACGACAATAGGTTAAATGCAAAAGATAGATCTAAAGTTTTAAAATTGCTATCTATTATTATATTGAGTATTACAACATTCTTTGTGATAGGATTCCTATTGAATGGTTGGGTATACGCATGGCAAGTCTTTCTTTTAATACCGGTTGCTGCTATCGTTTTATTTGATAAGAAATTTAGATTTGTCTCAATTTCTCCATTTATCGCAGTCATTTTGTTTTTCTCAATTGGGTACTTCTTTAATCTATTTCATATATCATGGTTAGCATTCTTAATTATTCCAATGGCAGGCATTATAGAAAACGCATAAAGCATTTTACAAACATAAAAAAGAGCAGAAATATTTCTGCTCTTTTCGTTTCATAAAGTTCTATTTTTTTATTTTGTCAAATTGTATAGCTGCAAATATAAGTGCTGCAAGACCAAATGACCAGTTTTTACCTCTTGGGATGATTTTATATCCTATATATGGAAACAATGGTAACGGTATTGTTGGTCCACTGACTTCTGGCATATAGATATCATCTTTATCGTATATTAATGCATCCACTACACATTGATATGCTTTTAAGCCTGCTTCTAAGTATACTTCGCTTAGGATACCTAAATTATACCCATGCATAAACCCAGCAGCAACCAGTGCAGTAAATGATAATTCTCTATATGTTTTTCCAACTTTATTAAAGACGGTTTCGAATGCACCATCTTCTCTTTGGTATGGAAGAAGAGCGTAAGCTGTCTCTTTAAAGATTTGAATGATATTATCTCTTTCCTCATGATCTCCTATGTTTTCTAAGATCATCGGTAGCGACGCAATCACCCAACCATTACCTCTACCCCAATATAATTTTCTTTTTGGGTAGTGGGTTTTTTGTTTAGTCCAATAACTATGATACCAAAGCTTATCTTCTGGGTCTTGCATATACTTAGCCATTACTCTAGGTTGTCGACTTGCAATATCCATCATCACTTGATCATAATTTTCTTTTGCATATAATGATGGAAAAACAGAAAACATCATTAAACTATCCACCCATATTGATTTAGGATAGAATTTACCTTCTAAACTGTTTCCTAGATGATTAACTGAATCCTCAATTAATCTTGGTTCGTTTTTGATATAATATAAAACTCTATCTGTTAATTTTTTATAATCTTCATTTCCAGTTTTTTTATACATTGCATAAGTTATCAATGCAGGCGCAGACGTATCACTTTGGTCAACACGTGGAGGATTTGAAACATAATAATCACAGTACTGAGTTAAGAAGTTAGTATATCGATCTTCATTTAAATGTTCATCTAGCAAACTTAAAGCATACCCAAAAAGGGCTTCACCCCACATCCATTTCATTTTGGGGTCCCATGTATTTTTAATATAATCTGCAAGTTCGATAACTTTATCAAAATATGTTTTATCCAGCATGAGAAATCTCCTTTCGTATTGTTCTATCAAAATCTAAATAGAGTGTTTTATTGTTATAATTGATTGTAAGGTTTTCTGGTTTTCTCTTTGATTCTACATAAGGAGTATCATAACGATCATACTCAGTGTTTTGTACAACACCATCAATTTTAAATGCTTTATTGAAACTTAATTGATAATGATGATCAGCTTTCAAAACGATTTTCTTATTTGTCATTTTATATTTATAAGATTCAATCTTTTCAATAAACTTTTCAAAAGATTCATCTTGTTTTTCATCACCCAATATGACTATGAATTGACTCTTTTTCCCCTCGACAATTAATTCATTCTTGTTATTAATTTCGTGTCCATTTGAGCATATAATTCCGATGTATGATTTGTGTGTTTTTGCGAACACTTTTCTATCTTTTTCTATAACTTCATCAAATTTTTCGGTTGGAAAATAGAAATGAATATACATAAGTCTATTTCGCTCTAAGTAGCCTTTTCGCGCTGTTAGATCATACATTAATAAAACAATATTCTTATCTTGAACAGCATGTGGATTGATCCCATTTCCTACCCAAAAGGATGGAGAGAAATTTCTTGCTGCATCATCAAACATTGGACTACCTGGGTGAGTCGAAAAAATACTAATATCATTAGGTAGTGTTGCTTGCCAAATGTGTTGTTGGTCTCCAAAAGATTTTGGATGATATTTTTGTGCTGTAGAAAGCATATAATAATCTGTTTTATATGTATATGTATTTGCTCTTTCTATTGCAACACCTTGCGTTGCAGGGTTTAATATTTTTACGACGAGTGGTAGTAGATTGAGCTTTCTTAAAATAGGAACATTTACACTCTTTAAATCCTTTAAAAAATTATTCTCATGAAGATTCCATGCATTAAAAATCTTCATAGTCATATCAATTGATTCTTTATTTGTGAATGCTTCCATTTGCCATAAGAACATTCCTCGATCATCGATTTCATCATTTGGAATTTCCTTTTTGACTTCTTTTAAATTGAGTCCCATAGAGTCTTTAATGATTTGTGTTCCTTTAACTTTCGCAAGTTCTTTTATAATCTTGGGAACTCTATAGTTTTTGCATAGTAAGAACATTGAAGAAATTCTTTGATAATCATATTCTCTTTTTTGAATACCAAATGCATGTGCTAGGATATCGTTAACATCCGCAAGTTCTCTGTTGATTTTTTGATCTTCATAACAGCGACCATTACTTGAAACAAAATATCCATCATAACTATGCATTGCCATATCAAGAAACAATAAATCCATGATGATTTTAGATTTCTCAATCATTTCATCATCATTTGCAAAATCTATTAATACAGCTAAGGGTGCAATATCTTCTTCATAATAAGTATTGGAATGCCATTCAATAAATCCGTATTGAAATTTATATTTAAGCCATCTCATGATTTTTGGTCTTGCCTTTTTAGCATGTTCTTTTCCTGTTTTTCCATCATTGGTAAAGACTTTATCGGGAAAAGTAATACCTGCTAAATACTCACATGTATGAAAAAGCAATTGATGGTTTTCAGACCAAAAGCACATACCATCTTCTCCAGGCTCGTCCATCCAATATTTGAAATCAAAGATTGCTTGTTCGATTTTACTGATTGTATTTTTTGATATTAATTCTTTATATCCTAAATAAGCACGTATTAAGCAAATAAGTCTGAAATCAGCACAATCATATCGATTATTCACAAAGTCTATAAGATCCAAAATCTGTGATTCATCAATCGATTGACCATGATCTAAAAGTATAATGTCTTTGAAACATTTGACATTCATTTTGATTGCCATGCCAACATCTTCTTTAACAGCCATCTTTACCTCCTTAAAAAATTTCTGATTGTAACTGATCAAGTTCTATCTGATCTTCTTTAGATAGATGATTAAGCGTCTCAGTATGATGAATATGTAAATATTTTCTAACAAGTAAACTTCTATCATTGGTTAAAACAAATCTTTTAGCCACAACATAACCTATGCTCATTAAAATAACAAAGCTTAATGACATCGCAAGTCTGATACCTAATAAAGCATTAGGAGGTTGTATCGGTAGTGCTTCACCATTTGTTGGTTTAACATAACCTGAGACAAATAACATTATCCCAAATATTTGAATCGCAATTGCAGAACTTGTTTTTCTAATAAATGTCATAATACCACTAAAACTTCCCGTAGGTCTTTCTTTTAATTTAAGTTCACCTGCATCTACAGCATCAGGGAAAATAATCCAACTCATAAATTGTGCACCAGCAAATCCAAATGCCGTTAGAGCCGTTAAAGCATATGCTCCAATAACTGGCCATTCAGAAGGATAAAGTCCTACAAAAATGAAACCAATAATTGCTAAAGGTAATCCAAAGTAATAGATTTTCTTTTTATCAATTATATTGACTAGTTTATTTATTATAGGAAACATCAGCAATTGAACACCAATAAAAATACCTAAAAAGACAGTAGCACTACCTTGTACAACATAGAGTGAGTAATATATAATACCCGCTGATAAAATATCCATAGAAATACTTTGACATAAGTACATGTACACCAAACCTCTAAAAGCTTTAACTTTTAATGGTTTAACAAATGATTTAACTTCAAATGTTGATTTTGCATCTGGCATAGGCACCCGTTCTTTTGTAAAAAATCCAATAAGGATTAACGGTAATGCAAAGAATAAACCAAATCCAATAGCAACAACTACATAAAATGTTTCTATACCAATCGTGCCCGCTTTAAAGGATTCAAGAATTAAAGCTGGAACTAAGGTGCAAATAGCTGATGCGGCTGTTGATACAACCAATCTAATGACATTTACATTATTTCTTTCCTTAACATTCGTAGTTATTTCTGCAGATAGAGAGCTATATGGAACAGCAATGACTGTAGAAATTGTACTGTAAAATAAGAATGTGGAAATTGCAAAAATAACTTTAGCAGTTTCAGATTGCCATCCACCAATAGGCAGCCACATTAATGCAAAAGCAATAATAACTAAAAACCCACCACCCAATATATAAGGTCTTCTTCTACCCATTTTGGTTCTTGTATTATCACTTGCAATACCCATTAAAGGATCACTTACTGCATCCCATATCTTTGAAATAAGAATTGCGGTTGCTGCTATCGCAGGGTTTAATCCAATAACATCTGTCAAGAAAATCAAATAGAGGACTGCAATCATGGCTTGTGCACCACCACCAAAAACGTCTCCCCAAGCAAAAATTAGTTTTTCACTTTTCTTCATCTGTAATTGTTCCATTAGTTTCTCCTTTTATTGTTTGTCAAACATGATTTCTTTATGGTTATCTTTTAAATATTGAATACTTTTGGATAAACTATAAAATGGGTATCTAGTATTTTGTTCAATAACAGCATACAAGATATTTGGTCCAATATGATTAAACACTTCATTAAAATCGATTAATCCATAGCCAACTTCACAATCCCTAGATCTTTTAAAAATATTTTTAATATAATCACGCAAGTGAATGCCTATAATACGATCTTGATAATCAACTAAAATTTCATGAGGTTCAACTCCACTTTTTTTAGCCCAATATGTATCTGTTACTATTTTGATTTTTTTATCAGTATTAGCGATAATCAATTCTAGTTTCGATATTCCAGATATTTTTCTAAACTCAAAATGATGATGATGAAAAGCGACTTGTATTCCTTTTTCTTCATATCTTTTAGATAAATGATTCAGTTTTGAGCAAAACCTTAAAACAGCTCTTTTCCCTAATAATATCGCATCTAAAGACAATACTGATACAACAACTAGATGACAATTCACCTGTTTACAGAAATGAGTTATGCTCTCAAATTTTTTGTTCAATTCCTTTAATTTCAATTGAAGTGAAAGAACTTCAATTTTTTTCTTTTTGATGATTGTTATTAAATCATTATTAAGTTCTAATCTTGCTAACTCTATATGATGAATTCCAAGATTAATCAGTTCATCAAAAGCATCTTGTGGGTTTATTTTAGCTTTTTTTCTTATCGTATATGTTTGTACACCTAATATCATCTTTAATTACCCACGGTTCTAGTATGATTTACGAAATTTAATAATAAAGATTTGCCGTTAAAAGAAAATTCTATTTCATCTGGTTTACGATTGATGATTCCGTTTTTAACATATTCATTTTCATAACGTTGATATTCCAAATCCTTTATCATTCCATTAACTGAGAAACTTGTATCATAAATTGCTACAAGTTCTGATGCTGTAGTCTCATTATTTAACACTGTTTCATAAACTATTGAATGATTTGTTTCATCATAGTTAAGATCATTATCCATCATTCTGTTAATGAACTGAGAAAAAGTTTCATTTTCTATATTTGATAATTCTGTTACATAATAATGGTCTCCACTACCTATTTGTACCAAATCATACTTCTCAGTTAAAACATTACCAACGCTTCCACGTTTCAACATATCATCCATATCATCGGGATTACTGCTTACACTATATGGAACAAACTCTAGTTCATATCTAGCCTTTATTCCAATCATACTTGAGCCAACACGTCCAAAAATGAACCCTTGATCTAAGTAAGATTCATTGACTTCATCAAATAACTGATATGGGAAAAAAACATGTGTTGTTTCTTTTATAATCATCGGTTCCATAAAACCTGTTTTTGTTGGTGGTTGATAAATACTAATATTAACATTCTTTTCTTGTACACTATATGGTTGTCTACCGTTTCCTGTCCAGTAAGTTGGAGTTCCGCTTCTTCTAGGAATCTTAGCAGGTTGCGTTGAAAACACAGATACTTGATTACTCAAATTTACTGAAGATATAGCATGTTGATCTGCATACTCTCCTGGTTGATAAGCTTGAGCTGTATGCATTGAGTAGTAAGGTGTTTTATATGTATAGACATTTGCTCTTTCTATTGCTACTCCATTGGTTACTGGCTCTAATTTATCACTTACCATATATAAAAGATTAAATGCTCTAAGTGGCCATAAATTGACCATTTTAAAATCATTTAAAAATTCGTTTTTAAACATGTTGTGATTTGACATATATTGAATTGTATTATCAACAACTTCAGGATTACTAAATGCTTCCATATTCCATTGCATCATAATTTGATGATCTTCAAGACCTAGCAAGCCTTCACTTTCAAGATCTTCAACGTTTAATGATTGACTTGATTTCAATATTTTTTCTTCAGATGAGTCATCAAAAATTTCTTTAATGACATCAGGGATTTGATAATAAGGTTCATTATTTCCATCAACAGCTTCCATCATTTGTTTAAAGCAATTGAAAAATCCATTACTTGAAGTAAACCAACTGTTTTCAAAATCCTTGGTTTCTTCTGGTTGCATTACAAAATCAATATAATTGCGCATTCTATTGCCAGTATCATCGCTTACTCTATTATCTGAATATGCACGACCCATAGATGAATTAAATATATAATATGTTCGATCTAGGTCACTGGTCATATCTTTTCCTTCATATTTAAAACTTTGACTTGCCATGTCAAACCACAATAAATCCATAATCATTTTCATTCGGTTGACCATAACTGGATCATCAGAATATTGTATGAAATTAGACATCGGAGAAATATCTTCTGGATAATAGTTATTTGAATACCATTCTGTAAAACCATAAGTAAAGCGTTGTTCCATCCAAATATTGATTCTATTTTTTGCCATTTCCATATGTTCTAATCCGGTTTTTCCATCCACAGTAAAGATTTCATTAGGAAATGTTTGTCCTACTAAATACTCTTCAACAGCAAAAAGAATCTGATGATTTTCAGACCAGTAACACATGCTGTCTTCTCCACCTTGATCCATCCAATACTTAAAGTTTAACAATACTTCTTTAATATCATCTTGTGTATCTTGGTGCAAGTGATCTTTATATCCTAAATATAAGCGAACTAAAGAATTGACTCTAAAATCAGCAACATCATAACGTCCGTTGATGTATCTAAATGTACCTTCAAGTTCTTGATTGATAAAATCATCGGTTAGTTCTATACCTTCAGGTAAATCCTCATCTTTTAAATGTTTATCGAAATAATAGATTAATCTGTCACTTCCTCCAGAATTAAAAGATTCCAATGGACGCATTGGAATTGGATCGATACGCATGTTGATAACAAATTGAATACCAATGCTCACTAGAAATAAAACAAAGAAAATAATCAGACCTAAAATCAGTTTTTTCATGTTATACCTCGTTTATTTGTGTCATAAAAACGTATACTATAGTATCAATTATACTATAAAAAAATATACTTTGAACATGAAAATAAAAGCATTCTCATTTTCATTTTATTTCAGTAATGTAATTAACTTTGACATGTATAGATTGATATCTTGGGTTTTTATACCTGAGTATCCAATGACAAGAGTAGGTTTTGTATTCTTGTTTTTTTGATTCATATAATACATACTGAGTCCTGATACATTGATTTCATGTTTTTTAGCTTCTTCTATGATTTCTTTTTCTGATTTATCTGTATCAATAGTCATCAAAAAATGAAGCCCTGTTTCATGCCCTTTGATTTGAAGATGAGGTTCATTTTGAAGCGTCTTCAAAATGATATCAATTTTTTGTCTGTAGTGATTTTTCATGCGATTGATGTGTCTTTCAAAATATCCTCCATGCATGAACTTATACATAATATATTGTTCAAAGTTAGGTACTGTACATCCATGATGAGATGATATCTCTTGATAATCATTGAGTAGCTTTTCTGGTAAAACCATATAGCTCATTCTAAAAGATGGTGCTAAAGTTTTAGTAAATGTATTCATATAGATGACTTTTTGATGTTCATCTAGTCCTTGAAGAGCGGGGATAGGTTTTCCTTGAAATCTAAATTCAGAATCATAATCATCTTCAATGATGTAATGATTATTTGATGATATCGCCCAATTGAGTAATTCACTTCTTCTTTGAATAGGCATGACTACACCTGTTGGAAATTGGTGTGATGGTGTAATATGAACGATTTTAGCTTTCGATTGAATGAGGGCATCTACACGAAGCCCTCCATCATCAACAGAGACCAATGATAGTTCTACATCATTCCCTTTATATAGATGATAAATTTTAGAATAACCTGGATCTTCAATTGCATAATGTTTATTTCTTCCTAAAATCTCAATGAGCATACTGATTAAAGATGTCGTACCAGAACCAATAATGATTTGTTCTTCATTGACTTTCATCCCTCGATAAAGCTCTAAATACTTAGCAATCTCTTTTCTTAAGGGTTCCATACCTTTAGGATTTGTTATGTTTAGCATCTCGTGATGATTTTCAGATAAAACTTCACGAGATAGTTTCGCCCATGTCGCATTTGGAAATAACGATGTGTCCACAACGTTTGTTTTAAATTCATATTGATAATTAATCGCTTTTTTATTTGTATCATAAGAGACTTTGTATTTTTCTTTTTTAATGTTTTCTAAAACTTCTACTTGTTTTGACACATAATAACCGCTTTTCTCAATAGAATAAACATACCCTTCAGCAATCAACTGTTGATAAGCTGCATCAACTGTTAAGGGACTAATTTTTAGTGAAGCTCCTAATTTTCTTTTTGATGGCAATTTTTCATTTTCAAGATATTTACCTTCTTGAATCATTTTTTTGATTTGCTCATAAAGTTCTACATATAAAGGTGATTTTGATTTTCCAATTTTCATTCGTATCACACAACTTATCTGGTATGCTTTGTTTTTCTTAATCTGACTATTTATATATACCAGTTATTATTTTATAATAATAGTGAGGAAAAAACAAGAAAGGAATGAAAATGATGAATAACGAAAGATATAAATTAAACAAAGAATTAGCACAAATGCTTAAAGGTGGCGTCATAATGGACGTATCAAATGCTGAACAAGCTAAAATAGCTGAAGCTGCAGGTGCGGTTGCAGTTATGGCTTTGGAAAGAATTCCAGCAGATATTCGTGCTGTAGGTGGTGTATCACGCATGAGTGATCCAAAAATGATTAAAGAAATTCAAAAGGCAGTATCAATTCCTGTTATGGCAAAGGTGCGTATTGGACATTTTGTAGAAGCACAAATATTAGAAGCAATCGAAATTGATTATATTGATGAAAGTGAAGTTTTATCACCTGCTGATGATGTTCACCATATAAATAAACAAGAGTTTAAGGTTCCATTTGTTTGCGGAGCAAAAGATTTAGGTGAAGCACTCAGAAGAATTGCGGAAGGTGCAGCAATGATTCGTACAAAAGGTGAACCAGGAACCGGAGATATTATCCAAGCAGTTAGACATATGAGAGCAATCCAAAAAGAGATTAGATCAATTCAATCGCTCAGAGAAGATGAACTCTATGTTTTACAAAAACAAATGGGTGTATCATATGATTTAGTAAAATATGTTCATGATCATGGGAAATTACCAGTTGTAAATTTTGCAGCTGGAGGAGTTGCTACTCCTGCTGATGCAGCACTCATGATGCAACTAGGGGCTGAAGGTGTATTTGTTGGTTCAGGTATCTTTAAATCAGGTGATCCTAAAAAGCGTGCTGAAGCCATCGTAAAAGCAGTAACTAATTTTAACGACCCAAAAATTTTAGCTGAAATTTCTGAAAACCTAGGTGAAGCCATGGTTGGTATTAACGAACAAGAAATTGAATTGTTAATGGCAGAACGAGGCAAGTAATGATAACGATTGGCATCCTCGCGGTTCAAGGTGCATTTATTGAACATAGACATATTTTTGATAAACTCAATGTTAAATCATTTGAAATCAGACAATTAAAAGATTTATCACTTCCTATGGATGGTTTGATTCTACCTGGTGGAGAAAGTACGACCATGGGAAAATTATTGAAAGATTTAAAAATGTTTGATCTACTTCAAGAAAAGATTAATAATGGACTTCCAGTTTTAGGTACATGTGCTGGTATGATTTTATTAGCTAAAAAACTAACAAATGACGAGCGAGAGTATTTTAAAACAATGGACATTGCTGTTGAAAGAAATGCGTATGGCAGACAATTGGGAAGTTTCTTCACATTTGCAAAATTCAATAATATCGATATTCCTATGACTTTTATTAGAGCTCCATTTATCGCTTCATGCGGAGATGATGTTGAGGTATTATCTGTTGTTAATGATCACATTGTTGCAAGCAGACAAGGTAATCAAATTGCTACTGCATTTCATCCTGAATTAACAGATAGCACCTATGTTCATGAATACTTTCTTGAATTAGTGAAGAAAAATTTAAGTAAAGCATAATTGGATCCACGATACGTGAACAGTCATATATTATTCACGTATGTAAAAGGGCTGATTCCTTTTTGGAATTCAGCCCTTGTTTTATTGAAATATTAAATATACTATATTTTTATGCTACTTTTTTAAATTTTTCTCTAACAAAAGCTTGATATCAGCTAATAGATCTTCAGCTTTAGGTTTCTTAGCTTCGAGTGCCTCTTTTTCTTTTTTAATTCTTTCTTCCTCTTCTTTTTTAATTCTTTCTTCTTCAATTTGCTTTTGATTTGCTAACAAGGTTGCTCTCGCTGCCAATCTAACAATCAAGAAAATGATAAAGGCAATAATAACAAAATCTATAATATTTTGGATAAATAGTCCGTAATTAATAGCATTTTCAGCTATACCTAAGTCTGGATTAGCTTCAGTAATAATATATTTATAGTTTGCAAAACCATCTTTACCTATAATCAAACTAATAATAGGCATTAATATATCTTTAACTAAACTCGTGATGATTTTCCCGAATGCCCCACCAATAATGACTGCAACTGCTAAATTTAATACATTCCCGCGTGTTATGAACACTTTGAAATCATTTGCAAATTTTCTCATTTTTATATCTCCTTTTAATTATTATATCACTTATTATTGCTAATAAAAAAAGTTAAAGATTGTTATCTCTAACTTTATATTTACTTATGATTAGCCTAATTTAATGTATCCTAACCCAATACCTTTAGGACCGGTATGTGCCCCGACAACCGGTGTTAGATACGCACTAATAACGTCTCTTTCTGGGAATACTTTTTTTATTTCATCTTTAAACCATTGTACAGCTTCTTCATTATGTGCATGCGAGATAAAGGTAAGAACATTTAAGTCTTTTGTGTCTTCAATATATTTTTCCAAAACACGTTGCTGTGCTTTATGTGTTGTTCTTATTTTTTCTAATGACTGAACTTTCCCATCATCACCTAAAACTAATAATGGTTTTAATTGCAACATAGTTCCTAAAGTACCTTGTAGTTTGGACAGTCTACCGTTTTTAACAAGATATAAAAGTGTATCTACGGCGACATAAACGCAATCGTTATCTCTGATTTTCTCAAGATATTTAATTATGTCTTCAACTGATTTTCCTTCTTCGACTAAACGATGTGCTTCAAGCACCATGTATGCTTCAGCATATGCTAACGTAAGGGAATCAAAAACGGTAACTTTTAAGTTAACATCTTTAGCAACTCTTTTTACTGCTTCATATAAACCGCTAAGTTGGGAAGATATTGTTATAACTAAAGCTTCCTCATAACCTTCTTTTTCTAGTTCTTCAAAAATTTCAATCATACGTCCTGGAGACACATAGGATGTTTTAGGGATGTCATTTGGATCTTTTGATATTCTTTCATAAAAAGTTTTAGCATCCATTTGGACAAAATCATCATAAGACTCGTCAGTTCCAAAGTGAATGACAGATCTTAAAATACGTATGTCTTTTGGATAATCCAAATAGTCAAGCCCTGCATTACTGCATGTCAATATCGCTATCTTTTTCATTTTCTCTCTCCTTATATTTTATATAAAATATATCTAGTATTTATATTTTACCAATTAATTCAATAAAAGTATCGATATTTTTATATTTTGTTAAACGTTTGGGATGTTGGTGTCCTTTTGTGTATAAGATAATATCTAGTCCTAGTTCTTTTGCTACTTCTGCATCGTGTAGTGTATCTCCTATCATCACGCATTCTTTTGGATTGATGTTATGTTTCTTAATAAATTGTTTTGCGACGTCAACTTTACTGTTTGCATAAACATTTGATGTTCCCAAAACATGTGAGAATAAATGGTCTATTTTAAAATGTCTCAATTGTTCGTTTAAATTATTTTCTTCGGAAGCTGATAATAAAATATTAGTTTTCCCCTCTTTTTCAAATTGTTTAATGGTATTAACAACATCTTGATGAAGAGATAGTTCAAAACTTCTTGGCTGATATCTTTCGATAAAACGATGTGCTAATACTTTAAAACTGGTTTGGTTAAAATCATAGACTTTTGCATAATAATCTTCTACGGGAAAAGTAAAAATCATCAAATACTCTTCAAAAGTCACTGATGGTCTTTTTTCTTCTTTTAACATCTCGTTTAAAATATCAAAACAAAGATGAGCATCGTCTAAAATTGTTCCATTAAAATCCCAAAATATATATTTAACCATATGCTATCTCACTTATGATAGGGGTGATGTTTTAGGATCATAAAACCCCTATAGATTTGTTCAATTAAAATTAATCTCATCAGTTGATGTGGGAAAGTCAGTTTAGAAAAAGAGATTTTTTGATTAGCTCTACTCATAACCTCTTCGCTAAGTCCATATGACCCTCCAATAATGAAAACCATATCACCTTGATGATATGTTAAGTTTTGGTCTAGTAATTTAGAAAAATCAACACTGTCCATCATCTTACCGTTAATTGCTAAGGCAATAACATAATCAGAGTCTTTTACTTTTGATAAAATACGCTCACCTTCAATAGTTATTCCTTGTTCGGTTGATTCATCACTCACTTCTATAAAATCAATTTTGGAAGGTATTTGCTTTTCATAGTACTGAATTCCTTGATTTAAGTACTTCTGATTTAGTTTCCCAACAACTATTATTTTTATCATATTTTTATACCTGGTAACCCATCTTGAGTTGTATAATAAACTTCAATTTTTGTAGGGTCATCAAATGCCTTTACAATGGCTTCTTCAATATCAATAATTGAATTACAATCTTCCGAAATATGAGCAACCACCCATTTGCTCACGATATTCTTAACTAAAACGTTCATGAGCCATGCTGCATCATCATTTGACAAATGCCCAAGTTCGCTTAGGATTCTTTTTTTCAATAAAAACGGTCTTGGTGAATTCATTAATTTTGTCGGATGATGATTCGCTTCTAATAGATATAAATTCGCATTACTTAACAATTCATAGTACGACTGATCAACATAACCTGAATCCGTTAATATGACAACTTTCTTATCGTCGTGTTGAATTACATAACCAACTGGTTCTGCAGCATCATGAGATGCCATAAAAGGAGTGATGGTTACATCACTAATCATAAATGCTAAATCTATAGTTATAATATGTGTATTTTGAAATAAGTTAACAACATCAATAGGTAGTGCATCATATGTTCCCTTTGTTAAGTAAACATCTTCAACAAAGCCTTGCTTCAAAAGCATCTTTAAACCCGTTGTGTGATCATGATGTTCATGAGTAATCAATAAACTCTTAACATCATAGATATTTTCTTGATACATCGTCATCTTATCTTTAATTTTTTTATAGCTAATTCCTGCATCAATAAAGAGTTTAATATCACCTACTTTTAAGTAGGTCATATTCCCTTTTGATCCACTGGCCAAAACGAATATTTCCACTGTATCACCTTCTTTCATGATAACATAAAAATATGTGAGATTAACAAATAAAATGAAAGTGGTTGCATTACCCCCTAAAAAATGCTATATTATATTTGCTTGTATGAAATACATTGAAGGAGTGAACACACTATGAATCAACTAAGAAATTTAAGAAAACTTGCCATATTTGTGCTAATATTGACAGGTTTACTTACACTGGCTGCTTGCAAGAGCGGTGAAAAAACCCCTTATGGAAGTATTTCTGATGACCCATATTTAACCATCGGAGATATCGTAGTAACGGAAAAAGAATTATATGATCAATTACGTTTGCAAGGTGCTTCTGTTTTAGCAACTATGGTAGATGAAAAAATCTTTGCTGAAGAGTTAGTAACTGTAAAAGGCTTACTAGCAAGTGGAGATGAAGATCTAAACAAATATTTAGATGAAACAATCAATAACGCCATTCATGGAGGTACAGATTTAGAGTCTCTCGAAAAAATGTACAACGAAAATCCTGAAAGATGGGTTAGAAATATTGAGCAGTTTGCAGATTCATTATACCTATTGGATAACAGCATAGAAATTGCAGCAGTAATTAATAGCATTCAAGGTTTGTCTGGTATTTATGAAGGTTATTCTAGCATTCCTGTTTTAGTAGAACGCTATGGATTAAGAGTAACTCAAAGATACTATGCACAACAAATTCTTGAAGAAGAAGTTATTGATGAAGATCATGCAAATTACATTAAAGAAGCTGATCTTGTCAATTCTTATAAAAACTCAATGCAAGGTCGTTATGATGTTAATGCATTAGTTGTTCGTTTTATTAACTTAAACGAAGCAAACGCTGCATTATATCAAGCAAGTATTAAATCAGACTCTAGAGGTCTTTGGTATAAAATTCCTGATATAAGAATTTTACCAGGTAACCCTGGTTACATAGATTTGAATGACTTAAGCCAAACAGGTTATGGACATGTTAAATCTATTTTAGAAAATTTGAATATTTTAGGTAAATTGGGAAATGACTTTGAAGATCGTGATCAAATCACTGTAGCTGATTATGAAAACTACTACAAACAATACTCAATTAGCACTAGTAGAGATACAGGTTTAGCTGATGAAGCTTTAACAACAGCACAAGTTAAAGCAGAATTTGTCAATATCTATAATATGTTAAACCCTGCTTCTCAAGTTGAAATTAATGTTGATGGAGACATCGTCGGCGTTGGTGGTTCAACTTTTAACTCAACAATTACTTATGATGATTTAAACACACAAAATTCAAGTTTAAGAATTCATATTTACACAACATTAACTGCTGAAGCACAAATGGATGATCCTGAAGATGTAACTGAAGGTAAACCATATTCAGCACGCGTTCAAACATTTGGTTCATCACGTTATTTAGTATTCAAACTAGATGATGACAGTGATTCTGAAGATGGAATCCTTGTCGATGATCCACAAAATGAAAATGTTCAAATATTTGGTGATTCAAAGGAAGCATTGGATATCAAAGCTGAAATATATGAAAGAATCTTCAATGGTAAATTGAACAACAACTATATTTCAACAAAAATAAATGAATTATACGAAGATTTAAATTTAAATATTTACGACTCAGTTATTCGTATATTCTATGAACAATCATTTGGATATGAAGGAACAACTAATACTAAGACTGGTGATGTTGTTGCTGATATCTCAGATGCAGAGATTACTGTTGATGAATTCTATCAACGTCTTGAAAGATCTTATGGTATCAACTTAGCGTTAGATATCGCATCTAACAAAATCTTAATGGCTAATGAAGACTACGCAGTTACAGATGAAGAATTTGAAGATTATAAGAGTCAATTTGAAGATATAATTAGTCAATTTTCTGCAAATAACTTTGAAACTTCTGGATTCCCCGCAAGTATGGGTAGAGAAAAATTCTTATTAACTGCATTTGGTGCAAGAACAAACACTGAAGCTGTAAATCAATTATACGTTTACCCAGCATTAAGAGAACAATATCTTGAAGATATCGAAGGACACTTCGGAACTGAAGATTACACAATTTATGAAAAACTAGCTGACTTAGCAGAACTACAATATAATAACTTCAAATCAATAACAGTTAGTCACTTACTCGTTTATTTCGATAAAAATGGCGATGGTACGCCTGATAATCCAACTGAATATCTTGAAAGTTTAGGTGAGGTTGGTGCTCAACAAGTTCTTGATGGACTCGTTGATTTAGTTGAATTAATTTATAACAAGGTTGGAGACTATAGAGGATTTACTGAAGGTTTATCTGCAATGGCAACAGAGTTTAATAACTCAGGACGTATTGAACGTGGTAGTGTAACCCCACCATTTGATTATCAAATCGAATTGTTATGGGCTGAATACCGTCAATTAGGTTTCTACTTAAAGTTTGAAAACATCTCTTCTGCTATTACAAATACTTCTAACAAAATCACTGGCCAAACAGTATTAGATCCTGTCTTCTACGATCGTGCAATGGAACTTCATGCACAACTTGCAGAAATTGAAGACGATGCATCTAAATTCCCATACCTTGATTTATATGGAACAGTTATTACTGAAAGTGCATTAGATGAAGTTAAGTCATCATTCGGTTGGCATTTAATTCTTGCTACTAATGTAAGAAAGACAACAAGCGCAATCTTTAGTGCTGATGAAGATGAAGATGGTAAATACGTTTCTGCTGATGAAACACTAAATGTATATAATGAAGATTCAGATACATTGACTGCTTCACAAATCGAGTTCTATTTAAAAGAACAAAAAACTGATGAAGGTGTTGTATTACCTTCAGTAGTACAAACAGCAGTTAACAATTACTTAACTCCAGTATTAACTCGCTACAACAATACATACATGCAACGTGAATTAATCTTCAAATTATTAGAAGATGCAACTTGGGGAAATACTCAAGGCGAAGCTAGATATGAAGTTGTAAGAGAAATCAATAGACGTCAAATGAATGAGTATCTATTATCAACAATTGGTGTTTATGATCAAAACTATGATGACTTATATGGTTCATGGTTTACAATTTTGGAAAGTGGATTATAATCCAATAAAAACGATAAAAGAGGCTACTCGAATGAGTAACCTCTTTTTTTTGATTTTGATGTTATTTTTTAATTGAGTGTTTATAAAAACGCATTTTATCTAACACTGATATCATCGATGTAAATGAACCATCTGCTGTATCTTTAAGTGTTTCACCTAATACGGTAAGCTTTGAATCAATCGTATCCATATACCAAAGTAATAATGCTTCACCAGTCTGTGGTTTTTTGGGTGATCCAAAATTGAAAAGTCCATGATGTGATATTATCATATGTTTTAACATTAAAACTTCTTCTGAGTTTTCATAACCTAACTCATGGGCTGCATGATCGATATCAACAGTTTGCATCACTAAATGTCCTACTAACAAACCTTCTTTAGTATATTCTCCATCTACCCCGCTGATTTCATCAATTTTTGACATATCATGCAAAATGGTTCCTGCATATAATAAATCAGCGTTCAAATATGGGTATATTTTTATAAAAGGATCAATCATATTAAGCATTGTATATGTATGATGACTCAATCCACCAACATACGCATGATGAAATTTGGTAGCTGCAGGATGCATATAAAAAGATTTTTCATTTTGTTTATAAATCTTTTTAGTAACTTCTTTTAATATCTTGTTGTTAATTTTATTTAGATATGATTCTATACCTTTTTTGATTGTCATCATGGGCACTGGTGCATAAACATAAAAATGTTCTAACACTTGCGCTAGTTCTTCATTTGACAAAGCATCTTCTACGGGTTTAATTGACGTACATTTTAAAACCAATTCATCTTCTATCTTAACGATTGCTTGAGCTTCAAATTGGTACACTTTACCCATTGCTAATTGGTCAAGCTGTTCAAATTCAAGTTTGAGATTAATGTGTTCTCCCTCTTGAGTTAAGACTGTTGTATTACAAAAGTGAACACCGTGATTGATACTTTCAACTTTTGCTACTACGGTATATTTTTCATTTACATTTAATTCCATTATATACTCCTATTCTTTTACGTGTTCTAGAACATAAGCTTCTAGTACACTTTTTTCATTCTTTAATTTATTACTCAATATTTCTTGAACCATTTGTGTTTGTAATGTTTTTACCCATGATCCAGCCTTTTTGTTAGCAAGCTTAATCATATCTGATGCTCTTAGTTTTAAATCTAGGTCGCTTTGAATTGGTAAATTTTTGTAATCTTCTTCAATCTTTGATTTATTATTTTTAGATCGATTTAACATGAAGTTGACCTTATTTGCAAGCAAACACAAATCCAATCCATAAGTGTATAGTATTTGAGCATCGTATTCTTTATATGTGTTTGCTAACATACTAGCTGTTTCATATCGATGTTTATGTTTATTAGAAAATGGCCATTCATCAGGAATTGAACCATTTAATGTAAAACATAGAGTGAAGAATGCATCAACAAATGGAATATCTTCCATATTTTGAATATGTAAGATTCCTTTTTTCAATCCTGGTAAGACTTCATGAACCCCTGTTGTTACCATAGATTGAATTGCTTGTTTAGCATATTTTCCTTTTAGTAATTTAATGATTTCTTGAAGAATTCTCTCCATAGCAATATCTTTTAGTTTATATTTGAGTTCAGCAATTGCATCTCTTGTACTGCGATCTATTTGAAATCCTAATTTTGCTTGAAAATAAAAAGCACGCATCATCCTTAAGGCATCTTCATTAAACCGGTCTTCAGGATTCCCTATTGTTCGTATTAGTTTCATACGTATGTCTTCTTGACCTTTGACATAATCAATTATCTTATTTTGCTCAGTCATCAGCAATCCATTTATCGTAAAATCTCTTCTTTTTACATCTTCTTCAACGGTTTCAGCAAAAACAACCATATCAGGGTGTCTTCCATCTAAATACTCTCCATCAATACGGTATGTCGTTACTTCAAATGTTTCATCACCCATAAAAACTGTAACTGTACCATATTTTATACCAGTCGGCTTCGTCTTAAAAATTTTTGATACTTGATAAGGTTTCGCATTTGTTGTAATATCGATATCTGTCGTTTGATGCTTTAAAAGATGATCCCTAACGGCACCACCAACAATATAAGCTTCATATCCTTGTTTTTTTAGTTCGTATATTACTTTTTTTGCGCTGTTTAATGTGCTCATTTTATTCACCATAACCATTATACCAAGAGTTCATGTATTTTTAAACTTTAAGTGCGTATATCTTAAAGATTTCAAAACCAAATGATAAGATAAATTTGAGGTGATTGAGTGAGAAAAATTATTTTATACATTGCAATGACACTTGATGGTTTCATTGCTGATGAAAACGATGGGTTTTCATTTTTAAACGAATATGACAACTTAGAGTCTATACAAAACTCTTATTCGCTCTTCATAAATCGAATTGATACATTAATCATGGGTAGAGTGACTTATGATGTTCTTAAAGATATAAATGAATGGCCCTATAAAGATTATCAATCTTATGTTATGACTAAACAAGCAGATCAGTATTCAGATTCTCGTGTACTTTTTAGAAATAACCTCGAGTCACTTTTGAAAGATCTTCAACAAGTAGAAGGTAAGGACATCTGGCTTGTTGGTGGTGGTGTCTTAATAGAAACATTTCTTAAGCATAACTTGATTGATGAATATCAAATAGCAATCATCCCAAAGTTTATCGGTAAAGGGAAAAAATTGTTTACTTTGTCGGAAATAGAAGCAAAACTGAAACTCGAAAAAGTAGAGAAAATGGATGAGATTGTTATGCTAACTTACTTAAAAAAATAAACTTCAATTATGTTATACTAGTCTTGGTGATTCTATGCGTTACTTAAAAGATCAAACGACACATCAAATTGAAATGAATAAATCGAAATTTATCGCTATCTTATACCCTCTTCAAAATATAGAGGATATATCTTTATATTTAAATGAGGCTAAACAAGCTTATCCAAAAGCCAGCCATTACTGTAATGCTTCATTATTTGGTCAAACAGGAGAGCATGCTACTGCTAGCGACGATGGAGAACCTTCGAGAACAGCCGGTGTGCCTATTTTAGAGGTTTTAAAGCATCATGATGTAACCAACATCCTCTGTGTTGTTATACGCTATTTTGGTGGTGTTAAATTAGGGTCTGGTGGTTTAGTTAGAGCTTATACAAAAGCAACAGCTGATGCATTAAAGAAGGCTAAATTTTATCAAAAGAAAATGGTACCATCATATGAGATTTCATTTGATTATAATCTAATTAATCAAATGGATTCATACCTAGAAAAAAAAGCGACAGTCTTAGAAAAAGAATTTCTAACACATGTCACTTATAAAATTGTATCTCTAGATGATCAATATGATATTATCTCAGATATTGAATATCAACTACTTAGTTATAAAAAACTAAATCCACAAATACTTTATATTGATGAATAAGCCGAAAGGCTTTTTTTTAATCAAAATATCCATTTTCATAATCTTCAGTTAACATAGTTTCAAGCATCCATGATGCGCGAGCATTCATGTAATCCATAAGATATTGAATTTGTTTTTCATAAGTGTTTGCTTCCAGCATCTCTGGTGGGTTTGGCCAAACATAATGATTCAATATATTCCATTTGCTAAAATTAGCATTAACTTGCGTACTTAAAGATGTTGCCAATACAGGAATCATTTCGAGCAATATAGGTAACTCATCAAAATAGAAATCATTAAATCGTTCTCTAAATTTTAAACGAACTTCCGGTATTTGCATCATCAAATGAAAAAATCGATTTTTATTAGATGCAAATCCGTAAAAGTTTTCTGGACCATAATCAATATAATCTGCGTTTCCAATGGCGAGATCAAAATCCCAAATCATTGGATATAGTAATTTACTATCTTTTTCTTTTGACATGAATATACTACTCCAACCAACATCGACATTTTTAACAAATTCATGAATAATAAAATGTTCGATAAAATTATCAATATCAACTAATTCTTCATATCCAGATTTAGCAATCAATGCATTTTCTATATCTTTTAGATATTGCGATATATAAGTAACATGTGCTGTGGTATATGCTAGATCACTAGAATCGGGTTCTTTTATCTCATATGGGATTTCACTGACTCTAAACCAATCGAAACCTGGTTGTGTACCAGATTCCATTAATCTCCAATCCAACTCTAGAAAGTATCCTGTATTAAAACTTCCCGGTGTTGACTCGATATAATATTTATTTGGGTGAATTTCAACTTGTTCTGTTAGAACATATAAACCCCTGTATTCTTGATTTACATACAATTCCACATATCTTATTTGAAGATGATATGGAATGTTATTAAAAAATGTACTCATTTTGTGAGTAATCGTATTTCTCATTAATGATTTATCACTATATTCAGCAAGCAAAACATAATTTTTAGCTTCTGGCATACCTAGAATTGAAGTATTTTTGTCAAAACGTAAACGATAAGGTTTTTTCTCGAATGAAAACCAAGTTGAATTGCCTCTACCTCGTATTTGCGCATCTGATGTTGAATGTTCAACAACTTCTTCTTTGTTTTTAGTTGTTAGGACAGTAACATCAACTTGAGTGTAAATATCTCTGGATATGTTTTCTATAGTTACCGGCAAATCTAGATATATTTTATTAAAGTTGTGACCCGATTCATATGATAAATGCCTAACTTGTTTAGAAAATTCAAGGGAGGTCTGTCCTCGTGTTATTTGATACTTGAATTCTTGATCTACGTCAAAAAACGGTGAGTTATAAATATACTCATCGGTATATGACTGATCTCCTAATGTATATACAATATCGTAATCATTATAGTTTGGCAAATCAAAATCAGCATTGATTGTATCTGGAATCAATTGCTCAATTTCTAAAGCTAAACTTTCTATTTGCTCTGTGTAATCAGTACTAGTGAATATTTCTTGATCGCATGAAACCAGAAAAATTGATATCATGAGAAGCATTATTAAAATTGATATTTTTTTCATGTGTCTTCTCCTTTTGATAAAAAAACATAGGGTATACCTATGTTTGTTTTTTATGACAAATAGCCTGTGAATAATTGTGAGATTCTAACCATAAGTTCAGCTAAAATATGTCCTGCAATCAAAGCAACTAAAAAGTATGCTGTTTTAATTTCCCACAGCTTCATTTTTTCAAACTTGTTCTCGATATGCAGTGCTCTAAGTACTCTTAAACTAACTGCAAAGAACACAACTAAAGATACAAAATAAATAAGTTCATCCATAGAATCATCTCCTATAATTGTCCTGCTTTACTCTTCGTAATATTTTCCTTTAAGTCTCGTTCTTGTTTAGAAAAATCAATGTTTTCTTTTTTCGTTAATTCTAGTTTTTCTTTTTTCATCAAGTCAAATGCATGTCTAGCTTTTTCTAGGGTTGCTCCCATTTGAGCTTCTAGAGCTAAAATTGTTAGTTCATTGTCTTTAAATTCAACTATCCCTTGTTCAACTACGAGATAGCTTTCGTTTTTACCATGCATAAACTTCAAGTAACCCTCTTTGATTTGAATAATAATTGGAACGTGATTCTCTAAAATCCCAATTTCGCCATCTTCATTTTTAATGATGACAAATTCAATTTCATCAGTGTAGGTTTTCCCTTGTTGGGTTAATACTTTGAAAATCATAATGACTTCGCCTTCTTAATCGCTTCTTCGATGGTACCAACCATCATAAAAGCTTCTTCGGGTAACTCATCGTGTTTGCCATCAATAATTTCCTTAAATCCTCTAACTGTATCTTTAAGTGGAACAAATGCTCCGGGAACACCTGTGAATTGTTCAGCAACATGCATGTTTTGTGATAAGAAATTTTGTAGGCGTCTTGCTCTGTGAACAATAAGCTTATCTTCATCAGTTAATTCATCCATCCCCAAAATTGCAATGATGTCTAATAACTCGTGATATCTTTGAATCATTTTTTGTACTGATCTAGCGGTTTCATAATGTTCTTTTCCTACGATGTGTGGAGCAAGTGCTCTAGATGTAGATTCAAGTGGATCAACTGCAGGATAGATACCAATTTCAGTTAATTTACGACTAAGATTTGTTGTTGCATCTAAGTGGCTAAATACTGTAGCTGGTGCTGGGTCAGTATAGTCGTCCGCAGGCACATAAACTGCCTGAATTGAGGTAATCGATCCATGTTTTGTTGAAGTAATACGTTCTTGGAGTCTACCCATTTCTGTGGCAAGTGTTGGTTGGTAACCAACAGCAGATGGCATTCTACCTAGTAAAGCGGAAACTTCACTACCAGCTTGGATAAATCGGAATATATTATCAATGAACAATAAAACATCACGTTTACTTTCATCTCTAAAATGTTCAGCCATGGTTAAGCCTGTTAAAGCAACTCTCATTCTTGCTCCAGGTGGCTCATTCATTTGACCAAAAACCAGTGCTGTTTTATTAATAACTCCTGATTCAGTCATTTCTTGGTATAGTTCATATCCTTCTCTTGTTCTTTCTCCAACTCCAGCAAAAACAGAGATTCCTTCTTTTTCTTGTGCAATATTATTGATTAACTCTTGAATTAAAACAGTCTTGCCAACTCCAGCTCCACCGAACAATCCAATTTTACCACCTTTGATATAAGGTGCTAACAAGTCAATAACCTTAATACCTGATTCAAAAATTTCAACTTCACTAGATAATTCATGAAATGCTGGTGCTGGACGATGTATACTCATTCTTTTAACATCTTTTAATGATTTACCATCATCAATAGGTTCACCGAGCACATTAAAGATACGCCCTAGGACTTCGTTACCTACTGGAACTTGAATTGAGTCATTAGTTTGAACGACGACCAAATCTCTTTTGAGTCCTTCTGTAGGTTCTAGCGCAATCGTACGTACAACATGGTCACCTAAATGAAGTGCTACTTCAAGAGTAACAGTTTTTTTATCATCAACTTGAACGACTAACGCATCATATATTGCAGGAAGTTCGTCTTCAAAGTAGACATCAACGACTGGTCCAATGATTTGTGTTATCTTACCTTCCATTTGTGTTTCTCCTTCCTATACGCTAGAGCCATTGACGACGTCAATCAGCTCATTTGTTATTTCTTGTTGTCTAGCTCGATGATACATAGTATGTAATCTTTCGACAATTTCATTTGCGTTATCAGTTGCATTTTTCATAGCAACCATACGGGCAGCATGTTCACTAAGTTTAGCATCAGCAACTGCACTGAATATTTTGCTTTCAATATAAATATCAACTGTTTGATCTAAAACAACTTCAGGGGCAACATCATAAATATATTCTTCTTTATAAACTGTCTTTTTTTCAATTGAGACAGGAAGAATCGTTTCTTTTTTTACAACCTGTGTTGCTGTATTGATGTAGTGGTTATGATAAATAATAACTTCATCAATATGTCCTGACATAAAGACATCTTTGATTAATGATGCATAGGGTCTATAAAACATGGTTGATATGTCATCACGATTGTAAATAATCTCTTCATTTACAATTGGTAAATCTTTCTTTTTAGCAAAATAATATCCCTTTTTCCCTAAAACGAAAACTTTATAATCTGATTTTGATATATCTTTCGTTTCTTCTAAGAATGCTTTAAATAATTGGTTGTGATAACTTCCCGCTAGCCCTCGATCGCTTGTTACTAAAACATACAATTTTGTGCGAGCATCATTCATTGTGGTTATGCGACTTATTTCAGTCGTATTTTCATTTGCATAAACCAAAATGGAATGCACTTTAGAAACAAACGTTTTTGTGTGTTCTAAAAGTGTAGATGACTTTCTAATTTTGGATAAAGCAATATTATGCATTGCTTGAGTAATTGCAGCTGTTTTATTAATAGCTGTCATTCTAAGCTTAATATCCTTTAATCCCATTACACTAACCTCTTAAGACCGGTTATAAAGTCATCCAAATCTTTTTTATCAGGT
Organism: Mycoplasmatota bacterium; assembly: GCA_024650045.1. Taxonomy (GTDB): domain Bacteria; phylum Bacillota_I; class Bacilli_A; order Acholeplasmatales; family Acholeplasmataceae; genus Peloplasma. Next base: position 110,633 of record JANKMU010000004.1, on the reverse strand, counting down.
AAGTTTTTGGTTTCTACCAAATGTTTGTGAATCTTTTTACCAAGATTATTCATATGTAGTGCTTGATTAATTTCTGATTCAAGTTGTTTAACTTGTTCAATATTTAAATCATCCATATGTCCTTCTGATAAGGCATAAACTGTTAGAATTTGTGTAGGCATATCAATAAGTTCGTGAACATCTTGTTTAAGTATCTCTACAGTCTTACGACCACGTTCAAGTCTCTTTTTAGCACTTGCATCTAGATCAGATCCAAATTGTGCGAAAGACTCTAGTTCTCGGTAGTTTGCTAAATTAATACGAATAGTACCAGCAACTTTTTTCATTGCTTTCCATTGTGCTGCACCACCGACACGTGATACAGATAACCCTGCATTAATTGCAGGACGAATGCCTGAATAGAATAATTCAGCTTCTAAGAATATTTGTCCATCAGTAATTGAAATAACGTTTGTTGAAATATAAGCAGATATATCTCCCGCTTTAGTTTCAATAATTGGTAGTGCTGTAATAGAACCTCCACCTAATTTATCACTTAAACGTGCAGAACGTTCAAGTAATCTTGAGTGAAGATAGAAAACATCCCCTGGGTAAGCTTCTCTTCCTGGTGGTCTGCGTAGTAGTAATGATAACTCACGGTAAGCAACAGCATGTTTTGATAAATCATCATAGACAATTAAAACATCTTTACCTTGTTCCATGAAATACTCGCCCATCGTAACACCAGCAAAAGGCGCAAGATATAACATTGTTCCTTCTTTTGAAGCTCCAGCACTAACGATAATGGTATATTCTAGAGCTTGATGTTGGCTAAATAATTCAGCTAACGCAGAAACACTAGACTCCTTTTGTCCAATAGCAACATAGATACAAATTGTATCTTTACCTTTTTGATTAATGATCGTATCGATTGCTAAAGTCGTTTTACCAGTTTGTCTATCACCAATAATAAGTTCTCTTTGTCCACGTCCAATAGGAACTAATGCATCAATAACTTTGATACCTGTTTCCATTGAGGCATTAATTGAACCACGTTGCATAACACCTTGTGCTCTTCGTTCAACTGGAAGATATTTTTTAGCATTAATCGCACCACCAGCATCCAAGGGTTCTCCTAATGGATTAACTACTCTACCTAATAGTTCTTCACCAACAGGTACTTCAAAAATACGTTTGGTGGTTTTGACTAAGTCGCCTTCTTTAATTAATTCACTACGTCCAAGAAGAATAACACCAACATGATGTTCTTCAAGGTTAAAAACAAGCCCTTTGACATCTTTCGGAAATTCCAAAAGTTCTCCAAGCATAGCTTGTTGAAGACCATAAACGATTGCAATCCCATCACCAACGCTTAAGACCTTTCCTATATTTTCAAGTTTAACGTCCTGTTCATATGACTGAATTTGCTTTTTAATAATTTCAGTCATTTCTTGGACTTTTATTTTTGACAATTTCTACACCACCTTAAATAGTTGTATATAATTCTTCAAGTTCACGTGCAATCGATCGATCTAAAGACTGTCCTTGGTAAACGATTTTTAATCCTCCAATTAAGCTTTCATCGACTGTGATGTGAAATGAAATGGTTTGATTTGGAAATCTTGGTTGAACAACTTTTTTCAAAAGTTCTTCTTGTTTTTCTGACAATGGTTTTGCAGCATAAAGATGCAGGTGTGCAATTTTCTGGTACGTACGTGATAATTGAATCCATTCAGGATAAATTTCATGATAATAATGTAGACGGTTCTTCTCTGATAACATCTTTAAAAAGGCTAAAAATGAATCATCATATTCCAACTCATCAATCATTTTTATTTTCTCTTGATGAGAAACCATCGGAGAATCCATAAGTTTAATCCAATTAGGATTCTTTTCCATTGTGTTTTTAAAGTCATCAAAATGATAAGTAAGAAGATCTATTTTATTATTTTCCTTAGCAATCGAAAAGAGTGCTTTGGCATAATTTGATATACTCATTATTTATCTTGCTCTCCTAATATTTCATCAATAATGTCTTGATGAACAGATTCATCAATTTCACGCTTCACAATTTTTTGTGCAGCAGCAAAAGCAACCTCTTTTATGGATTGCTTAATATCTTCATTGGCTTTATTGATTTCAAACTCAATGTCTTTTTCAGCTTGCTCTAAACGTCTTTTTGCTTCATTCTTAGCGTTTTGAATAAGATTTTCTTGTTCTTTTTGAGCTTCAGCCATTAATTTTTCTCTTATTTCTTGTGTTTCAGACTTCATCTTTTCATAATCTTTTTGAGATTTAACTTGAAGTTCATGAGCACGCTTTTTTTCAGTTTCCGCTTGCTCAAGAGCTTCCATCATCACAGCTTGTCTCTTTTCAAGAAACAAAGTAATTTTAGCCCAAAAGAATTTTTTAATGATGAGAACCAAAACAAGAAAAGCAATGATGTTTAAAAGCACAACGCTTGGATTGTTTATAATCGAATATAAACCGTCCTCAATTGCTTGAATAACATCATCAAATACATTTGCATAAACCACGTATATCAGTCCTTTTTTAAATTATCTACCTAATAATAAGATTGCAATAATAAATCCGTAAATACCAGTTGTTTCAGCAACTGCTTGACCAATAATCATGGTTACTGTTATTTTACCTGATGCTTCTGGTTGACGTCCAACAGCTTCTACTGCTTTAGATGCAGCAATACCTTGTCCAATACCTGTACCTAGACCTGTTAAAACAGCAATCCCAGCACCAATATACCCTAAACCACTTCTAAAGAATTCGTTTGGAACTACTTCTAAAATGTTAGGTAAAACTGAATTCAATAACTCGAACATATTTTTATTCTCCTTGTATTATTTTTTTTATATTATATCAAGATCTGCTTCATCAATTTTCATCGAAGCAAATATGATGGTTAACAAAACGATAACGATGGTTTGAATAAATCCAAACCCAATATCAAAAATTAAATGGAATGCAGGTGTTATAACTACAGCTGCCCATCCGGTGATACCATAAATTAAAGTTAAGATAAGTGCTCCACCAGCGATATTCCCAAACAAACGGAGTGCCATTGATAAAATTGGAACAAACTCAGACACAAGATTCAAAGGAAACATTGGCCACAGTGGTTCAAATATACCTTTGAAATGTTTTAATCCCTTAGATTTAAGACCCACTAATTGAATAACTAAGAATGCTGTTATTGACATTGAAAATGTAATTGTTGCATATTTTGTTGGTGTATCCAACGCAATGAGCCCTGAAATATTTGATATGAAAACATATAGCGCCATCGTTAAAACAATTGGTGTAATAAATCCATACTGTCTACCAACATAGCTTTTTACAAAATCATTAAACTCTCCGACACCTTCTAAAACGGCAGTCATTGTCTTGTTTGGCTTCGCCTTAACATCCATTCTTTCAACTTTAAACCCGATAATGGTTGCAATGATAGCAATAGCAATCATGATGCCAAAGGAAACAATTAGATATGTAGGTGGGTTTTTCAATGTTAATAATAAATCATCTAGAAACATGGTCATCATGATCATCTTCCTTTTCATCTAATTTTTCGTTATATGACTTTTTAATCAATGGGGTACTATATACAAATATTCCAATTTTAGTTGAAAACATTCCGATGACTAAAAATATATAACTGTTGGTTGCAAAAGTCATACTTTGATCTTTTGTGTCAAAGTAAACATACACAATAATAACAATATAAAATAAATATCTTTGCATTAAGTTCACAACAAGTTTTTCTGTTGTGAATTTTCCTTTAGTTGCAGCTATAGCTAAACTATTAGAAAATAATGAAGTTGTTGCACCTAATATTGCATAAAAAACATATTCTCTAAAGAAGATAAAGCATACTAGTGTATATAAAATTGCAAATATAAGAGCAATTAAGCTAATGACGTGAAGTTCTTTCATGTCTATCCTCACTTTGTATCATCCGAACGAGTAATATAAAACCCGCAACTACACCAATACCAACGCCAATTGCTGTTAGAGTTGTTGACAAGTTTGAATCGGGATTTATTCTTCTACCTATAAAATATCCAATAAGTGCAAGTCCAAAAATAGTAAAAATAAACTGCATAGCGAGCATATAACCCATAAATATTTTTTTATAGCGATTTTGCTTATCTTTTTTATTTGGTTCCAAATAAACGATCCCCACAATCTCCAAGACCAGGAACGATATATCCATTTTCGTCTAAATGTGTATCGAGTGCTGCGAGATATATATTTACATCTGGATGTTCTTTTTGAAGTCTATCAATACCTTCGGGACAACCAACCAAACCAACATATCTAATATCAGTTGCTCCATGTTCTTTTAATATGTCAATAGCTTTGCATGCAGATCCTGCGGTTGCAAGCATAGGGTCTACGACCAATACGACGCTATCTTTGATATCTTTTGGAAACTTAGAATAATAGACTTGAGGTTGTAATGTTTCCTCATCTCTATACAAACCAATATGACCGATTTTAGCAGTTGGTATAATATTATGGATGCCATCAACCATACCTAAACCAGCTCTTAAAATAGGTACAATAACAACTTGTTTTGCCAACTCGTGTACTGTCATTTCGCAAATAGGTGTTTCAATTGATTTAGGTTTTGTCTTAAAGTCACGTGTGATTTCATAAGTGATTAACCCACCGACTTCAGATACACTTTCTCTAAATTCTTTAGTTCCCGTTCTTTTATCCCTAATCTTCGCCATTTTATGGTCAATAAGTGGATGATTAAGTATCACGACTTTGTTCATATTATGTGTTCTCCTCTATCTCTTTGATTTTATTGATTCTCGTTTGATGTCTATTCTCAAACGTTGCTTCCATAAAGGAGTCTATTATTTGTATAGCTTTTTCTCTTGTTGTTGTTCTTCCACCTATTGCAATAATATTTGCATTATTATGCTCTTTTGCAAGTCTTGCAGTATTTTCATCATAAACTAAAGCTGCGCGAACACCTTTAATTTTATTAGCTGATATACTGATTCCTATTCCTGTACCACATAATGCAATACCAAAATCATAGTTATTATTTGTGATTTCCAAACCGATTTTTTTTCCATAATCAGGATAGTCTACAGAATCAACTGAATGTGTCCCTAAATCTACATAATCGACTTTCTTAGAGGCTAAATATTTTTTAATTTGTTCTTTAAGCAAATAACCACCATGGTCACTTGTGATAACAACTTTCATTGTAATCCTCCTCTATTTGAACTATTAAATATTATAACATAAAAACATGTTTTTATCTTCTATTATGTGTATGTTTTGACATGAAAAAAGGCGCACGGCGTCTTTATTCATTTGTTTCATTATAAAATGCTTTTTTACGATCGTTTGCTCTTAGCAATGCTTTTCGTAATCTAATATTTTTTGGTGTGATTTCAATTAACTCGTCATCATTTATAAAAGCAAGGCATGCTTCAAGATTCATAAGTCTTGGTTTTCTTAAGACAACAGTCGAATCTTTACCGGCTGAACGCATATTCGTTAATTGTTTTTCTTGAGTCACATTAACGACCATATCGGTATCTTTATTGGCTTCTCCAATAATCATACCTTCATAAACATGAACTCTTGGTTCCAAAAACATTTGGCCGCGATCTTCAAGTCTACCGATTGCATAAGCTGTCGTCATTCCTGAGTTTAAAGATACTAATGAACCAGTTCTTCGATTACCTACTGTATCATATACTACTGGACGATATTCTAGAAAGATATGTGAAATAATTCCGTATCCTTTTGTTGCTGTTAAAAATTGCGTCATAAAACCAATAAGTCCTCTTGATGGCATTGTGTAATGGATACGACTGTAGTCACCGATTTGCTTCATTGTGACTAAGTCACCTTTACGTTCACCAAGCATTTCAATAACAGTTCCCATAAATTCTGATGGGCAATCAATTTGTACATCTTCATATGGTTCATGTTTTACACCATCAATAACTTTTACAATAACACGTGGACGAGATACTTGAAACTCATAGTTTTCTCTTCTCATATTTTCGATTAAAATACCTAGGTGAAGTTCACCACGTCCAGATACTGTCCATGCTTCGCTGGATTGAATTCTTTCAACTTTTAAACTAACATCTTTTTGTGTTTCTTTAAAAAGTCTTTCATCTATTTTAGATGCTGTAACAAATTTACCTTCTTTACCTGCAAAAGGACTATTATTTGTTAAAAAAGTGATTTGAACAGTTGGCTCATCAATGTGTAAGTGTGGTAGTGCATCTTCATATCCAACTTCAGTAATCGTTTCACCAACATGGATATCAGGAAGCCCAGCAATCGATACAATATCTCCAGCATCGGCTGAATCAACTTCAATCTTTTCCATGCCCATACTTTGGAATATTTTTTGAATTCTAAATTGAATAATTGAACCATCCATACGTACACATGATACTGTGTCGTTGACAGTCATTTTACCTTTATAAATTTTGCCAATACCCATACGACCAACATAATCGTTATAATCAATTAATGCTGGTTGGAATTGAAGATGTCCTGTTTCATCTTGATTTGGTTGTGGAATGAAATCAATAATTGTATCTAAAATTGGTTCCATTTTAATATCCATATCAAGATGTGGTTTATAATTAGCTAAACCTTGAATTCCCGATGCATAAAGCACAGGAAAATCGAGCTGATGTTCGTCAGCTCCTAAGTCAATAAACAAGTCATATATTTCATTAACTGTTCTTTGTATATCCGCAAATTTGCGATCAATTTTATTAACAACAACGATTGGTAATAGTTTAGCTTCTAATGCTTTTTTTAGAACAAATCTTGTTTGTGGCATAACGCCTTCGTATGCATCAACAAGTAATAAAACGCCATCAACCATATGCATAATGCGTTCTACTTCGCCACCAAAGTCAGCATGACCTGGTGTATCTAGTATATTGATTCGATATTTTTTATAAATGATTGCAGTATTTTTAGCTAGAATTGTTATTCCGCGTTCTCTTTCAATATCATTAGAATCCATGACACGATCATCAAGTTGTGCATGAGCATCGTATCTTTCACTGTGTTTAAGCAATTGATTCACTAATGTCGTCTTACCGTGATCGACGTGAGCAATGATTGCTATGTTTCGTATTTCCATATATTTCCTCTTTTCATAACCTTTACTATTATATACCATTTAGTGCTAAATAAGAAATAAAAAAAGTCTTAAAAGACTTATTTTATATGAATTAGCTAAAATAGCTGATAATTGATTACTAATCCTTTAGTTTTAATAGTTTTGCGTTGATTGCAACTATGACTGTACTTAATGACATTAATACCGCTCCTATCGCTGGTGATAATAAAATACCATATGAAGATAACACACCTGCAGCCAAAGGAATTGCAATTACATTATATCCAGTTGCCCATCCTAGATTTTGAACCATTTTGTTATATGATGCTTTCCCTAGTTTAATCAAAGAAACAACATCTAGTGGGTTACTTTTAACTAGCACGATATCTGCAGTTTCTGCAGCTACATCCGTTCCTGAACCGATTGCAATACCCACATCAGCTTGTGCAAGTGCTGGTGCGTCGTTGATACCATCACCTGTCATTGCAACAAATTTCCCTGACTTCTGAAGTTCTTTAATTTTATCTTGCTTTTCATCAGGTAAAACTTCAGAAAAATACCCATCTAGCCCTAATTCTTCAGAAACTTGTTTTGCTGTTTTCTCATTATCACCTGTTAACATCCAAGACTCAATATTCATTTGTCGAAGCACTTCTATAGCCTCTTTAGATTCTTCTCTGATTTTATCACTAAGTCCAAAAACTGCTATAACTTCTTTATTGGTAATTAAAACAACATTTGTTGATATATCGTGATCCGGAAGATCATCAGGTAGATCAATCCCTAATTCTTTAAGATATTTAGGACTAACTATCTGAAATTCTTTATTTTCTATTTTTGCTTTTACACCTTTTCCTTTAATGGCTGAAAAATTACTTACATCAATTGTTTTTATTTTTTCACTTTCTGCTTTGTCAATAATTGCTTTAGCAATCGGATGTTCAGAACCCTTTTCAATGGATGCTGCATATTGTATAGCTTTTTTTTCATCGTAATCATCATGTGTAACTTTTATAAAATTGACACCAAAATTCCCATATGTCAATGTTCCTGTTTTATCAAATACGATAACATCTATTTTTCTCGAATTCTCAAATGGTGTTCTGTTCTTGATTAATAGACCATTCTGTGCAGAAATGGATGTTGATCGTGCAACAACAAGAGGTGAAGCTAAGCCTAAAGCATGTGGACATGTAATAACCATAACTGTTGCCATTCTGGCAAGGGCAAAACTATAATCATTTGTTATAAATGACCATGTTAGAAAAGTTATAACTCCAACTGTTATAGCAACAAAAGTCAGTATCCTTGCTGTTTTTTCAACTATATTTTGAGTTTTTGATTTTGATTTTTGAGCTTCATCAACCAAATTGATAATTTTGGAAAGATATGTATCTGATCCGATATTAGAAACACGAACCTCAAGTGATGAGTCGCCATTAATCGAACCACCTACAACTTTAGAGTCCGTTTGTTTCTTAACAGGTTTGGATTCACCAGTAACCATTGATTCATTCACTTGTCCTTCACCTTTAATAATAATACCATCTACCGGTATTTTCTCTCCTGGTTTAATCAGAATGATATCATCTACTTTTACTTCTGAAACATTTATATCTTTTACATCTCCATCTTTTAGAAGATGAGCTTCATCTGGCATCAGCTTAACAAGTTCATCGAGTGCATTCGAAGCACTCATAATTGATTTCATTTCAATAATATGTCCTAATAACATAATGTCAATGAGTGTTGCAAGTTCCCAGAAAAAGTCCATACCTTCTAGGCCGAAAATGGTTGCACTACTATAAACATATGCAACCGTTATGGCTAATGCAATTAAAGTCATCATACCTGGATTTTTTTCTTTAATCTCATCAATTAAACCTTTTATAAATGGCCAACCACCATATACGAAAATAATGGATGATAAACCAAATAAAACATATTTATCTCCCAAAAATTCTAGATTAAATCCCAAAAATTCTTGGATTATCGAGGATAAAAGTAGGATTGGGATTGTTAATATTAATGATACAATCAATCTTTTTTTGAAATCATTAATCATAGATTGATGATGGTTATGGTGTTGATGATTTTCATTGTTTTTCTTTGACATAATATCACTCCATAGTTAATTTAAAAATATAATTATATACTTTTATTATAGCGTATAAAACATATAAGCCCAAATTATCATCTTGATTATAAAAAAACATTAACCCTTTAATATGCTGGTTAACGTCTAATTTTTTATTCCAAATCTAATACATTACCTAACCCAATAAATGTAAATCGATCTTTCCCGGCTAAATCTTTGACTTGGACAATATGAGCATTTGGAAAATGCTTTTTTGCTATTTCAAATATTCTTTGTTTTTGTTGAAATCCATGCTCAAATGCAATGAGTGAATGTTCTTTTAAATGGTTTTTTGAGTTTGTAATGATCTTCTCATAAAAATCAACACCTAACAAACCACCATATAATGCTACCTTTGGTTCTTTTGAAACAATATCTTGAACAGATTCTGTATCTGGTATATATGGGGGATTTGAAACTATAATATCGAATGCATCGCTGATGTTTTCAAATAAGTCACTCTGGATGATTTTCACATTAGCCTTTAAATCATGTTGATTATCTTTAGCAACTTTTAAAGCTTCTTCACTAATATCACTAACTGTTACATTCATGTTTTCTTCTTCAAGTGATAACGCAATGCCTATACATCCACTACCCGTTCCTAGATCTAAAACAATTATTTTTTGATCAATAAAATACTTGTCATAATAATATAGTACATGTTCAACGAGTTGTTCAGTTTCTCCCCTTGGAATCAAAACGTGTTGATTGACCTTGAATTTATATCCATAAAAATATGAATGCCCAATCAAATGTTGAACGGGTATATTTGAAACTAAGTACTGATCCAACTTATTCAAAAAATCTATCTCTAATGTTTTAGGTACTTCAGATTTCAAATTTGTAAAAAATTGATGAGGTTCTTGATTTGATAGTTCCATTAAAAGAAGCTTTGCAGCCTCTTCTTCTTTGTTATGTGTATTTGTTTTCTTATATGCGATTTTTAGAAGTGCTTCGTACGTCACTGTTCTTCACCTGTTAGCATACGTTTTTGGAATTCATTTAATAGTGGTTCAATAATTAAATCTAATCTACCTTCCATAATTGCATCCAATCTTTGAAGAGTTAGTCCGATACGATGATCAGACACTCTATTTTGTGGATAATTATATGTTCTTATTTTTTCGCTACGATCTCCACGTCCAACAAGTGCTTTACGTTCAGCACCTTCCTTATCCATCTGTTCTTGGACAATAGAATCAAAGAGTCTTGTCTTTAATAAACGAAATGCCTTATCTTTATTTTCATGTTGACTCTTACCCTCTTGGCAGGCTACAACAAGCCCTGAAGGGATATGTGTAAGTCTTACAGCGGATTTTGTTGTGTTTACAGATTGACCACCTGGACCACTTGAATTATATGTATCAAAACGAATATCTTCCCATTTAATATCTAATTCAATTTCCTCTGCTTCAGGCATAACTAATACTGTTGCTGTGGAAGTGTGTACACGTCCCATTGATTCAGTTTCTGGAACTCTTTGAACTCTATGTGTTCCTGATTCATACTTCAAAAATGAGTAAATCCGTTTTCCTGATATCATGAATTCAATTGATGTGTAACCACCCATTGATCCTTCCATAGAACTAAGAACCTCAATTTTCCAACCTTTTGATTCTGCATATTTAGCGTACATTCTAAAAAGATCTCCAGCAAAAATGTTGCCTTCATCTCCACCAGCTGCACCTTTGATTTCCATAATAACGTTTTTCTCATCGTTAGGATCGGTTGGTAAAAGCAATATCTTCAATTTTTCTTCTGTTTTATCCAATATCTCTTTTAGCTTTTCAATTTCTGTTTGTGCCATATCAATCAAATCTTGATCTTTTTCATCTTCAATCATTTCTTCTAAATCTTTTAATTCCTGTGATTTAATCTTAAAAAAACGATATGTTTCAACCGTTTCTGAAATGGCACTTGTTTCTTTTAATAAATTTGTCATTTCCTTAACTTCAAGTTTTCCTGAGGCTAACTTATCTTGCATTTCTTGATACTGTTTTTCTAATATTTCTAATCGTTCAAACATATATATCACCCGCTAAATAATATTACCATATTTTTGCTGATTTATCTATATATTAAGTATTAATAAGTGAAACAAAATGGAAATATTTATGTGACCATTCACACAAATAAATCGATATTTTAAAGGGGATTACGATAAGTCGTAATGTTGTTATTTATCATAATTTTATGTTATAATTATTATGTAGAATTAAGAAAGGAAAGGTAATAAATTATGGAAAAACTATTTCAAGGCTTAAACAAGCAAGTAGCAAATTTTAGTGTATTTTTTACAAAATTACATCATTTTCATTGGTTCGTAACAGGACCTACATTCTTCCAATTACATGCAAAATTTGAAGAATTATATGATGAAGTAAATGAATTGTATGATGCATATGCAGAAAGATTGTTAATGATTGGTGGAAAACCAGCATCTAACTTAAAGAGTTATTTAGCAACAACAACATTGAGTGAGGCATCAGGATTAGAAAAACCAGAAGATATGGTTCAACACATTATTGATGACTTAAAACTATTAGTCAAAGAACTAAAAGAATTACTCGTTGTTTCACAAGATGAAAACGATGAAGTAACTGCTGATATGATTATCGGAACTTTAACTAGTTTTGAAAAACATATTTGGATGCTTACTTACACACTTAAATAAAGTAAAAAGAGGCGCTCGCTGAGCGCCTCTATTTTTTTAATCTTTATAAGCTTCTTCTTCACGATCTGTTTGAGCAGTAAATCTACTAAACTCAGTATCAAATCTAAATCCTAAGCGAATGCCTGCCATACCTTGGCGGTTTTTTGCTATTGAAAGTTCAACTTCACCTGTTTTATTTTCTGGATTATGAACATAATAATCATTTCTATATAAGAACATAACGATATCTGCATCTTGTTCAATAGATCCCGATTCTCTAAGATCCGCAAGTACTGGACGTTTATCTTCTCTTTTTTCAACTTCACGCGATAATTGTGATAACGCAAGAATTGGAATTTTTAATTCTCTTGCCATTTGTTTCAAACTTCTTGAAATTTTAGCAACTTCTTCTTGTCGGTTACCTGAACGGTCGTCACCTTTAATTAATTGTAAGTAGTCAATAACAACGAAATCAAGTTTGCCTTCTTGACTTAACTTACGACATTTAGCACGAATTTCAGCAACTGTAACAGCTGATGAATCATCAAACGAAATATTTAGCTTAGAAAGTGATTGCATACCACCTTCCAAAAATTGCCATTCTCTTGATGTTAAATGCCCAGTTTTGATTTTCGTATTTTCAATATTTGATTCAGAACTCAACATACGAGCAGCAAGTTGCTCATTACTCATTTCAAGAGAGAAAATTGCAACACCTGCTTGACCATCTTTATTTCTTTTGGCAACGTTGATCGCTAAGTTCATTGCCATCGCAGATTTACCCATTGATGGACGTGCTGCTAAAATAATTAATTCTTCTGGTTGGAGACCCGATGTTAGAGAATCAAGATTTGAAAAACCAGTTCTAAGGCCTGTAATTCCACCTTTTTTATCTCTATTTTTCTCTGTCTTTTCTTTAACTTCTCTAATAACATCTGCTAATTGTGCAAATGCAGATGTTTTTCTTTTTTGAGCAAGCGCAAAAATACTTTCTTCAGCCATTGTCAAATAGTCACCAGCATCCATCTCACCTTGATAACCACTTTCAAGGATTTGACCTGCCAAATGAATAACCTGTCTTTTTACAGAACCATCCTTAACCAAATCAATATATGTTTCAAGATGTGCAGTTGATGGTACTGCTTCAGATAAAGCCAAAAGATACTTCATCCCTCCAGCTTTTGCAAGATTTTGAGATTGTTCCAATCTTGATGCTACTGAAGTGTAATCTATTTTTTGATTATCAATATGCAAATCTTTCATTGCTTGATAGATTAAAGCGTGGCTTTGATCAAAGAAATCTTCATTATTCAATTGATCGACAACTGAAACAATTTCTTTAGGATCTAAAAATATAGTTCCTAATACGGATTGTTCAGCCTCGTGGTGATGCGGTAAACTTTTTGCCATAATATACCCCTACTTTTCAACAATATGTACTTCAAATTGAGCCTTGATATCCTTATGCAAATTCACTGTTGCAGTATAGATTCCAACAGAGTTGATATCACTTGATAGTTCAACTTTCTTCTTATCAATCAGTATACCATTTTCTTTTTCAAATTCTTCAACAATTTGTTTTGTTGTTACAGCACCAAATAATTTTCCATCTTGTCCAATTTGAATACCCAAAGTAATTTTTTTATTGTCGATCTCTGCTTTTAATTTTTTCATAAAATCGATATGTCTTTGCGTTTCTTGTAAAGCTTCTTCCTTCGCTTTGTTAAGTGTTGAAAGATTTTCTTCTGTTGCTAATAATGCTTTCTTTTGTGTGACAAGGAATTGTCCAAAACCTGAAGCAACATCAATAACTTCATCCTTTTTACCTTTTCCTTTAACATCCTCTAATAATATAACTTTCACGCGTTCTCCTCCTCCACCGTATTCTAATTCAATATAATTTTTTAATTGGTCATAAACTTCTTGAACCGATTTATTTTCAATTTGTGCAGCAGCACTGTTTAAATGGCCCCCACCACCAAATGCTTCCATAAGGATTTGTACATTAACATTTTGGTATGATCGTCCTGATACTCCAACGGTATCTTTATCCATTCGAGCTATCATAAAAGCAGCATCTATGCCATTGATTTGTAAAGCTGCTTCAGCAACTTGTGCTAGTAAAATACGATCTTCATATATATCTTTAGTGACAACAAATGCAAACTTCTCTAAGTAAACTTCGACTTGTCCAAGTAATTTATTAATCTCTAGTGTTCTCATTAAATCACGTCTTAACCATAATTTAACAACTGTAATATCAGCACCTAAATCTTTTAATTTGGATGCAACCTCAAAAGTTCTAGAACCTGTACGATATGAAAAATTATTCGTATCTACAATTAAGCCACCATACATAACGGTTGCTTCAAGAGGAGAAATTTTCACCTCTTCTCCAAGGTTATAAAAACTCAATAGTTCCATCATCAATTCAATTGTAGATGATGCATATGGTTCTATGAATGAGAAAACTGAATTAAAACTATCTTCACCAACACGATGATGATCAATAACAATAAGACGTTTAATTTTTTCTAATATTTCCGGATTCATAACAATCTTTGGTGATTGTGAATCTACAACAAATAATAAAGTGTTTTCCGTAATCATTTTCTCTGCTTGAGCAGGTGAAGCATAGTAATCTTTAAATATTGGCATTTCTTTATTTACAATATCTAGAACCTTACTAACAGTGTTGTCTAATTTGGATTCATCAATAATCATGTATGCTGTTTTCTTGCTTGCTTTTGCCATATGATAAACTGCAATCATTGACCCAAATGCATCTAGGTCAGCTTGATTATGTCCCATAATAAGTACATTTTCAGACTTATCAATAAAATCCTTGATTGTTTGTGCATTAATTCTAACGCCAACGCGTGAACTTTTTGCAGATGCATCATTTTTTGCTCCGAAATAAACAATCTTTTGGTCTTGAATATTTACAACGACTTGATCTCCACCACGTTTTTCAGCAAGTTCAACTGCGTTTTGAGCATATATTCCAAGTTCTTCATAATTTACATCCCATGAAGCTATACCCATAGAAATACTAACCCTAACTTGCGTTCGAGTGGATATTGATCTAATTTTATCTAAGATATCAAACTTATCTTGAATCATTAAATTTAATTGTTTTCTAGAAACAACAACGATTAAACGTTCATCACCATATGGTTTAAGAAATCCATCATATTTATTTGCCCAATCTGCTAAAGCTGCTAAATACTCACCTTTTAAAGCAGATTGTTCAGATACATCCATTGACCCCAATGCTTCATCCAAATTATCTAAAAAGATAATACCTAAAGCTGGTATTTGATCGTGATATTTTTGTTTAACAACTTCTCTTTCGGTTGTATTAAAAATATAAAAGAACTTAAACTCTGATCTATAAGTCACATCATAACTATCGTTTTTCACTTGAATTGAAAATTGTATTTTATTATTCATCGCAGCCAAATGAAGCTGTGGATGTACATCTTTTAATGGTTTTCCCATAATCTTTGCATCAAAAATAGTTTTAGCATGCGGATTTGCCCATTTAATTTCAAAATCTTCATCAAGAGCAATAATACCAATAGGCAACTCATTAAAAACTTCATCACCAACCTGATTCACATGATACGATAACTTCGTCCACATTGAAAGTCGATTTTGAAGTGTTTTAACTTTTTGTCTTGATTGAAAGTTTAAATTAACATATACTGCAAAGAAAACAAAAATGATACTACCTAATAATAGGAAAAATGCGACTAATTGTCCGCCTGTTTGAAAATTAAAATAGGGTACATACAAATACACGCTGATTAAGAAAACAACAAGCGCAGTAATAATTAAAATCCAACGCTTCAACAGCATCACCCACTTTAAAGATATTATATCACGATACGATATCAATATAAAGATAGTAATCTTTAAAGTTGATTAAATTGATACCACAATAAGTTTTAATATAAATTAAAAACCCACATCAACTGATGTGGGCTTTGATTTTTATGTTTTTAGTCTTTAACAAATGGTAACAATGCCATATGGCGTGCTCTTTTGATAGCGACTGCAAGTGGACGTTGCCATTTTGCTGATGTTCCTGTTACACGTCTTGGTAAAATCTTCCCACGATCGGTAATGAAACGCTTTAATAGCTCAACATCTTTAAAATCAATGTGTTCCACTTTGTTTTGTGTAAAATAACATACTTTACGGCGCTTCTTAAAACCGCCACCACGTCTATTATATTGCATACTGTTTTCTCCTCCTTAAAATGGTAAATCTTCTTCTGCAGCGAGTTGTTTACTTGTTTCATAAAACTCATCGTTATCTGCAGTGTTGTCTTCTACGTTACTAATTGGTTCATCCTCTGTGTCGCCTTTACTTTCCAAAAATTGGATGGTATCACATACAACTTCAGTAACATAACGTGTGCCGTTATCAGCTTCATACGTTCTCGTTTGAATGCGTCCTTCGACACCTAAAAGTGCACCTTTTTTTACATAGCGTGCTAAATTTTCTGCTTGTTTGCGCCAAACGACGCATTGTATAAAGTCAGCTTGTCTTTCTCCTGATTGATCAGTAAATTGACGGTTGACCGCAAGTGTAAAGCTTACGACAGCAATATTTGATTGTGTAGATTTCATCTCTGGGTCCTTGGTAATTCTACCGACCAGAATGACTCTATTGATCATACTATTCGCCTTCCTTTACAACAATAAATCGAATTACTTGTTCAGTAATTCTAACAACACGGTTAAATTCAGCAATTGCTTCTGGAGTTGCTTGAACTAGTAACCAAACATAATAGCCTTTTTTGTGATGCTCAATCTCGTATGCTAAATCTTTTAGCCCCAACTCTTTGAGCTCTAGAACTTGGCTATTGTAATTAACGAATATATCGTTAAAGTTATTCACAATTTGTTTAATGTTCTCGCTTTCAACAGTTGGACGGATGATATACATTACTTCGTATTTTTTCATCTGTTCCACCTCCTTTTGGTCTATGGTCTTTATAAGACAAGGATTATCTTATGCCAAATCATTATATCATATATAATATGATTATACAACGCTTTTTAACTTGTTTTATTTATAAGAGTTGATTAAGTTTTTCATAGATAAAATGATTGGTCTTTTGAATTGATTTAAGTCTGGTATAACTGTTTAAATCTAAATGATATGACTCAATACCAGTGTTGGTTGCAATCGCAACGAACACTTCTTTCTTATATGTGTCATTTTGAAGTGAAGGACCAGCATTACCGGTAATTCCTACACCAATTGATGATTTCATAATATTTTTTATATTGATTGCCATTTCAGCTGCAACTTCTTTACTAACACTTGCGTGAGTTATTATTGTGTCCAAATTGACATTTAATAACTTATGTTTTTGCTCATTACTATATGCAATAATACTACCTTGAATAACTTTAGATGAGCCTGGATTTTTTATCAAATCAAAGGTTACTCTACCACCAGTCATACTTTCAGCAAATGCTATAGTTAAGCCTTTTTCAACAAGTTTTTTAAATAATTTTTTTGAACTCATGATAGTTCAATAGTTACCGTAACTTCTACAAATGATCCGTCAACATTTCGCATCACTTTTATAACATGTGGATCACCAAACTCTGCACCTTCAAGCTGTGCAGCAATATCTGCAATCGAAGTTATAGCGGTTCCGTTCATTTCAATAATCAAATCAAATTCTTCCAAAACTTCGTAAGCATTTCTAGTTAAGTCGAAATCAATAACAACTACACCTACTGGATTTGGAGGTAACAATGATGCATCATTTTCTTCTAAGAAAACACTAACTTCTTGTACTGTGATACCAAGTCTTGGTCTACGTACAACAGCAGTATAACTACTTTCAGTAAAACTACGTATTGTTGGCGCAATTTTGTTAATACTTAATGAATAATTCAAGCCTTCAGCAGCCATCGTTCCATCCTTTGATGATACGTTCGCAACTTTAGCAACATTGATTCCTATTAAATCACCGTTTAAGTTAAACAAAGGTCCCCCACTATTTCCGGGATTAAGTTCTGCATCATGCATAATTGCTAAACCGGTAACACCATTATACGGATAAGAAGTCATGCTGACAATTCCTTGTGTTACATAATTAAATTTGTCAATTTCTTGTGGTGTTCCAATCGCATATACATCTTGACCTTTTATAATTTCAGTCACTGTATTATCATTGATTGGTGATACAGGATGAGCTCTTAACTGGCGTTCTGTTTCAATACGAACAACTGCGATATCGTAAAGCTTATATCCTGCGTAATCTTTAACAGGAATATCGACTTTATCTTTACCAAAATGAATTGTCATTTCACCACCATCTTCAACTACGTGATAGTTGGTCATGACATAATAACGAGTTAAACTAGTTCCTTGAACAGGCTCACTTTTATATATAATACCAGAACCATGTCCAGTTTCAGTTTTAACAACAACAACCGAAGGTTCAACAGTTGCAATCATATCAATTCTTAATTGTTCATAAGGTGTTGGTGACTGATAAGGTACTTCAGCTCTTAAAGATAGGGTACAACCAGTTAGTAACAAAACTGAAAATATAATAAGAAATAAAGTTAACAATCTTTTTCTCATGTTTCTAATCCTCCTAGATTAAATAATTTGTGTGCATTAATGGTCGTTTGATCACTGACTTCGCGATATGTCATTTTCTTTAATTCAGCAATTTTTTTAACCACATGTTTTGTATACGCTGGCTCATTTCTTTTACCTCGATATGGCATCGGAGATAAATATGGTGAGTCTGTTTCTACAAGTATATGTTTTAAGTCTATATTTTTAACTATATCAACCAAATCATGAGCTTTCTTGAAAGTGATTGGACCATCTATACCAATATAAAATCCAAGATCAACAGCTCTTTTAGCATCTTCAAGATGCGAACTAAAGCAATGAAATACGCCAGTTACTTGACCTTTGTAAGGCAACAGACATTGGTATGCTTCTTCAAATGAATCTCTTGTATGAATTATAAGAGGCAGTTTAGTTTTTACAGCAAGTTCTATCTGCTGAATGAAAATTTCTTTTTGCTTTTTCAAGTTATCTTGCTTCCAATGTAAATCTAATCCGCATTCACCGATAGCAACAACTTTTTCCTGTTCAAGTAATTCTTCAAGATGAGTTGTTGTTGTTTCATCAACATATGCAGGATGAACTCCAACGGTAGCAAAAAGCATTTCATGTTCATTAGCGAGTTCAATAGCTCTACGATTAGATGCTTCATCCATCCCAATCACAATGACTTTATAAACTCCATGAATTTGCGCTTCTACTAGTACTTCATCAATGTCATGTACGTATTCTTCAGTATTCAAATGTGCATGTGTATCTACAATCATATTTCATCACCTTTAATTAATCATATTTTATCACAATATAAAGAAAAAATTATGTCAATAGTCTCATTCACAAAAAATAACATCATTTATGATGGTTTTTAAAAACATTATTCTATAATAAACTCTAAATACATATAAAGATTACATTCTTTGAACTAACTCCAAAAAAAAAGAGGCTTTCGCCTCTTAAATTTTAATTACTCAACAATTTTAACAACTGAACCTGCACCAACTGTGCGTCCACCTTCACGAATAGAGAACTTAGTTCCTTCTTCGATTGCGATTGGGTGAATCAATTCAACGTTCATAACTGTGTTGTCACCTGGCATAACCATTTCTGTACCTTCTTGAAGTGTAATAACACCTGTAATGTCAGTTGTACGGAAATAGAATTGTGGGCGATAGTTTGAGAAGAATGCAGTATGACGTCCACCTTCTTCTTTTGATAATACGTAAACTTGTGCTTCAAACTTGAAGTGTGGGTTCACTGATTTTGGTTTAGCTAATACTTGACCACGTTCAACTTGATCACGGTTGATACCACGTAGTAACGCACCGATATTGTCTCCAGCTTCTGCATAGTCTAAGATTTTTCTGAACATTTCAACACCAGTAACAACTGTTGTTTTAGTGTCAGTAATACCAATAATTTCTACTTGGTCACCACTCTTAACTTGACCGCGTTCAACACGACCTGTAGCAACTGTACCACGACCAGTAATTGTAAATACGTCTTCAACTGGCATTAAGAAAGGCTTGTCAGTTTCACGAACTGGAGTATCGATATAGCTATCAACATAATCCATTAATTCTTGAACTGTAGCTTCCCATTTTTCTTCGCCATTCAATGCACCTAGTGCTGAACCACGAATAACAGGAATGTCATCACCTGGGAATCCGTATTCTGATAATAATTCACGAATTTCCATTTCAACTAAATCTAGTAATTCATCATCATCAACCATATCTGCTTTGTTCATGTATACAACTAACTTAGGAACCCCAACTTGACGAGCAAGTAGAATATGTTCACGAGTTTGTGGCATAGGACCATCAGCAGCTGATACAACAAGAATACCACCATCCATTTGAGCAGCACCAGTAATCATGTTCTTGACATAGTCAGCATGTCCTGGGCAGTCAACGTGTGCATAGTGACGTTTAGTTGTTGCATATTCAACGTGTGCTGTATTAATTGTAATACCGCGTTCTTTTTCTTCTGGTGCACTATCAATAGATGCATAATCTTTAATTTCTGCTAAGCCTTGTTTTGAAAATAAGCTTGTGATTGCAGCTGTTAAAGTTGTTTTACCATGGTCAACGTGTCCGATTGTACCGACGTTAACATGTGGTTTAGTTCTTTCAAATTTTTGTTTTGCCATTTTAATATTTCCTCCTATATGAGATTTGTTTTTTTTATTTTTTTATTACTTTCATTTTACCATAATTCATTGTATATTAAAATATACATTTTTGCAAGCGGATTAATTAGTCCCACGCTTTTTCATAATTTCTTCCATAATAGATTTTGGACAACGTTCATAGCTTGAAAATTGCATGATGAATGTTGCGCGTCCTTGAGTGTTAGATCTAAGTGATGTCGCATATCCAAACATTTCTGCTAAAGGCACAAGTGCACGAATAACAACCGCGTTATCACGACCTTCTTGACTTTCAAGACGACCACGTCTAGATGTTAAATCCCCAATAACGTTACCAATATAATCATTTGGAGCAACGACTTCAACGTCCATAATAGGCTCTAATAAGACAGGGTTTGCCTTATTTTTTGTTTCTTTAAGTGCCATCGATGCAGCAATCTTAAATGCCATTTCTGATGAGTCGACATCATGGTATGAACCATAATGTAGAGTTGCCTTAATATCAATTACAGGATAACCAGCGATGATACCATTTGGAAGTGCTTCTTCAATTCCTTTTTGAACTGCTGGAATGTATTCTCTTGGGATAACACCACCAACAATTTTATCAACAAATTCAAAGCCTTTACCAGGATTTGGTTCAAACTTAATTTGAACGTGTCCATATTGACCACGACCACCAGATTGGCGAACGAATTTTCCTTCGATATCAGCTTCTCCAGCTAATGTTTCACGATAAGAAACTTGAGGTTCAGCTACATTTGCTTCTACCTTAAATTCTCTTCTCATACGATCGACAATAATATCTAAGTGAAGTTCACCCATACCTGCGATAATTGTTTGACCCGTTTCATGATCAGTAAATGTTCTAAATGTTGGATCTTCTTCAGCAAGTTTTGTAAGTGCTATACCCATCTTGTCCTGATCTTGCTTTGTTTTTGGTTCGATAGCGACGTTAATAACTGGTTCTGGGAATATCATTGTTTCTAGAATAATGTCATCTCTTTCTCCTGTTAATGTATCACCTGTCGTTGTATCTTTTAATCCAACAACTGCTGCAATATCACCTGCATAGACTTCTTTAATTTCTTCACGGTGATTTGCGTGCATTTGAAGAACACGACCAAAACGTTCTTTGTTATTTTTATTTGTGTTTAATACATAAGAGCCTGAAGTAATTTTACCTGAATAGACTCTAAAGAATGTCAAACGTCCTACATATGGGTCAGTCATAACTTTGAATGCTAAGGCAGTAAATGGTTCGTTATCATTTGGATGACGAACAACTTCTTCACCATAACTGTTATGTCCGATGACTGCTGCAACATCTGTAGGTGCTGGCAAGTAGTCAACGACTGCATCAAGCATCATCTTGACACCCTTGTTTTTAAATGATGTACCACAGACAACTGGGAAAAATTTAACAGCTAGCGTTCCAATACGGATAGCTTTCTTGATTTGAGGAATTGTTACTTCCTCACCTTCAAGATACTGCATCATTACTTCTTCATCAAAATCTGCGATTGCTTCAATCAATTCGTTTCTTTTTTGTTCAACGATGTCAACTAAATGTGCTGGGATTGGTACTTCTTTCTTTGCTTCATCATCAGATCCATCATAGATGTATGCTTTCTTTTCAATTATATCGATGATGCCTTTAAAATCTGCTTCAGCACCGATTGGCCATTGAATTGCATATGCTTTAACACCTAAACGATTATGCATGGTCTTGATAGCACGAGCGAAATCTGCGCCAATTTTATCCATTTTGTTTACATAAACGATTCTTGGAACTTTATATTCAGTGGCTTGTCTCCAAACTGTTTCAGTTTGAGGTTCAACCCCTGCTTGTGCATCAAGAACAGCGACAGCGCCATCTAATACACGAAGTGATCTTGAAACTTCAACCGTGAAGTCGACATGTCCTGGAGTATCAATGATGTTAATGCGGTGTTCATTCCAGTAAGCAGTAGTTGCTGCTGAAGTGATTGTAATACCGCGTTCTTGCTCTTGAGCCATCCAGTCCATTTGAGAAGCACCATCATGCGTTTCACCAGTTTTATGAATTTTTCCTGTGTGGTATAAAATTCTTTCTGTTGTTGTTGTTTTACCCGCATCAATATGGGCCATAATGCCAATATTACGAGTTTTTTCTAATGGGAATACACGAGGCATAATAATTCTCCTAACTTACCAGCGATAGTGAGCAAATGCTTTATTTGCTTCAGCCATACGATGGACATCTTCACGTTTCTTCACTGCTGCACCTAATCCTTGTGATGCATCAATGATTTCTTTCGCTAATCTCTCTTCCATAGTCTTTTCATTACGCAAACGTGCGTAATTAATTAACCATCTTAATCCTAATGTTGTTTTTCTTGAAGCTCTAACTTCAGTTGGTACTTGGTAGTTTTGACCACCAATACGGCGTGAACGAACTTCTAATACTGGCATAATGTTATTCAACGCTTCGTTGAAAACATCAATTGGCTCGCGGCCAGTTGCCTCTTTGACGCGGTTAAATGCGCCATATAAAATGCCTTGGGCTGTTCCTTTTTTACCATCAACCATGATTGTATTAACAATACGAGTCACAAGTTTTGATTGATAAATTGGATCCGGTAAAACATCGCGTTTTACAATGTGTCCTTTACGTGGCATGAGTTCACCTACTTCCTTTCTTTTCGAATGTTTCTTTTTCTGATTTATTATTTATTATTTTTTAACTGCAGCTTTTGGACGTTTTGCTCCATACTTAGAACGAGCTTGTTGGCGATTTGCTACGCCAGATGCGTCTAATGTACCGCGAACAACGTGATAACGTACTCCAGGAAGGTCTTTTACACGACCACCGCGAATAAGTACCACACTATGTTCTTGCAAAGAGTGTCCAATACCAGGAATATAAGCAGTTACTTCTGTTTGGTTGCTTAAGCGAACACGAGCATACTTACGTAGTGCAGAGTTAGGTTTCTTAGGTGTCATTGTTGTTACACGTGTACAAACTCCACGTTTTTGTGGTGAAGTATAGTCTGATTCACTTTTCTTTAGACTGTTGTAACCATAGCCTAGTGCAGGTGATTTTGATTTATACTTTTTGCTTGATCTTCCGTTTTTTACAAGTTGTTGAATTGTTGGCATTTATAGTTCTCCTTTCTTCAAACACATATCCAAGTGTTTCATTTTTTGGTTTAAAAATTATTTTTGGCTTTATTGGGCCAAAAAATTCATTTGTATCGCGTGTATTTCACGCAGCGTTTTTATTATATAATACATTCGGTGTAATGTCAATGATTTTAACATAAATTATGATAATTATTTACAAATAATTTGGTGGATATGGCAAACAAAAATCGATGTTTCCATCGATTATTGTTTTTGATTTATCTTTAGATGTATTGTTTATTTATCTTTCTTAAAACCATAAATTGATCCAACAATATTATTGACAAATTTTGCGGGTAAAATTTTTGCTAAAAGCACAATCAGTTTATATTGTACACCAACTGTTTTATATAAAGGTATTCTTTTCCGTTTAACTAAACGATGTATTGCTTTTGCTGCAACTTCAGGATCCATACCGTTGTTTTCATCTTCTTCCATAACAGCAACAGATTTATCCACGCGTTTTTTGTAAGCTTCACTATCAATATCATTTTTCTTTCTATTTTTTGTAAAACCAGTTTTTATATCACCGGGCATAATTGAACATGCTTGAATATTGAATGGGGCAACTTCGTTAGCTAATGCATCAGTAAAAGCATTTACTGCAGCCTTTGAGCTGCTATAAAATGATTGAAATGGAATCGATAGTTTTGATGCTACAGAGCTCATGTTTAAAATCTTTCCACCACCGCTTTTTCTCATCAATGGAAGTACTGCTTTTGTAGAGTTAAAAACACCCATAAAATTGACATTCATCAAATATTGAGCATCATCATATGATGTATCTTCGATACTACCGGAAATACCCATACCTGCATTGTTAATTAAAATATCAATTTTTCCTTCAACCTCGAAAATGTCTTCATATGCTTTTTGAAGTTGTTCAAACTGGGTTACATCCGCTTGAATACTTTTAATATTCTTCTCATGTATTTTAGTTCGTGATATCCCATACACATTATTGCCTTTTGTAGCAAGATATTGTGCAATTGATAATCCGATACCTGAGGATGCTCCCGTAATTATAATTACTTTCATTTTTATTCCTCAAAATCTTCTAAATTCTTTAGAACTTCTGCAATTTTTTCAATTGCAATGTCCATTTGTTCTTTTGTATGTGTAGCCGTATAACTTGTTCTGATCAAGCATTCCCCAACTGGGGTTGCAGGTGGAACAACAGGATTAACATATACACCTTGTTCGAATAATGTATTACATGCAACCAAAGTTCTTAATTGCGTATACGTAAATATTGGTATTATTGGTGTTCTAGAATCTCTAATTTTTAATCCTTTATTTTTTAATCCTTGTCGCATATAGTCTGCAATATCATGTAGTGCATGTACTCTTTCAGGTTCGCGCTTTAAAATACGTAGTGCAGCGAGAGCTGCAGCTGTATTTGCAGCTGGAATTGCAGCTGAGAAAATATAAGGACGTGAATTGTGTCTTATATAATCTACAACATCACTTTCAGCAGCAACATATCCACCCAAACTAGCTAATGATTTAGAAAATGTTCCCATAATAATATCAATCTCGTCTTCTAAACCAAAATGTTCAGCTGTTCCTCTTCCTGTAGGTCCCATAACACCAAAACCATGAGCGTCATCCACCATAATTCGTGCTCCATATTTTTTAGCTAGAACAACTATTTCTGGTAGCTTTGCGATATCGCCACTCATTGAAAAGACACCATCAGTAATAATAATTTTACCTTTATTATCTGGCGCTTTTGAAAGCTTTTCTTCTAAGTCTTCCATATTGCTATGTTCGTATCTAATAATTTCAGCATAACTCAATCTTGTGCCATCGTAGATGCTTGCATGATTTTCTTTATCAGAGAATATGATATCATTACGTCCTGCAACAGCAGAAATAATTCCAAGATTACTTTGGAAACCAGTTGAAAATATTGTGCAGTCTTCTTTATTTAAAAATGCTGCTAGTTCTCTTTCTAAATCCTTGTGCAAATTCAATGTACCGTTTAAAAAGCGCGAACCAGAAACCCCAGTTCCATATTTTAAAGTCGCCTCTACAGCTGCTTGAATAACTTCTGGATGTGATGTCAATCCCAGGTAATTATTTGACCCGATCATAATCATCTCTTTGCCTTCCATGTGAACGACTGTATCTTGTTTACTTGTTAATTCGTGAAAATATGGATAGTATCCACCTTCACGTGCTTTTTTGGCTGTATCAAATTGATAACATTTCTTAAATATATCCATCATAAATTCCTCTTTTCAAAAAACCACTTAAATCTATTATATTATATTTTACTCGAATTATATAGTATTTTCGAACGTTTTTTAACTATCTGTTAAAAAAAGGATATTTCATATCCTTATTTTAGGGATAAAATATAGTTATTATAATAATGCATATGCACATGCGATTTTTGCAGCTAATCTTGCATTATTGTACACAAGTTCTATATTTGATTCTAAACTTGAGCCTTCTGTTATATTTTTTATTTTAGATAATAAGTATGGAGTTACTTCATTACCTTTAATTCCATTCAGATTTGCTTCTTCAACTGCTTGCTCAATTGCTTGGTTAATTTGAGTAGAATCCATACTATATGGTTTCGGAATTGGATTAGCAACGATAATACCACCTGTTAAATTGAGTGACCATTTTGCATGTAAAAGTTGTGCAATCTCTTCTGGTGTGTTAAGTTGATAGTTAACTTGAAATCCACTTTCTCTAGTATAAAAAGCCGGTAATTCTTTTGTCTGATAACCGATAACTTCAACGCCTTTTGTTTCTAAGTATTCAAGCGTTAACCCCAAATCTAAAATAGATTTAGCACCAGCACAAATCACTGCAACATTAACAAGTGACACCTCTTCAAGATCTCTAGAAATGTCAAATGTGTTTTCAGCACCACGATGAACACCGCCTATCCCACCTGTAGCAAATATTTTGATACCTACCATTTCAGCAACAAGTGCAGTCCCAGAAACAGTAGTAGCTCCATTTCTTTTTTGTGAAACTACATATGAAAAATCTCTTTTTCCTACTTTATGAACATCTTTAGCTTTTGCTAGAAGTTCAATTTCGCTATGAGTTAAACCAACTTTGATTCTGCCATCCAATATAGCAATCGTTGCTGGCACAGCACCTTCTTCTTTAATCAAGTTTTCAACATTGATTGCCATTTCGACATTTTGTGGATATGGCATCCCATGGGAAATGATTGTTGATTCGAGTGCAACAACGGGTTTTTTTTCTTTAAGTGCTTTTTCAACATCTGGATGAATATCAATATATTGGTTCATGATAATTTGTACTCCTTAATTGTTTCATGTAATTTTTCAACTGTTAAATCAGATGCAACTGCTTTCTCATCTTGCAAATTAACAATTGCTGATGCAGATCCATAAACAAGTGGATCTAAGTTGTTTAATTTTGCATAAATGACGCCTGCAAAGAATGCATCACCTGCACCAGTAGAATTCAAGATAGGAACTCTATATGAAGGTTTATAGCGAGATATTTTATTACTCATATATAATGAACCATTTGAACCTAATGTAATAAATACTTCTTTAACGCCGTGAGAAATAAAATAGTCGCCTATTTTATAAATATCTTTTTCATCCTCATAATGAATACCTGAAAGTAATTCCGCCTCTAAACGATTAAGTTTTAGAGTATTAATTTTAGACAAAAATGGTTTAATTTTAATTGCTTTTTGACTAGAAATTGTATCAACATATATATCTTTATCATAGGTTTCAAAAATGTAAGTGAGTGTTTCGATAGATAAGTTAGTATCAACGATTAATATATCTGCTTGATTAATAATGATTCTTCTTTCATTAAGCGAATTCTCATTTAATGCTTCTATTTGATCCATAGCAGCTACACTTATTAAATCTTCATTATGTTCATCCATAATGCATAAGTATGTAGGAGTTGTTGATACCTCAACGATAGATAATTTTAACCCAAGATTCCTACATGTTTCTTTGATGAACATGCCAGCATCATCATCACCTAAAACAGTGATTAATGTTGTGTCTAATCCTAGGCGAACCAAATTTTCAGCAATGTTTCTACCAACACCGCCCATCGATTTTCTTAAATATCCAGGGTTTGAATCGTTCATGATCATTCTATGATGTGGATAAGCAAATATATCAATAACAGACCCACCAATTACAACTATTTTTTTCATAGAAACCTCTCTAATCAATACTGTGCCTATATTTTATCACAAATATAAGATATATATCTTATTTAATTAAACAACAGAAAAACAAAAAGGGCATTCAACATGCCCTTTATTGGATTAATAATCTAATTCTTCTTCCTCAGTATAAGTATTTGAGCGATCATATTCAAAATTTGATTCTCTCAATATACCTGTACCAGCTGGGATTAAACCGCCAATGATGACGTTTTCTTTTAACCCATGAAGTTCATCTGTCTTACCGCGAATTGCTGCATCAGTCAAAATTCTAGTTGTTTCTTGGAATGATGCTGCAGATAAGAATGAATCACTTCTTAAACTTGCTCTAGTAATACCTAATAAAATAGGTCTACCAACTGCTGGTCGTTTCATTTGCTTGAATACTTCTTTATTCGCTCTCTTGAAATCAGAGACGGACACTTCAGTACCTGGAAGCAATTCTGTATCTCCTTCAGTAACAATCGTAATTCTTCTAAGCATTTGACGAATGATTAACTCAATATGCTTGTCACTAATTTCAACACCTTGCGCACGATACACTTTTTGAACTTCTTCTAAGATGTATGTTTCTGCTGCTTGTGTTGAAACGATACGTAATAATTCTTTTGGATTAATTGAACCAAGTGTTAGTCTTTGTCCTGCTTTTACTGTAGCACCTTTTCTAACTAATGATTCTACGTTTGGATCAATGGTGTACTTATAGTCTTTATCACTAGCATCAACAATCGTAATGATTGAAGATCCACCACGTTGGCGTTCAATTGACTTAACTTTACCATCAACTTCGCTTAGGATAGCTTTACCTTTTGGATTTCTCGCTTCAAATAACTCTTGAATACGTGGAAGACCTTGGGTAATATCTGATGCAGATGCAACCCCTCCAGTATGGAAGGTTCTCATGGTTAACTGAGTACCAGGTTCACCAATTGATTGCGCAGCAACAACACCGAC
The DNA here is from genome assembly GCA_024650045.1 of Mycoplasmatota bacterium. Classification (GTDB taxonomy): domain Bacteria; phylum Bacillota_I; class Bacilli_A; order Acholeplasmatales; family Acholeplasmataceae; genus Peloplasma. The sequence continues at coordinate 81,645 of JANKMU010000004.1, read as the reverse complement.
AGCTTCTCCAACTTCAACTCTAGTATTGGTTGCAAGATTTCGTCCATAACATTTCGCACACACTCCATTTTCAGAAATACATGTTAAGTTACTTCTAATTTCAACACCTTCAATACCAGCTTTTAATATGTTTTGTCCAACTTCTTCTGTTATCAATTCATTTCTCTTAGCAAGAACTTGTTTAGATTTCGGATGAACAATATCTTTACTAGCATAACGTCCTACGATGCGATCATATAATGGAACGATTTCTTTTGTGTCATCCATGATTGCTTCCATGAATACACCACGTTCTGTTCCACAGTCTTCATCAACAACAATTACATCTTGGCTGACATCGACTAAACGACGAGTTAAGTATCCTGATTCAGCTGTTTTTAAAGCTGTATCTGTAGAACCTTTACGTGCACCATGTGTGGAAATAAAGAATTCAGATACAGTCAAGCCCTCTCTAAATGATGCTTGAACTGGAACTTCAATAATTTCACCTTTAGGATTATTCATCAAACCACGCATACCAGCTAGCTGAGCAAAGTTAGATGCATTACCACGGGCACCAGAGTCTGACATCATATAAATATTGTTATCTTCATCAAATTCAGCCATTAAGCCTTTTTGAATGTCATCACGGGCATCTTGCCATTGTTTAACAACAAGATCACGACGTTCTTTATCAGTTAACATACCATCTTCAAACCATGAAGTTATTTCATCAATATTATTGTTAGTTAATTCAATACGTTCATGTTTTTTGGAATATACATTAATATCTGCAAACGATACAGTAATACCAGCAACCGTTGAGTACTTAAATCCTAAGTCCTTTAATCTGTCAAGCATTTTTGATGTCTCACTAATATGTAAGTCTTTAAATACTTGAGCAATGATTTGTGATAAGAATTTTTTCTTAAATGGATCTGGTGATTGTATATTTTTTAAAGCATCATATGGATTAACACCTTTTGCTAAGAAGTATTTATCAGGAGTTTTTATTTCTAAGTTTTCCAAAGTTGGTTCATTTAAATAGTGGAAACTTGGAGGTAAAATTCTATTAAATATCAGCTTACCTAAAGTTGTTACTAAATATTTATTTCTTTGTTCATCAGTGAATTTTTGATTGATTGATTTAGGATCGATAATAATTCTTGTATGAAGACCTATTTCTTGGTTTTGATAAGCTAAATAAGCTTCATCATAATTCGTAAAGAAATGTCCTTCATGTCGATGTCTATCATTATGCTCATCTTGTCTTATTTCAGAACGATAACCCTTAGAAAGTTGTCTGCTTAAATTTTCCTCAATTGTTAGATAATAGTTACCTAATACCATATCTTGTGAAGGTGTTACGACAGGCTTACCATCTTTAGGATTCAAAATGTTATTTGATGCAAGCATTAACAACCTTGCTTCTGCTTGCGCTTCATTTGATAATGGAACGTGGACCGCCATTTGGTCACCGTCAAAGTCAGCATTAAACGCTGGAGTAACAAGTGGGTGAAGGCGAATCGCTTTACCATCAATCAATTTAGGTTCGAATGCTTGAATACCAAGTCTATGTAGTGTAGGTGCACGGTTCAATAGTACAGGATGTTCTTTAACAACCTTATCTAATGCTGCCCATACATCATCATCCATTTTCTCGTATTTACTATTTGCATTTTTCTTTGCATTTGCATCATTACCTGAAAGCTTTTGTAATTCTCTTAAGATAAATGGTTTAAACAAAATTATAGCCATCTCTCTAGGAATACCACATTGATACATTTCAAGGTCTGGTCCAACAATAATAACTGAACGACCTGAATAGTCAACACGTTTACCAAGTAAGTTTTGTCTAAATCGACCTTGTTTACCACGCAACATATCTGATAATGATTTTAAATGTCTATTTCTTTCAACTGCCGCTTTCTTTCCACGTTTTGCATTATCAAATAATGCATCAACAGCTTCTTGAAGCATACGTTTTTCATTTTTCGTAATCAAACGAGGTGCCATTTGTTCTTTTTGTTTTTTCAAACGGTTGTTACGGTTTAATATACGACGATATAAGTCATTTAGATCTGTAGTAGCAAAACGTCCGCCATCAAGCGCAACCATAGGTCTTAAATCAGGTGGAATGACAGGAATAACATCCATAACCATCCATTCTGGTTTATTATCTGAATTGTTGAATGCTTCAACAACTTCTAAACGTTTGATAATACGATCTCTTTTTTGTTTTGAACTTGTTTTAAGTTTTTTACGTAAAGATTTAACTTCTTTATCTAAGTCTAGTTCTTGTAATAATTTCTTAACTGCTTCAGCACCAGTTAATGCTTGGAATCTACTACCATATTCTTCAGTTAAAGCACTAAAATCTTGTTCAGATAAAATCTGTTTTTTAGATAATGGTGCAGTTCCTGGATCTGTAACAATATAAGATGCATGATAAACAACTTCTTCCAATGCTTTTGCTTTAATGCCTAAAAGAATAGCTAAACGTGATGGAGAGTTTTTTAAATACCAAGTATGAACAACAGGTGCTTCTAACTCAATATGACCCATGCGTTCTCTACGAACTTTGGATTCTGTTATTTCAATACCACACTTCAAACAAATTTGGCCTTTATTGCCGCTTTGTTTTTTACCACAAGCGCATTGGTAATCTCTAGTAGGACCAAAAATACGTTCACAGAACAATCCACCCTCTTCAGGTTTAGATGTTCTATAGTTAATAGTTTCGTGTGTTTTAACTTCACCATATGACCATTGTCTGATTTCTTCAGGCGATGCTAAACGAATCTTTAAATGGCTATATGTTCTACTTCCATATCCTTTACGAATTGGTTGTACATGTCTATGAATACGTTCTGATAAATCAATATCAAGTAATGATTCAGTTTCTTCTTCAGCAATAAATGCAGCTTCTGGTTGATGTGCATGTTCCTTTAATGGATCGAAACCATATAGTTCTAAAATATTGTTAACTTCTTGACGAAGTATCGCATCATCTTCAAACAAGTGATATAATGCATGTCGATCAAACTCTAATAACTCTTTTAAATCACGGATACTTGCTTTCTCTAAGACTTCAATCACTTCATCACTTAAGTTTAAGTTTTCAAGATATCTAGGTAATGTATAACGACGAAGAATTGTTTTAATTTCTTCGAAGTTATCACCTAATAATAATCTTAATTCTTTTAAATTAAATGTATTAAAATCTTCTAACTGGTCAATACCAGCTAGGATGAGGGCATTTAATGCTTCTTCCGATAATTTTAAAGATTTTACATGTAATGTTAGTTTTTCTTTAGCCATCAACGGAACCCTCCTCTAAATTTACTTGGATTATTATCAACGAGTGATTTCTCAGCTTCGTTTTCTCCAGTGTTTGCATCAATCAATTCAACATACAAACCAAGAGCCTGCAATTCTCTAGTTAATACTCTAAATGATTCAGGAATACTTGCTTGTGGAATTGGTTTATCATGTGTGATTGCACTATAGACTTTATTTCTACCGAGCATATCATCTGATTTAACTGTAAGCATTTCTTGAAGTGTATGAGCAGCTCCATAAGCATAAAGTGCCCAAACTTCCATTTCTCCAAATCTTTGTCCACCATTTTGAGCTTTACCACCCATTGGTTGTTGTGTAACAAGTGTGTATGGTCCAACAGATCTTGCATGGAGTTTGTCATCAACCATGTGAGATAGTTTAATCATATACATTACACCGACAGAAATTCTATTATCATAAGGCTCACCCGTGCGTCCATCATAAAGAACGCGTTTTCCATCTTCTTCGATGCCGCCTTCTTTCATGATTGCTTTTAGATCTGCATCATCAAGACCATCAAACACAGGTGTTGCTATTTTAATACCTAAGTTTTTAGCTGCAATACCTAAATGGATTTCAAGAATTTGTCCAATATTCATACGTGATGGAACCCCTAGTGGGTTAAGCATGATATCAACTGGTGTTCCGTCTTCCATATATGGCATATCTTCTCTTGGTAGAATTTTAGAAATAACACCTTTGTTACCATGTCGTCCCGCCATCTTGTCACCTTCAGAAATTTTTCTTTTCTTAGCAACAAAAACTCTAATCGATTCGTTGACTCCACTTGGAAGTGCGTCACCGTTTTTCTTTGAGAAGTATTGAATACTTTGAACAACACCACCACCACCATGAGGTACGCGAAGTGATGAATCTCTATATTCTCTTGATTTTTCACCAATAACTGCGTGAATTAATTTTTCTGATGGGCTTGGTTCGAATACACCTTTTGGTGTAATTTTACCAACTAAGATATCGCCTTCTTTAACCTCAGAACCCGGAATGATAATACCTCTTTCATCCAAATTCTTAAGTGCATCAAGACCAGCATTTGGAACTTCACGTGTAATTTCTTCACGACCAGAACCCGTTTTTAATTCTCTTGTTTCAATATCGTATTCATCAATATGAATTGACGTATAAACATCATCTCTAACAAGATCTTCACTTAAAATAACTGCATCTTCATAGTTATAACCTTCCCATGTCATAAATGCCACAGTAACGTTTCTACCTAATGCTAATTCGCCTTTATCTGTCGAAGGTCCATCCGCTAAGATATCACCAGCTTCTACATATTCTCCAGCTGTTACGATTGGACGTTGAAGAACACATGTATCTTGATTCGATCTAAAGAAGCGAACCAAATTATATGTTGTGCTTTCACCCATTCCATAATCTTTAAGTGTTTTTGCCATTTCATAAGTAAATGGCTTATTTGGATCATATAAAACATTATTTTCTACCATAACCTTTTGATCAGGTTCTGGTGTAATGACGATTTTTGTTGCATCTGCATACGTAACATACCCAGATACTTTAGAAACAATAACACTACCTGAGTCTTTTGCTGCACGATATTCAATTCCTGTTCCAACGATTGGTGAATCTGGTTGTAATAATGGAACAGCTTGACGTTGCATATTCGCACCCATTAAGGCACGTGAAGCATCATCATGTTCTAAGAATGGAATTGTTGAAGTCGCAACCGAAACAATTTGTTTCGGTGAAACGTCCATAAAAGTAACTTCATCAGGTTCAAACATAGAAGTCTCGCCACGATGACGTCCTATAATATGTTCTTCATCAATTCTGCCATCTTCAGCTAAATTGGTAGCTGCAGAAGCGATAATTTCATCATATTCTTCATCTGCAGTTAAGTATTTAAATTCAGGTGTTACTACTGGATACCCCTTTGAGCGGTCAACAACTAAATATGGTGTTTGAATAAATCCATATTTGTCAACTTTTCCATATGTAGCAAGTGAACTAATCAAACCAATTGATGGTCCTTCAGGAGTCTCAATTGGACAGATTCGACCGTAGTGAGAGTTATGAACATCACGTACTTCAACGCCAGCTCTATCTCTAGCAAGCCCACCAGTACCTAAAGCTGATACTCTTCTTTTTTGAGTAAGTTCAGCAAGTGGATTAATTTGATCCATGAACTGTGATAATTGAGAACTTCCAAAGAAAGTCTTAATTGCACCAGCTAATGGTGTCATATTAATAATATTTGAAGGTGTTGCATCAGCAAATGTTGTCGTTGACATTTTGTCTTTAATGTTTTTTTCTGCTCTTGCAAGTCCAATTCTAAATTGATTTTTAAGTAATTCACCAATTAAACGTAAGCGACGATTACCTAAATGGTCGATATCGTCAGTTGCACCTAAACCATCATAAAGATTTAGATAATAACTCATACTTGCAACGATATCTGATAATGTAATATATTCTTTTTCTTCTCTTTGATCGTTACCGATAACTTTGACAGTATATATACGATCAGTTTCTGGGTCTTTAACTGTGACATCAATCATTTCAACAAGTACGCCTTCGCGTTCTTTTTCTTTTTGATAGATATCAACACCTAAGAAATATTTAATGACTTTTTCATCAAGTGATTGTCTATTTCTACGTAAGATACCTAAAACATCTTCAGTAACTTCAGTATTTTTAGCAACAATAATTTCACCAGTTCTTAAATTGACGATATTATCTTTTGTGTAAAGACCATCGCCACCGTCAGGTAATCTAATTGCTAAGATTTCATCAGGTGTCTCATTTTGAAGTGAGTCTTCTTTTGAAATGATTTCAGTTCTAAGAATATGACGTTTATCTCTTAACTTCTCAATAATTTCTCTTGTAATTTTTGTTTCTTTCTTAACGATAACTTCTCCTGTTTCAGGATCGATGATATCATTTGCTGTATAAGAACCTAAAATACGTGATAATACATCAAGTTTTTTATTGAATTTATAACGTCCTACAGCAGCTAAGTCATAACGACGACGCTCAAATAAACGCATTCTAATAAATTCTCTAGCTGCGTCTACTGGCACTTTTTCGCCTTGTCTTAATTTAGAGTATAAATCGATGATAGCCTCATCGCTGTTTTTTGTTTCATCTTTATCGAAAGTTGCTTCTAAGTATGAAGATTTACCAAATACTTCGAATATATCTTTTTTCTTAGATAAGCCTAATGCACGCATCATTGTAGTCATTGGGACTTTCTTTGAGCGGTCAAGCTTAGCATACATAATATTTTTAGAACCCAACTCATATTCAATCCAAGCACCACGTGTTGGAATGACTTGAGCCATATATTTAACTTGATTTAATTTTTTATCTAACTCGCTCGTAAAATATGCACCAGCTGAACGAATAATTTGTGAAACGACAACACGTTCTGCTCCGTTAATGACAAAAGTCCCCGATGGTGTCATATAAGGGATTTCACACATTAGAACAACGTTTTCACGTACTTCGCCAGTGATGGCATTCTCAAGTTTTACACGAGCAGAGAGTTGTTTCGAATAATTGACATCTCTGAGTTTAGATTCCTGTTCATCATATTTTGGTTCTGAAAGAAAATGTTCTTCAAAATATAATTTAAGATCGCCGTTATGTCCTTCTATTGGCGAAATATCTGTTAACAGTTCTTTTATACCTTCATCGATAAACCATTTAAATGATTTGGTTTGAATCTCGATGAGGTCTGGCAAATCAATGTCATAACGCATTCTTGAATAATTTCTGCGTTCTGCTTTTTTGCCATATTTGACGCTTCGATATCCCATAATCCACACTCCTATCGTATTTGGAAAACCATGTTTCTATATTTAATTTATTAAATTAAAACATTATTATGCATTTAATAATATTAACATATAGTTTGTAAATAGTCAATGATATTTTTATTTTTTTGCTGAAAGAATCCAATATCCTTTATTCTTTTCAATGATGGAGCACTGACCGAAAATTTCTTCTAGTTTTTTCACTGATGATGGTGCTCCTTGTTTTTTTTGAATCACAACATACAAAATACCACCTTGATTTAGTACTCCATAAGCTTCTTCGTATAATCTAAACACGATTTGTTTACCAGCACGTATTGGTGGGTTTGTAATGATTGCATCCACATTTATTTTTACATTTTCAAATAGAAAACTTTGTGCTATTTCGGCGTTAGTAATATTATTTTCTATTTTATTTTTTTGTGCTAAATCTAGCGCACGTTGATTTACATCATATAAAAATACTTTTTTATCAGGATAGGTTTTTGCAACATATAAACCGATGGGTCCATAACCGCATCCCATATCAATGACTTTTTTTATATTCGATTCTAGCTCGATTGTTTCAAGTAAAAACTTCGTTCCATAATCTAGATTATCTTTTGAGAAAACACCCAAATCCGTATAGAAACGAAAAGATGTACTTTTGATTTGTACATCATAACTTTTGACCTTGTGATCAAGTGTAGAATCATTTGTATAATAGTGACTCATTCGTCCTCCTGAAACAGCGAAAAAACCTGAGATGATTTCTCAGGTTGAAATTCGCTACAATTAGAAGTTATTTGATTTCAACAGTAGCACCTGCATCTTGTAAAGATGTTTTTAATGCTTCAGCTTCTTCCTTCTTAACTTTTTCCTTAATAACTGCATCTGGAGTTTCAGTTAATGCTTTAGCATCAGCTAAGCCTAAACCTGTAACTTCACGTACAATCTTAATGACAGCGATCTTATTTGATCCAAATGTCTTAAGGATAACGTTGAATTCTGTTTGTTCTTCTTCAGCTGCCGCTGCTGCTGCTGGAGCTGCTGATACTGCAGTTGGGTCGATACCAAACTCTTCTTTTAATCCATCTACTAATTCTTTAATTTCTAATAATGTCATTTCTTTTAGCGCTTCAACGAAAGCCGCTTTTGTTAATTTAGCCATTTCTTATATTCCTCCTAAAATTATTATGCTTCACTACTAATCATGTTAAGTCCTATCGCGATTTCGCGTACTGGAGTCAACATACCTACTGCTAACATTGTCAACAATGTTTCTCTCGATGGTAACATAGCTAATTCGCTGATTACATCAACGTTTACAACCTTACCTTCTACAATACCTGCTTGAATTTGTACAACCTTATTTGTTTTAGCAAAATCGTAAACGATTTTTGCTGGTGCAACAACATCAGAGTAACTAATTGCTAGAGCTTTAGCGCCAACAAGTGTGTCAGCTAAAGCGTCATATCCAGCAGCAATAGATGCTCTTCTTGAAATGTTGTTCTTATAAACTGTGACTTCACAGTCTGCTTCTCTTAACTGGTTACGTAAATTTGTGAATTGTTCTACTGTTAAACCAGGATAATCGAAGGCAACTACGGTTGCAGCACGTCCAAGCTTTTCAGATAATTCGCGTACAGCTTCTGCTTTACGTTCAATACTTGCTTTTTGCATGAAATGCCTCCTTCTTTAAGAAAAAATCTCTCTTATGCCGAGACAAAAGAGAGAACAATCGTTTGATTGATTCACCTCGGTAGGAAATTAAGCTAGCGCACCTACTGTCTTTGGCATATCTAATAATTTTTAAATTAATTAATTTTTTTCGCGTTGTTTAAATGATTCTGAATCAACACGAATGCCAGGTCCCATGCTTGAAGTAATTGTTACATTCTTCATGTAAGTTCCCTTAACTGTTGTTGGTTTGATACGAGCGAGTTGATCATAAAGTGTTTGAGCATTTTCCTTTAGTTGTGTTTCTGTAAAGGATACACGACCGATTGGTGCATGAATGTTACCCACTTTATCAGTACGATATTCGATTTTACCATTTTTAATTTCTTGGACTGCTTTTTCAACGTCCATTGTTACAGTTCCAGTCTTAGGGTTTGGCATTAAGCCTTTTGGACCTAAGATACGTCCTAGTTTACCAAGTTGTCCCATCATATCTGGAGTAGCTACCATGACATCAAAGTCAAACCAGCCTCCTGCGATTTTTTGGATAAGTTCTGCACTACCTACGTGATCAGCTCCAGCAGCTTCCGCTTCTTTAGCTTTCTCACCTTGTGCAATAACTACAACTCGAGAAACTTTACCTGTACCGTGTGGTAAAACGATAGCACCTCTTAAGTTTTGTTCTGCTTTTCTTGGATCAAGATTTAAACGGAACGCTGCTTCAACTGTAGCATCAAACTTAACAAATGAGGTTTTTTTGACAAGCTCAACAGCTTCGCCAATCGCATACTTTTTTGACTTATCAAAAAGTTTTACAGCCTCAAGGTATTTCTTTCCTTTTTTCATATTCTTCCTCCTAAAATGTGGTCTAGCGGGATATCCTCCCACAATTTAGATAGCTAGCGATCTAAATTAGTCTTTAATCGTGATACCCATATTGCGTGCAGTACCTTCAATAATTTTCATTGCTGCTTCTACATTAAACGCATTTAAGTCAGGCATCTTTTTTTCTGCAATTTCTTTAACTTGTTGACGAGTAATCGTCCCAACTTTATCTTTCTTAGCGTTTGATGCGCCAGACTTGATATTAGCTGCTTTTTTAAGTAAGTCACTTGCAGGTGGGGTTTTTGTAACAAATGAGAATGTGCGATCATCATAAACTGATATAACCACTGGTATTACAAAGCCCATTGAATCTTTTGTTGCTTCATTAAATTGTGAACAGAATGCTGGAATGTTAACTTGTGCTTGACCAAGCGCTGGACCGACTGGTGGAGCAGGGTTAGCTTTCCCTCCTGGAATTTGCAATTTAACGACTTTAACAACTTTTTTTGCCATGAGACACAACCTCCTTCTTAACATAAGTATGTGGTATGAATTTCATTCTCCCACTATGGTGTGCTTTCACACGCGATATTATTCTATCACTAAGGGTATACTTTGTCAACAAAAAACGCGTACTTTATTTTATTCTTGCTCCGAATGGGAATAAAGCAAGTTGTGTGAGTTTAAACCATTGTAATCCGAAAGGGATACCAATGATGGTTATGCAAAAGATAATCCCAATTCCGATATATGCTAATGCCATTTCCCAACCAAATAATATTAACCAAATAATATTGATTATTGGACGTTTATCAAAGTTAGTTTCAACTTCTTTACCAAATGGAAAAACTACTAATGATGCAAATTTAAAGCATTGTAGTCCTAAAGGTAAACCTATAATTGTTACAGATAATAGAACACCAGCGATTAACCATAAAAGTGCAGCTAGCCATCCGCCAAAGATAAACCAAATAATATTACCTAAAAAGCTCATTTTAAATACCTCCACTTCTTTTATTATAACAAAAATACCCTTCAAGGGTACTTAGGAAATGATAGATGTTATTCTATGCCACACTCGTCGTGATCACAACTAGCGTTTTGGTCGGCTTCATTTAATACTTTGAGCGGATTTTCTTCTTGCCATATCTGATTAAGGGCTTGCATAAAATATTCTTTTTGTTGCGCACCAGAAATTCCATATTTTCTATTTAAGACAAAGAATGGTACACCTTGAACGCCAAGTTGTCTTGACTCTTGTTGTTCTGCCATAACTTGATCGTGATACTGATTTGCAGAAAGTATTTTTAATGCTTCTTTTTCATCAAGTCCAACTTCTTTAGAAAGTTTAGCTAATGTTTGATGATCAGCTATATTTTGACCATCTGTAAAGTATGCTTTCATCAATCGATTTGTTAGAATATCTTCAAGTTCAAACTGGTTAGCCCATTTAGCTAAACGATGGGCATCAAGTGTATTTGTCATTTGAATGATATCGTAGTTATATGTCAGACCAACTGTCTTCGCATTTTTGGTAAACATCTCAAATCTTTGCTTCGCCTGTTCAACTGTAGTACCGTGTCCTTCAGCAAAACTTTCATATGCACTCTTCATCATTTCTTTTGGTGCATCGGGATTTAGTTGGTAAGCTTTGTAGATAACCTCTACTTGATCTTTGTGCTTAAAATCTGATAATGCTTGTTCAAATCTTTTCTTTCCAATATAACAAAATGGGCAAGCAAAGTCAGACCAAATTTCTATTTTCATAATTGATTCCTCCGTTTTCATGATGTATTATAGCAAAGAAACCTCTGAAAACTACGTTTTTTGCTTTAGTTTTTTGATTTTCTAAATATTTTATATCCTTTTAGTCATATTTTTAAAGATTTGGGTATAAAATGAGGACAGAAGGTGATACCATGTCAAAATTTCACACAAATGAAGTAATGCACATTAAAGAAATAACACTTTTAATCCAAAATATGAAAAGATCACTAGAGTTCTATTGTGATATCTTGGGTTTCTCTATTTTGAATCAACAACAGCACGAAGTGTCTCTAACTGCTAATGGAAAAGAGTCCATCATTACTTTAATTGAAGATAGAGCATCAATACCACAAGAGATTACCCTAGGTCTTTATCATGTTGCTTTTTTACTGCCAAATCGACAAGCATTGGCATCAATAGTCAAACAATTGAATACAAAGAGATATCCATTGACAGGTGCGTCAGACCATGGTGTGAGTGAAGCAATTTATTTGGATGATCCCGATGGAAATGGTATTGAAATATATGTTGATAAACCTAAAACAGAGTGGCCGTTAGAGAAGGGGAAAATAACAATGTATACAAAACATCTCGATTTAGATGATTTAATGATGCACCTTCCCAAAACACCGTATACATTGATAAATGAACAAACAATCATAGGTCATTTACATTTTCATGTTAGAAATTTAGAAGAAGCAAAACAGTTTTATTGTGGTGTTCTTGGATTTGAAATTGTTATGTACTATATGAAATCAGCATTATTTATATCTTCTTTTGAATATCACCACCATATTGGTTTAAATACTTGGGTAGGCGATGCTCCATTATCTAAAGTTAAGCAGGTTGGTTTAAAATCTTATGTCTTATCAGTTCCAAAAGATCAATATCCATTACTTCTAAGAAATCTTACCAAATATGGTATTCCCTTAATTCTTGATGGAAATAAGAAGTTTATATTAGATCCTTTAAACCAAAAAATAATATTTGAAGTTGCCCTATAAAAAAAGATGCTGTAGACTAATTGGGTCTATAGCATCTATTTGTTTTATATTCTAAACTTCTTTAATGTCAGTTGCATCAAATTCAGTTGGTGTCGCACGACCAAATACATCTAAGTCAACAACAACTTTCTCTTGATCATTATCAACTTGAACAACTTCACCTTGGCGACCAGCCCATGGACCCTCAGTCACTTCAACCATTTTACCTAACAAATGATTATAGGTAGGTTTACTCATAACACCAATCTTAAGTAGGATTTGATTAATTTCATCTGGAGCCAGTGGAACTGGTTTAGTCCCTCCACCAGAAGATCCTAAAAATCCAGTGACTCTTGGGGTATTTCTTACGACGAACCATGATTCATCGGTAACAATCATTTCTACGAATACATAACCTGGAAAAAGTTGCTTAACTTTTTCTTTTTCTTTGCCGTCAGCTTTTTTCTCAATAACGGTTTCTTCAGGGACAATGATTCTGAAAATAAAATCAGACATACCCATACTTTCAACACGTCGTTCTAAGTCGCTTTTGACGGCATTTTCATAACCTGAATAGGTTTGAATAATATACCATCTTACAGCTTGACTCATAAAATCCACCCGACAAGTAGGCGAGCTATTAGGATATTAAATATTAAAATGATGCCTGTTAATATAAATAAGAAAATGACAACACGAACACCATGATCAATAAACTTTGGAAGTGTTGGCCATGTGATTTTTTTCAACTCTGGTAAAGCTGGTAAGAAGAATGGATAAATAACCAAAATTAATCCAAATAATGAGATTGCAAATAATACCCATGCAAAGATTAATCCATTATTTCCTTGTCCAAGAATTGGAAAATCAGCATTAATTTGAAGTAGTGAATTACCACTAATAATCATTAACGCTAGCGCACCTGATAAAGTTGCTAAAATACCAAGTAGTAAATTCTCCCATTTATATTCAGTCGTTAGAACTTCAATGAGTTTACTTTTTTGTTCAGTTGATTTTTGTTTGATTGCCATAATAATAGCCTCCTATTTACTTTCCTTATGTAAGGTATGTTTGTTGCATCTAGGACAAAACTTTTGTGTTTCGATGCGTTGTTTTTGTGTTTGTTTGTTCTTGGTTGTTGTATAATTTCTACTCAAACACTCAGAACATACTAATATAATTTTCTCGCGCATTAAAAAACCACCTTTTGTGGTCATTCGCAAATGTATTTTAACACTTAAGAATGACTTAGTCAACTACCTTATTTATTATATCATATTTTTATATTTTTCTTTGATGCGAAAAATTGTATTATATATTTGTTTTTTTGAATAGTTTGTTGCATTACAAATAGATGTTACCGACTGGTTTAAAAGAAAGTATTGGTTATAGACAATTTGCTCTAATTCCGAATGCAATGGAACAAATCGTTGTTCATCTTCAATATAAGAGGCACCTTTAATAAAATCAGTGTGCTCATACAAATAGTAACTTGGTAATTTACGTTTTGCATGAATTAAATGTCTTCTTAATATAAGTTCAAAATATCTTGTAAAACTTTTGTTTTTACTTTCATCAAACGTTTTTATTGCTTTATGAAGCATCAAAACACCTTCTTGATGTAAATCATCGTGTTCTTTTTCTTCTACACCCAACAGGTGTACATATTTCCAGATGAGTTTATGATACTTTTTGAACAGAAAGTCTAACGCTGTTTCATCCTGTTCAACGCGGATAAGATAAATCAGTTCATAATCATTCATCACAAAAATCATTTTATTTTAATGTAGCATACATCATAAGTGCAGCTGCAACACTTACGTTCAATGAATTTATTTTTCCATACATTGGTATTTTCACCAACATATCACAATTTTGTTTAACCAACGGTCGAATACCTACACCTTCGTTTCCTAAAACGATAGCAAGTGAGCGATCAAGTGGTATATCATGATACGTTTGATCGGTTGCTCCATCAGTTCCAATTACCCATATATTTCTTTTTTTAAGATTCATAATTGCTTGATTGATATTTGATACTAAGATAATCGGTACGTGTTCAATTGCCCCAGATGATACTTTTGCGACTGTAGCATTTAATGGTACCTGTCCTTTTTTGCTTAAGATGATACCATCTAATTGGGTAGCTTCTGCTGTTCGCATAACTGCTCCTAAATTATGAGGATCTTCAATACCATCTAAAATGAGAAATCTTTGATGCTTGGTTTCATCAATGATATCTTCTAGCTCATGATACTCATAATCTTTTACATCTGCCACAATACCCTGATGTAATGCATTATGAGATAATCGATTCAGTTCGCCTTTCGATACTCTAGTGTATGCGATATTTTTATCTTTTAAAAAGGTCATAAAATGGGTATCTTGAAATTTATCGTCAAGATACAGTTGGTAAATAGGTCGATTCGAAAACACAGCTTCTTTAATAACATTTTTTCCATATACAATCATGATTTATCCCTCCGAATTAATTTTAAGAAAAGATGATAAAATAATTCAAAAAATTCTTGAAAAATTTGTGAAAAAATAAAAGGCGCAACTTGTGCGCCTTAAAATCTATTGCATGTCTGCAAGTTTGTTTAGCACACTTCTAATGAAAGCTTTGGTCCAACCATAGAGGTTAGATAATACATACATCAGTGGGAAAGTGGCTTGCGCTAAAACAATAAGTAATAAGATTTGTGGAACTGTAAGTGGTGTACGATTATAAATATCTTGATGATAGAATGGTGAGAAATCAAAGAAGTGTGGGATAAAGATAATCGACAAGAAGAACACGGTTACCATAAAGAAGAATAAAACTCTTCTCATCTTATTGAATGGAACAGAAACTCTAAATAACACAGTTAATGAGACAACGGTTGCTGAGATAACAATAAGTGTGGATAAAGTGATTTGATCCATACCTAATGCTCCTTCAAAAGCGTAAATAATCAATGTATTAATCATAACAACTAGTGCCCCTGGGAGAGCTGCTTTTAAAATATTCCATAAGAACCTACCAACGACAAGTCGATTATTTGGTTCAAGTGCTAAGAAGAATGAGGGTATACCAATAACTAAATAGTCGATTAAAACAAGTTGATTCGTTTCAATTGGATATACACCTTTTCTTACGATTGCAACAATTGCTAATAAGAATGAAAATATTGTTTTAGTTAGGAATAATGTTGAAACCCTTTGAACATTATTGATAACTCTTCGTCCTTCACTAACGACTTTAGGCATTGAAGAGAAATTTGAATCGAGTAACACAAGGTGAGCAACGTTTCTTGCTGCTTCACTACCAGAAGCCATCGCAATCGACGTATCCGCTTCTTTTAAAGCTAAGATGTCATTAACACCATCACCCGTCATTGCGACAGTACGGCCGTTATTTTTCATAGATTCAATTAATAATTTCTTTTGCTGTGGAGATACTCGACCAAATACAGTATATCTAGATGCTGAGCGTACAACTTCTTTATCTTGCATACCTTCTAAACTAATATATTTATCCGCATTTGCAATACCTGCACGTTGCGAAATTCTTGAAACTGTTGCAGGGTTATCCCCAGAAATAACTTTGACTTCTACACTATGTGATTTAAAATATTCTATGGTTTCAATTGCATCAGGTCGAATTGTATCTTCGATCATAATTAAAGCAAGTGGTGTAATTTTACCTGAAAATTGATTATCTTTAATATCTTCATCTGAATGAGCGACAACTAAGACACGATAACCTTCATCTGCTTGTTTATCAACTTCTTTAGCAATTTGATTGAATCCATCTTTAATAACAAATTCTGGTGCTCCAAGAATAAATGTTCCATAACGATCAAATTGAACTGCGCTATATTTTCTTGAACTTGAAAATGGAATTAAGTTTTTATGTCTGATACGTTTAGCAGTTCCAAAACGATCTGCTAATGCATCGGATGTAAGATTTTGATCATTTTGTGCGTTAAGCATTGCTGAAACCGTATTTTTCAATGTTAAACCAGTATCATTTTTATACTCGATAATACTTTTAACAGTCATCGTACCATCGGTAATTGTTCCTGTTTTATCCAAACATAAAGTATCGACTCTAGCAAGCATTTCAATACAGTATAGTTCTTGAACCAATGTATTGTTTTGAGCGAGTCGAATAACACCAACTGCTAATGCCATGGATGTTAAAAGAAATAATCCTGATGGAATCATTCCAATCATTGCACCTGTAGTACTTTTTACGATTGATGCATATTCTGGTGATGTAAGTCGTTGTGCTAGTGTTGCATGAGCACTCCAATCTGTTGCTACCCAGTTTAAGTAAAAGAGTGTAGCAGCAAGCGGTAATATAATGACACCAACGATTCTAATAATGAGTTTTAATGAACCCAGTAAATCGGATTCAGGTTTTTTATATTTTTTTGCTTGGTTTGTTAACTTTTGAATATAAATATCCTTACCTACTGCAGTGACTTGTGCGTTGCACGAACCTGATACAACAAAGCTACCTGAATATAAGGTGTCACCCTTACGTTTAATGATAGGATCAGACTCACCAGTTAAAAGTGACTCATTAACTTCAATCGTCCCTTGTCGAATAACTGCATCTGCAGGAATTTGCTTACCAGAACTTAAAAATAGAATATCATCAATAACAACATCTTGAATCGCAATTTCAAACTCATCACCATCTCGGATAACGAGTGCGGTAGGTGCTGATAATAGCGATAATTTATCAATTGTCTTTTTAGCTCTAATTTCTTGAATAATACCAATTGTAATATTTGCAGTAATAACACCCATAAATAAAAGATGTGAAATAGATGCTCGCACTGAAATCAACCAAATCGCGATTGAAAAGTTTAAGAAGTTGAAAAATGTGAAAATATTTGATGCAACTATGGTTGGAATGCTTTTACTACTACCTGTATCAGTAATATTGTTCAAACCAGCCATAATTCTTAACTCAACTTCATCAGTTGACAGGCCTTTTTCTACATCCGGATTATATCTTTCTACAACTATATCATCTTTGCTTTTTACTTTATCTTTAACATTTAGGCTCTCTTTTGGCTCATCATCAAGTGGAACATGCAGCCCTAAAGGATCACCTTTCATGGTAATCATATCTTCTTTAATAATTGTTTTAGGTCCTTTTTTCTTCTTCACTTTAGAGATTTCATTTTCTGTTGATGAAGTATCATCTTCAATGAGTGACTTTAGATCATCTTGTTTGTTTTTTACATTTACTTTTTTATCAACTGTTTTTTCCATCGAAATCTCCTTTCTCAATATATTCTATACTGATTTTTATAAGTTCATCTGCTCTTGTTTTATTATCTAAATAAAGTGATCCAATGAGTGCTTCAAATCCGGTTGCATAATGATACGTTTGGGCATCAATATTTTTTCTTCCGGGTCCACTGCTGTTTCTTCCTCTTTTAAATAAATCTATTTCTTGCTCAGAAACAATTTTTTCATTGATTAAATAATTCATAATGACGGATTGTGCTTTGCCCGAGGTAAAGCGAATTGCTTTTTTATGCAGATCATTGACATTCGTCAGTTTTTGATTAATTAAATACGTGCGTATTGATAGTTCATAATACGCATCACCAATGTAAGCTAAAGTTAATCCATTCAAAATTTACATCCACCCTTGTTCTGAGAGTTGTTCTCTCAAACAATCTGCTCTTACAAAATCTTTATCCATTCTAGCTTGTTCCCATTCGCGATACATAATTAATGTTTCATCGGTTAACTCATATTGAGGCATTATGCCTAATACATCTAAAATGGTTTTTGTTGTTTGATGTAGAACAGCTAAATATTTAGGATCTTTTTCTTTATTCATTCGTTTAAGTAAATCATAAACTTGGGTAATGACATTAGGAATATTGAAGTCATCATCCATAAGTGATTTAAAAAGATTGATTTGTTCTGTATCAACATCTGTTGTATGAGCTTTCGCTAATGTAACCGTTAAAAATGCTTTTTTAAGGTTACGTTTTATTCTATCATATTCTTTTGCAAATTGTACCATTAAGTCATCGCTATAATGAATGGGTTGACGGTAATGATGATTAATTGTTAATAGTCTAAATGCAAACGGATCATAGTCTTGTATTAAATCTTTGACAAGTGTAATATTCCCCAATGATTTGCTCATTTTAACATCATTAACATCTAATCGTCCAACATGCATCCAAACACGTGCTAGATGATGATGGTTATGGACAACAGTTTGTGCCATTTCATTTTCATGGTGTGGGAACTTAAGGTCAGTTCCGCCTCCATGAATATCAATTTCATGACCGAAAATTTCGTGGTTCATCACAGCACATTCCGTGTGCCAACCAGGTCTTCCTTTTCCCCATGGACTCTCAAAAGCTAGACCATCATCTGTGACTTTCCAAATACTAAAATCTCTTGGATCTTCTTTGTCTTCATCTAGAGAAACCCGAACGCCTTGATTTAACTCATCTATGTTTTGTTTGCTCAAGATACCATAGTCTTCAACTTGTTTAACTCTAAAATAAACCCCACTAGGTTTTGCATACGCATGATTGTGATCGATTAAATCCTGGATGTACTCTATCATATGAGGAATAAATTCGGTTGCTTTAGGCATTTGATCTGGTAAAACACTACCTAAAGCTAAACTCATATTAAGAAATTCTTTGGTATATTTATCCGTTAATTTGTCTTCTTTTATTTTAAGCTCTTTAGCTTTTTCAATAATTTTATCATCAACATCAGTTATATTTGAAACATAATTGACTTCGTAACCTATGTATTTAAAGTATCTTTTTACAACATCAAAAAAGATAACTGGTCTAGCATTACCTATATGTATATCACCATAAACAGTCGGTCCGCATACGTACATTGAAACCTTGTTTGGTTGAATTGATTCAAATGGTTCTATGTTTTGTGTAAGTGTATTATAAAGCTTCAACATTGTTATGCCTCCTCTTTGTTTTATTATATTAGAAAACAAAGAAAATAACAAGAAATCAACTATGATTTGACCCCATTTTAAGAAATTGGCCTTATGAAAGAATAACCCAGTCTTTGTTTCAAGTTATTTTTATTAAAAATTTCTCAGTTCATCAAGTATTTTTACCATCGCCCAAGTGTCTTGTTTACAATATTCTAATAGATCTCGATATGACACTTCAAAGGTTTTCTTATCCATTACTGGAAATCTTGCATATGTTACAAGTGCGTCAGTTCCATTAGCGATTCCCATACCTTGATATGTTAAGTCACTAAAAACTGGTAGGACTTTTTTGATTGAGTATGAACCATTTAAATCTTTATGGTAGTAGTTAACGGTTTCAAGGTCTTCGCCTTCAAACCCTAATGAGCTATATACTTTTTTATTTCCTTTTAGTAGATGCATCAAATCAAACAACCTATCAATCATATCAAAAAGTCTAGATTTATATTCTGGATATATTTCAGCCATTTCTTTCAATCTAGTTTGTTCGAAAGATTTGTTATAGACCATGATTGATCCACCATCTTGCTTGATAACTTTGAGCATGTTTTCCACTAAGTCTTTTCTTAAATCAATATGCTCAGTAGCAACATAACTGTAGTTATCATGATCTTTATCACATACTCCTGGTTCATGTTCAATATGTATAGAATATTGGAATAAAGATTGACTATATGGTTTTTCTCCTTTAAACCTGGGCAATGGGCAAGGAAATGTTTCAAAATCCAAATGGTAAATAGGATACCTTAAAAGTTCAATACCTGCTCTTATTTTTTGAGGATGAACATAAGGTTTATCAGATTCAATGACATCACGTTGTATAATGTTATTTTTACGATTAAGCCACTCATAAGGTATATCTGTAGCTTTCACATATCCTTCATTAATTAAATCAAATCGTTCATGTTTATGATTAGCAGAATCTTTAAATCCATGATGACTGCCTATATATGAAAAGATACTGTTCTTTTCAGGAATATGTCCATAACAAATCGGGTAGAATTTACATTCTCTTGAATCTTTCCTTTGACAATGTGGACCTAAATCCACAGGATTGGCATTCATGACATCTAATCTTCGAATAACCGTTTGAACATCGTTCTCAATGATTGGTATCATAGATTCAGTTAATGATGTAACGTCGATAATCGTAATGATATCATCAGTATAAATGGGTTCATTCTTTTCGTTGACTAACCCTTCATGGATATACTCACTGTTTAAGACAACAAGATAATATTTAACTTTTTTCTTTGATTGAATTGCTTTTTCTAATACATAGCGTTGATAGGAAATATCATAGACATAACGACCTTCTTTACCCAGTCTGTTTTTTAGTTTCGAAACTTTTTCAATATAATGGTCATTGATATCTCCATGTAAATCTTCTTGCAGCATTAAAATACCTTCTGGAGAATAATCAAAAAGAGGTGTTTTTTCATTATTGTTATTTTTATATTCTAAATCAATAAATTTTTTGCTTGTTGTTGCTTTAACTTCAAAGATTCGAATAGTATCTTTATCTTCTTGATAACCATCAAGGAAACAGTAGAAACGAAAACCTTGGTATTCATGTTCAAATCTTTTTTGTTCAAACGTATTTAAACTATATGTTACATCACCTTTAAAACGATTTTGAATTGCTTTCCCACTGATAACCTCTATTTGACTATAATAAGGCATCATGGTTTCCATTTGTGTATCTTGTTTGATGAGAAGGTCTTCACCTTCTTCATCAATCATATCATCTAATAAAACACTTATTTTCTGCTTATTTTCTTCACCAATTAAATCCTCCAATTCAGGATCATCAGTAAAAGAAACAATGGCTTTGTCTCTATCTCGATATATTTCATCTAGCGCAGGATGACGATTGCATCTAATATAATTTATAAATCTTGTTTTTGAAATTCTCATGAATATCACCTGTATATATTATAGCATGTTTAAATAAAGAAAAACGATATCGGTTGATATCGTTTCTTAGATATTTAAGTTGTTAACGCATCATATGCATCTTGAATCCAATCAGATGTGAAATAATCATTTAAATCATCATAAACAGTAGATGTGTCATTATCAACATCTGATACCTGATTGATGAGTAAATGAGTTTGTCCAAATATACCTATATTTTGAACTGAAGTAGAGATGTTATGTCCAAGTGTTTGTGAAGCTCTTAAAAATACATCATCTGATACCTCTATTGTTATGGTTTGACTATCTCCTAGGCGAACCAATTCATTGCTTGTTTTATTGGATCCATAGAAACCCATTAATCCACCAACATGGAATGATTTAGCAACTTGACTTTCATACGCGTTTTTCTCATGATTAAGTTCAATTGATCCTGCATAAAACGCATGATGAATGTTACTATAAGCGATACCAGCTAGTCCGCCAACATAAACTGAGTAGTTTGCTTGTGTCGTGCTAGATGCTGTGCCGAAATCTAAATCGACCGATACATTTCCAGTATTATAAATGTTTTCAACTGAACGATTAATATTTCTAGCATTATGATATCCAATAACACCACCAACGTTTACTCTAATATCACGATCTTTAAGGTTATTACCTAAAAGTTCAAAACTAACATTTGAGTTACTCTTCACTTCTTTTAATGTTGCTTCTTCTGTTAATAATCCAACAACACCACCAAGTCTAATTCTTCCATATGATGTCGATTTTAAATGAACAGAAACATTTTCAAGTTCAACACCTGTCATTTTTGCTCTTAATTCACCAACTGCTCCACCAACATATGCTTGTACTGTACTTGATGTTGAATAGTTAATTGAACTGTTTTTAATCGTAATGTTTTCAATAACTGCAGTCGATGTTGATACATAGCCTGCTAATATTCCAGTTCTCGTAGATGTTGTCATCACTAATGGTATAGATTCTGAACCAATCGTTACATTTTCAATAACTAGATTTTCAATTTTAGCAGATGAGACATAACCAAATATACCTGTATATGTTGCTAGTTTAGTAAATGTTACATTTTTGATTGAAAATCCTTGCCCATCAAATGTTCCAGAGAATGCTGATGTAAATGGTGATGCAAATTCAACTCCAGTAAAATCAATGTCATTATCTAGTACATAATTACCCGAACGATTTGAATTCATCGACAAAAATTCTTCTGGTGTAGTGATATGAACAGTTTCAGCTGAAACTGGTTGAAATGCATACTCACCAATAACGTGTACATTTCTACCCACTGTTGCATATACTTTAATGGTATAAGATTCCGTATTAACCAAATTATTGAAAGGAACCCCAGTTAAGTCCATTTCTAAATCAATATCAAGTGTCTGAACAACTTCTCCACTTGATTTAATTAATGAAATATAAACTTCTCCGGTGATTTCTTGATCTGGATCTTGGATATCTAAATCAAATGATATAGAGTTTTGCATTATTTCTACTTCGCTAAACGTTGCTGTTACATTAGTTTCTTGTTCACCGCAACTAACGAGTACAATCGTTAATAATATGGTAAAGATGATGCCAATAATTTTTTTCATGATTCACCTCTTAATTTTGTCATTGTCTTTTCTAATCTGTTTAACACAATATCTCTTCCCAATAATGCGAGTGATATAGGAAGACTTGGTCCGTGCATATCACCTGTTGTTGCTATTCTTAAACCCATAAATAAAGGTTTACCTTTAGTGTTTGTATCTAGACCCGTTTGTTTTATTAATCCTTCAATCGTTTCGGAACTAAAATCGCTATTTGCTAAATGCTTATGAAATGATTTAAGTAAACTTAAACTTTGATTTTCAACTAGAAATTGAAATCCTTCTTCTGATAAATTGAAGTCGTGGTGGAAAAATGATTGATATAATCCAACGATTTCCCCAATATGAGTCATTCGATCTTGTAAAATACCCACTAATAACTCCAACCATGATTGACTTTGTATTTCTATACCTGCTATTTCTAAGAATAGTCTACTTTTTTGTGCCAGTTCTTCAACAGTTAGTTTTTTTATATATTTACTATTTACATAAGCGAGCTTCTCTTTATCAAACATTGCAGGTGCTTTTGATAAACGACTTGGATCAAATTGTTCGATAATTTCTTCTTTACTTAATATTTCTTGGTTTCCTTTTGGGGACCAGCCTAATAATGTAATAAAGTTAAACATTGCCTCAGGAAGATATCCAATTTGTTCATATTCAGATATAAATTGAATAACGTTTTGATCACGTTTACTTAATTTTTTCTTTTCTTCATTGACAATAATTGTCATATGTCCGAATATAGGTGATTCCCATCCGAATGCTTGATAAATCATTAATTGCTTCGGGGTATTCGTTATATGTTCTTCACCTCGAAGAACATGAGATATTTCCATTAAATGATCATCAATTACGACAGCAAAGTTATATGTTGGAATACCATTATCTTTCATAATAATCCAGTCTTCTACATCTTTACTTTGAAATCTTAATTCTCCACGAACGATGTCATTAAACACGTATTCTACATCTTGTGGAACTTTAAAACGAATTGCATAATCTTTACTATCTTCTCTAAAGTCTTTGTATGCTAAACCTTTATCTAATAATAGTTCTGCATATTTTCGATATAAATCTAATCTCTCCAATTGTCTATATGGTCCATAGTCACCACCAGTTTCAGGTGATTCATCCCACTCGAGACCTAACCATCTCAAATAGTTAAGTTGAGAATCTTCTCCTCCCGAAACATTTCTAGAAACATCCGTGTCTTCAATGCGTACAATAAAATCGCCACCGAAGTGACGGGCATATAAATAATTGAATAATGCACTTCGTGCATTTCCTATATGTAATAATCCTGTTGGACTTGGTGCATATCTTACTCTAACTTTGTTCATTTTATCCCATCCTTACATGCAACTAATATTATACGATATATTAAGTAAATTCACAATGCCTATATGAATTTATTCATATTTAAAAGAACCGGTATAACCAATTGATCTCAAATACTTCTTAGTTTGTTTTCTATTTTTGAAAACAATAACTTTATCTTTATAATCCTTTTTATAACTCTTTATCAAATTTTTAGAGTCTTTTCGACGACCTGAAAATAGAATCCACATAATAAAACTAAAATTCAATCTTTCAGTACATCCATCTGCGATAGAATCACGACTTTGCTTATGATATTTAATTCTACGAACGATTGCTCCATAGAGGCATTTAAAACGATTAAAATCGAATATAAATATTTGATCAGCTATGTCAAATCGTTCGGTAGCTAAATTTCGATATTGACCATCGATAATCCATTCGTCTTTTTCCATAAAATCTCTGATTTCTTTTTCAACAACATCTGACTCTTTTTCGACCCAATTGGGTCCAAAAGAAATTGTATCAATATGGAGTACTGGTAGTTGATATACCGTACTTAATCTTTTTGCAAATGTTGATTTACCTGAACTTGAATATCCTACGACTAATATCTTCATAATTGCTTACTCCATTTCAAAACTTTCAATTAGATTTTTATTAATTTTTTTAGCTTCACCATGTTTAACAAATAAAATTAAAATAAGTGATAATGCTGTGAAAAATGCTGCATATGGGAAGAGAATAATTCTACCATATCTATCCATTAATATACCTGAAAAAATTGGTGTAAATATTTGAGCACTCATAGATGCCGCATAATAAAATCCGGTATATCGACCTATATCTGATCCTTTACTCATTTCAACGACCATAACATAAGCATTAATACTTATCATTGCCCATCCAATACCTGATATTGAAATAATAATGGCAGTTTGTGCCAGTTGATTTTCTCTTAAGAATACTACACTACCTAATGAAAATATAAGTAAGATAAGCCCAATAATGATTGTTTTCTTTCTACCTAATTTCATAGAAAGTAAACCAATAGGAACAATCATTAATACAACAAATATTTGGGCGATAACAAATGGGGGGTCGTAATAATTTAGATTAAGTACTTTTGGTAAGTAATCTGCGAGTTTAGACATAACAGCATTATAACCTGTAAATAGGAAAAATATAGATGCCAGTAGAAAATATAATGAAATTCTTTTCTTTAAAGTTAACTCAGCTAATACTTTTTTATTTTTTCTCTTTCCATTATCTGTATTTAAATTGAATTCTTCATCAAGTGTCATTTTCTTTTCCACGAGTTTTGGTTCTTTGACTTTCCATAAGAAAATTCCCAAAGTCACTAGCATAATAACTCCAACAATAATATATACAATAGAATGATGATCATATGTGTGTTTATTTAATCCACTTAACATTAATATATATATGGCTAATATCCCAC
The DNA here is from genome assembly GCA_024650045.1 of Mycoplasmatota bacterium. Classification (GTDB taxonomy): domain Bacteria; phylum Bacillota_I; class Bacilli_A; order Acholeplasmatales; family Acholeplasmataceae; genus Peloplasma. The sequence continues at coordinate 55,981 of JANKMU010000004.1, read as the reverse complement.
CAAATGCCCCCATTAAAGTGATGACCGCATTTGCTTTACTACGTAAAGGTTTTATTGTGACATCAGGCATAAGGGCTACCGCAGGTGATCTGAATATCGACATTGATATTAAAGCAATAAAAAGAATTGAAGAAAAAATAATTAGATTCGTCGGTTCTTTTGCAGTGACTTCCCAAGCTCGTTCACTTAAATATCGATAATACAAATCTTTAATCATAGATAAGTTTCTTGTTGATAGGTGCTCTGGACTTTCATCTAACATATCAATCATTGGATTCTTGATTTGTTCTTCCCATTGATTAAGCTTAGTTCCGCTTATGAATCCATCTTGGTAACTCTGCTCTCTTTCAGCTTCCATATTATCAACAACAATATACCAATGATTTGTTTCACTCACGTCATCAATATCACCAAATGCGATGTCGTAATGTTCTTCAATAATATCGGTAGACTGTATTTTTAATGTTTGCATGTAATCAGTATATGCTAAAGCCATAAATGCAAATGCTGATAAAACTGTACCAACGATGATATAAGGTGTTCTTTTTCCTAATTTGGAATTACTTTTATCTGATAACGCACCAAAAAGAGGCAATAAAATAACCGCCATAATATTGTCTGCTGCCATGACGATTCCAGACCATGTTTGATTCAGTCCATACTTGTCAATGAGTGTTCTAGCAATTAACATATCATAAGTTTGCCAAAACAATGCAATGATGAAAAAGATTAAACCAACATAAAACGTATTGCGATAGTTTAATTTCATATGTTACCCTCTATAATAGTCTATTTCTATTATAGCACGATAAAAAAAAGAAAGGGACCATATAGGTCCCACCGAATTAACGTTTTGAGAATTGTGATGCTTTTCTTGCTTTTTTCAAACCTGGTTTTTTACGTTCTTTAGAACGTGGATCTCTTGTTACGAGTCCTGCTGGTTTTAAAATTGCACGTAATTCTGGATTGATTTCCATTAAAGCACGTGTGATGCCTAAGCGGATTGCTCCAGCTTGTCCTGTTAATCCACCACCGTTAACATTAACGGTAATATCATATTTGTCTTCGCTTTCAGTTAATACTAATGGTTGAGTTACGTCTAATCTAGTTGCTGCTGAAGGAATATATTCATCAAATGGACGGCCATTAATTAAAAATAGTCCTTTACCACTTGTTAAAATGACTCTAGCAACAGAGCTCTTACGACGACCTGTACCAAAATATTGTACTTTTTCTTTTGCCATGTCTTATACCTCCAATTTCTCTGGTTGTTGTGCAGCGTGTTTGTGTTCAGGACCTGCATAAACAAAGAGTTTCTTTGCCATTTGGCTTCCTAACTTTGTATGTGGTAACATACCAACGATTGCTTTTTCAACCATACGAGTTGGAAATTTCGTCATAACATCTTTAGCTGCTGTACTTTTGAGACCTCCACTATAACCTGAATGGCTATAATACATTTTCTTGTCCCATTTTTTTCCAGTCAAATAAATTTTTTCTGCGTTAATTACGATTACATAATCACCGTTATCTACATGAGGAGTGTAGGTTGGTTTATGTTTACCTTTTAACACGGATGCGACTTCGGTTGCTAAGCGTCCTAAAGTCTTGTTTTCTGCATCGACTACAAACCATTTTCTTTCAACAGTTTGTGCGTTTGCCATAAATGTTTTCATTGTGATTCTCCTTATATTCTTATTTTTGAAATAAGGGCTTTAAAGTGGATAAAAATACTGTACCTATGTAATATTACTATATTAGAATGCAATTGTCAACAGTTTCGTGTATGATTTAACATTATGCTTGTCCATAAATTTTTCGTGTAATAATGACTTGTTATTTTTTCATTTCTGTTTAAAAAAACTAACCGAAGTTAGTTCTAATTATTTGACTTCATCGATATAGACAGTTTGGCTTTGCATATCAATAATAACACGCTCATTTTTACTTGTTGGAATGTTTTTCCCAATATAATCTGCTCTAATTGGGAGTTCACGATGGCCTCTATCGATAACGATTGCAAGTTGAATTTGTTTAGGTCTTCCATGGTCATTGATTGCATCCATAGCAGCTCTAACACTTCTTCCTGTAAACAAGACATCATCAACTAATATCACATTCTTATCTTGAACCACTATTTGCTGGTCTTCAGGTTTAGCACTTGATTTGATATCATCGCGATATGCTTGAATGTCAATAGGATATGTTTTAATCTCAACATCAGCAAATCTTTTTAGATTTTCTTTTAATATTTGGGCAATAGGAAATCCCTTTTTCATAATGCCTACTAACACGATATCGTTAAGATCATGATTTCTTTCAATAATTTCATGTGTCATTCTTTTAAGTGTTCTTGATAGTTGTTCGCTATTCATTATTTCTTTCATATTATCACCATTTCCATTATAACAATTTTTTTTAACTTTAACAGTTGATTTTTTTTAAAAGCATGATATACTTTATACAGTATGGTCCTTTAAGTTATGCCCGTGAGCATAATAAGGTATCGAATTTCATTATACCTGACATTTAAAGGACGCCACTGGTGTCTTTTTTGTTAAAGGCCTTACAAAAAATTGATAAGGAGAAACAAAATGAATCAAGTGAATGAAAATGGTTTAGTTGTTGGTATTAATGAAAGACCTAAAAGCATTGGCAAATGGATAGTATTAAGTTTACAACATGTGTTTGCAATGTTTGGGGCAACAGTTTTGGTTCCGATTTTAACAGGATTACCAATATCAGTTGCATTGGTCGCATCAGGGATTGGTACGTTGACTTATATTACAGTCACAAAAGCTAAGGTCCCAGTTTACTTAGGAAGTTCGTTTGCGTATATTATGGCAATCAGTTTAGCCAGTACACAGTCAGGTGTCGGTGCGGCTTATTGGGGATTAGTTCTTGTAGGACTTATCTATGCGGTTGTTGCAATTATTATCCACTTTGTTGGGAAAAACTGGTTGGATATCTTATTACCTCCAGTTGTTATTGGTCCAATGATCATGATTATTGGGTTAGGCTTAGCGCCTGTAGCAATCGGTCAAGCAGGCTTATCACCAAACAGTGCAGATGGTTTCTTTGCATTCTTAGCAACCGATTGGAGAAATCCTCTCATTGCAATCTTCACCTTCTTAGTAACGATTATTGTTAACTTATTCTTTAAAGGATTTTTGAAAATTATTCCCTTCATCATCGGTATAGTTTCTGGATATGTATTATCAATGATTTTAGGTGTTGTTGATATTACAACAGTGTTCAGTGGTAGCGCAGTATCAGTTCCAGCATTTAACTTCATTTGGACCTATGCTCCTAATTTCACAGCATTATTAATGTTCGCGCCAATCGCCTTTGTAACGATTGCAGAACATATTGGTGACCATACGGTTCTTGGCGAAATATGTGATAAAGATTTCTTAAAAGATCCAGGATTAGACAAGACATTAATGGGCGATGGTATTGCAACTGCTTTATCTGCAATGATCGGTGGTCCAGCAAATACAACATATGGTGAAAACACAGGTGTTGTAGCAATGACAAAAGTTGGTTCAGTTTATGTAACTGGTTTAGCTGCTGTATTCGCAATCATCTTAGGATTCATCTCACCAATTAATGAGTTTATCGCAAGCATACCTGCACCGGTTATGGGTGGTATTAGTATGGTATTGTTTGGATTAATCGCAGTTAATGGTTTACGTGTACTTGTGAAACATAAAGTCGATGTATCAAAAATGCGTAATCTTATTATCATAGCAACTATGATGGTCTTTGGATTAGGTCAAGCAGAAATTATTATAAACCCTGCTGTTTCACTAAGTGGTATGGCATTTGCAGCAGTGGTCGGTATTATCTTAAATCAATTTATCAATTTGATGGAACGTGTATTAAAAATCACACCGTAATAAATACTCCAAAATTAAAGACAACAAAAAAACTCTAAAGTCATTTTTTGACTCTAGAGTTTTTATTATGTTGTTAAATCAATTTACATAACTGTCATCAATACTAAGTAAAGAACAAATAATGCACCTGCTCCATAAAGTAATGGGCTAACTTCCTTGCCGCGTTTGCTAGCAAACATAACAAGAATATAAGTTAAGAATCCAAAACCAATACCGTCAGAAATTGAATAAGTTAAAATCATAACTAAAATCGTGACAAAACTTGCGATTGCGATTGGCCATTTATCCCATTCAATTTTACCAATTGATGAAGCCATCATTGTACCAACAATAACCATAGCTGCTGCAGTTACACCAGCAGTAACTAAACTTAATAGTGGTGCTAAGAAGATACATAAGATAAATAAGAATCCCGTAAATACTGATGCTAAACCAGTTCTTGCACCCGCACCAACACCTGCTAATGATTCAATATAAGATGTTGTAGTTGATGTTCCAAGTATTGATCCAACTACTGTTGCTGATGAGTCAACAACGTTAGCTCTTTGAATATCTTCTTCAGTAACATTTTCCATTTGACCAGTAACAGCCATTAAAGTACCTGAAGTATCAAAAAAGTCAACAAACAAGAAAGCAAAGATTGCAAACCAGCCAGCTGGTGTTACGATGATGTCAAGTGCGCCACCAAAAGCTTTACCAAGCGTTGGAGCTAGCGATGGAAAACCATCAGTAAATGTTGGAAGTACAGGCATTCCTGCTACCCCAAGTAAACCAAAGATTAATCCAATTACAGCAGTTGCAACTAAACCAAAGAAAACTGCAGCTCTTACTTTAAAAGCTAATAATATAATTGTAAGTACGATACCCAATAATGCTAATAATGCAACTGGTTCACTTAAATCACCTAACGTCGTTGGAGTACCAACACCTTGTTCAATAATGCCAACATTAACTAAACCAATATAAGCAATAAAGAAACCAATACCGGCACCAATCGCATATTTAAGCGATTGAGGAATAGCTGCAACAACTTTAGCTCTTAAACCAGTAACGCTGATGATTAGGTATAAGATCCCTGAAACTAATACAGCACCAAGTGCTTGTTCCCAAGAATAACCCATACCAAGTACGATTGTAAATGCGAAGAATGCATTTAATCCCATACCAGGTGCTAATGCTATTGGTAATTTAGCAAACAATCCCATAGCGATTGTTCCAATACCAGCAGCTAATGCAGTTGCTAAGAATATTGAACCTGTATCAATTGGGATATCACCATATGCACTCATAATTGCTGGGTTGGCAAACAAAATGTATGCCATGGTTAAGAATGTTGTTAAACCACCTAATAACTCAATTTTGATTGAGCTCTTGCGTTCTTCGATTTTGAAGAACTTGTTAATCTTTTCGATCATCTTATTTCTCCTTTTTTTGTTTTGTATTCACATGTATTTTTTAAAAAATAAAAAAACCACGCTAAATAGTTGTGGTTTCTACATATGAAAACATTATTAAAAAAAGCTGTTTTCATATCGTAGTCGTGAATTTTACGGGCTCACGGTAGAAACTTGACCTCCACATCAGGTCGATTATACGATACATTGAATACTCCATCATTATAACAAAATAAAAGGATGAATGTAAAGAACTTTTTGAATAAAAAAAAGCGAAAAATAATAATTCGCTTTAATTAGACATTTTGTCATCTTTATTATTTATTTATAGCCACTTCTTCATGTGCTGTTGGAAGTAAAATGAGTAACAGCAATGCGGCAATAATTGTACCTGCCGCTAATGAAATCAGGAACCCCCACCAATTAGTCATTAAAAATAAAACAAGTATACCACCATGAGGTGCAGATAGTGTTGTTCCAAATAAAGGAATAAGTGCTCCAGCTAATGCACTACCAATAATAATTGCTGGCATTACTTTTTTAGGATTTGCAGCTGCAAACGGTATTGCCCCTTCTGTCATAAAAGATAATCCCATTACCCAGTTTTTCTTAGCTAAACGAATTTGTTCGTAATTGAATTTTCTTTTATTGATCAATGTTAATAGTGCAATACTTAAAGGTGGGACCATACCACTTGCCATAATAGAAGCCATAATCATTGTTGATCTCCCCTGTGATATTGAGACAATTCCAATAAAAAATGCAATTTTATTAATAGGTCCACCCATATCTATTGCCATCATCATCCCAAATATCAATCCAAACAATATCGCATATATTAAATCAAGTTGAATTAATATTTGTTCTAAATCTTTAAATATTTGAGAAAATCCTGTGTTAAATAAAAACATAAAGAACATAACTAATAAAGCTGATACAACAGGAATAACAACCATTGTTGATAATCCCTTTAGCGTATTTGGTATATTTTTAAACAAAACAAGTATATATTTAGTCAAGTATCCAGCAATGAAACCAGCAACTAAAGCACCAATCATTCCAGTTGCATAGACAGCTAAACCTCCACCGACTAAACCAGGAACAATTCCCGGTTTATTTGCAATCGAATATGCAATAAATCCTGCAAATACAGGTAATACTAAAATATACATCCATTGAGTTGCTTGATTTAAGACATTAATCATTTCATTTAAAAAACTGCTTTGAATATTTAAATTGTCCAATTTCATAAACAAAAACATGAAAATACTCGCAACAACCAATAAAGGTATAATCGGAGAAATCCCACTCATCATGTGTTTATGCATTTTTTGATTCACATTCATCATCTCTATTCTTTAATATCTTCTTTTATTTTACCACAGCATCAATTCAGTTTTTATGAATAAAAACAGAAAATAAAATTGTTTTATCCCTTTAAAAGTTGTATCATATATATGGATAAAACATTGTTAGGAGACAAAATATGCAAAATAAAAAAAGGAATGGTGCATTACTATTATTTATCTTATTGTTTTCATTCTGGATGATTATTGCCTCTGATTTTGATTTAATTGAGGTTATTACGGGTTTACTCGCTTCATTAATGATTGTTTTTTATAATTTTGACTTGATTTTTCAAAAAGATGAGGCTACACCTTTACGACCAAAATCTGTTGGGGCTTTTTTTATTTTGATTGTTATACTTTTAAAAGAAATTGTAATCGCAAATTTTCATGTTGCGAAAATAGTATTGAGTCCTAAAATGAAGATTGAGCCTGGATTTAAAAAAATAAGACAACCGTTGAAAAAAGATTTTAATCGCGCCTTATTTGGAAATGCAATAACTTTAACTCCTGGTACATTAACCGTTGATATGAATGATCAAGAAATTATTGTTCATGGTTTAGAAATGGGACATATAGAAGATTTAGAGGGTAGTGCTTTGCAAAAAGCATTTATTCGTCTCGAGGAGGGAAATCATGATTGAAATACTTGTTATCTCCTGTGCTGTAGTTTTAGTTTTAATGTCATTTGTTGCACTATATAGAGCTTTTAAAGGACCAACAGCTGCTGACCGCATAGTTGCAATCAATATTATAGCAACTAAAGTAACAACAATCATTGTTTTAATCGCTTTAGTTACTAAACAAAGTTCATATGTCAATGTTGCATTAATCTATGCAATGATTGGCTTTTTAGCAACAATTGGTGTTGCTAAATATCTACTGAAAGGAAGGTTGGATTGATATGTTAGAAATCATTCGTGATGTTTTTGTCGCAATCTTTCTTTTAGGTGGTTTGTTCTTTTATTTCGTAGGTGTTGTTGGATTGATTAGAATGCCTGATGTATTTTGTAGAATGCATGCAACTACAAAATGTGACACCATGGGGGCAGGGTTAATGTTTATCGGTATGATGATATGGCAAGGAGCGACATTTGTTTCCTTAAACATTTTAATCATTATCGTTTTTATATGGTTAACCAATCCTACTGCAGCACATTATATAGCTAAATGCGAATACATCAACCGTCATTTGACCGTTGATGAAAATAAATAGGAGGTCTATATATGCAACTACTTAATGTGATTATCATTATCTTTTTAATTGTATGTGCGATCTCTGTTGAACGTACAAAAGATTTACTGAGTGCAGTCATTATTTTTTCAGCATATTCCTTAATGATGTCTGTTTTATGGTTGATTTTAAAAACACCTGATGTTGCTTTAACTGAAGCAGTAATTGGTGCAGGTGTTACTTCATTATTATTTATTGCAGTTATTAGTAAGACTGAGAGGTATGAAAAATGAAAAAGATATTGACTTATACAATGTTTACCCTCTTATTCTTAATTTTAGTCATCAATATATTAATGATGCCTGGTGATCGTGGTGTTGATGCTCCTTCATATAATGATACTGTTCACCATTACTTAAATGAATCTGTTAACGAGACAGGTGCAACCAACATTGTAGCTGCTATTTTGGCTGATTACAGAGCATTTGATACTTTAGGTGAAACCATCGTTCTCTTTACTTCTATTGTCGCTGTAGCGTCAATTTTAAAGCCTGCAAAAGCAGATGATATGATCAAGGAGGAAGACAATGAATGATATTATTGTTAAGTCTATAACTAGAATCATTGTTCCTTTTGCTCAGATCTATGGGATATTCATTATCTTACATGGTCATGTATCTCCAGGTGGAGGTTTTTCTGGTGGTGCATTGGTTGGTTCAAGTTTAATATTATATACATTAGTTTTTGGATTAGATAGAGGAAAGAAAAAATTTTCACATCGCGCATCAGAATTTGCTGAGAGTGGTGGTATCTTCATTTATATGATGATTGGTATCATTGGTATTTTTCTAGCGGGTTCTTTTTTAACAAATATCGAAGCTGGTTTTCCAATTGGTGAGCCTGGTCAACTCTTATCAGCTGGTATGATTCCTTTATTAATGATTGGTATTGGGATTAAGGTTGCTTCAACTATCATTACTTTATTTCATATTCTTATAGAGGAAGATACCTTATGAATATATTAAATTTATTATTAGACCACATTAATTATATAGGTGCAGTTGCATTATTTATTATTGGACTCCATACGGTTGTTACACATAGAAATTTAATTAAACGAATTCTTGGTGTTAACATTATGGGCACTAGCGTTTTCTTGTTTTTTATTGCAATCGGTAATGTTGCTTTGGGACAACCTCCAATTGTTATCGAAGCTGGAGAAAATATTATCTATATTAACCCATTACCATCAGTATTAATACTAACTGGAATTGTGGTCGTTGTTTCAATGACTGTGTATTCTTTATCATTAATTATTAGAATATATCAAACCTATGGAACTATTGATCAAGAAGAGATAGTGCGTATCCAAAATGAGGAGAATACTTATGATTGAACAACTACCTATTATTAATTTGCTCTTACTATTAAGTGCTGCTCTAGTCATTCCATTATTTAAAAAACGCGCATTTACTTTAACACTTGTGTTAGGTTTCATTGTATTACTTTTAGTATTTGCTTCATCCGTTGTTTTACTGATTCATGTAAATTCAAATGGAGCCTTCTATTATCGATTTGGTAATTATACTGGCTTTATAGGAATAGAACTGTTAATTGATTCTTTTTCTGTATTCTTTACAACATTTATTTTGTTTCTAACAATGTTGATCTATATTTACTCATGTGGTGATGCCACTGATGGTATTCATGAAAAAGAATATGGAAGATATTATATCTTACTCTTTATTCTTTTATTTTCAATGTTTGGTATCATTTATACTAATGATTTATTTAATACTTATGTTTTTATGGAGATTCTTGCGATTACGACTTGTAGTATTATTTCGATTAAAAGAAAAAAGGAAAACTATACAGCATCCTTCCGTTATGTGATGCTTAATGAGATAGGATCATTATCATATTTATTTGGTGTTGCTTTACTCTATATGATTACTGGATATACAAATATAGAACTTGTATTTACGACTCTGCAAGATATTTGGCATATCTATCCATCTAATATCATTATCGCAATCGGTTTTATGGTTGTAGGTATTGGTATCAAAGCGGCAATATTTCCATTCCATATTTGGTTGCCTGATGCACATTCACATGCGCCAAGTTCATCCAGTGCAATTTTATCTGCAATCGTTGTGAAAGTTTATTTGTTAATTATGATAAAAGTCTTGTTTAGAGTTTTTGGTATCGATATATTACAAGCATTTAATTTACCAATGATTATTATGATTATCGCTGGATTTGGAATGATTATGGGATCATTCTTTGCTCTTGCCCAAAAAGATGTTAAACGGATGCTAGGATATTCTTCAGTTGCTCAAATTGGTTATATTGTATTAGGCATTGGTTTGATGACATATATTGGATTGACAGCTGCATTTTTCCATATTATTTCTCATGGATTAATGAAAGCCGCATTATTCTTATGTGTGGGGGCAATCATTTATTATAAAAAAATCAGAAATGTTAATCAATTTGACGGCATAGGTTATAAAATGCCGTTGACTCTAGTCGTTTTCAGTATTGCAGCTTTAGGTATGATTGGCATCCCTTTAACAAGTGGTTTTATATCAAAGCTTAACTTAGGGGTTGCCGCTCTAGCTTCAGGACAAATTGTTTTTATCGTTATTATTGTTATAAGTGGTTTATTAAATGCAATGTATTATTTACCTATTATGATTTCTGCATTTCTTAAAGGTAAAAAAAATGAGGAGTCTACAGGTATCGAAAAGATTCCTAAAACGATGTTAGTACCCATTCTTATCCTTGGCGCTTTAATTCTATTTTTAGGTATTTATCCAAATATCATTTCTAGCTTATTAGAAGCTGCAGCGAACACATTGATGTAAAGGAGGATTCAAATGACAACAAGTAATCATCAGGAAAATCAAAACAAAAGAAAATTTTTAGATCATTTCACATGGAAATCCTCTGGTTTAGTTTTACTTATGCTAGTTTTGTTGATTTCCTTTATTGGAGTAACAAAAAACTGGTTTGGGGTTTATGATTGGATTATGAGTTTTGAAAAATTCAATACTTTCATCACTTCTTTTACACACTTGTCTATCTTTCCATTAGTTATGATCTCTATTCCACTCATTGGTGGATTTATTCAATTAGCTTATCGAAAGAGTGCTGGCCATAAACGTGACTGGGTTGTTATCTTTATGACTTTTTTAACAATACCGTTAACCATGATGATGTATCCAGTAGCTTTAGAAGGTGGTATTGTTTTAGACATTCCATATTTTATGGGATTAGGTATAAGTTTTGATGTTGATATGTTGGGCTTCACGATGTTAATGATTACAACCATCATTTGGTTTATCGTTATGGTTTATGCTCATGAATATATGAAAAAGGAAATTCACAATAATCGGTTCTTCTTCTTTATGGCTTTAACCTATAGTTCTGTTTTGGGAACAATTATGGCTGGCGATTTATTGACGATGTTTTTATTCTTTGAAATAATGACAATTACTTCTTATGTATTGGTAACTCACACACAGCGTGAAGAATCATATGCCGCTGGTTATAATTATATTTTCATGGGTTTAATCGGTGGGTTTTCGATATTAGTTGCTTTATTGCTAATGTATTTTAATGTTGGTGATTTAAGTTTTAAGACAGCAATCGTTGAACTTAATCAATTAGGTTCTGTTAAGTATTGGATTATGGGATTGTTAGTTTTAGGGTTCGGAATTAAAGCCGGAATGGCACCAGTTCATGTTTGGTTACCAAGGGCTCATCCAGTAGCACCAACGCCAGCTAGCGCTTTGCTTTCTGGTATTATGATTAAAGTTGGAGCTTTTGGAGTTTTACGAGTTGCAGTAAGTTATTTTTTTCCAGCTAAAGGTAGTGTTACAAGTTATGAAGATCCTATTTGGTTGACTACACAAAATATTGGATCTGCAATCATTTGGATGGGCATCATCACGATGGCGATTGGTGTTTTTCTAGCCTTACAACAGTCTAACATTAAGAAAATGTTAGCCTATCATTCAATTAGTCAGATGGGTTATATCGTGGTTGGTATTGGTGTTGCTCTTTATTTAGGATATCGCGGAGCAATGGGATACTCAGGTGCTTTATATCATATTATTAATCACGCTTTATTTAAGTCTTTATTGTTTATGGTTGCTGGTGTTGTTTACTATCATACAAAAGAACAAGATATGTATAAGCTTGGTGGCTTATGGAGAAAACTGCCTTTGACGGCTACCGTTTGTTTAATTGCGAGTTTAGGTATCAGTGGCATTCCTTTGTTTAATGGATTTGTTTCTAAATCGATTTTACACCATGGGATTGTTGAAGCATATAAATACGGTCATTCATCGTTTTTCTATGCTGAATTAATTTTTATTGTTGTTAGTGCAGGAACTGTATGTTCATTTATTAAGATGAACTATTATGTATTCTTTGGTAAAATGCCAGAACAATATAAAAGTATTAAACCAGAATATAATTGCTTAGATACATCAATGGTAGCAATTGCATTTTTAATTATATTAATTGGATTAAATCCTAGCTATATATTGAATCAATGGATTATGCCACAATTGAATCAAGCAACATTTGATCCTTATTTCATTAATTCTTATATCGTAGGTTTGAAATTCTTTACTGGATCTGAGTTTTTGATGACATTGATTGTTGTAGGTTTAGGATTCTTGATTTTTATATTTGGAACTAAATTCCATTGGTTCCATCTGAAATTTCCAAATTGGTTGAGAATAGAATATATCTTCTTCTATCCAGCTAATTTTATGATGAGAAGAGCATGTAAGTTAATGTATGGAGACCAGTGTCCAATCGATCAAGGACCTTTATCTCCTTTGGCACTAAAGAATAACGAAAGTGTCGGGTTCTTGGAAAGATTTGTAACAATGACTAATGTTTTTAATAGACGATATGAAACAAGTATTATTAAAAGTGATGCTTTTATATATACGAGTTTTATTACAACAATATTTATTTTTATGATGATATTTAATTCAATCTAGCAAAGTATCAAAAAAAATAAACCTTCGCAAGAAGGTTTTTATTTTAATAATTGATTGATATATTTTTTTGAATCAAAAATCGCATGTCTTGTATCTATTTCAATGATTACTTTATTTTTAAATCTTTCTTTAGATAGATGAATGTCAGAGGCAATGATAACGCCGATACTCGATTCTATATCTTTGTCTGTTAATTCGTTTTCAACACCTATAGCTCCATTAGTTTCTACTTTAATTTCAACACCTAGTGCTTTAGCAGCTATAAGCAATGCTTCGGCTGCCATATATGTATGTGCAATTCCAGTGGGACATGCTGTGACAGCAACAATCTTTTTCATGTTTAATCCTCATCTATTGTATTTAATATGCTCATAATTTGATCTTCACTACTAGAAATAGTTAATGCATATCTAAAATGCTCATCCATCAATTTTTTCGAGAGTTTTGCTAGTATTTTCAAATGAAGATCAGCTCCATTTTCTGGTATCGCAATCAAGAAAAATATTTGTGCTTTTCTTTGATCTAAACTTTCGAAATCAATTCCGCTTTGACTTTTCCCGAATACTAACGATGGTTGTTTAACATGTTTCGATTTAGCATGAGGAATTGCTATACCATAGCCAATACCTGTGGTAATTTCATTTTCTCTAGTCATTACATCTTCTATAAAACCGTTTATATTAGATAAACGATTTTCTTGATCTAAAATGTCGATAAGTTCTTTTATGACTGATACTTTATCTTGTGCATCTAAATCTAGACAGATTAAATTCTTATTGATTAATTCTTTGACTTTCATATGTTCAGCTCCTTTATGTCAATTAATTGAAGATATTTTTCTATATCTTCTTTTTTTGCAAGTCCTTTTTTAAATGTAGTAGCGGTTGCTGCTGCGACTGCATATCGATATGATTGATGGTCATCTTTAGTTTGTTGAAATTGATATATAAAACCTGCAACCATTGAATCACCTGATCCAACACTACTTATTGGGATTCCTTTGATTGGATTTGCTTTTAGGATATTGTTTTTAGTAATCAATAACGATCCTTCCGCGCTTAATGATATTAGAACTTTATGAGCTCCTTTTTTAATAAGCTCTTTGCCATAATAAATGATTTGATCTATTGTCTTTATTTGAGTATTGAAATATGTGCTTAACTCATCTAAATTGGGTTTAACAAGCAGTGGTTGATATGGTAAAAATTGGTTGTAATAAATACCTGGGGTATCCATAATCAATAAAACATTATTTTTTTGGCATATCTCTGCTATTTCTTGATATGCATCCGGTATACCTTTAGGTAGACTACCACTACAAATAAGAATATCTTTGGAGGTTAGTTGCTTAACAATATTAGTAAATGCTTTCCATTCGATGTCCGAAATATCTGGTCCAATTGAGTTTAGTTCTGTCTCACTCGAACTATCTTTGATTTTCACATTAATTCTGGTTTCTCCATTGATTTCAACAAAACGATATTGATTAATATCAATTTCACGCAATTGTCTTTTTATAAAATCTCCTGTGAATCCACCTATAAATCCAATAGGGGTACTTTCAACTCCTAAATGCTTGAGGACTAAAGATACATTAATACCTTTCCCTCCGATTAAAAATTGAGTATAATCTGTTCGATTGAGTTTACCAATACTTATTTTGTCAATTTCAATATGATAATCTATTGCAGGATTCAATGTACATGTATAAATCATGAGAATACCTCTTTTTGATTTTTTTTCTACCTTTAGGATATCATTTATTAGGATATATATAAACCAATTAACAAAAAATGATCGATTAGGATCATTTTTTGATTCTTTTATTATTCATCTTGATCTTTTAGAATTTCTTCTATTTTTTTCAAAGCATCGTATCTTTCAAATAACACTTCTGGCTTACCTAAAGTTTGTGCTTCATAATTCCCAAAAGTTTCTAATGATTCGAAACTTAAATCAGTCATACCAATTTGTTTAGCTATGCGGTTTGATGTATTTGGAATGAAAGGTTGTAATAATATAGCAACAAATCTAATGGTTTCTAATAATTGATATAAGACGTGGTCTAATATTTCCTGTTTATCTTCTGTCTTAAATAAAACCCACGGTTCAGATACATCAATATATTTATTGGCACTTCGTGCTAGTTTAACGATTTCTTCTAGTGCATCACTGACTTTAAGTTCGTCCATAAAGTTTCTCATTTGTGGTAACACCTCGAGAGCTTTCTCTTTTAAACTAAGTTCAAAAGGTTCATTTAACATAACTTTTTTTACCACACCTTGCCGATACTTGTGTGCCATACCTATCGTGCGATTCACTAGATTTCCGATTGTATTTGCAAGATCACTATTATTTCTTTCAATAAGTAGTTCATAAGTAATGTTACCATCTTGTGCAAAAGGAATTTCATGTAGCACATAATAACGTACTGTATCTACACCAAAATATCTGATCAGATCATCAGTATACATAACGTTACCAATCGATTTACTCATCTTTCCTTTATTCACTAAAATCCATGGATGACCAAAAACTTGTTTTGGTAGTTCTAAACCTAAAGCCATTAAGATAATTGGCCAATAGATAGTGTGGAATCTTAAAATATCTTTACCAATCAAGTGGACATCAGCAGGCCAATATTTTTTAAATTCTGATGATGGTGCTTGATCTGGATGATAATTAAGACCTGTAATATAATTACTTAATGCATCAATCCAAACATAAACAATATGTCCTTCATCAAATTCAACAGGGATTCCCCAATTGAAAGATGTTCTAGATACCGATAGATCTGGTAGAGGTTCTTTTAAGAAATTTTGGATCATTTCATTTCTTCTTGATTCAGGCTCAATAAATTGAGGGTTATCTTGAATATGTTTGACTAAACGATCTTGGTATTTAGATAGTTTTAAGAAATATGCAGCTTCTTTAGTCCATACGGGGGTATCACCATTTGCAGTTTTTCCATCAATAATATCTTTTTCTAAAATAAAAGATTCTTCAGAAACAGAATACCAACCTTCATATTCCCCTAAATAAATATCGCCTTGATCATATAGTTTTTTAAAGATTGCCTGAACAGCTTGCACATGTCGTTCATCTGTTGTTCTAACAAATTGATCATAGCTGATATCAACTTTGTCATAGATACGTTTAATCTCAGATGCAATATGATCAACGTAAGATTTTGGAGATAGCTCATTATCTTTTGCTCTACTCTCAATTTTTTGTCCATGTTCATCAGTTCCAGTTTGAAAGAAGACATCATATCCTTCTAGTCTTTTAAACCTAACAATGGCGTCAGCCAAAATAGCCTCATATACATTCCCGATATGAGGAATAGCAGATGCATATGCAATTGCAGTTGTTAAATAATACTTCTTTTCCATAGTGAATCACTCCTTATTAAAAATAAAAATCACCCTTAAAAAACTCTAAGGACGACATAATCGCGGTACCACCTTAGTTCTAGCATTGCTAGCACTCTACTCCTTAACGCGGAATACGTTTTAGCCTACATATCAGCCAAAAGGCTCGAAAATCATGTTCACCATATGAAGGGTTCATTTACACCAACCATGAACTCTCTTTTGCTCACTTCAATAGGGTTACTCTTTTTCTCATTGCCTATGATAATCTTATTATATTATAATTCAACAAAAAATCAAGAACTTTATGAATCAATTTTAATTACTTTATATACTTCACTTTTTTTGATATTACGTTCTTCTGCTACAAGTTTCATTGCCTCTTTTTCGGAATGACCTTGTTTTACATATCTTTGTACATGTTCTTCAATTGATAAATCAAAATGGGTTTGAATATTGTGATTTCCTTCGATGATTATGACATACTCACCTTTAGGATTGTGTTCCATTGAAACGGCTTTATCAAGCGTTGTCCTGATAATGGTTTCAAACGTCTTTGTTAGTTCTCTAGAAAGACTTATATTTCTGTTTCCCAAAATGCTATAAATGGTATTGAGCGTCTTTTGAATACGCATAGGAGACTCATAAATAATTAGGGTTTCTTTTCTATCTTGATAGGTCTCAATCATTTTTTTCATATCGGATTGTTTCCGTGGAAGGAATCCAATGAATGTAAATGGTTGAATAATTAAACCCGATACAACAAGTGCTGCAAGAATTGCGCTTGGTCCAGGTATGGAGATTACATGAAATCCGGAATCGATAACTGATTTGATGATTTCATAACCGGGGTCACTGATGCCTGGCGTTCCTGCATCACTAATTAAAGCAAGATTTTTTCCTTCATTCATCATCTCAATGATTTTGTTTTCTTGTGCTTCTTTGTTGAATTCATGATAACTCATCATTGGTTTTTTTATTTGAAAATGATTGAGTAAAACACCTGATGTTCTCGTATCTTCTGCAAGTATAATATCAACTTCATTTAGAATTTCAATCGCACGAAAGGTAATATCGCTTAGGTTTCCGATTGGTGTTGAAATGACATATAAAGTTGGTTTATTTTCTTTAAAGCTTTTTTGCATTAGTGGGTTACTATCCTTTTCGCGCGTTCTCTTAGGTCTCTTTCATTATAGACAAGACGCATTAATTGTTTTTTCTTTAAGTCATCAATCTCAAATCTTTTTCTGATATTTTCTAAGAAATGATGTTCGAGTGTGTTGTAGAAATCATCTGACATACCTACTTTTAATAAGTTAAGATAAACAATGTTTCTTACCGTCTTATTTTCTTTTCCAAAATAATTTATAGTTTCTTCTAAATCTTTACTGAGCGCAAAGTGATATTCTTCAACAATACCTTCTCCTACTTCAGCAAGCATCATATTGAGTAATCTTTTTTCTAAAGCTGTAGGTTCACCATCTACAGAAACCATATGCATAGCTAAATCAAGAAACTTTAGTTTTTCTTTTCTATTCAGTTGACTAAGCAACATGTTATCTACCTCCGTTGATTTTAATCATTTCATCGGTGAATATATGTTTTTCTTTGTATAAAATAAGGGGTGGTTCCAATACAGTATCTGGTTGTCCATTTTTAATTGCGTGAATTAAGACATGATTTGCTTTATGATCAATATATGGATGAACAAATCGAACTCTCTTTATTTCAAGTTGATATTTACTCATTATAGAAACAATCTCAGAAAATCTATTAGGTCGATGAATCATGAAAAAATGTCCTGCAAATTTTAAATTTTTAGAAACTGTAGAGATAAGTTCTTCAAGATTGATTAATACCTCGTGTCTTGCGATTGTTTCATCATCATTATCATTGATATTAGACGTTTTAGTGACTTTGAAAAATGGAGGGTTGCTAACAATGCAATCAACATTTTTCATTTTCAATGTTTTAATATTTTGGTTTAAGCAAGATAGTTGGTTTTGTAAATGATTTAATTCAATGTTTTTTAATGCTTGAGTATATCGATCTTCTTGAACTTCTATGCCGATTATCTTCGCATTTGTTTTAGTCGATAAATAAAGCATTAATGCTCCAGCTCCGGTTCCTAAATCCAATACAGTTTTTGATTTTGCAGGAACTTTAATAAAATCCGCAAGTAAAACAGTATCCAAGTTAAAAGCTTGACTAGATTTTTGATCAATCCACAAATCTGTTCCAAGTAATGTTCTTAACATAATTATTCTTTAATAATATCCTGTAATTTTACCCACTCAGTAAGACCATCTTCAGCATATCTTACTTTAAGTTTTTGGGCGATTATATTTAAATCAATGACATTTCCAAATCCTTTTTCAGTTTGAATCTTTTCATTGATGTCTGGCATGATTTCTTTTAATTCAGTATATACATCATCTTCATATTTAATGCAGCATAATAGTTTGCCGCAAACCCCGGATATTTTTTGTGGGTTTAATGCAATATTTTGGTTTTTTGCCATTTTTATAGATACTGGGTCAAACTCACCTATAAATGTTGTACAGCAAAGAATTAATCCACATGGTCCAATACCGCCAATCATTTTGGCTGCATCTCTCGGTCCGATTTGTCTTAATTCAATTCTAGTATGATAAACTTCTGATAAATCTCTAACCAAATTTCTAAAATCAACTCTGTTTTCGGATTCAAAATAGATTAAAAGTCTTTTGCGATCAAGCGTATATTCTGCACCTAAGACTTTAATTTCCAATTCGTTTTGTACCGCAAGTTGTTTTGACTTTTCAACGACTCCAGGTTCTAATGTCTGATTATATTCATCTTCTTTGATATCTTCATCTGTAGCGCGTCTTATAATTGGTTTTAATTCACTTGCTAAGTCTGCCTCATCTATCTCTTTAAATGAGTATACACTTCCGATTTCGATGCCACGTGTTGTTTCGACAACTACTTGGTCTTGTTCCTCTATGGTCAATTCTCCGTAGGAGAAATAATACTTTTTACCCGCTTCTTTAAACTGTACTAAAGCAACCTTCATAAACTCACCTCTTCTTTTCTAATATGGTTGATAACTGATCTAAAGCAAGTTCTAGGTTAATGTAATAAGTTTGTTTTTCCATAATTGATTGAATTTCCTCAATAACTTCATTGATTTCATTAACCTGCATGGAATTACTTTGAACTTGAATTTGATCTCTTAAAAATTGATATGTTATTTCTTGATGTGCTTTGTAGTGCACCAAATCTAAAAAATATAACAAGAGAAGTTCCAAAAAGCTTTTGAAAAAATCTCTATCTTGTGTTAAAAATCCAGCTTTATTAGAGAAATAAATTGGAAATGATGTATCTTTGTTTGGCCATAGATTTACAATATCTTCAATGAATGTGACCATTTCAATGAAGTTCGGATTTTCGGATAAAGCGACTGCTTCATCAATATTTTTAGTTAAATATGGTGCTAGAACTGCAAGTTTATCATCAATTCCAGCTTCAATCAATTCTTTTTCTAAGTCTTTTTCATCGATTGACTTTAAATGTATGACTTGACTTCTAGAAATAATTGTACGAATTACATCTTCAATACTTTCTGTAAGTAGAAATCCGTAAACATTGTGATTAGATGGTTCTTCCATGAACTTAAGCAATGAGTTTGCTGCACCTGTCCCAATACGTTCAATATTCTTGATAACGTATATTCTTGGTCCACTTACTAAAGCGGTTTTTGAAAACTCGGCTTGTAACAATAATATTTGCTCTTTTTTAATTGTTAATCCATCAGGTTCAATGACCATCATATTTGAAACTTTATCTTGTGAAATCAACTGCTTAAGATGTGGGTTCTCTGGTTTATTCTGATTTAGAATTAAATAAGAAACCTCTTCTACTAATTGAGATTTTCCACTGCCTTTTGGTCCACTGATTAAGTATAAGTGAGCCAATCTATTTTTTAAAATGGTTTGTTTAAAAAAATAGTATGCGCGTTTCATAATGTTTCCTTAATTTTTTGAATGATTTGGTTTGTGATAACCTCTATGGGTTGGTCACCATTGATTGTTACCATACGGTCTGGATACATTTTTGCTATTTTTAAATACCCTTGTCTGACCTTTTCATGGAATGAAAAAGTCTCTTGATCAAGGCGATCATATTTTTCTCGGTTTGAAATTCTTGAAATACCTACTTTAGGATCTAAGTCGATGTAAAATGTTAAGTTGGGCATATTTTGTGTCGCATATTTGTTTATGCTTAATACAAAATCAATACCTAAATCTCTCGCATAAGCTTGATAAGCTAATGAACTGTCTAGATAGCGATCGCATAATACAATTTTATTTTGTTTTAATGCCGGAAGAATAATCTCATCTAAGTGTTGTGCTCTTGACGCAGCTAAAAGAAGTGCCTCGGTATAAGGTGTAACACCTTTATACTTTGGATTTAATATGATATCTCGAATAGCTTCAGCAATCATGCTGCCACCTGGTTCTCTTGTTGTAATAACTTCGTGTTGTTCGCCTAGGATAATCGCTATATCTTTGATTAAAGTTGTTTTGCCTGTTCCTTCTCCACCTTCGAATGTGATAAACATGAGACCCCTCCTCTTGCATTTATTATAGCATGTTAATAGTAGATTTTTACTAAAAATAAGCCCCTTGCTTCAGCTGTTTTCCCAGCTAAAGATCTATTTTGTGTTTCCAATATCTCTTTAATGATTTTTGTTTCTAGTCTACCTAATCCAATTTGAATTAAAGTACCCATAACTGAACGAACCATATATTTAAGAAAACTATTCCCATGGAATGTAAATACATAATGCTTTTTTGTTTCTTTAAAACTTGTTTTATAAATAGTTTTGATTGTCGGCTTGCCTTTAACGTATTGACAAAACCCTTTAAAATCATGTGTGCCGACCAAATCAGGTAATGCTTCTTTCATTAATTCTATATCCAAATTGGGTATATATACTTCATAATTTTTAGAAAATGCAGTACTTGGGTTTTTTGCTAAGACGTATTTATATGTTTTTGATTTTGCTGAGTGTCTAGCATGAAAATCTGATTCTACAGGTTTAATTTTTTTGATTCTTATATCTAGAGGGAGTCTTTGATTGAGTGCTCTTACCCATGTTTCGGGTTCAATATTTAATTTACTGTCAAAATGAAATACTTGCCCTAAAGCATGAACACCTTTATCGGTTCTACCAGCACTGTGAATTTTAATTTCAGTTTGAGTCATTAAACGAAATGCTTTTTCAATGACTTGCTGTATACCGGTTGCATTTATTTGACTTTGAAAACCATGATAATTTGTTCCATCATAGCTAACGATTGCCATATATCTCATGCAATCACCCTTGTATAAATTATTAGCGCTAAAAATCCCATAGCTAAGATGAGAGTAGCAACGTCAGAAAATCCTATTTTATACTCATCAATTCTAGTTCGTGGTGCACCAATTACATAACCTCTAACTTCCATTGCATTACCTAAATCTTCTGCACGTTTAAATGAGATAACAAAAACTGGAATTAACAAAGAAATTATCTGAATGACTTTATCTTTAAATTTAGATTCTTTAAAATCAACACCTCTTGATGCTTGTGCTTTCATAATTTTTTCGGTTTCACCTAATAAAGTTGGAATATATCTAAGTGTTAATGAAAGCATCATTGCAATCACATCAACTGGCACTTTTATAATTTTTAATGGTTTTAATAAAGATTCAATACCATAATTTAAGTCTGTTGTCATTGTAGTGAAAGTTAGTAGCGATGTCATGATGATAACATTGGCAATTCTAATAAAGATAAATCCTGCGCGAATTAATCCTTCGTCATATACATCAAGAGTATAACTTGTAATAGAAATATATGGTAATGATGCTTGAATAAAGAAAACCATAAATGCTGCAAAAAAGAAGTATAAAATTCTTGTTTTTATATATTTTTTTGTGAAATTATAAAATACTATAAATAGTATGATGGCCAATATGCTTGTAACTGATATAAACATTTCATAACTTGCTAACAATGTTCCTGATTTAACATAAAAGAGTTGAATGAAAAAAGTAAATGTTAATAAAAAGACGATTGGACGAAGCCCATTAATAACTTTTCTCATTGGTACTTTAGCAGATAACGTTAGCAAAATGATGCCTACAAAAATCAAACTCATCGAAATAACTGGAATCATTTCAGCTGAAATTGGAATAATGAATGTTCCAACAAGTAAAAAGACTAAACTAAGTAATTTAAATCTAGGATCAAGTTTGTGTAACCAAGAATCTCCAGGAATATATTGTCCTATCGTTATATTATTCATATGATACCTCCTTCAAATATTGAAGAAGACTTTGAAAATCATATTGAGGTTTGTATGGTGTGCCTACTTCTTGTTCGAGATGTCTTAAGATTTTTAGTGGTGTAGGTAAGTCTAAATGGAAAGATGAGAAGTTAGGGTGTTCAAATAAATCCTCTTTTTTCCCATCAAACACGATTTCTCCTTCTTTGAGTACAATAACACGTTTTGCATATTGTGAAACAAGATCCATATCATGTGTAATAAGGATAATTGTTTTTCCTTCATTTTTATGGATGGAATTAAAAATTTCCATCAGGTCAGTTCTTCCTTTAGGATCTAGTCCTCTAGTTGGTTCATCAAGCACAAGAATCTCTGGTTCCATAGCTAAAATTCCAGCTATGGCAACTCTTCTCATTTGTCCACCACTAATTCTAAATGGTGATTGCTCGAACAATGATTCACTGATTCCAACTTTTAATGCAGCGCGTTTCGCCTTATCTGTTGCTTCTGCTTCAGTACTTTTGAAATTCTTGGGTCCAAACATAATGTCTTTTAAAATAGTCTCTTCAAACAGTTGATATTCAGGAAACTGAAAAACAAGACCAACCTTTTGACGTAAAAAATTAATTTTTTCTTTTTTCTTAGGTGGTAAATTTTGACCAAAAACAACTACATTCCCTGAAGAAGGTAGTAAAAGTGCATTCATATGTTGTACCAATGTGGATTTTCCAGAACCGGTTTGTCCTACAACAGCGATAAATTCACCTTGTGCTTCAATATTTAAATTGATATGTCCGATAGCATCATAGTCAACACGTAGGCCTTTGTATGCGTAACTTACATCTTTGAATTGAATGCCCATAATGCCTCCAATACTTTTTTATTCATCTTTTCGTCTTTTAAAGCTTCATTATAAAGACTCAACTCAAATGGTAATTCAAGATGAGATGATTTTAAAAGTTCTTCTTGTGTAAACACTTCTTTTGGTGTTCCTTCTAATATAAGTTCACCATCTTTAAGTACAATTAAGTGATCACTTTGAGCAGCAAAAGATAAATCATGTGTGATGGTAATAATTGTTTTCTTTAATTCTTTATTTAAACGTTTGATTAAGGAAACGATATCTCTAGTACCTTCTGGATCAAGCATTGATGTAGCTTCATCAAGAATCAAGATGTCTTGTTCCATTGCTAATGCGCCAGCGATGGCAACACGTTGTTTTTGTCCACCTGAAAGATGATGTGGTTCTTTACTCAAGTAATCTTCCATGCCCACTAATGTTGCATAATGATTTATCTTTTCAACCATCTTGTCGTGAGGTATGTTTTGATTTTCTAAACCAAATGCGATATCATGTCTAACCGTCACACCAACAAATTGGTTATCCGGATTTTGAAAAACAATACCAATCATTTTTCGAATTTTTGAAAGATTCTCATCGTTAAGTAACATATCGTCAATATAGATCTGACCACTAGATGGTGATAATAAACCCACCATCAATTTAGATAGTGTGGATTTTCCAGAACCGTTATGACCTAAAATAGATACCCATGATCCCTTGGGTATCTCTAGACTTACATTTCGCAATGCTTCATCATTAGCATTATATGAAAAGCTTAAATCGCTTACTTTTATCATCGATTTCACCTACATTTCGTACTTAAACATTATATCATGTATGATATAAATTATAAAGATATGAGAATAGATTTTGTAATGATTAGTCATATCAGAGTTTCTGCGTTATTGAAAAAGTATCATTAGTTCGCTTATATAAGTTTTTTTTGAATCTTTATGTAAATAGATGGTGTTTTTTAAACATTTTCTTTATAATAGATATGATAACAATTTGAGGTGACTATATAATGGTAAAAGATTTTACAACTAAAAATTTTGAAAACGATGTATTAAAAAGTGAATTACCCGTACTTGTTGAGTTTTGGGCATCTTGGTGTGGGCCTTGTCAAAAGGTTGCTCCAATCTTAGAAGATCTTAGCAAAGATGTAAAAGGTTTAGCAGTTGTTGGGAAATTAAATGTCGATAGTGAATCTGAAATCGCTGATGATTTGGATATTATGAGTATTCCTACACTTGTTGTTTTTAAAGAAGGCAAAGTATACAAATCAATGATAGGTGTCCAATCCAAAGAAACACTTAAGAATATGTTGGACTTATGAAAGAAATAATTATAATTGGTTATGGTCCCGCAGGTATTTCTGCTGCCATATATTTAAAAAGAGTTGGCATCAACCCTTTGGTCATCGGTAAAGACTTAGGCGCTCTTGAAGGATATAGCGATTTAATCGAGAATTTCTATGGTACAGGAAAGCCGATTTCAGGTAAAGAGTTAATAGAGAATGGGATTCATCAAGCACAAGGGTTAGGCATTGAAATAATATCTGAGTCTGTCATTAACTTAAAACAAGAAGATGACCATTTTGTTGTATTGACTACGAATAATAAATACCAAACAAAATCAGTACTTCTTGCCACTGGAAAAACAAGACAAACATTGAATATACCTGGATTTGTAAAGTATCGAGGTAAAGGTATAAGCATGTGTGCAATATGTGATGGTTATTTCTATCGAAAGAAAAAATTAGCTATCGTAGGTTGTGGACCCTATATGCTACATGAACTTGACTACTTAAGAAAAATTGCAGATGATATTACAATTTTTACAAATGGAAACTCATTGGAAGAAACATTAGATTATCCTGTTGTACATGATAAAATTATTAAATTTGTCGGGAATAATAAGATTCAATTCATTGAAACAAAAAACAATCAATATGAGGTTGATGGTGTCTTCATAGCACTTGGTATTCCAAGTTCAGTTGAGTTCGCTAGTCAACTTGGTGTTATCGTTGAAAAAAATAATTTGGTAGTTGATGAAAACTACCAAACAAATATAGATGGTTTATTTGCAGCTGGTGATATCATAGGAGGAAAACTCCAAATTGCGAAAGCAGTATATGATGGAATGCTTGTTGCTGACTCCATTTATAACCACATAAATAAGAAGTGATAAAAGGCTTGGTTATGCGATAACCAAGCCTTTTTATTTATTTAATTATATACACTTTTGAATCAGATACTTCTACTCCATTGTATATAGATTCATTGTTACAAAACTCACAAAATGATGACCTTGTATAATAATCATTCCCAAGTACTGTTAAGAATATTCTTGAAGTTTCTTCATTCCCAGAAGTATACATTTTCAGTGAAACTGGTTCTGAATAATAATCTATTGATTCATTTAGAACTCCAAATGTTCCTAGCATACTAAATATTTGAATTGAAAAATCAAGTTGTAAAATCATACCACCTGTATAAGGAATGATGTACAAGAAATTTTTACTGACATTAACAATGTATTCCTTATAGATGCTTTTTCCATTTGGTAAAGCATTAAATGTAAGTGTTAAATCATCATCATTTTCGGTAACTAACAAACCAATAACTCTTCCATAATTTATAAGATTTAGAATTGATTTAATCTCCAGTAAATCTTCAAATAACTCCATGATAACATCATAATCATAAAAATAAACTGAATAAAAATGCTCATTATCAATATCATTCGAGAATTCAATTAGAACTTTAACTTCTTGATTTCTTAGATCTTGAATGGATAGATTTTCGTTTATTTCAAGTGCATCAAACTCATAGAGAATTGATTCTTCTTGATAAGGAACAAATCTCCTTAGCATAACGAGTGTAATTGCTAAACCTAAGAATAATAAGATTGTTAATATTGTTAAAATAATTCTTTTATCCATCAGTTCTCCTTAAAGTTTGAACTTATATTTCATAAATGCACCAAAGACTACAAGACCTACCATAGCTAATCCTAACATTTCTAAATTCAAACCAATAAAAGTAACAACAAATAAACCAATAAATAATTGGATATTAACAACTATTGTTAATGACTGATCCAGTTTATCATAGAATTTTTCATTGATTAAAGCGATGATTTGTGTCAATAAGTGATAAATTGATGCCAACAGAACGATTGCCAAAAAGATGTTTCCAATAATAAAATATTCATTCGTAATTAAAGCTTTAAATCCCGTGATTGGGATTTTTTCTCCTTGTTCCTCATAGTTCATAATGTTAAAGAAATATAAAACAACAATCGTTAATTGAACGCCAATTTGTAAAAATCTTATGCGCATCTTATAGTTTTGTATCATCTATACTATCAAGATATCCTCGAATAGGTTTGACGATTTCCTTTACGGTTCCACTAATAAATGGATTTTTAAGCTTGGCAGTTTCTACAAGTCCTAAGAAACTTTTTGACCCTCCAAGACGACATAAATCTAAATAACTCTTTAGTGCTTCTTCTCTATTTTCTTGATGTTTTATCCAATATTGGAAAGCACATATTTGAGCTAATGTATAATCGATATAATAGAATGGTGCATGAAAAATATGTCCTTGTCTAAACCAGAAAGTTCCTTTTTCCATAAACTTATCATCACCATAATCTTTATATGGCATATATTTCTTCTCTAATTTTCTCCATAATGCTTTTCTTTCATCTGGTGTAAGTTCAGGTTTTTCGTAAATATGATGTTGGAACTCATCAACCAAGACACCATATGGTAAAAATGACACAGCACCCGCTAAATGATTAAACTTATATTTTTGAGTATCTTCTTTAAAGAACTGATCAATCCATGGCCATGCTAAGAACTCCATACTCATTGAATGGATTTCTGCAGCTTCCATAGTTGGCCAACGATACTCAGGAATTTGATCTCTACTTTGATAAACTTGGAATGCATGTCCTGCTTCGTGAGTCAACACATCAACATCATGAGATGTCCCATTAAAATTAGCAAAAATAAATGGTGAGCGATACTCTGGAATATATGTACAATAGCCACCACCTTGTTTTCCTGATTTGCTATCTAGGTCTAACAATTCACGATCTAGCATAAAATTAAAAAACTCAGATGTCTCTGGAGACATTTCTTCATACATATTTTTTGCGATTGCTACTTGCCATTCGCGATTTCCTTTAGGTGTCGGATTACCCGATAAAAATGATAATGCTAAGTCATACGACTTGGGATTTTCAATACCTAATCGTTTAGCTTTTCTTTCAGTTAACTCTGTGACTAGTGGAACAATATCTGAATAGATTTGGTCTCTATAATTTTTAACATCCTCTGCAGTATAATCAGTTCTTCCAAAACGATCATAACCAAGTTGAATAAAGTTTTCGTAACCTAATTTTTTTGCCATTTCATGACGAACTTTAACCATATCGTCGTAAATTCTATCAAACTGAGTTTCATTATCAGCGAAAAATTTGGAAACAGCTAATTGTGCTTGATGGCGTGTTTCTCTATTTTTATCTTGAATAAATGGCGCCATTTGACTTAAGTTATAGGTCCCACCTTGAAATTCAATTTTAGCTGAAGCGATGAGTTTTCCGTATTCTGTTGTTAACTTGTTTTCCTTTTGCATTTCAGGAATAATTTCTGGTTTAAAAGTTTTTTGTGCAAGTTCACCTCTTAAGAAAATAAGTTTGCCAAACTCCTTTTCAAGACCTTTTCTATTTTTAGAAGCAAGAACTTTTTCGTTAAATTGATGTTCATATTGTCTTAAATGTGGTGTGTTTTCATCAAAAAATTCTTGTTCTTGTTCATAGAACTCATCCGTTGTATCAACACTGTTACGAATAGATACTAATGTTCCCATAGTATTTAATTTATCGTTAATAGCAAACACTTTATGAACAGCTTGAACTTCTGTTTGTAAGTCTTCATCTGTGCCAATAAGATTTAACTGTTCTTCAATCTCTTTTTTGATTTCTTCAAGATTGGGTCTTTCATACTTATAATCATTAAATTTCATGTATTTGTACCTTCCTTCTTTAGTGTTAATTATACACTGATTAACGCCAAATCACAACCTAGATAGATAAAATAAGAGAGTCATTCACTATGGTTCATTTTCGAACATATTTTGGACATAATCAATATTTATTGTAAATTTACTTTGATGATAACTGAAACCTTCATTTACCTAAAGTTTCTGTATAATCACTTTATGTGAGTTATTTTGAGTATAATTTTTAACCTATTTTTTGATTTCAATAATGTTATTCGATACTTATTATGTACTTTCTCGTGAAATCGATTTGTTTTATACGCGTGAAATACTATATCATTTCAAATTTCTACAAAATTCAATATGCATTGAATATTTGAAATATAAAACGTGTTAAAATATAAGCATGTGAGGAAACCATATGCGAAAGAGTTCTACAAAACTTTTTATATCGAAAAACATGAAAGGTCTTAAGGTTCCTATTATTTTGTTGTCATGTTTAAGTCTTATCTTAAGCTTGACTGCAATCCTTTTTGCATTCTTTTCTAAACAAACAATTGATGCTGCTGTTGATGGCCAACAATCACTTTTCTTAACAAGTGCAATTATTATTTCATCAATTATTGTGTTGCAAATCGTAACTTCTGGAGTCAACCAATACTTAAGAACTTACTATTTAGGCCAATCAAACATTCAAATTAAAAAATCATTGTTTTCAAAAATACTGGGAGCCCGACTAAAAGATACAACTAAGCATCACTCAGGTGTGATGATGAACTATTTGAATAGTGATGTAGAAACTCTAAGTGAGGGAATAATTGATGTTATACCTAAACTGATATTTTTTATTGCTAGATTTGCTGGTGCATTCGCTCTATTATATATTTTAGATCACTTATTTGCCTTAATGTTCGCAGCTTTTGGCTTAATCCTTTTTATTTTCAGCAGAGTCATTAGTTTCGAAATGAAAAAAAGACATCATGCACTTCAAAATGCTGAAGCTAATTTGAGAAGCCTTATGCAAGAGTCATTAGAAAATATTCCAGTGATTAAATCTTTTGAAGCGGAGCAATTAATGACTGAAAAGCTTTCTAAATTACAATTACTGCATTTTAAAGCACTACGAAAAAAACAAGTCTTCAATATTTTTGCATCGAGTGATATGCACATCTTCTTTGCATTTGGATATGCTTTCGCCATTATTTTTGGTGCGACTCGATTGCAAGAAAATATCATCACGTTTGGTACCCTAACTGCGATGATTCAGCTTGTTCAACATATCCAATCACCATTTAGTGGATTGTCTCAGTTGGTACCAAAATATCATGCCATGACTGCTTCTGCAGAAAGGCTGATGATGATTGATCAATTTGAACCTGAAGAATTCCATACAATCAATGAACACACTGAGTTTGAATCTTTAATTATTGAAGATTTAGGTTTCAAATATGCGCATCAATACATTATTGAAAAGTTAACATGTCAAATTAAAAAAGGCAGTTTTATTCATGTTCATGGGGAAAGTGGAAAAGGTAAAACTACATTATTCAAATTGTTATTAGGTTTATATCAACCTCAAGAAGGATTTATTTTTTTTACTAAAGGTAAAGATAAGTATCTTTGTGATGCAACAACTAGACATCTGTTTAGTTATGTTCCTCAGGGTAATCTAATGCTTTCAGGAACAATAAAAGAAAATCTAGAACTATATCAAAAATCAACTGAAGAAAATCTTATTCAAGCCTGCAAAATAGCTTGTATATATGATTTGATTCAGGAACTACCTGATGGTTTCGATACAATGCTTGGAGAAAAGGGATTTGGTCTTTCCGAAGGGCAAATACAACGTCTAGCTATTGCAAGAGCGCTGCTCAATAACTCACCAATACTATTGCTTGATGAAATAACCTCTGCACTAGATCCCGAAACTGAAAAGAGTATATTTGCATCAATTAAGTCTTTAACAAATAAAACTTGTTTTATTATTTCTCATCGAAAATTACCGAAAGATTTAATTGATCAGTCAATTGATTTATAATATATAAGAAATGTGAGGTGTTTATTATGTTGTTGATTAAAAATGTTTCAAAGAGTTATGATGGGGTCAAAAAGGCTTGTGATTCCATAGATTTGACTATTGAAAAGGGCGATATTTTTGGGTTTGTGGGGCATAATGGAGCTGGAAAAACAACACTACTCAAATCTATTGCAGGAATCATTGATTTTGATTCTGGTGATATATTGGTTGACGGCCACTCAATCAAAACAGAACCACTTGAGGTTAAGAAAATTATTTCATACATTCCCGACAATCCAGACATTTACGAATCTTTGACTGGAATACAGTATTTAGAGTTTATCTCCGATGTTTTTAAAATTGATTTAGATCAAAGAAAACGTGAAATTGATAAATATGCAACATTGTTTGAAATTATCGATGTTTTAAACAATCCTATTTCATCATATTCGCATGGTATGAAACAAAAACTAGTAATTATTAGTGCACTCATTCATAAACCGAAATTATTTTTGCTAGACGAACCGTTCGTCGGTCTAGATCCAAAAGCAAGTTATCAGTTAAAACAAATTTTTACAGATATGTGTAGTCAGGGAGTATCCATATTTTTCTCTACCCATGTACTAGAAGTTGTTGAAAAATTATGTAATAAAGTTGCTATTATCAAGCAAGGAAAAATCGTTGCTAAAGGGAATACTCAAGATATTATAGCTAATCAGTCGCTTGAAAATATTTTCATGGAGCTGGCTAACGAATCATGATGTATAAATCACTTGTAAAACTATTTTTCAAAGAGAATTTTTCCCTCAAACGACTGATGGGGTTTGATACAAAAAAATCAAAAGTTAAAGCAGTTTTGATTGGACTTGCTATTATATATGCAATTGCAGTTTTTGTTGGTGCGTTTGGTTATATGTTTTTTGATTTAGGAAGAATATTGAGTGATATGGGTCAACCTAAAATATTATTAAGTTTTTTGACGATTTATTCTTTAGGTTTAGCAATCATTATTGTATTACTCAGAGCGAGTGGCTCATTGTTCTATTATAAGGACTATGATATTTTATCCCCCTTACCAATTCATCCAAGAACCATCCTTATGGCTAAGATTACAGTTCTATTAACCATGTTATATGTTTCTAGTTTTATCTTTACATTGCCAATTGCCTTTTCTTATTTTTATTGGACTGGTTTCTCAATATTGAGTATTTTGTATTATTTGATTGCTTTTATCTTTGTTCCGCTTGTACCATTTATTGTTATGACATTAATTTCACTTCTCATCGCGATTATAACATCTCGATTTAGAAAAAATAAGATTATAAACATCATCATTATGTTTGCTGTATTCATAGGTATTTTTATGTTTACTTTTTCAATCAATGATGTTGATGTGAATCCTTTAACTGGGCAAATAGAGTTATTTGCTGGTATTACAAATGCATATCCTCCTTTTAAATGGTTCATGAACTCAATTCATGATCACAATGTTATCGATTTAATACTCCTTGTTTGTTCACATGCATTATTGTTTGGAATATTTGTGTATTTTATACAAGGTATTGTTCATCAAACCAATCAAAAGGGTATCCGATCCAACACTAGAAAAAATGGAAGTGTTATTAAATACCAACAACGGTCTGTGCTGATGGCATTAGTTCAAAAAGAGTTCAAAAAATTCTTCAGTATTACACTTTATGCGGTGAATGCTGGTCTTGGCCCCGTCATTATGATTGTCTTGTCAATCGCTAGTCTTTTTTATAAGACTCAATTGGAAGCATCCTTGAGTGAGATTATTGGTGTTGGACTAGACATTGAGATTATGATTATGATATTAATTGGTTTTAGTATATCTATGACATATACACCAGCAATAAGTTTATCTCTTGAAGGTAAAAACTTTTGGATTGTAAAAAGTTTACCTATTGAATCCGAGACAATTGTTTTATCAAAGATTTTGTTTAATATATTGTTAGCATTACCAATAGCCATCTTTAGCATGATTATATTTGGTTATACTCTAGGCATATCAATTGTTAATCAACTGCTATTAATTGTTCTATTCTCAATATTTACAATAACCATTTCATCGATGGATGCAATCATTAATTTGCATGTGCCAAAGTTTGATTTTGTAAATGAGGTAGAAGTTATTAAGCAAAGTGCTGGTGCTTTACTGGGGGTGTTTGGTGGTTTTACTGCTATGATTTTGAATGGTGTTTTATTTTATTTGCTTAATGATTTGTTTAATTTAAGCATTATTGTTATATTTATGATTATCTTGAATATTCTTTTATCATTATTTTTCATCTATTATATCCGAAAGAATTCATCAAATTTATTATCAAAAATGAAAGCATGAAAAAAGAGGGAAATTTTCCCTCTTTTTCTTGTATAACTTAGTTTGTTATTTCTAATCACCATAAGTAATGTACTGGTTTTTTTATATACTCGTCATATATTTTTTGAACTGATTTCATTTGTTCTTCCGTTAATATTGGTAACTCTGAAGCTTTGATATTCTCAGTGACTTGTTCTGGTCTACTCGCTCCTGGAATAATAGTACTGACTGCATCAAACATTAAAATCCATCTGAGTGCGTATGGGACTAGATTTTCTGTTTTAAAAACTTTTTTCAACTTCTCTACAGCTTTTAGCCCAAGATGATAGTCAACACCTGAAAAGGTTTCACCTTTATCAAACATTTCTCCATGTCGATTAAATGTTCGATGATCATGTTCTCCAAATGTTGTACGTTCGTGGTATTTACCTGTTAAAAGTCCACTTGCTAGTGGGACTCTAACAATGACACCGACGTTTTTTTCTTTTGCTTTTTCAAAAAAAGTCTCTATTGGTCTTAATCTAAACATATTGAAAATGATTTCTATTGCATCTACACCATCATAATCTAAAGCTTTAAGTCCTTCTTCTATTTTTTCTACACTAACGCCATAATGTTTGATTAAACCTTCTTTTTTAAATTGATCCATAAATTCGAAAACCTCAGGAGTGTAAAATACATCTGTTGGTGGGCAATGTAGTAAAACCATATCTAATGAATCAACGTTCATATTTTTTCTACTATCATTTATATAACCCCTAATGCTTTCCTCTGTATATAACTCTTTTGTCTGTTTAGGTAACTTTCTACCAACTTTTGTTATAACGAAAGGCTTTACTGCAAGATCCTTAATATGCTCACCAATTATTTTTTCGCTTAATCCACCTTGATAAACGTCAGCAGTGTCAAAACAGTTAATTCCGTTTTGTATGGCAGTTTCTAATGTTAAGTGTGCCTTCTCATGATCAACTGGATCTCCCCATTTTGAACCTAATTGCCATGTTCCTAATGAAATTTCTGAAACTTTTATTGCGGTTTTTCCAAAAGTTCTGTACTTCATTTTTATTCACTCCTTTACATCATATATTTTTCTTTTTTGATTGTTGATAACTCAACAACATATACATCTATTATAATAGCACTCGCTATTTGTGTAAAGTCGAGTGTGATTGTTTCGCCAGAACTTAGTGTAATAGGTCCCCATATTTTTTCTACAAATTCAGGATGATCAATAAAAGGATTTCTATTGTTTTGATAACTATAAATAACATCGTTCCTATTTTGTTCGAATGCATCAACAGGATCCTCTATATGCCACTGTAACAGTGTATCAAGTTTACCCATTTGATATACGCCTGGAACTCCATTAACTAAATTCAAGTAGTCATATCTAACTACCATGAAAAATAGTATACGTGCTATATCTCCTTTAACCTCATCTCTAGGCTCATAAGATGAACTTGTTGTAGCGTTATCAAAATATTTATTACTTCTACTTGAGTTCTCATTTGGATTTGCTGGTTTCAAATTGTGAAGGTCAGAAGCAGGATTTACAGTTGCATTATCAGCACTTGATCCTAATAGTGATTGAGGCCACACATGTTCTCTATTCCATGTTGTACCAAAATCCCAAGTTCCTGATACAGATGTACCTAAGTATACTAATATCAATCTGCTACTATTATTTGGATCTTGATCTGTTTCATCCAAAATATATCTCGCTTCACCATAGTCAACACCAATAAGTCCGGAAGTGACTATATTACGAAGAAAAGTTGTCAGTTCTGATCCAGTTAACCCATCAGCGCCTTCATAATAACCTTCGTATGTATATTCATCGTTTGCTAGCCATTTTGCATATAATATTGTATCTTCAGCAATTGGAGTTCCAAAGTCAAACAGAGTTACTCCATTGTTGATAAGTGTCCAACCTATGAAATCATATCCTTCTTTTACTGGGTCGGTGATACTTGTTATAGGAGATTCATATTTAAGTTGCTCTTCATATAATTCAATGCCATCACTAATGAATGTAACTGTGTAAATCTCTCGGTCAAAATATACTTCTAGCAACAATAAATCATCTATAGTTACAACACCAGATAAATTGCTTAGTTCATCATTTATAATAAAACCTTCGAGTTGTGGTGTAACTGCAACAGTTTCACCTACGATATCTTGATAAACCTCTGTATCCCCTAATACATATAAATCATCTTCTATATTTTGGTAATAAACCTTAACAGTATACTCGGCAATAACTTCTTGTTCTTCAAATACAGCAATTAATGTAATGTTTGATGTAATAGGTGTAATAAACAAATATGGATTCTCTAAATCTTCTTGTAAAAACCATCCAACAAAATCAAAACCTTCTTTGACGGGGTCATCAGGTCTTGTAGCTTGTTCACCATCAAGAACATCAATAGAAAGTAATTCTTCTTGGTCTTGGGTCTCAAATGTTACCGTATGATATACATATGTTCTTAACACTGTAAGTTCGAAATCTTTGACTCTGCTCTCAGAACCCATGTTTACATGCAGGGTTAAAGTAACTGTAGTATCGCTATCAGTAGGTTGTGTCACTATGCCTTGGTTTGATATAATATCAGGGTTTGAACTTACCCAAACAATTTGGACGATATTAACTAATTCTGAACTCGTTGGTAATATAACATTCGATTCTACACTTGATATGGACTCTCCATCTGAATACTCAATTTCAAGCGAATTCACCACTTGATCAATTGAATGTGTTTGATATTCCTCACATGCAAAAAGTGCAAATGATGTAATGATTATTCCAAATAAAATAAGTACTTTTTTCATTGTCTTCCTCTTTTCATATAATTGAGTGCATATCTATTGTAATATGCTTTGTTATAAATAACAAGTGATATTTATTAAAGGATACGGGTATTTAGGCTTCAGTGCATATATTCGTTCATTTTTGATATGCATACATATACTTGTTTAACTGTGATATATAAAAAACCCCTCCAATAATTGGATGGGGTTTATTCTTAAAAATACTAATTAAACAAATTCAATAATTGCCATTGGCGCAGCATCGCCACGTCTTGGAACTGTTTTAATGATTCTAGTATAGCCACCATTTCTATCTTGGTAGCGAGGTCCTAGTTCAGAAAAAAGTTTTTGAAGAGCATTTTGTCCTTCTTTAACTTCTTCAAAGCGTACTGTTTCAGCAGCTTGTCTTCTTGAGCTTAAAGAACCTTCTTTTGCTAAAGTAACCATCTTATCAGCTAATTTTTTTAATTCTTTTGCTTTTGCTTCTGTTGTAACAATACGTTCATTAATTATGATATCAGTTACAAGATCACGAAGTAAAGCTTTTCTTTGATCGCTATTGCGTCTTAGTCTACTATAAGCCATGATTTACTCCTTCTCTTCATCGTCTAAATGAAATTTTGATTCTTTGGTTGAAGTGTTATCAAATTCAAGACCATGTTCAGCTAGTTTTTCTTTTAATTCCTTAAATGATTTTCTACCTAAACTTCTAAATCTCATAACGTCTTCTTCGGTTAAACGAATGATTTGAGCAACCGTATAAATACCTGAGCGTTTCAAACTATTGAAAAGGCGCACTGATAAATCTAATTGTTCAATCTTCATTTCAAGTTTTTTATTTACCGGTTCTTCTTCTTGTTCAAAAATGAAGTCAGCTGAAGCTGCTTGCTCACTAATCTCAACAATAACACTAAGATAGTCAATTAACATCTTAGATGCTAATGCTAATGCTTCTTTTGCAGCGATTGCTCCGTTTGTTTCAATGTCTAACATCAACTCATCAGCATCTCCTCTTGTCTTTTCAACATGATAAGATACACGTGAGACTGGTGTATAGATAGAATCTATAGGAATAACGCTTTTTTCATTTTTACTAAATACTTTATTTTTTTCTGCATTGACATAACCTACGCCACGACGGATTGTAACTTCCATAGAAAGTCTTCCGGTATCGGATAAATTAGCAATCACTTGATCTGGGTTGATTATATCAACACCATCAACATGATTAAAATCTGCAGCAGTTACTTTTCCTGATCCAACAGCATAAAGTTCAAGTTTTTGTTCGAAATCTGGTTCTTGTGATTCAACCGAGAAAATAACTTTCTTCAAGTTTAATACAATTCCCATCACATCTTCAAAAACACCTTCCATCGTTGAAAATTCATGTTCAACACCGTCAATTTTGATATTAACGATTGCGGCTCCAGGTAAAGATGATAATAAAACTCTTCTTAATGCATTACCTAAGGTAATTCCATAACCGCGTTCAAGTGGCTTAATAATAAATCTACCTTTATTACCGTCTACCGATATTTCATCAACTGCAGTTGGTTTTTCAAATTTTAAATCTTTCACAAGTTACCCTCCTTAGAATTATCCACGTGGACGTTTAGGTGGTCTACATCCATTGTGTGGTACTGGTGTTACGTCTCTAATCGCAGTGATTTCTAAACCAGCTGCTTGAAGTGAACGAATTGCAGCTTCACGTCCTGGACCAGGTCCTTTTACAGAAACTTCAACTTTAATCATTCCATTATCCATTGCAGTTTTTGCAACTGATTCTGCGGTTAATTGTGCAGCAAACGGAGTTGATTTTCTACTTCCCTTGTAACCTAGTGCACCCGCACTGCTCCAAGCAATTGCGTTTCCATCAACATCGGTAATTGTTACGATTGTATTATTGAAAGTTGTGTGAATGTGTGCAATACCAAGAGGGATATTTTTTCTAGCTTTACGCTTCGTTGTTTTTTTACGTGCCATGATTTATTATTCCTCCCTACTTCTTCTTACCGGCAATCGCCTTTGGTTTACCTTTTCTTGTACGGGCATTGTTTCTTGTGTTTTGACCACGTACAGGTAATCCTTTACGATGACGGATACCACGATATGAACCGATTTCCATTAAGCGTTTAATGTTTAGTGTGACTTCACGGCGTAAATCACCTTCAGTGATATATTTGCCGATTTCAGTACGAATACGGTTTAGTTCGTCTTCTGATAATGCTTTTACGCGAGTTTCTTCACTTACGTCAGCATCTTTTAAAATTTGTTTGGCAGTAGATAATCCAATGCCATATACATAAGTCAACGAGACCACGACGCGTTTGTCGCGTGGAATGTCAACGCCTGCTATTCTTGCCATAGTTCCTCCTCATTAACCTTGTCTTTGGTTATGTCTTTTATTTTTTTTATTAATTACGTAAACTCTTCCTTTACGTTTCACAATGATGTCGTCTTCACTTCTTTTTTTTACTGATGCTCTAACCTTCATATGCGGTTCCTCCTTATTTGCGGCGATACGTGATTCGGCCGCGTGATAGATCATATGGTGACAATTCTACTGTTACTTTATCACCAGGTAAAATGCGTATGTTGTGCATGCGGATTTTACCAGAAACATGAGCCAATACAATATGGCCGTTTTGTATAAGTTCAACTTTGAACTTCGTATTTGGTAATACTTCAATTACTCTTGCTTCTACTTCTATTAAATCTTCTCTTGCCATAGATTCACTCCTTCTTTAATTTAGTCAAAATGTCATACCCAGACTCCGTAATAACAATCATGTGTTCAAAATGAGCACTTGGTTTCTTATCAACTGTGACTGTCGTCCAATTATCGGTTAGCACTTTAACACGTTTTGTACCTAGATTAATCATAGGTTCTACACAAAATGTCATTCCTGGTTTCAATAATGGTCCTTCATTTGGTTTCCCAAAATTAGGAACATATGGTTCTTCGTGAAGTTCTCTACCGATTCCATGACCGGTAAACTCTTCTACAATACCATAACCATAAGGTTTAACAAAACTTTCGATAGCGTGTGATATATCTGAAACTCTATTTCCTGGTTTAGCTTGTTCAAGTCCTACATAGAGCGCTTCTTCAGTAATTTTAAGAAGTTTTTCTATATCAGGTTTGATTGTTCCAACTGGATATGTTGTTGCAGAATCTGCATGATACCCTTTATAATTGACGCCAAAATCTAATGTAATAATGTCTCCTTCTTTAAGAATTGTTTTCTTTGAAGGAATACCGTGAACAACAACTTCATTTACTGAAGTACAGATGGATCCTGGAAAGCCATGATAACCTTTAAATGATGGTGTGGCTCCAAGATGAGTAATATAATTTTCGGCGAGTTGGTCGAGATGATGCGTATTAATACCTGGTTTTATATGCTCTTTGAGCATACTTCTTGTCATATCTAAGATGCGACCAGCTTCACGCATCAACTCAATTTCGCGTTGTGATTTGATTTGTATCAATCTACCTCACCTAAAACTTTCATAATTCGAGAATTTGTTTCTTCAATCGTTCCTGAACCATCGATTGTGAATAAAAATCCGGAATTTTCATAATAACCTATAACTGGAGCTGTTTGTTCATTATATATACGTAATCGTCTTTGAACTGTTTCTTCCATGTCATCTGTTCTTTGAATTAGCCTGCCACCATCTTTATCACATATACCTGGTTTTTCAGGTTTTTTGTATTTGACATGGTAGACTTCTCCACACACTTCACAAACTCTGCGTCCACTAATTCTATCAACAAGCAAATTTTCATCAATTGCAATATTAATAACTGCATCCATTGTCCATCCCTTTTGGTCTAGATACTGGTCAAATGATTTTGCTTGTTCAATGTTTCTAGGGTATCCATCAAAGAGGAATCCCTTTTCTGCATCTGATTTTGATAGTCTTTGGCGAACTATTTCATTAGTAATATCGTCTGGAACAAGTTCGCCACGATCAATATACTCTTTTGCAATTTTACCGACTGTAGTTCTATCTTTATACAGTTCTCTAAAAATATTGCCGGTTGAAATATGCGGAATTTGATAATGCTTAGATAGAAGCTGTGCTTCTGTTCCCTTACCTACTCCAGGAGGGCCCATTAAAATAATTCGCATTGTCATCATCCTTCACTTATTTAAATATTCCGCTATATTCTGCTTGACTTGCGTCTGTTTCAACTTGTTGTGTTGTTTCTATAGCTACACCAACAATAATCAATAAGCTTGTACCACCTAAAGTGATTGCTTGTGCTTCTTGTCCTTGGAATCCAAAAACAATGGATGTCAATACTGGTAGAACTGCTAATACAACAAGATATACGGTACCAATGACTGTAATCTTGAATAATAGTTTTGCAACAAAATCTTGGGTCTCTTGTCCTGGACGTACACCTGGAATATATGCATTTGATTTAGATAAGTTATCCGAAATCTTCTCAGGGTTGATAGTTAAGAATGAATAGAAGAATGAGAATACTACAATCAATAATACATAAAGGATAAATCCAATCGGTTGTTGATAATTAAATATCGTGTTTAACCAACCAGAGAAACCTGTACTTGATGATGATGTGAAACCAACAATAGATAGTGGAATACTTAATATTGTTTGTGCAAAGATGACTGGAATAACACCAGCACTGTTGATCTTCATCGGAATGTTTGAATCTGATTTACCTTGACGGTTTGCATACTGTACAGGAATTTTACGAGTAGCTATTTGCATGTAAACTACACCAAGTAGGATTCCAAAGTATAACAACATAATAAATACGAAGATTACTATGTCCCATCCTCCGGTACCTTGTGAGATGTATTTTGTCCACAATGTTGTCCACATCGTTGGTAAGCTGGTTACGATTCCGGCAACAATTAACATTGACGTACCATTTCCAACACCTTTTTTTGTTATAAGGTCAGCAAGCCAAATTGCTAATGCTGTACCACCCATCATAACGATTGCCATGTAGATGTAGTAGAAATATCTATATCTTTCAACATCTGCAGCTTCCAAACTTGGAATTAATACACTACCATTAATACTGATACCAATAATGAGTGCTAAACCTTGAATGAATGCTAAAACAATTGCTAAATAACGTGTGATTTGATTTAATTTAGCTTTTCCTGATTCACCTTGTTCGCTCATTTCTTTGAAAGAAGGAACAACCATTTGTAATAATTGAATAGCAATAGATGCAGTAATGTATGGTGAAATCCCTAGTGACATAATAGAAAATCTTTCAAGTGCCTGTCCACTAAAGTTATTTAAGATTGCGACAAAACTACCGCTTGATTCCATGAATTGGACGATAGCTCGTGTATCAAAGAGTGGAACCGTAATATGACTTGCAAGTCTAACAACGAGTAAGATAAGCAAAGTAAATGCTAATCTCATCATAACTGTTTTATTACTTAGAATTCGTTTAATACGTATCCACACTTTAAATCACCTCTACTGTTCCACCGGCTTTTGTTATTGCTGCTTCAGCAGCTTTTGAGAATACGTTTGCTTTTACAGTCAACTTTTTCTCGAGAGTTCCATTTGCCAGTACTTTAACGCCTGATTTAAGTTTTTTCAAAACATTTCTAGCAATTAATACTTCTGGTGTAAC
Source organism: Mycoplasmatota bacterium (assembly GCA_024650045.1). Taxonomy (GTDB): domain Bacteria; phylum Bacillota_I; class Bacilli_A; order Acholeplasmatales; family Acholeplasmataceae; genus Peloplasma. Next base: position 14,802 of record JANKMU010000004.1, on the reverse strand, counting down.
AACTTCGCCGTCATTAAACAGATTTAAATCTGATAGATTAACAACAGCATATTCTTTACGGTTGACGTTCTTGAATCCTCTTTTAGGAATACTTTGGAAGAAAGGAAGTTGTCCCCCTTCAAACCCTGGACGCGGACCGCCACCTGAGCGAGCGAGTTGACCTTTGTCACCTTTACCAGAGGTCATACCAGTACCACTACCGGGTCCTCTGCCTAAACGTTTACGCTTTTTTCGTGCACCTTCTACAGGTCTTAATTCGTTTAACATTGGTATTTCCTCCTACTCTACTTCTTGAACTTCAATCAAATGTCCAATAGTTTTCACCATACCCATAAGGGCATCGTTAGGCTCTATTACAACAATTTGATTCATCTTTTTTAATCCTAATGCATGTGCTGTTTTTACTTGATTTGGCTTGCGGCCAATCAAACTTTTCTTTAATTTAATTTGTAATTTCATTATGATAACTCCGATATGTCTACACCACGAAGTGCAGCAACTTTTTCAGCTGTTCTTAATTCTTTAAGCCCAGCAAATGTTGCACGCACCATATTAATTGGTGTACTTGTGCCAATAGATTTAGATAAGATATCATTTACGCCAGCGAGTTCAAATACAGCACGAACCGCACCCCCAGCGATGATACCAGTACCTTCTGAAGCTGGTTTCATAAATACTTTTCCTGCTCCAAAATTTCCAGTGACTTGATGTGGAATTGAAGTTCCTACGATAGGAACATTAATTAAATTTGTTTTTGCATCTTCAATAGCTTTTTTGATTGCATCTGGTACTTCTGATGCTTTACCTGTACCAAAACCAACTTGACCTTGTTTGTTACCAATTACAACTAAGGCAGCAAAACGGAAACGACGACCACCCTTAACAACTTTAGTTACGCGGTTGATCGAAACAACACGTTCTTCGAATTGGTTATCTTGTTGATCTTCTTTATTGTATCTATCTCTAGCCATGTGTGTTTCCTCCTTAGAATTGTAATCCTGCTTCACGTGCTGCTTCAGCTAATGCTTTGATACGTCCATGATATAAATAACCACTTCTATCAAACACAACTGATTTAACACCTTTAGCAAGCGCCTTTTCGGCGATTAATTTACCAACTGCCTTAGCAGATTCAACATTAGAACCTTTAAGACCTGTTTCTTGACTACGAGCACTGATAAGTGTTGTTTGTTTAACATCATCAATTATTTGTACGTAAATTGCTGTGTTTGAACGATAAACATTCAATCTTGGACGTTCAGCAGTTCCTTCAACAATTTTTCTGATACGTATATGACGTTTTTGTCTGTTGACATTCTTTGATATTTTCTTAATCATCGTGATGTCCTCCCTTACTTAGCAGTCTTTCCAGCTTTACGCGGAACATACTCATCAACATAACGAATACCTTTACCAAGATATGGTTCAGGTTTTCTAACACTTCTAATCTTGGCTGCAAATTCGCCAACAACTTGTTTGTCGGCTCCTTCAATGATGATATCAGTGTTTTTTGGAATAGTGACAGTAACTCCTGCTGGAATCTCTAATTCTACTGGGTGTGAATAACCCATACTCAAATTCACGACGTTGCCTTGGAGATTTGCTCTATAACCAACTCCGCGAATTTCTAATTGCTTTTTAAATCCAGTTGATACGCCATTTACCATATTTGCTAATAAAGCACGTGTTGTACCGTGGATTTTCTTTGTAAACATTTCTTCATTTGGACGTGTGACTTGTATCTCACTTCCATTTATTTCAATACCTAAACTTTGATTGAATTGGAATTCAAGTTGACCTTTTGGTCCCTTTACTACAGCGTAGTTTTCTGGGCTTACCGTGACGGTAACACCAGCAGGAACTTGAATCACCTTATTACCTATACGTGACATAATTTCCTCCTTATTACCATACGTAAGCGAGCACTTCGCCGCCAACTTGAGCTAAACGCGCTTCACGATCAGTCATGATACCTTTAGATGTTGAAATTAGAGCAACCCCTAATCCATTCAATACTTTAGGTAAATCATCTACTGAAGCATAAACACGAAGTCCTGGTTTCGATATCCGCTTTAAACCTTTAATAACACGTTCTTTTGTTGAAGTGTATTTTAAGGTAACTACTATCTTGCCTTGTGGTCCATCTTTGAGCACTAGGTAATCAATGATGAATCCTTCCTTTTTAAGTACTGTTAAAATATCAGACTTTAAACGGGAAGCAGGCATTTCTACTTTCTCATGACGCATTCTATTTGCGTTACGAATACGTGTTAACATATCCGCGATTGGATCAGTCATAACCATGTTTCTTCCTCCTAATTACCAGCTTGCTTTTTTAACACCAGGGAGTTCACCCTTGTGTGCTAATTCACGAAATTTTAGACGTGACAAGCCAAACTTGCGCATATAGCCGCGTGGACGACCATCGAGTGAATCGCGATTTCTTAATCGTGTTGCAGATGCATTTCTTGGAAGTTTTTGAAGTGCTTGATAGTCACCTTTTTCCTTTAACTCTGCATTTTTTTCACGATAGCGTTCAACAATTTCACGACGTTTTGCATCTTTTACGATTTTTGATTTTTTTGCCATAATACGCCTCCTTACTTCTTAAACGGCATGCCAAGTTGACTTAATAATGCGCGTCCTTCTTGGTCAGTTTTAGCCGTTGTTACAATTACAATGTCCATACCACGAACTTTTTTTACTTTATCTAAACTAATTTCTGGGAAAATGATTTGTTCTCTAATACCTACCGTATAGTTTCCGCGACCATCAAATGAATTTGATGAGATACCTCTAAAGTCACGAACACGTGGTAAAGCAATTGAAATTAATTTATCTAGGAAATAGTACATTCTATCTCCACGTAGTGTTACTTTAGTACCAATAGCCATTCCTTCTCTAAGTTTAAAGTTAGAAATTGAATTTTTAGCTTTTGTTACAACTGGTTTTTGACCGGTGATTGCTCTTAATTCTTCTACAGCATCATCTAATACTTTTGGATTAAATACTGCGTCACCGACACCCATGTTAACAACAATTTTTTCAATTCTTGGTACTTGCATAACAGATGTATAGTTGAATGCCTTAATTAGTTCGGGTTTGACAACATTTTCGTATTTTTCTTTAATTAAACTCATTGTTCAAACTCCTTATTTATCAAGGCTTTCGCCTGATTTTTTCGCATAACGTACTTTTTTACCATCCACTTCGTGATAACCAACACGAGTTGGTTTGCCAGTTTTTGGATCGATAATCGCTACGTTAGAAACATGTATTGGTGCTTCTTTTTCTATAATGCCGCCTTTATCATTTGCCTGTGTTGGACGTTGATGTTTTTTAATAATATTAACACCTTCTACTAACACACGGTCAGTTTTTGTATATACTTTTAAGACGCGACCAGTCTTGCGAGTTTTATTTCCTTTTTTATCAGTTACAAATTGGTCGCGTCCAGCGATAACTGCAACTGTGTCTCCAGCTTTTATGTACATAGACGAAACCTCCTTATAATACTTCTGGAGCTAGGGATACGATCTTCATAAAGTTCTTATCTCTTAACTCTCTTGCCACTGGACCGAAAATACGAGTTCCACGTGGGTTCATGTCATCTTTAATAATTACAGCTGCATTTTCATCAAATTTGATGTATGAGCCGTCAGCGCGACGAAGGCCAGAAACCGTACGTACAATAACTGCTTTTAAAACTTCACCTTTTTTAACCATTCCTGCTGGTGCAGCTTTTTTAACCGTTACAACGACGACATCACCGATATTAGCATAACGACGACGGGTTCCCCCTAAAACCTTTATCACAAGTACTTCTTTGGCTCCGCTGTTATCAGCAACAACCATTCTGCTTTCTTGTTGAATCATGATTTTTATCCTCCCTATACTAAATCGGATTTAGCAACAACTTCTAAAAGACGAAATCTCTTAGTTTTTGATAATGGTCTTGTTTCCATAATGGTAACAGTATCACCAATACCTGCTAAACCTTCTTCATCATGCACATGAAATTTTTTAGATACCTTTACACTTTTTCTGTATAAAGGAGATTTTTTGTATGTGTCAACAACCACGGTAATCGTTTTATCCATTTTGTCAGATACAACTTTTCCCGTATATACTTTTCTTTGATTACGTTCCATAGTATCCTCCTTATTCAGCACGTTCACTGATGATTGTCTTCATTTGTGCAATCGTTTTTTTAACTTGACTTATTCGAGCTGTATTCTCAAGTTGTCCTACTGCAAGTTGAAAGCGTAAATTAAATAATTCAGCTTTTAGCTCATCAATTCTTTTTTGCAAATCATTTGTATTGATTTTTCTGATTTCAGCTGCTTTCACGCTTGCTCACCTCTTTTAACAATTTTTGTCTTAATAGGTAACTTGTGTGATGCTAATCTAAGTGCTTCTCTTGCAATTTCTTCAGAAACACCATTAATTTCAAACATTATTTTACCTTCTTTGACAACCGCTACCCAGTGATCTGGAGCACCTTTACCGGAACCCATACGCACTTCTAGTGGTTTCTTAGTCTTTGCTAAGTGTGGAAAAATATTAATCCATACTTTTCCTAATCTTTTCATATGTCTTGTCATCGCAATTCTGGCTGCTTCGATTTGACGATTTGTAATCCAAGCGCCTTCTTGTGCTACTAATGCAAAGTCACCATTAAGAATTTCATTTCTTCCTTTAACAGCGCCTTCATAGCTCACACGATGTGGACGACGAAATTTTGTTCTTTTAGGCATTAACATAATTATTTGCCCCCTTGTCTGCGATTACGTCTTTGGTCTTGACGTGGTGCTCTCTCATCTTGTTTTTTAAGGTTTTCTTCTCTTGTTTGACCAGGAAGAACTTCCCCATTATATATCCAAACTTTTACACCAAGAATTCCATAAGTTGTATTTGCTTCTGCAGTTGCATAGTCAATATCTGCACGTAAAGTATGTAGAGGTACTTGACCTTCTGAATATCCTTCACTACGTGCCATTTCAGCACCACCTAAACGACCAGATACAAGCGTTTTAACACCTTTTGCTCCAGCTTTAAGTGCGCGTTGCATAGCTATTTTTTGTACACGTCTAAATGAAGCACGGTTTTCTAGTTGTTCTGCAATACTTTGTGCAACAAGTGTAGCTACGCGTTCTGGACGCTTAACCTCAACAACATTAAATACAATCTCTTTTTCGGTAAGTTTTTCTAATTTAGTTACAGCTTTCTTCTTTGTTTCAGCATCTCTACCGATTACAATACCTGGTTTAGCTGTGTGCAAAGTAATTTTTACACGATCTTTTCCGCCCTTACCTTTTACGCGTTCAATTTCAACGTGAGAAACAGCGGCTTTTTTGTAAAAATTATTTAAGTATTTACGAATTTCTGCATCTTCTTTGACTAGTCCTGGAACTGCAGTTTTTGCTGCATACCATTTTGAATCCCAGCCACGGATGATGCCAAGACGCATACCTATTGGATTAACTTTTTGACCCATGTCTCTTCACCTCTACTCTTTTTCTGCCACAACTACTGTGATGTGACTTGTTCTTTTTTGAATGATGTCGCCTTGACCTTTAGCTCTTGGTAAAAGTCTCTTAAGACGAACTCCTTCATTTACATAAACCTCTTTAACAAATAGGTTTTCAACGTTAGCATTGTTATTGTGTTCAGCGTTGGCGACAGCGCTGTTTAACACTTTCAAAATAACTGGTGAGGCACCACGAGGTGTAAACATTAAAATTGCTTGTGCTTCTTTAATGTCTTTGCCGCGGATTAAATCAACGACTAATCTTACCTTACGTGGAGCAATGCGAACGGTTTTAGCAATAGCTTTAGTTTCCATCATATTCTCCTCCAATTACTTCTTCTTAGCTTTCTTATCATCTTTACCATGTCCATGATATGTACGTGTTGGTGCAAATTCGCCAAATTTATGACCAACCATATCTTCTGTAATATATACAGGCACGTGTGATTTACCATTGTAAACGGCAACCGTGTGTCCAACAAAATCAGGGAAAACTGTTGAACGACGTGACCATGTTTGAATTACTTTCTTTTCATTTACTTCATTTTGTTTTTTTACTTTATTTAATAAGTGATTGTCACAAAATGGTCCTTTTTTTAATGAACGTCCCATAAATTTCCTCCTACTTCGTACGACGACGAACGATTAAGTCGTTTGACGCTTTCTTATTGTCGCGTGTAATAACACCGCGAGCCTTCTTACCCCAAGGGGTCATTGGTGATTTTCTACCAATTGGTGTTCTACCTTCACCACCACCATGTGGGTGGTCATTAGGATTCATAGCAGATCCACGTACTGTAGGACGAGTCCCCATGTGACGTGTTCTTCCTGCCTTACCAATATTTACAAGTTCCCATGATTCATTTCCTACAACACCAATGGTTGCACGACATGTACCTAAAATCTTACGAACTTCACCAGACTGTAAACGTACTAATACATATTTATCTTCACGTCCTAAAATCTGAGCAGATGCACCAGCACTTCTTGCTATCTGTCCACCTTTTCCTGGGCTTAATTCAATATTATGAATTGTAGTTCCTACAGGAATATTCATGATTGGTAGTGAATTACCAGTTTTGATGTCTACTTGTTGTCCTGAAACTATTTCATTACCAACTTCTAATCCTTTAGGTGCAATTATGTATCTTTTCTCGCCATCTTGATAATGAATTAATGCGATATTTGCACTTCGGTTTGGATCATATTCAATCGTTGCCACTTTACCAATCACATCAAATTTATTACGCTTAAAATCAATTACACGATATTTTCTTTTTGCACCGCCACCGATGTGACGAACGGTAATTTTACCTTGGTTATTACGTCCACCTGTGCGAGAAATTGGCTCTAGTAGTGATTTTTCAGGAGTAGATGTTGTTATTTCTTCGTATGTTAACACACTCATGTTACGACGACCATTGGTTGTCGGTTTGTATTTTTTAACCGCCATTTGGTTAAACCTCCTCTAATTTTTCACTTAAACTGTGAAGGCATCAATCTTTTGACCTTCAGCTAATTTAACAACTGCTTTTTTATAAGCATTCTTATAACCTTCGTATTTACCCATTCTTTTAAATTTAGGCAATACATTAATAGTATTAACAGATAATACCTTGACATTAAATATTATTTCTATAGCTTTCTTTATTTCTACTTTGTTTGCTTTTCTATCAACTTTGAAAGTGTATTTGTTGTGACTTTCGATAAGTTGGGTTGTTCTTTCAGTAATAATAGGAGCCTTGATTATATCGTAATATTTAGTCATTTCCCAATACCTCCTCTAGTGCTTCAACTGCGTCTTTTGTTAAGACCAAGTTTTTACAATTAAGAATGTCATATACGCTGACATGACTAACTTGAGAGAACGCAACAGTAGGAATATTTCTTGCTGCTAACATTTCGTTGTCAGTAAAAGTATTTGATACAAATAAAACTTTTCCTTCAATACCTAAACCTGCTAATAATTCTTTGAATTTTTTTGTTTTAGGTGCATCAATATTTAATGACTCAATTACCTTTAGTTGATTATTTGCTGCATGATATGAAAGTGCAGATCTTAAAGCTAATTGACGAACTTTTTGATTCATCTTAACTGCATAACTTCTTGGAGTTGGTCCGAAGACTACTCCACCAGTACGCCATTGTGGTGATCTAGTTGACCCTTGACGAGCACGACCAGTTCCTTTTTGACGCCATGGCTTTCTACCACCACCTGATACTTCACCACGGTTTTTAACATCGTGAGTACCATGTCTCATTGCTGCTCTTTGAGCATTAACTACATCATATAATGCTTGTTGATGTGGTTCAATACCGAATACATAATCGGATAAGGTTAAGTCAGCAACTTTTTTACCTGTTTGATTTAATAAGTTTACTTTTGGCATATTAACCCTCCTTATTTACCGCTCTTAACAGCGGATTTAACGATAACTAGTCCCTTATTTGGTCCTGGAACGCTTCCACTAATTAATAGCAATTGATTATCAATATCCACACCGGCGACCGTTAGGTTTTGAATTGTTACTTGTTCATTACCCATATGTCCTGGTAGGTTCTTACCTTTTAATTTGCCTTTTACTGCTCCCATTGAGCCAGGTCCACGATGATATCTTGAACCGTGTGTCATTGGACCACGAGATTGGTTATGTCGTTTAATACTTCCGGCAAATCCTTTACCTTTAGATGTACCCGTTACATCTACCTCTTCACCAACTTTAAATAAATCCGTCTTTACAAGTTCACCGACCGTTATATTTACTAACTCATTATTAAGCTCTTCTTTAAAGCGGATTTCTCTAACGAAGCGCTTAGGTGCTGTATTAGCTTTTTTCACGTGCCCTTGTTCAGGCTTGTTACTTAATTTGTCCCGTTTTGTTTCGAAACCAACTTGAGTTGCTACATAACCATCTGTTTCAACAGTTTTTTGTTGTAACACCACATTGTCAGCCACATCAATAACGGTAACTGGAACTAAAACACCATTTTCATCGAAAATTTGTGTCATTCCAAGTTTTCTACCTAAGATTCCTTTGGCCATAATTTTACCTCTTTCTTAATTTGCTTTATTTTTTTAATACAATGTCGATACCTGATGGTAAATCAATATCCATCAAAGCACTAATTGTTTTTGGGTTTGGATCTATAATTTGAATTAATCTTTTGTGCGTTCTACGTTCGAATTGTTCACGTGAATCTTTGTTAACGTGAGGAGAACGTAAGACCGTAAATATTTCCTTTTCTGTTGGAAGAGGAATTGGACCTTGAACTGTTGCTCCAGTTCTTAGTGCACTTTCTACAATCTTTTTAGCAGCTTGATCAATCAATCTGTGATCGTAAGCCTTCAAACGAATTTTAATTACATCTTTTGCCATTTCTAATAGCTCCTTTCGCCTATAATCTTGTATAGACTTGCTCCACAGAAAAACCTAACACGTAGACAACGGCTATCCGTGTGTCAGCAACCTTCCATTTCACAGCCTTCTCGTATACACACGAGCGTAACTATTATATAAGAAAAAGAGATGAAAAGCAACACTTTTATTACTTTTCCCCTCTTTTATTGATTTATTTGAGTTAATTACTATAATATTTTGATTTATATATAAATATTATCCCAATCAGTTAATATTATACTTTTTTTTGCGTTCTTCAATCTTCCTAAGTTCTTCTTGTTTTTCTTCCTCTTCTTCTTTCTCTTTTTGTTCTTTTTCCGCATCCATTTGCATTTTTAATAATCTTTTCCCTTTTCTTTCAGCAGCTACCCCAATATAATTACCTCGTGTATCTGCATAAAATTTTACCGCTTCTCCAGAAACGGGCATATGATCAACAGGAATTGAGAATTCTCTGAATCCCGATCTCATGAGTCTCAATAGTATTTTGGGATTCTTTAAACAATGTCCGCTTACAATATGTCTCGTTTTGCTTAAATGCGCTCTGTAGTGTTGATGTAATTCTCGTAAATCACTCCCTAATTCAAGCATAAAATCCTCGAAATCAATATCACTATATCTATCATAATTATCCATTAATTCATCAATCAAGTTATCCATTCCTATAATCGCAAAATCATGTAATTTAAAATCTTCGAAATATTCAAAAGTAGTTTCTGTTTCTACCATCATTCCTATTAAAGGTATTGGTGAATCAAGATATGAGAATATATCTATGATATTATCTTTCCAACTATTCATTTCATCTTTAAGTCTAATCATCGGTACCACAATATTAACAACTTTTCCTGTATTAGAACTTGCATGAGCGATTGCTGATATGTTATCGTTAAATACAGTATTAAACTTCATATACGTTTCAAGATCCGTATATTCACCTTCAATAATATCAACAGGATTTTCCGGTCGAAAATCTGGTATATTTATAAAGATTTCTTTACTCCCTACAGTTTCTAGTAATTTCACATAAAAACTTGTTAGTTCTTCAATTGATGACGTTGTTCCTTTAGCAGCATATAAAAACTCACTTTTGAATGTGACTATTCCACTAAACCAATCAGAATTAACAATTTCATTGATATCTCTAATATCATTGGTACTCGTAAAAAGATTAATTAAACCCAAACTTCTCCCCGGACCCTGAGCAAGGTAATCTAAACTATCTCTCATTTTTTGTTTAAAAAGAGAAACCGTCTCTGCTTTTGGTTTAAGGATGATTTCATTATTTGATTGATTTATGATAACAGTCTCATTTTCAATAAATTCATGGTTACGAAATGCAATAGAGATTCGATACTCGTTGGCATAAAGTCTAGCCAAGTCATAATCCTCAAACTTTTTACATATGAAACCCTTAACATATTTTGAGAGATTAAAAAAATATTCTTTACGAAATCTATTTACAACTACAATCATATCATTACTGATCCTATTAATTTTGTGCCTAAACATAATCCCTACTAAACGACTCAATAATCTTTTTCTAAAAAACTCTAGTGTCTCCATTTTTTCACGTGTAGAAGGATAAAAGGAATCACGTCTAGCTATTTGTAAAAATTCATCTAGAGCCTTGTTGAAAGCTTGTAAAAAGTTCATCCTATCTACAAAAACATTTCTTCTGAAAATTTCAGAAAGCTGTTGAGAATCAAAAAATCCGAAAACTTCAGAATATTCTCTACATGGGTTTGATTTGTTATTACTGCAACCTAATTCAATTATTCTGGCATTTAAAAACTCATCTGCTTGTTCTCGATAAAAGACCTTAAAAATGATTTTGAGATCTTTTTCTGCGTAATGCTCAGAATTTAACAAATCATCAAACAAAACAACTTTACCCACCGAATCTTTCTTGTGGGTAACTCTACAAGGTAATTTCACATCATCAACTATGGTATACAAGATGCTCTCCTTTATTTTTTATATTTATATCTAGTAAAATTTACTAGTTATATTTATATACTTATAAATCAAGATTTGTATGATCGATTTTTAAATCGAACGAATAAATAAACACACGTAAACTTATTATAATATATTTTTTTATCAGATAAAAGTCTATTTTGGTTTTTTTATAAAAAAAAGCATCCTATGGATGCTTGCTCAGACTTATCTAATCATTTAGTATCTTTGCTTAAAGTATTGACTTATGTTCTCTAGTGACTTCATCAACACCTCATCTTTTTCTAAATCTAAGTCTTTGAATAACGATGTAACCATTTCATTATGAAATTCATCGTGAACTTTTAGTACGTCTATAGCAGATTCATTTAGTTTTAAATAAACTTTTCTACGATCCGTTTCATCACGATATCTAAACACATAATTTTTTCTAACCAAAACATTAATTGATGTGGTAAGTGTCCCCAATGTAACTCTTAATTTTTGCGCAACATTTCCCATCGTAGGTATTTCGGTGTTTCTAATTGCTTCTAAAACATGAACTTCTGTCATGGATATTTTTACACCACGTTTTTTTAAAACATCCGCCTCAATGCTTAAAATTTGATTAAAAACATCTACTAATAATTCATTTATTACTTCTTTTGGAGAAACCACTTTAATTACCGCCTTCTTATAATACTATATAACCTACACCTAGTGTACCTGGACCAGCATGAGCACCAACTACAGGTGTTAATGGGACTAATTCTACAGTTACATCTTGGCGAATTTCTAATATTTGTTGCTTAATTTCTTTAGCTTTCTCTTCATTATTTGTGTAAGCAATAAACATTACGACATTTTTACCTTCAATATCATGTTTTATAACTTCAACCAGTCTTGCTTGAGCTTTACTAGTGGTTCTGATTTTTTCAAAAGGAACCAAACTGCCATCTCTTTGTACATGAAGTAGAGGTTTAATTTTTAATAATGTACCTAAAAATCCACTCGTAGCAGATAATCTACCATTCTTAACTAGATACTTAAGTGTGTCAACGAGAACATAGATATATATATTATCTCTTATTTTCTCTAATTTATCAATGATATCTCTAGTTTTGCTACCGTTTTTAATCATTTTTATAGCTTCTAAAACTAAATATGCTTCTCCATAAGAAACACTTCTAGAGTCAATAACATAAACGTTAATACCTGGTACCATATCTTTAGCTAAAACTGCTCCTTGATATGTTCCGCTTAATTTTGAAGAAATAACAATAGCTATAACTTCAGTATATCCCTCTTCTTTCAACTCTTCATAGACACTTGCTATTTTTCCGGTTGATGTTTGCGAAGTTGATACGTCAATATCAGGATTAGCTGTTATAACATCATAAAATTCTTTTGCTTGAATATCAACGTAATCTTCATATTCTTTACCACCTAGATTCAATGTTGCTCTGATTAATTTAACTGGATAATCCAATTTCATATAATCAACACCTGAATTACCACATACTACTAGACCAATTTTTTCACTCATTTTATTTTCTCCTTCAAATATTTTGAACTTCAAATATTATTGTTAATTATATGATATCACATCTATATTTAAAGTCAACAGAAAAGATAGATTAATTATAATCTTGAATTGACTCGAGCTGTTTTATAGCTGTCAAGTTATCTTGAATTCGGATATTTTTAATGACAAATTCTATTAAATTTTGGATTTCTCCCTGATTGTAATCATTATTCTCTGTAAGTATTAAATTATTATTTGAGTCATGTTCGGGTTTGTAAATCATCACATAATTTACAACATCAATCCATTTTGAAACCATATTTGCAATTATCTGACGATGATTAATTGACTCTTGTAATTTTTTAGTGTATCTTTCTTCACTTCTTCTTTCATCTTGATTGAACATTCCAAACTCAAGAACAATAATCAGCCGTTCGTATACAAGGAGATAGTCAGTTCTCATATAATTACCATAAACTAGGGGATATTCCATTAGAATTGTTATTTGATCTGTATTAATACCTTTTTTAAATAATTCAATCATTAACCTCCTCATTAAAAGGAGGGTATCAAGCCAAGTAATTGTTTCTTCATCCTTTAGTGGCCAAATAGATATCTTTTTCTCAATGAATTTTCGTTTTAGTTCATTAATAAATTGATTATTTTTATGTTCAGCAACTCTATTCTTTAACAATTGTTTATCTATCTTCCAGTTAATTTGTTCCAAATAATCTGAAAAAGTATTAAATTCTTTGATTCCTTTAAACCTAAACAATGATTTTATCTTCATATTAATCACCTCACACTATAGTACAAAAATTGGTAGAATTTTACTTTATATACTAAACGAATTAGTGGGTCATGGTCTAGAAAATAAAAAAAAGCCCTACTTCTTGGCTTTATTAAGTGATAGTGGTGGCTCCGGGCAGAATTGAACTGCCGACACAAGGATTTTCAGTCCTTTGCTCTACCGACTGAGCTACAGAGCCTAATAATGGCGGTCCGGACGGGATTTGAACCCGCGATCTCCTGCGTGACAGGCAGGCATGTTAACCCCTACACCACCGGACCAGTTGGTTGCGGGAGAAGGATTTGAACCTACGACCTCCGGGTTATGAGCCCGACGAGCTACCAGACTGCTCTATCCCGCGATATTATAAAAATTATTAAACTTCTGATGGCGGAGGAAGAGGGATTCGAACCCCCGCGCCTTTTACAGCCTGTCGGTTTTCAAGACCGATCCCTTCAGCCAGACTTGGGTATTCCTCCGTTATTATAACATACTTTCCAGACAACTATAAAATAGTTTTGGTGGACCCGGTAGGACTCGAACCTACGGCCGACCGGTTATGAGCCGGTAGCTCTAACCAACTGAGCTACGGGTCCAAACTGGTAGCGGCGGGGGGAATCGAACCCTCGACCTCACGGGTATGAACCGTGCACTCTAACCAGCTGAGCTACGCCGCCATTATAACCACTTAAAATGTTTGGTCTACCCATTCTAACAAATACAAGATGTTTTTAAAAATTGGTGGAGCCTAGGGGGCTCGAACCCCTGACCTCCTGCGTGCAAGGCAGGCGCTCTCCCAGCTGAGCTAAGGCCCCTAATACTGGTACCTCGAGCCGGACTTGAACCGGCACGGATTCATCATCCATGGGATTTTAAGTCCCACGTGTCTACCTATTTCACCATCGAGGCAGTAATAAAATACAATAATGGTGACCCGTGAAAGAATCGAACTTTCGACACCTTGATTAAAAGTCAAGTGCTCTACCGACTGAGCTAACGGGTCGTGAAAATGGTGCCGAAAACAGGAATTGAACCCGCAACCTACTGATTACAAGTCAGTTGCTCTACCAGATTGAGCTATTTCGGCATAAGAATGGTGGGAGATAACGGGCTCGAACCGCTGACCCTCTGCTTGTAAGGCAGATGCTCTCCCAACTGAGCTAATCTCCCATTCTTAGAGAACTGCCTGGCAACGTCCTATTTTCGCTCCTTGGAACTATCTTCGGCGCTGAAGTGCTTAACTGCTGTGTTCGGGATGGGAACAGGTGTTTCCACTTCGCCATCGTCACCAGACATCTCTCAAAACTAGATAAATTCTGTTTAAATCATGAATTGTATTATATAGGTTAAGTCCTCGACCTATTAGTACTGGTCAGCTTCATATGTCACCATACTTCCACACCCAGCCTATCAACCTCGTAGTCTTCAAGGGGTCTTACTAAATTGGGAGATCTCATCTTAAGGTGGGCTTCACGCTTAGATGCTTTCAGCGTTTATCCCTTCCATACATAGCTACCCAGCTGTGGCCCTGGCAGGCCAACTGGTACACCAGTGGTATGTCCACCCCGGTCTTCTCATACTAGGGGCAGCTCCCTTCAAATCTCCAACGCCCACGACGGAT
>JANKMU010000041.1 GCA_024650045.1 Mycoplasmatota bacterium | reverse complement strand
CGAATTTATTAAATCATTAAAACCATTAAAAAAGAAAACCGAGTAATAGCATTTGTAATGTGTACCCTATGTCAAGGACTAAGTAAAAAAAGACCTTAATAATTTAAATCATTTAAGTAAGATGGTTGTTCTTTTAGAGAGCGGCCATCTTTTTTAATGCTTTTATTTCTAAGCATATCACCATATGCTCTTGGAGTCATTCGATTTAAACCCCATTGATACCGATAGTTATTGTAGTAGTCCATATATTCATCAACTGCCTTTTCAACCTCTTCAAATGTCTTGCAGTTAATCAGATTAATCTCATCTTTCATGTGGCCAAAGAACGATTCAATCGGTGCGTTGTCCCAGCAGTTCCCACGTCTTGACATCGATTGCTCAATGCCTAACTCTTTTAAGCAGCGTTGAAAAGCGTGTGATGTGTAATGTGTTCCTTGATCTGAATTCATTAGTGCTTTTGGATCTAACACGATTTTATCTAGCTGCTTCATGCTCTCTTCAACAAAGCTGATATCTAAACTTCTAGATACCTTATACCCATGCATTTCATTGGTTACTCCATCTTTGATACCCGATAAGTAAGCTCTTTGATTTAAGTCATAAGTTAGATAAGTTATATCTGTGAGTAGAATCTGATTTGGATTCCCTTCTTTAAACTTACGCTCTAACTTGTTTGGTGCGACATGTGATGTTTTCATTGCTTTGGCCATACGCTTATAGGGGTTTGCTTTTCTGATTGGACAATATAACCCAAATTTCTTCATGAGACGTCTAATCTTCTTAAGATTCACGATGGTGTCAAATTGATTTTCTAAGGTCATCTTCAGTAGTTTCGCTCCTTTATTAAAGCCTTTAAACCGATATGCCTGCATGATCAACTCAAAATCTTCTTCATCTTTGAGTTCTCTTAGTAGTTTTGAATCTGTTTGTTCACTAAATCCATAGTATCCACTTTTCGATACACCTGATAATTCCAGTAAGTAAGTTAATGTGAGCCTGCTTTTCTTATGACTCATCATTTTTTGGATGATTTTAAACTTTTCTTTGGGCTTAATTGCTGCTTTCTGATCACTTGCCTTTCTAGCCGTTTGAGTTCCAATAAAAAATCACGCTCTTGTTTCAAATACTCAATTTGTGCTTTTTGTCTTTTAATGATTTCATCTTGGGTTAGATTTCTTGTTCTAGGTCTTCCAGATCCACCTTTACGTGTGTCTTTTACACCTTCTAACCGCTTACTTTGTCTGCGCCATCGTTTGCCTGATGATTTGATCCGATCATCACCAAGAACTTGCACATTAAACCCAGCTTCAATAAAAATTGCTCTTGATGTCTTGCCCTGTGAATAAGCCTCAAGATAGGTTTCTTTAAATGATTCCTGATAGGTTATGCTTTTGTTGCTCACGTGCTTAACATTTGGATTTTTTGATAATTCTATGACTTGTTCATCTGTGAAATAATATAATCCCATTTCATCACCAGCTTCCTGTTATCTCTATTATAAAGTAAAAACCCTATAGCCAGGGTCTTTTTTCAAAGAGTCCGTTTTATAGGGTACATTTTAATATTGCAAGGTCTTTTTCTTTATCAAATGATACAATATATATTTTTTAGATTA
>JANKMU010000040.1 GCA_024650045.1 Mycoplasmatota bacterium | reverse complement strand
AATAGCAATCCATGTTTTGCCGGTACCAGCTCCACCTGTTATATAAGCTTGGTTATAATGGCTTAAAAAATCAATGTAATTATCTTGAACCCTATTAATTACCTCTAATTGCTTATTCCGATATTCTATTAGTGCGCCAGCAGCTGCAGACAAAGATACTCTCTTATGAATTAAACTTATGAACCTTTCTCTTTGGTCCTTAGTAAATACAAGATGATTGTGTTTCCCTCTCCAGTAGTTGAATATTTCCTTAATTCTATACTCTAGATTTGACATATCATCATAATCAATAGTTAAGAATTTTGGTGCATCTGGCCCCATTTCTATATAGTTGAAATTAGGGAAAGCAACAGCACTCCCATAAACTCCTTTGTATGTGTTGTTAAATTGTTCAACATAATATTCTCTGAAGTACCACATGCTTTCTTCAGCTTGTAAATAAGGACTTCTAGTAAGATCTCTTTCTTCTTTCTCCCCATCATCTTCCGAAAGTATTAGTTTCCACTTATCTCCTTCTCTTTCTATCCCTCTACCACCCTTAACTTCGATACATAAATATCCTAAGGTTGGATCAAATATTAAAAAGTCACTTTCACTATTGGCCCTTATACCATTTTTTTCTGTAAACCACTTAATCGAATAGAATACTCTATAATTATCATTAAGATTGTCACGAAGCCTTTCATAGAACTCTCTTTCAGATTTTGTAGGATTATAGTCTGCAATGGAACTTGGATACATTATAGCCATAGTTAATCCTCCCAATATCCATACGTACGATTATCAGTTAAAACATCTGTGTATCCTATAAGATTTCTCCTATCTAGATCTTTGTTAAAATGCTTACATGATATCTCGTTAATATACAAACATCCCAAACATGCCCTATCTCTATCAATGCATATTGGATCAAATACGCACTTATTTACGCTTTCTTTTGCTCTAGCAATCCACTTATCCAACACACTTGTATACAATGAAAACATAGAGCCTAAGCTAGTTCCTTGGGAATTCTGACAATAAATAAAGAATGCCGGGATATTAGGAAATAAATATTCTCCTAAAGAGTTTTTATCTAGCCCGCTAAATTCTTCAGATTCTTTTATAAGAGCATGGCAAACACTGTGAATCAGGTTATATACATGTGCAGTATATAGATGAGTAGACCTATCTATATTTGAAAAAGTTGTAATACCGCTTAAATCTATATTGTTTAAAAACCACAGTTTTAATTCTTCCTCATCTTCTAAATCAGGTGCAAGATCTTCATCTAGTATTTCATTGTCCATTAACCATTTAACTACTCTCGCTCTATCCATCTCAAATAAAATGCCTTCAGTGTTAAGTTTTACTCCATATATATTCTTTGTTCCTACCCTTTCTTCTTTTAAAGCTCTAAGTGTTAAACTACCTCCTGGTAATGCCTTTGGATCAGATTCTCTTCTAGTATATCCAAAAACACTGTTAAGCAATGGAATCTTCCCACACGCTTCTATCCTACTGAACCCATACTTGGCATAAATATCCAAGTACTCATTCTTAGTAAATATGTTGTTTTGAGCCATCGCTTGCTCAATTCCTTGTTCAATTGTTAACTTTACATCGCTATTGATTATTGTTCTGTATTCTACTAATGAAATTGCTAGTTTTCTTGATCCGTATTGGTAATTTAAGTGATCGCCTGTTAGTTTCTCTTTTACATTATTCACCAATTCTAGTTTCTGTTTGTTTTTAT
Organism: Mycoplasmatota bacterium; assembly: GCA_024650045.1. GTDB lineage: Bacteria > Bacillota_I > Bacilli_A > Acholeplasmatales > Acholeplasmataceae > Peloplasma. Next base: position 2,266 of record JANKMU010000040.1, on the reverse strand, counting down.
CATTTGAAGCAGCCATATTCTTGGCAATAGTCTCAGCTTGTTCTTTAGGCAAACCATTACTCAATAATTGGTTAAAATATTGTTGGTATAGCTCCTCATAATTAGAATTGTCATCGTCGTTCATAACACTTTTTACTAACTTATTATACTCATCATCACTTATTCGATTTAGCCAGTTTGCCACAACAATAAATGGTGCATCTACATTGTCTATTAAAAAATTTTCTTCTTGATTATTAAGCAACTCAATTATTGTGAAATTAAATGGTATGAATATATCACCTGAATTAATATTCTTTGGAGCAAGTCTTTGCTTACATTCTGGGCAGAACTTATACATCTCAAATGTCTTCCCATCCTTTGAACAAGTATATTTATAGTCTCCTGAATAGAATTTAATAAACTTATTCCCATGAGCTGGGTTACTACATTTCCCAGAATAAACTGGAGAAGCCCATCCACAAGAACATGCATATACAAGTCCTATTTGTTTTAGTTCCCCTCCGCAATCATTTTTTTTACAATATCTATTCTTCGGGTATTGCAAGTATTCTTGACTAGTATTAAATGTAGTTACACCATGACATTTGTTGCATACAAACGTAAGTGGGCTAACATTTGAGATTATGTCAGGAACCTGAGGGTTTTCTGCACATTTAGGAGTTAGTATTGAATATTCTTCGAGATTTATTTTATCTGTTGCTAAACTACCAAATCCTAAAACTTTTCCACCTCTATCTCTAAACTGTCTAATTTCATTTCTTACCTCATTTAATAACCTCTTCTTATTAACGCCTTGTAATCGATCACTATTCCATATGTAGACTTTCATGTTATAAGAAACTCTAGACTCCCTATCATAAAAGTCTCCCCATGAATCTGGCAAATACTTAAAGATAGCTTGGTGCACACTTCTTGGCATTACTCTAGTCATGTCTTCACCTCAATTCTATATTTACACTCTTTTCAGTAAATCTCAAACTTCTCATCGGCCAGTTTAATCTGCCATCCAGCATCTGTAACACATTCCCACCTAAATAGTAATACTCATCTCTAAAAGTTCGATCATCGATTTCAGAAAATATTTTTTCGAGGCTATCTTCAATGAACTTAACATAGTTATAGCTAGGGTTAACGCTTCCTCCATCATTAAACTGACATCCATAAGCTTCTTTGAGATCATTTAGTAGTTCCTCTTTATTTATCTTTCCATCTTCGATCAGTTTTTTAAGCACTTTCATGTCATATATGTTCCCATAATCCAAATTGAATTTTGGATCATAATAGTCCATCAATATCCCAGCTAATATACCAGAAAATGTTTTCTCAATAGCATTTGAAGCCCACCTGTTTATAGGTACTGGCTCAACTAATATATCTTTAAATTCGTGGAATTTTACAAAATTCTTTAAATATGAATTGTCCTTTTCTCTTGTAGGTCTAATTATATCTATCACAATCCCAGGATACTTTCTACCAACCCTTGAATATGCTTGAATATACTCAGCTGTATTACCAGGCATACCAAAGAATAACATCATATTAAATCTGTCAGCATCGACTCCATGTGAAATCATACTAGTGGCACTTATTAAGTTTATCCCTTCAAAAACTTCATCATTTTTTTCAATTTCTGCTAAAATCTTCCTAACATCTTGAAAAGATTCATCTCCAGTCATTTTACGGATGTCGAAACTGGGCTTATTAAGCTGCATTAGCTCTGGATTAATTATGTTGTCTATAGCATTTATTACTCTATTTCCATCAATTCTTACATTGTTATATTCGAGAAAAATCCAGTAGTCTTTTACAATTTCAAAGGCTTCATTTTTATCTTTAATATCCATCCCAGGTATTTTAATCACCTTATTTACATCCTTTAAGTATTCAAACACAACTTCTCTTAAATATTTAAGAGAATAGACTACTGAATTCAAAATAGACCTTCCAAAAGGTGCAAAGGAAATCATAATTCTATTAATGTCCTCATTGTCAGTATATGAATAGAAATTTTTGCCTATATAGGGTGATTTTGCTGGAAACATCCTCGCTCCTTTATTGTAAAGTTCCCATACATGTTTCTCATAATTTGATATAGTTGCTGTCGCACCTATTATTTTCACCTTTTTCTTTTTTGGTATTAAACTTTCAATTAAATATTGAATAAGGGTCTCATAGTGGGAGTCAAAAGTCCCTAATGATTCTCTGATAAGATGAACCTCATCTTGAATAATTAATGATGGTGCTGGGTCATACAAGTCAACTT
>JANKMU010000003.1:143222-158709 GCA_024650045.1 Mycoplasmatota bacterium | reverse complement strand
TTGATGATGTCTATGAATTAAGTGGTAGAAAATTAAAACTTATTTTTGATCGTACTGATTTTACAAAAGATGAAGCAGTGAGACGCTTTGCAAGACAACTAAGAAGTATGGGTGTTGATGAGGCATTACGTCAAAAAGGTGCAAAAAATAAAGATACAATTCGTATCTTCGATTTCGAGTTTGAATTTATTGAATAAAGGGCTTAGCCCTTTTTTTAATGCAAAAAAAAGGAAAGAGAAACTCTTTCCTAGTTTAAGTGTAATAATCTTACTTTTGAACGATGTGCTTTTTTAAGGATTCTAAAATCACGTTTCAATACTCTGTTTTGACTATTTTTAGTTTGTTGACTAAATTTTAGTAGATGTGATTGTATATTACTCAATTCAGTTTCACGCTTTTGTTTCATACGTTTTAAATTCATTTCATATTGAGTGTTACGTTCAAGATTCATTTGCTCTTGTTTAGCAATTAAATCTTCGTAATGTTTTGTTTTTTGCTTCAAAGCAAGCAAATTCTTATCATGACTTGCTTGATATTTTGTTAAGATCACTTGATTTTTATTATGAACTGATCCTTCTAAACCTGAATGGTTTTTATTTGCATTTGTGATACTAGAATCAATTTGAGCAACCGTCTTATTGAATAGTTCCTCAAGTTGACGTACCTTTTGTTGGTATTCAAACGCATATTGTGTTGCAATTGATAATTGATTTTCATTTAATAATTTTAATTCTTGTTCTTGTCGTTCTTTGTTTTCAGATATTTTTTGCTCTAATGAACGAATAACTGATTGATCAAGAACAAGTTTTTTCTTGTAAGTTATGGATTCAAGTTCAAGTTTTTTCTTAATCTTTTCGCTTTGTGCATGAATCTGACGTTCTTTATCTCTTAATTTCTTTTTACTTTCAGTTTCATGATGTTTCATATTAGATTCGTAGTTTATTGTTAAACTATGAATCAATTGATATGTTGTCTTTTTAAAGCCACGAATCATAGCTTCTTGCTCTTTTTGATTTGTTTGATAGAACTTAAGCATAACATCTAAAAATCTTTGGTGATGGATGGTCAATTGCTTATCAAAAACTAAGAAATTCTTCTTTAATTTTTTTAGTTCTAATGTTAAGAATGCATCGGATACGTAAACTTCTGAATATAGTGCTTGATAGAAATGATCAATACCTTCAAAATGTTGTCTGATTTGATGGATAAATGATAGATATATTTTTTGGTTGCGGTTTAAATAGCGGTAGAAGAAGGATGCTTCATCGTGCTTTGTTTTTTCTAGTTCTTTTTCTGAATCTTGCTGTTTGCCTTCTAGTTTTACTATTTCTTCATCTAGAGGTGTAATCTGAGCATGTTTTTCATCAATAGATTTCTCGATTCTTGATAAATTTTGCTTGATTCGTTTAACTTCATGTTCATGATTACTTAAAAGTTTTTGGTTTTCTTTTAAGTCATGATGACGATGTTCACTCTTTATTTCATTGGCTTTAATGTCTTGACTAATTTTTGTCAATTGATTAATAAATGCATGGTGACGCTCAAGTTCTGTTTGATTTGCAAAAAACTGTTCTTCTAAAGTGCTGATTTCTTTTCTAATGAGTACTTTTTGTTCATTAATCTTTTCAATTTCTTGTTCGTAATAATTCATCATGTCTTCATGTTTTAACATGTATTTATATCCTGTTAAATCTTCGATTTTCTTTAAATAGAATTCTTGATCTAGATGCTGATAATATTCAGTGACTTGAACTGCTGAGTTTAAGAGTTCTTGATTGAGTCCAATTAAGATCTTTAAAACTGCTTTAAAGACTTCTGGATGCGATGGAACATGATATAAACTAGTAACCGCTTTTTCAATATCTTGATGATTTTGATAAAGAAGTCTCATGATATTCATATACATTTCTGTTTGTTCTTGTTGTAGTTCGATTTCATTTTGATAAGTCTTTAATAAACGGTTTGCTTTCTCGTTATTTACACGTTGTTGGTGTTTGTATTTGGCTTCATTAACAAAATATGTACGTTTATCTTCTTCAGCTTTTGCCTCTTCCTTAACAAGTTCAAGTGTATATTTGTTTTCAATATAAATCAGTTCTCGATCTGATTCTATATTGAAAATTTCTTCATTGAGTTTGTTTTGAATCTGTTGTTTAGTTTTATTAAATATAGCTTGACTTAATTCACTTCTTAAGTCTTGTTCTTTAAGCGAGTAATCGCGTTTTGCTTTTTCTTTTTCTAATTCAAGTTGGGTTGTTGTGTTTAATACTTGTGTATCAGCATTAAAGAGTGCTTTTACTTTTTCTCTTTCCATATCAATTAATGCAAGATTTTTTTTGTGTTCAAATTCTAAGAGTTGCTCTTCATGTTTGAAGCTTGCAATTGTTAGATGTGCATCATTGGCTAAAAGATTTAATTCTCTTTCTTGAATAGATGCAGCAATTGCTAATTGATATTCTAAAGGTAGAAGATCTTTATTATGGTTAAGAAGAAGAACTTCTTTTTGATATTGGTGATAAGTTTCTCTTAGTTTTAAAAGTGATTCGGATGCACTAATGTTATGATTGTAATTTAAATCTATTTTTGCAAACTCTTGTTTTTTCTCATATTCGTACAAGGCTTTTTTAACACGCCATTCATTGATTTCTCTTAAATGTTTTTGATCGAGTTCGAAAAGTTTCTTTTGTGTTTCTCTTTTTTTAATTAAAATGTCTTTATTAGTTCGAAGAATTTGTTTGTTTAATTCTTGATCAAAACTATTTAATTCTCGGGTTAGTTGATGATTTTTCTTCTCTTTTTCATATTCAGTTTCTAGTGACTTCATCTCATCACGCATTTCACGTGATTTCATAAGTTTTTCTTTTTGTGTTGATTCACGATATGCTGATAGTTTTGAGTTAAACAAGGTAATCGAATCATTACCTTCGTGAATAATACGTTCTCTTTTTGTCTCATATGCTTGTTTTTGAACGTCAAAAATGACATTTAAACTGTTTAGCTTTTCGCTATAAGTTACAAGTGCCTTTTTTTGTGTCTCATGATACTCTTTTTTTAAATCCTCGATTGATTTATGAATAGGTTTAATTTTAGTTTCATAACTTTTTTCTAATGATGTTAATGACTGTTGGTACTTTTTCTTAATCTCATTAATTTTTTTGTTAAGGGAAATACTTAATTCAGTATATGTGTTTTTAATTGTTAAATAACTATCATCATGATTTGAAGATGCAACTTGACTGTTATCTTTGACAACTACCAGTTTTTTTTCATGATCTGTTTCAAATTTTTTAAGTTTCTTATCAATTGCTTTAACTTTTAGATCATATGATTTAGCTATGACTTTGGTAGTTTCTGTTTTTTCTTTTTCGATTTCTAAAGTTGTTTCTTGATATATTTTTTTAGCTTCAACCATAACGCTTCTAATTTGAGATAACTCTCGTTTTAAAACTTGGTCTGCTTTATTTAAGTTCTCTTCTACATCAAGATTGATTTGATTAATCTTTTGTTCAATAACTTCAAGTTCTGATTTTAAGTTGGTATTAATTTCATGAGTTTTGTGAACTTTTTCTTTTTGACTTTTTTCAATTTCTTCATGATTTTTTTCAATAATAAGATCTAGAGAACGCTGATAGTTTTCCATATTCTCAGCATATGTTTTATTGATTTCAACCATCGTTTGGAAAAACTTTTCCTTTATTTTTACTTGTTTGTCTATGGTTTGTGAGATAAATGGATTGATATCACGCAAAACAGCTACCAATTTCTTTGAGATTGGTAGGTATTTTTTGTCTACGCTAAGTTGTTCTTTTAAGTCTGTTTCAAAAGACTTCAAGTATTCAAACTTTTGGATATCAATCACGCCCTAAAATAATTATATCATATTAAGAAGATATGATAGAAAAAACTAGAGGAAAATGGTATAATGAAAAGTAATATATAAAAGGTATGGTGATCAGCATGTATGCATATATCGATGGAACGATTAAAGAAATCAAACCAAGCTATTTAGTGATTGAAAACAATGGCATTGGTTTTTTGATTATTTCACCGAATCCATACAGTTATCATTTAGGTGAAGAGACGAGAATTTATACTCATCATTATGTCCGTGAAGATTTAGATAATCTTTATGGATTTAAAAGTATTGAAAGCAAAGAACTGTTTATTCGCCTTATTGGGGTATCTGGTATTGGACCTAAAAGTGCATTAAGTATTCTTGCTACTGAAAATTTAAATGAAACTATTTTTGCCATTGAAGAAGGCAATGTTAAATACTTAACTAAGTTCCCTGGCATTGGCTTGAAGAGTGCTCAACAAATAATATTAGATCTTAAAGGCAAGTTGGTTGATGATGAAACTGAACTTGTTCCAACACATAAAAGTGATGTTGAAGCTGCACTTTCAGCTTTAGGTTATTCTAAAGTCGAGATTCGAAAAGTGATGAAGAAAATCGATCAAGATCAAGAAGTTGAAGTGATGATTAAAGCAGCATTACAATTGCTAATAAAGTAGGTATTTTATGGACAAAGAACGTATTGTTACAGCAATGTCAATTAAAGAAGATGAAGATCAAACGCTTCGTCCTCAAACCTTAGACCAATATATCGGTCAAACCGATATTAAAGAAATGCTGGATGTCTATATTAAAGCAGCATTAAAAAGAAAAGAAGCATTAGACCATATTTTATTATATGGCCCTCCAGGTCTAGGAAAAACAACACTCGCACAAATCATAGCCAATGAACTTGGCGTACAAATTAAAATTACAAGTGGTCCAGCCATTGAAAGAAGTGGTGATTTGGCTGCTGTTTTGAGTTCATTAAATCCTGGAGATGTTTTATTTATTGATGAAATTCATCGTCTTCCAAGATTTGTAGAAGAAGTTTTATATGCAGCAATGGAAGACTATGTTTTAGATATCGTTATTGGTAAAGACCATGAATCAAGATCTATTAGAATCGATTTACCCCCGTTTACTTTAATAGGAGCAACCACTCGTTTTGGTGATTTATCAGCGCCTCTAAGAGAACGCTTTGGCGTTGTCTTAAGATTAAGTTATTATGATGTTGATGATTTAAGAAAAATTGTAAAACGAACTTCAACCGTTTATCAAAACGAAATTGAAGAAGATGCGGTTAATGCTTTAGCTAAAAGAAGTAGAGGTACGCCTAGGATTGCCAATCGCTTATTTAGAAGAGTCAGAGACTTTGCTGAAATTATTGGTGACGGTGTCATTAATGAGAAGATAACGAATCATGCTTTATCTAAATTAGGGATTGACCATAATGGACTAGACCATACAGATTACAGGTATTTAAGAAGCATCGTTGAAAAATTTGCTGGTGGTCCTGTTGGTATTGAAACCATAGCCGCGACCATTGGTGAAGAAATAACAACAGTTGAAGATGTTTATGAACCTTATTTATTGATGGAAGGCTATATTAAAAGAACACCTAGAGGAAGAATGGCGACAGAAAAAGCTTATCAATCCTTAGGAATCAAATATTATAAAGGATTGTTTAATGATGAAAGTTAGTGATTTTGATTTTAATTTACCAAAAGATAGAATAGCACAACATCCAAGTGAGAAAAGAGATCATTCAAGATTAATGATTTTAAATCGTGAAGATGAAAGTATAGAACATCAACATTTTTATGATATTACGAAGTATTTAGGAAAAAATGATGTATTGGTCATTAATAATACTAAAGTGATTCCAGCAAGATTGATGGGGATTAAAGAAGAAACTGATGCAGTGATTGAGGTTTTACTTTTAAAAGAAGTAGAAAAAGACACATGGGAAGCCATGACCAAACCTGCAAAACGCGTTAAAATAGGCACGAAAATCTTGTTTGGAGAACTTTTAGTTGCTGAATGTATAGAAGTAAAAGATGAAGGCATACGTGTCTTTAAAATGCTTTATAAAGGCTTATTTATTGAGATGTTAGAGCAGCTAGGCACAATGCCTCTACCTCCTTACATAACTGAAAAACTTGAGCAAAAAGATCGTTATCAAACGGTTTACGCTAAAGATTTGGGAAGTGCAGCAGCACCAACAGCTGGTCTTCATTTTACGAAAGCATTATTAAAACAACTTGAAACACAAGGTGTTGAAATTATACCAATTACGCTTCATGTAGGTCTTGGAACGTTTAAACCGGTATCTGTTGATAATGTATTAGATCATCATATGCATGAAGAAACATATACATTAACTAAAGAAAGTACAGACCGATTAAACTTAGCGATTAAAAACAAGAAAAATATTGTATGTGTTGGAACAACATCAATTAGAACGATAGAAAGTAATTATGATAACGGATTTCATGAAGGCACTTATGAAACGGGTATATTCATATATCCGGGATACCAGTTTAAAGCAGCAAATCAGTTAATCACAAACTTTCATTTACCTAAATCGACATTAATGATGTTAGTAAGTGCACTTGCTGGAACTGATTTTATTAAAAAAGCATACCAAGAAGCAATCGATCAACACTACCGATTCTTCTCATTTGGCGATGCTATGTTTATTAAATGATTGAAAAAATAACATAAAATAGATATAATCTATATATATGGAGGATACATCATGTGGGGATTTCTTGATATTGAAATTGAAAACTGGATTTACTTTGATATCGCATTTATCGTTATCCTACTTGGTCTTCTTACTTCATTTGTTTATATCATCCGTAAAAAAAGACTTCAAACAAAGGTTATACCTTTAGCAGATGAATTTTTAGATGCTTTATACATTGCTTTAGGTGAATCAAATAATATCGTCAAGGTATCACATGAACACCAACGATTGAAAGTTTTAATTATAGATGTCAAAAAGGTTAATACAAAAAGATTAAAAGACTTAAATATTCCAGCGTTTTTAAAAGGTAAAGAACTAACGCTTTTGATTAAAAATCATACAAAAGAAGTCATATCATACTTTAATGATAAGATGAGAGAGGACAAATAATGGAACAATCATTTCTAATTATTTCAGAGTATGGCATTCATGCTAGACCAGCAACAAGACTTGTAAATCTTGCCATGAGTTTTAATTCTGACATTACTTTAACCGCTTTAGGTAAAACAGTAAATCTTAAGTCGATTATGGGCTTAATGTCTTTAGGTATTTATAAAGGCGAAGTCGTTAAAATATCAGTAACTGGTAGCGATGCTGAAAAAGCAATCGTTTCCTTAAGTGATTTTATGATTACAGAAGGTTTGGGTCGATTGGCTTAATATGGATAACAAAAACTAAAGTGGTAAAAGTTACCGCTTTATGTTTATAGATTGGATGAAACGTATGCGACAAAAGAAAATTAAATCTGCAACGATTGAAAACTTGGAATCGCAAGGTGTCATCGTTGAAATTCAAAAACTTAAACTGGACAATCGAAAACGATTTTTAGAAATCGGAAGTGGAAAAGGCCAGTTTATTACTGCCAAGGCTAAGGATTACCCTGATCATTTATGGATTGCTATGGAAGTTAATATTAATGTATGCTATCGAATTTTAGAAAAAAAGCTTGAGATGAATTTAGATAATTTAGTGATTGTTCATGGTGATGCACAGTATTTAGAACAATATTTCGATTATGATTCAGTTGATGGCTTATATCTTAATTTCTCTGATCCATGGCCAAAGAAAAGACATCACAAAAGAAGATTAACTGCACCTTCATTTTTAAAACAATATTGCAAAATATTAAAGAAGGATGCATTTATTCAGTTTAGAACCGATCATTTAAGTCTATTTCAAGATAGTCTAGAATATATTGAACCTTATTTAAATATTAAATCAGTGGATTACGATTTAGATGTATCAGCATATATGACTGAATATGAAGAAAAAAAAAGAGAGTTAGGACCAATTTATCAGCTTATTGGAGAGGTAGAAAAACATGTTGAAGAAAATTTATAAAGACTTATTTCACTTAATGGGAACCAGTGGTTATGAAAAGGATGTTCGTGCATATATGAGAAATTTTATGCACAAATATCCAAATTATACCGTAGAAACTGATCGCTTAGGATCCATTTTTGCAGTTAAAAAATCTAAAATAAAAAATGCTCCTATAGTCATGGTTGCAGGTCATATGGATGAAGTTGGATTAATTGTTGTTGGCTTTACTGATTTAGGTATGTTGAAAATCCAACCTATTGGTGGGTTAAATGGTGAAGTGTTTGTATCTCAAGTTTTAAATGTTCACACTAAAAATGGTGTTATCCATGGTGTAGTGGGAACTATTCCCCCTCATTTTAAAACAGAACAAAGTACAGCGATTAGTGATTTGATCTTAGATATTGGAGCAAGTTCTAAAGAAGAAGCTAAATCATTTGGTGTTGAACTTGGTGATATGGTTTTATATGACAATCCATTTAAATATACAAGAAATCCTAATCGTATTATTTCTAAAGCAATTGACAACCGTTTTGGATGTGGTCTAGCTTTAGAAGTCATCCAAAAGTTTCATGATACTGATTTACCATTTACTTTGGTTTGTGGAGCAACCGTTCAAGAAGAAGTTGGCTTACGTGGTGCTGAAACTGCAGTGAATACATTTAATCCAGATATTTTCTTAGCACTTGATGCATCACCTGTTAATGATGCAATCGATAAAGATGCTTTAGGTGGATTAAATAAAGGTTTTCTTTTAAGAATGTATGATCCAAGAAATGTTATGCATCAAGGCACATTAGAATTTTTTGTTAAACTTGCTAAAAAGCATAAGATTCCTCATCAACACTTTACATCAAAAGGTGGAACTGATGCAGCTAAAGCACTTGATATGGGTGCTGGTGTGATTGCTACTACGATTGGTCTACCTGCAAGATATATTCATAGTACTGCAGCAATGATGGACTTAAGAGATTTAGATGCTGCAAGAAAAATGTTATTTACAGTTATTCGTACGTTAGATCCAGAAATTATAAAAAAATTAAAGGAGAGTAACAGATGAAAACGATTAAATTACACAATGGCGTAGAAATGCCACAATTTGGCTTAGGCACATTTAAAATGGCAGATGGAGAAAGCGCTTATGAAAGCGTAAAATACGCTTTATCGATTGGTTACAGACATATTGATACCGCACAAATGTATCGAAATGAAGAAAGCGTTGGAGATGCCATTAAGGACTCTAACATCAAAAGAGAAGAAATCTTTATAACAACCAAACAAGGTGGACACTCAACGGTTGAAAATATGGAAAAGTTATTTGATGAATCATTAAAGAAATTGCAAACAGATTATGTTGATTTACTTTTAATTCATTGGCCAAACCATGATAAAAAGATTAATCAACAAACTTGGAAGTTCTTTGAGTCATTATATGAACAAAAAAAGGTTAGAGCAATCGGTGTTTCTAACTTCCAGAAACATCACTTATTAGATTTATATGAAACAGCTAAAGTGAAACCAATGGTAAATCAAGTTGAATGTCATCCTGGTTTATCACAAGTTCCATTGAAAAAATATTTAGATGAGCAAGGGATTGCATTAGAATCTTATGGGCCTTTTATGAAAGGTGGCGTTTTCGAAGGTATTTGGGAAGAAGGATTAGGAAAAATAGCGAAAAAACATCATGCAACAATTCCTCAAATCGTGATTGCTTGGGGACTTGCTAGAGGTATTATTATGATTCCTAAGACAGTGACACCTGAACGTATGAAGGAAAACTTTGATGCTACTAAGATTAACCTTACAGATAAAGAAATTGAAGAAATTAATACTTTAAACCGTGGAAATAGAGTTTATACAGATCCAGATAATAGTCCATGGGGAGCATATTTTGAATAATTAATTCCAAAAAGTATCCGATTGGATACTTTTTTTATGCGCAGCAACTTTTTTATTTAGTGATATTGTAATTAAGGCTATGTAATGGTAAAGTAGATATAAACATCAACGATACATTATGATCAATACACCAAGAAACTAAGGATCCACTATATATGGGTCTTTTACTAATTTAAACTCTTGGAGGAAAATATGAATAAAATGAAGTACTATTTATGGATTTGTTTTTCATTATTTTTTATTTTGTCAGGATGTGACCGTACAGATTTTAATGAGCAAATTGAAAGTATCCAAATCATTGAGTCTACCGTACTAGATTATTATGATATTGATGACTTTAACTTATCAGATATTGAAATTCAAATTACTCGAAAAAATGGGTTAACAGAAAATATCTCACTTCATGAAGATATGTTAGATGATGAAGATATTGTAAAACTTTTAGAACCTGGGTCACACACACTAACTGTTCGTTATTTTGAACACGAAATTACATTTGTAGTGACAATGCGATTTGGTGAATTAAAAACTAAGTTATTAGAAATCTATCAGATATATGATCAAGCAAATGTAAGTGACTTAACTTATGATCAGTGGATTGCAAGTATCAAAGGAGAAGATGGAACAAGCATTGTTGATGCTGTTGTTAATGAAAGTGGTCATCTTATTTTAACGTTGTGCGATGATTCAACCATTGATGCAGGTTATATTCTTGGACAAGATGGCATTGATGGAAAAGAGATTACTATCCGAATTGATTCTGGTTATATCCAATGGAAATATATTGGAGAAGATACTTGGACAAATTTAATTGAAATCTCGTTGTTAAAGGGTGAACAAGGCATTGGTATTGCTAGTCTATCCATAAACCAGATAGGTGAACTGATCATTACCTATACTGATTTAAGCACACAAAACTTAGGGCAAATTTATCATTTATATACAGTTCAATTTAAAGATGATGATGGTTATGTCATTGATACTCAATTATTAGCTTATGGAGAAGATGCAGTTGCACCTATAGTTCCTGATAAAGAAGGACATTTATTTATCGGTTGGGATGTTTCATTTACTAATGTTATTAATAATTTGATTGTTACTGCAACTTATGAAAAAGAAACCTATACGGTTACTTTCCACAGTCAAGGTAGTACTGATTCATTTTTTGATGGTGTCTTTTCCTATGGATCAACTATCGATCTACCCATTCCAGAAAAAGATGGGTATGCATTTGTTGGCTGGTATAGATCTAATCTTGTTACTGCATCACCTTTTTATAATGATACAGAAGTTAAATCAAATCTAGATCTTTATGCAAGATGGGAAGCTATCGACTATAAAATTGAGTTCATTGATGATGACGACTCCATTTTATCTACACAATATATTAAGCACCATGAAAATGTCATTCAACCAGTAGACCCAATACGCTTAGGATATACATTTTTAGGATGGTATCTTGATCAAACTTACACAAATTTATGTAATTTTAGTTTAGTTCCAACAAAAGATATGAATATTTATGCAAAATGGGAATTAGATGTATATCATATTGAATATGTTTTAAATGATGGTGTCCTTGAAGTAGAAAATCCATCATCTTATACTATTCATTCGAATACTATTGTATTAGGAGAACCTAATAAAGATTACTATGAATTTATAGGTTGGTATGATAATGAATTGTTTATTGGAGAACCTATTATAGAGATATCAGCTGGTTCGACAGGTAACTATAAGCTCTACGCAAAATTTGAAATCATTCATTACATCATTACTTATGATCTAGATGGTGGAGAAAATAACGAACTAAACCAATCCACATATACAATAGAGGATGGTTTTATTAATCTAAATGAAGCTTACAAAGATGGATATAATTTTGATGGTTGGTATACCTATGTTGATGGTGTATTATATCATCTGAATTTTAACATGTTTTCTTCAACATATGCTTCTGATATAACACTTTGTGCGCATTGGGAACTCATTCAATACAGTGTTATTTATGTGCTTAATGGTGGTACTAACGATTTAAACAATCCAACAAGTTTTACGATACTATCTGAATCTCTTGAAATATTTGATGCAACCAGATCAGGATGTATTTTCCATGGTTGGTATGACAATGCTGAATTTGGTGGAGATCCAATATCAGAAATCACAACAGGAAGCAACGGCTCAATATATTTATATGCGAAATGGGAAGTTTTAAACTTTTCTATTGAATATGTATTAAATGGTGGCATTAACAGTGAAGATAATATATATACCTATAGTGCTGATTTAGAAGAAGTTGTTTTATATGATCCAACTTATGAGGGATATTCATTTTTAGGATGGTATGACAATGCTACATTTGAAAATGAACCTATATCATATTTTGACTCTGGATTAGGTACTGATATAACATTATATGCAAAATGGGAACTTATAACTTATACCATTGTTTATGTCATGGATGGTGGAACCAATCACCTAGATAACCCAACCAGTCTTACATTTTTTTCTGAGAACTTAGAACTGCATGCTCCTACTAAATTTGCTCATAAATTTGTTGGATGGTTTGATAATGATGAACTTGATGGATATCCTATAACAGAGATATCACTCGGGACAGAACTCACCATTTATATTTACGCAAAATGGTCCATATATTTTGATATCATTTATCACCTTGATGATGGTATTAATCACCATGATAACCCATTACAAATTACTTATTATGATAATTTTTATTTGATTAACCCAGTTAAGTTTGGATATGATTTTCTTGGGTGGTATCACGATGATATGTTTACAGGAGACCAAGTATATGAAATTCTTATAGGGACAGAACAAGACATCAATTTATATGCAAAATGGGAGTTAACGACTTATCATATCACTTATCATCTAGAATATGGAACCAATCACCAGGATAACCCAGATGGTATTACTATTTTCGATGATATCATCTACTTTCAGGATCCATTGCATGATGAAGGATATATCTTTTTAGGGTGGTATGATGATCCATATTTTTTAGATGATCAGATTATATATATTGATCCATACGAATATTTCATATACATAGGCTCAGATATTGACTTGTATGCTAAGTGGGAGATGATACAATATGATATAACTTATCATTTATATGGTGGTTATAATGACCCTAATAATCCTGCAAGCTACACCGTTTTGTCTGAAGATATAAGCATATATGAACCTTATAAACAAGGTTATCATTTCCTTGGATGGTATGATAATAGTGAATTTTTGGGTGTAGGTTATTCAGTCTGGGTTATTTACTCTGGTTCTATCGAACATATAGAATTACATGCAAAATGGGAATTAGCAATATATAATATCACCTATATCTCAAGCATTGATGCTAATAATGAGTATAATCCTGAGTCATATCATATTGAAATGGAAACAATATCCCTATATGATCCAGATCCATTAGATCTAGACTATAGATTTGAAGGTTGGTATGAAAACAGTGATTTCACAGGTGAACAAGTCATTTATATATGGACTGATCAAGAAAGACATATCACGCTTAATGCTTATTGGGTATTAAGAGATTATGTTTTAGAATATGATCATGATACAGATACATGGACAAAAACATATCTTAATTAATCAACCTAGAATATTCATGAATATTAGTTAAAGGAAGCCTTTTTCAAGGCTTTTTTTATATAATTAAATATTAGAACTAGTTTTAGTTGAAAAATTGTTTTAAAAGATTTATAATATAGATATACTTATGGGACCCTTCGTGGCCTAAAAAGGAGAAAAAAATGAAAAAAAGTGATATTCAAGATTTAACGTTAACATCGGTTTTTGCAGCAATTATTTTAGTGATGACATTCGTACCTCAAATTGGTTATATAACCATCGGGACGGTTGCCTTAACACTAATACATATTCCTGTACTGATTGGTGTTTTTTTGTTGCCAAAGAAATATAGTTTAATTTTAGGATTATTCTTTGGATTAGGTTCGTTAATACGTGCAGCCACAACACCTACAGGACCCCTTGATCCTGCATTTGTTAACCCCTTAGTTTCAGTGCTTCCAAGATTATTGTTTGTATTAGCAGCAATCTATATTATCAAGTTATTTAAAGTATTCGATGAAAAAGTTAAAAATTCAAATATTTATATTTTCGCAATTGTTACTTTAATTACAACTTTGGGTATTTATTATGCGGGTCAAGCGATTGTTGATTTCTCTGGTTGGAATCGTTCTTGGGTAACAATATTGTTCTTACTTATCAATGTTGGTTTTATTACTGGGTATTATGCATTCATTAAAAAAGATGACAATAAACGTATCTTGGTTCCATCAACATTGATATTAGCAACTGTTGTACATACAATTGTTGTTCTTACCGCTTTAGTTATCTTTGAAAGAGCATTAGTTACAACCTTAATTCCTAGTGATCAACTCTTTGGATTGATTGTCACGATTGCGGTTTCTAATGGTTTAGTAGAAGCGATTTTAGCAGCGTTTATTGGTACACCAATATTATTCGCACTTCAACAAATAAGAGAAAAAAACTAAATATAGAAATGAGTGATTTTTAATGATTTTATTATTTGATGTAGGCAACACAAATGTATCGATTGGACTTGCAGATGACAATGGTCTAGTTGAAACATACAGGTTAAACACTGAAGTTAACAAAACTGCAGATGAATATTATCTTTCCATGAGAGATTTGTTTGATGTGAAATCAATCAAAGCGGTTGCTATTTCATCTGTTGTTCCTAGAATTACAGAAAAACTTAAAGAAATTTCAAAGAAGTTTTTTCAAGTTGAACCTTTAATTGTAGGTCCCGGTGTTAAAACAGGATTAAATATAAAAACAGATCATCCTAAAGAGGTTGGTGGTGATTTAATCTGTGCAGCTGTTGCTGTTGAAGATACTAAAAATCCAACTTTAATTGTTGACTTAGGGACAGCGATCAAATATATCTACATCAAAAATAAAACAATTTTGGGTGTTATCATCACACCTGGTGTTGGTATTTCAATTAAAGCTTTAGTAGGAAATACAGCTTTATTACCAGATATTGATATTGAAGTTCCTAAAAAAGTATTAGGGACTAACACGATTGCATGTATGCAATCAGGTGTAACCTATGGTGTTGCTGCTCAAGTTGATGGATTAGTAGAACGTGTTTTAGATGAAGTTAATGAAGCATTTGACTTAATCTTAACCGGAGGGTTATCTGAAACGATTGCTCCTTTGTGTAAACATCCATTAACAAGAGATCCTGATGTCGTTTTAAATGGATTACTCAGAATATACAAAAAAAACGTAAATTAATTGTCAAATAGCCAGAAATTTCTGGCTATTTTAATGTTAAATATTATATAATAACAACAGGTGGTAAATATGTCATATTTAAAAAAGTATCAATTTTGGCTCAATCAAAAGGATTTAGACCCAACTTTATTGACTGAGTTAATTAGTTTAAACGAAGAACAAATTGAAGAAGTATTTGGTACTGACTTATCTTTTGGAACCGGTGGCCTAAGAGGTCTTTTAGGTGTAGGTTCTAATCGAGTCAATATTTATACCATTCGTAAAGCAACATTAGGATTTGCGAAATATATTAAAAAGAATCATATTCCAGGAGGTGTCGCGATTGCTTATGATAATCGTCACTTCTCTAAAGAATTCGC
>JANKMU010000003.1:142855-143212 GCA_024650045.1 Mycoplasmatota bacterium | reverse complement strand
CAAAAGAAGCAGCCATGGTCTTAGCTGCTCAAAATATTAAGTCTTATGTTTATCAAGATTTAAGACCGACACCGATGTTATCTTATGCTGTACGCTATTTTAAGTGTGCAGGAGGCATCATGATTACAGCTTCACATAATCCTAAATCATATAATGGATATAAAGCATATGATCAAACAGGAGCACAATTAAATCCAAAAAATGCTGATGCTGTGATCGATGAAATCAATCAAGTTGATAATCCTTTTGAAATTGAGACTATAGATAACGATTTGATTCAACATATCGATTTATCTTTAGATGATCTATATTTAGAAGAAATTAAAAAAATTCAGTTAAATCAGGTCGATAAACCTG
>JANKMU010000003.1:126135-142845 GCA_024650045.1 Mycoplasmatota bacterium | reverse complement strand
GAAACAAAACAAATTAAGATTGTTTATTCACCGCTTCATGGAACCGGTAAAGATATTATTCCAAAACTATTAAAAGATGAAGGCTATCAAGTTTATCCTTATTCTCCTCAAATGATAAGTGATCCGAATTTCTCAAATACGGATTCATCGAATCCTGAAGAAAAAGAAGCTTATGATGGATCGATATCCTATGCGAAATCTATAGATGCTCCTGTTGTCATGGTAACAGATCCTGATGCTGACCGCTTAGGAATCGCAGTTAAACATGATGGTAAATATCACTTATTAAGTGGGAATCAAACAGCAACGATTGAACTTTATTACATTCTTACACAATTAAAAGCTCAAAGTAAACTTCCTAAAAATGGTTTTGTCTATACGACAAATGTTACAACCGATATGATTCAAACCATTGCAACCGCTTTTGACTTAAACGTTCAAACAACCTTAACAGGCTTTAAGTTCATTGGTGAAAAAGCTGAGTTAAATCAAGATAAGGGTCCTTATGTCTTTGGATGTGAGGAGTCTTATGGATCACTAATTAAAGATTTTGTTAGAGATAAAGATGCTGTTCAAGCTGTTTATATGCTTGCAGAAATCGTTAATTATGTCCATACTAAAGGTCAAACCTTAATTGATTATCTCGATGAAATCTATCAAACCTATGGATATTACTATGAATATACAGCAAGCTTTATGTTTCAAGGTCTATCAGGCATCGAGAAGATGAATCGGATGATGGAACATTACCGAAAAAATCCACCTCAAATCGAGTCTAAAAAACTTTTAGCTTATGACGATATCAATTCAGGGATTCATTTTGAAAACGGTGTAGAAACGAAATTAGAGTATCCAAAATCAAATGTATTGAAGTACTACTATGAAGATAACACTTGGATAGTATTTAGACCAAGTGGTACAGAACCAAAACTTAAAGTTTATTTAGGAACCAAAGACCAATCGATGGAAAAAGCAAAAGCTTTTGTTCATCAAACGAGTGATCAATTGAAAAAACAAATTGATGCACTCTAGAAAGGGAATGTATGTATAAAAAAAGAAGAGAACTGTATTTAGAAAAAATTGAATCAAATTCATTATCACTATTTTTCTCAGGAAAAGCACCACAACGTTCTAATGATCAAAACTATCCATTTTCAGTGAATAGAAATTTCTTTTACTTAACTGGTATTGATCAACAAAACGTATGTCTATTAATTGCTAAGGGAGAAAAGAATTCAGCATGTTATTTATTTATTGAAAAAGTTGATCCTATTAAAGCATTATGGGATGGTGCAGGTTATTCGTTTGAAGAAGCTGCAAAAGTTAGTGATCTTGAGGTAAAAGATATTAAAGATATCACAACACTTGATCAAACGATCTCACAACTGTTATCAACTTCAAGAAGAGCTTTATTCGGTTCAATCGAGCAAATCTATCTTGATTTAGAAAGACAAAGTAACCTATCAGAACCAACGATTCCAATTCAATATGCACAAAAACTAAAAGAGCTTTATCCTTTTGTTCAAACAAAGACTAACCAAATGATTTTGGCAGAACTTAGAATGGTTAAGGATGAAGATGAAATCAAAAAAGTAGAACGTGCTTTAGCAATCACTCAAATGGGTTTAAATCAAATGATGTTTGCTATGCAACCAGATAAATATGAATATCAAATTCAAGCTGAATATAATTTCGTCTTAAATTCAAATCGCACAATCCCATCATTTGATACGATTGCTGCCTCAGGGAAGAATGCAACCGTTCTTCATTATGTTGAAAATAAAGATCAAATTAAAGATGGTACTCTTGTTTTATTTGACTTAGGTGTTGAATATGAGCATTATTGTTCTGATATTACTAGAGTTTATCCAGCTAATGGAAAGTTTACGAAACGCCAAAGAGATATTTATGAAGTTGTCTTAAAAGCGAACAAGGAAACCATTAAATGGTTAAAACCAGGTGTTTCTTTTCAGGAGTTTCTAGATTACGGAAAAAATATATTAATCGAAGGTGCGAAGCAACTTGGATTAATTAAAGAAGATGAAGAAATTAATAAATACTATTACCATAGCTTAGGTCATTACCTCGGTTTAGATGTTCATGATGTCGGTAACTATAGCTTACCTATTCCTGAAGGTGCTTTAATTACAATCGAACCAGGATTATATATCGAACAAGAAGGTATTGGTATTCGTATTGAAGATGATGTTGTTGTAACAAGTAAAGGCTGTATCAACCTATCTAAAGACATTATTAAAGAAGTTGATGAGATTGAAGCCTTTATGAAAAGCAAATCATAATAAAAAACGGGAAGATATGTTTTTCTTCCCTTTTTAGTTAAAATGGATGGTGAAATGATGAATAATGAAGATTTATTGCATAAAATTAAACAAATATATAAATCAAAACCAGAATATAAAAGACAAGAGCTCATTAAAATAGCTTTATGGCTTATATCTCTTTTTAGTTTGGTTATTATATTACTTATGTTTCCAAATTCGATTTTACCTTTTGGTTTAATTGTTTTAGTACCTGTTATCAGTGGGGTGTTGATTCAGTTGACACAAATCACTCAAATCAATGTTTATGCACATAAAGTGATTAAACCAAATCATTTGATTGCTTTAAATACAGTGATGTTAAACTATATGCTATTTGATTCAAAAACATATCGTTTCCAAATTATTAAAGCAGGAAACCCATATAAACCTTATCAACTTGACTATTTATTAAATATTCATATCTCTGATGAACACAAACTTGAAATATCTTCTAGACAAATATCGATGCCAAGTGTTGTAGGAAGTAGAGCATCAGCAATGAAAATGGGTAGATATACGACAGAAGCATCCGTTAAGAAGAAATATTTAAAACGATCTTATTACGAAATTAAATTCAAAATCGAACATGAAAAAACAGATATTGTATTAGAAGGCACTAAATTTGGAATTGAACAAATGATGCGCATTATAGAACAATTCCAGAAACAAGATTTACTACCTTCAAACTTAATCACTGGAACAATTGATACCAATTAAGGCCTTAGGGTCTTTTTTTTAAAGTAAAAAATAAAATATCTTCCTATCATAAGGCAGGAGGATAGATCAATGAAAAAATTATTGTTTGCTTTATTATGCATTTTAATGGTTTATGGCATACCTTATACAACAGTTACTGGTACCAATTATCAAAGCTATGAACATATTACGGTTGCTAATGGCAAGTTACTTGAAGATTTTTCATCAAAAGAATATAAAAGTTATTATAAACATGTTGATAAAAGAAAGTTTTCTGGTTGGAAAATATATAAGGTTAATAACAATGCGAAAGCGACTTATGTTACTGAAACACTCTTTTCATATTATAACGATGGCTATACGCCAATCGATTATAAATATAAACTAGATAGAAAAGTTAGTACAAAATTAGGTATTTCAGCATCGGGAACAATCGGTATTAAAAATCAAAAAGGTGCAGCAGCATTTAAAAATAATCTAGATGCCTCATTAAAACTATCTGCTGACTATACTGCTACATCAGAAGATAAAGAAAGTTATGAAGTTAGTTTAAAAGTTGATCCAGGAACACAAGTTGATTTATATATTTATGGTGAAGCTAAAGTGACCAATGGTGTTGCGTGTCGTTACTTTTTTTGGATACGCGCAGAACGTGGGGGATTTGAACTCTTTTTAATCACTACACAGTATCAACGACTTGAGAAGAAGCGTATATGAAAAACATCATTTTTTATATAACAGTTATTATATTGTCTGGATTGATGATAGTTATTATCACCAATAATCAAGAAAAAGTTTCCCCTAAAGTGATTACCGTATCTAAATCGTATGCGTACCATTATGATCCAAATCAATCGATAGAGATTCCTTTATATCTCAATCAAGCCAATCACCCTTTAAGTGAACTGACAAGTTATTCAAGTGTTTACATATCAAATGAGGACCACTCTAAAAAATTAGAATTAGAGTTAATTAGAGTTGTTAAAGGACATGAAGAAAGTTATTTAAATGAAAGGTATCAATTATATACACTGACCTTTAATATGCCTTATCTTGATAACCTTTTTGATATTGATGATTGTTATCTCAACATCAACTTAATCAATGATGACAATTATGAGTTCATCATTGGAACATTTTCTTTATATCATGTTCACACATCAACAAACCATCTTAATTGGACATCATTAAGTGGTATGAAAAAAGAACACACGTTTTTATCAAGAATCAATAAGATCATCATTGAATACGATACATTAACAGAAATGATTGATTATATTGAAATTGGTCCCTATATTGAATCGACTTATGAACTTACAGAAAATCAATTAATTATTCATATTGAATCGGATGACTATTTATTAGATAACGTACCTATTATTATCTATTATGCCAGTAATGAACAACAAGTCATTGAAAACTTCAGGTATATCATCGATTATCAAATTTTAAAGGAAAGCGGAATGCTAATTCACATATATGCCCTTAATTAAGCTAAATAATGCAGGCAAGCATTACTTAAATAAACAATTTAATCTTGAGATTAACAAAAGTGATTTTATATTAATCAGTGGTGAAAATGGTAATGGCAAGACAACCTTGATCCAACTTGTTTTAGGTTTTACGCATCCTGATACAGGGTGCGTAGAATCTTCAAAAATTAAGATTGGATATCTACCTGAAAAAGCGATGTTACCATTGTTTATCAAAGTACTTACATATCTAGAGACACTTGCTAGGATTAAAAAAGCAAAAATAGATCAAAAATTATTGCTTGCTTTTAATATTCCTTTATTTAAAAGTATTCATGAGTTATCTAAAGGTAACCAACAAAAACTAGCAATTATTTCAACTTTTTTAGGCAATCCTGATTTGATTATATTAGATGAACCTTTATCAGGACTAGATACAGAAAGTGCTTCAATATTAAAGTCTTTTATCGAACAAAAAAAGGCTGAAGGTATGAGTTTTATGATTTCAACACATCAACCAGAGATGTTTATGCATATGGCATCAACCCATTTAAAACTATGATTTACTTTTTATATCTCAATATTTTTTATAGTAAAAAAAGAAAAATTTTAATTTTTAGTTTTATGCTTTTTGTTTTCATTATGGCTTTATTAAGCTACACAACTGATACTATCAATGAACAACTTCTATATATTGATTATCATAATGATTATTATCATCAAATGATGCAAAGCATCCTTTCTTTGATTTTACCCTTTTATGTTATATTACTTGCTATGGACCATGACCAACCCTATCATAAACCCTTAATGAGTTATTTCTCGAGAAGCAAAATTATTATATCTAAGTTTATATTATATATAACTATCGTCACATGGGTTTACTTTGTAACTGCCATTTTATATTTTTTACTGCCTTCTCTTTTGACTAAATACTTTATTCTAGATTTAAAACATATCATCTTTTTCCTAGATATCTATATGGATGGGTTAATCCTACTTTGTCTATCTTTTATTTTAATTAAGGATAGATTCAAGTCATTATCTGTTGCCATACCCTTGTTTTATGTCTTAGTCAGTTTTGTTATTGAAGATTATCAACAAATAGCATTTTATTATCTTTTTCCGATTTATTCGAAACATTTTTCATCATTTATACTTGCATATTATTATAAACTATGTTATATTTGTCTAGGATTTACCATTGCTTACCAAAAAATGCTCAATGAAGAGCAATAAACTAATGTTTATGCTTGACTTCACAACCAAAAATGGTATAATCTTCATGAAAGAAAATAGTGAAAAGAAGAGGTACCCTCTCGCCTGATGGACAAATTCATGGGCAAATGTGTCACGATCAATCATTTGACGTTACTAGTGGGTGCTATAAGTACACACTTTTTTATTTTAAAAAATTGCCACAAACGGAGGTGGACTGTATTAAACAAAACAAAGGGAAATCTACTGAACTTGTAAACGAAAATATTCCAAACGTAAATCTTCTTGTTATTGACGATGCTGGAACTAAACTAGGTATTATCTCAAGAAAAGAAGCACTAGCAGTTGCAGAAGAAAAAGAGTTGGATCTTGTTGTCGTTTCTCCTGATTCTAAGCCTATGGTTGCTAAACTGATGGACTATTCAAAATATCGTTATGAGCAACAAAGAAAACTTAGAGAAATCAAGAAAAACCAACAAACAGTTGAACTTAAAGAAATTCGCTTAAGCCCAACCATCGATAAACACGATATAGAGACTAAGCTAAAACACGCAATTAAGTTTTTAGAAAAAGGACATAAAGTTAAACTAAGTATTCGTTTTTTCGGTAGAATGATCACACATATTGACGTCGGTAGAGGCGTTATGGAGA
This sequence comes from Mycoplasmatota bacterium, assembly GCA_024650045.1. Taxonomy (GTDB): domain Bacteria; phylum Bacillota_I; class Bacilli_A; order Acholeplasmatales; family Acholeplasmataceae; genus Peloplasma. The sequence continues at coordinate 136,487 of JANKMU010000003.1, read as the reverse complement.
AGTTTATTGAAAATATCGGACCTATGGCTAACGTAGAATTAAGACCGAAAATGGACGGTAGAAGCTTAATCGCAATACTTGCACCAAACACTAATAATTAGAAAGAAGGAAGACTAACATGCCAAAACAAAAAACACATAGTGGTTTAAAGAAAAGAATTAAAGTTACAGGTACTGGCAAATTGATGCGCGGCCATGCATACAAGAACCATTTAGCTGCATCAAAAACAACAAAACAAAATAGACAATTAAGAGGATCAACAGAAGTGCACCCTTCAGATAAGAAGCGCATTAAATCATTGATTTCTAACTTATTGTAATCGGAGGGAAAACATATGCCAAGAGTTAAAGGTGGAGGCGTTGCTAGACGTCGTCGTAAAAAAATATTAAAATTAGCAAAAGGTTATTTTGGTTCAAAAAGAACATTGTATAGAACAGCACATGAACAAGTTATGCGTTCATTAAGCTATGCTTATAGAGATAGAAAGCAAAGAAAAAGAGAATTCAGAAAATTATGGATTACACGTATTAACGCAGCTGCAAAATTAAACGGAATGAAGTATTCTACATTAATTCACGGTTTATCATTAGCTAATGTTGCTGTTAACCGTAAAATGTTAGCTGATATCGCAGTGTTCCAACCTGAAGATTTCACATCATATTGTAAATTAGCTAAAGATGCATTAACAGGAAACCTTCCTAAAGCATCTAAACCAGTACAAAAAGAAGCTGCACAACCTAAAAAAGAAGAAAAAGTAGAAGCTAAGAAAGCAGTTAAAGCTGAAAAAGTTGAAACTAAGAAAGAAACTAAAAAAGAAGAAAAAGTTGACTATTCAAGCATGCTCGTTAAGGAATTAAAAGAACTTGCGAAAGAAAAAGGTATTGAAGGTTATAGTTCAATGCTTAAGGCTGATTTAGTAAAAGCTTTAGAAAACTTATAATAAAAGTCAAAAAGAGTGGAAAAATACACTCTTTTTTTGTATAATAAAGTAGGTGGAGGTTTAAGATGAAAAGACGTATAGCAATTGCTGGATCACTAACCATTTTAATCTTTATATTGATGCCGATTGCTTTGATATTGCTCGAATTGAGAGGTCAAGGCATTTTTATGATTTCTGCAATTATAACACTGGTTTATGTTGGTGTTTATGTCTTTGGAGGCGTTCCTAAGCTCATTATTGCATTTATCTATGGATTCATTACTTTTATGTTCTTATACTTGCTAGAAGAACCATATCATTTACCATTTATTATTATTGGTACATTATTATTTGTTTTAAATCCTTTATCTGGATTTGAAAGTTATATGGAATCAAAGATGAATGATGAAGATGTTTTACCGATTCGAATTAGTATTCGTGGATCCTATTGGCCATTTTTCTCTTATCAAAAAGAAATGAAAAACTTTTACCATTTACCACAAGCAAGAAAACTCTATACAAAAAAATGGTATATGCAGTTAAGACAATTAACAACATTGTTTTTAATTACCTTGGGTATCTTCTTGTTTATATTAGGTATTAATCATATAGCCAATTCACTAGATAACTTTAATTGGTTAAATTTCTTTGTGTTCTATAATGTCGTTGTTATCTTTATTTTGGCATTCTTTCTTTATAAGAAAGGATTTACATCAACATTTAGAACATTTGTTATTTCATTATTTTTACCCATTATTTTCTTGATCTCTATTTCTGACTTTCCAATCGCGTTAAAATTAAGTTTAGCTGGATCAATGTTTTTAATTGGAATTGTTGTTGGTGTTATTGAATTAATAAAATATTTCCAACGTGTTGCTTATGATGTTTATAATTATCACGATGTTGATTTTCAAAAAGAAGTATTTGCTAATGCTTTATTTGAGCCTTTAGTTTATAATGAGTCCTATATATTATGTGCTCAATATAAGATTAAAGTTGATTTAGCAACTTTCCAAAAACATTTTCATGATATTTTAGTTTATGCGAATTATTTTAAATTTATAATTACAGCTTATACATATGATAATCAATACATTGAATTATTCGCTGATTTTCATTATCGCAAGAAAAAGAGACCAGAAAAGTTTAAGACGTTTTTAGAAACTAAGTTTAAAACAGAGATTCCTCTACAACTCGAAGAAGATCCTAATAAAGAGTTTTATGAAAAGAACTTTTTCCATCGTCCTGGTTATATCATAGCTCGTGCTCAAAACCTTGCGTCTTTACTAAAGGAATTGGAAATAAAAACGAAAATTATTGTATCTATGATTGTCTATTTTGAACTAGAAGAAGAGCTCGAATCATTTAGTGATGAACATCCTGTTATTCGCCTCGATGATTTAAGTGAAGAGGATTACTTAACTGTACGTGTTGATATACCAACAATTAATGTAGATTACATGATAGAATCCAAGATTAGAGAAGTCTTATTATCACTACTGATTCACCACGGGAAATTTGTTAGAATTTCTGTTTATTACTAAGCATTATAATTAACAAAAAAATATCGTAACTTTATAAGGTAAATAGCGCTTTCAATTCTTGAAAGCGCTTTTAAATGTCTTGACATTATATTCATTTAATGATAAATTGAAATTGAACCTAGGAAGCAGCCGTGGAACCCAAACCATTATTTTGGGTATTAAAACAATGTGGGTGTGAAAGCCAAGCAATTGGAATCCCAAAGCATTGAAAAGATAGTACCCCCGTGAACTATTTCGTTCTCACAGCTTTCTAGGCTTTTATTATGCCTAAAAATATGTTATAATTTCATCAATTAAAGTAAAGGAAATGGTACTTATGAATAAAGAACTTGAAAATTTAAAAAAGTTATCGTCATTACCTGGTGTACCGGGCAATGAAAAACAAGTAAGTCAGTACATTGTTTCACAAATTAAAGATTATGTTGATCAAGTAGAATATGATAATTTAGGATCTGTTATTGGTGTTAAAAAACAAGATGGTCCTAAAGTGATGATTGCTGGTCATATGGATGAAATTGGATTACTTGTTACACAAATCACAAAAGATGGATTTGTAAAATTTCAAACATTAGGTGGTTGGTTCTCACAAGTAATGCTTGCTCAAGTTTGGGAAATCCATACTAAAAAAGGTGTTGTCTTTGCTGTAACTGGTGTCAAACCTCCTCACATTATTCCTAAAGATAAAAGAAATGTAGCAATCGATATTGAGACGATGTATCTAGATTTAGGAGTATCTTCTAAAGAAGAAGCTGAGAAGTTAGGTGTTGAACCTGGTAATATGGTAACGCCACATGCTGAATTTATGGTTTTAGGTAATGAAAAATATTTAATGAATAAAGCTTGGGATAATCGTATTGGTAGTGCAGTGGTTATGGAAGTCTTAAAACGCTTAGATCAACATCCTAATGCTTTATATGGAACGTTTACTGTACAAGAAGAAGTTGGCCTACGTGGAGCTAAAACAAGTTCTTATGTTGTTGAACCTGAGATTGCTCTAGCAATTGATACAGGATTAGCTAATGATGTTCCTGGTGGAGATGCTCATGAGCAATCATTAGGTAAAGGACCACAAATTTTATTATATGATGGTGGTTTAGTTCCACACCAAGCATTAAGAAGATTTGTAATAGAGGTTGCTAAGGAAGAAAAAATCCCTTATCAAGAAGCATTTATCGTAGGCGGTAGAACTGATGCAGGACATATGCATTTAGCACATCGCGGTGCAGCAGCACTATCTATAGGCGTACCAACAAGATATATGCATTCTCATACATCGATCATTCATTATGATGATTATGAAAATACAGTTAAACTCGTTTTAGCTGTTATTAAAAAGCTTGATCGAAAAACAGTTGATCAAATATTGGCTCAATAAGCACTCTATGAGTGCTTTTTTTATCAAAGGTTGAGTTTATTACTTAACTTTTAATAATGATTTGATATAATAAAAGTGCATCAAGATAAGATCCATCTATATCATTTAAAGGAGGTTTACATATGAAAGTTGAAGTACCTGACATGACATGTAAACATTGTGTTAAAAAAATTGAAGAAGCATTACTTGAAGAAGGTTTAAAAGCGAAAGTCGAATTGACTGATAAAAGTATTAGTTTTGAAGGAGAACACGAATTAGATCGTATCCGTGACACTGTTGCTAAGGCTGGTTATTCAATTCGAGTATGCGTATAATTGGCGGAAAACATAAAGGTAGAAATCTTATAAGAGTTAATAAACCAACAACAAGAGAAACTTCTGATTTTGTTAAAGAATCGGTATTTGGAATATTAGGAGGAAGAACTCCTGGTGTTGTTTTAGATTTGTTTGCAGGTGCAGGATCATATGGATTAGAAGCGATTAGTCGAGGAGCAAGCTTTTTATATGCTGTTGATAGTGATATTGCTGCTGTTTTAACTGTTGTTGAAAATGCAAAAGCCATGGGAGAAGCAGATAAATTAAAAGCTTTACATCGACCTTATGAACGCTTTTTAAAAACAATAAAAAAAGACTTGCGTTTTGACTTAGTCTTTTTAGATCCCCCGTATGCGATGAATATTTGTGAAGATATTTTAATTAAACTATACCCCAATTTAAATGGTGGTGCGAAAGTTGTTTGTGAAACAAATAAGTTTACTGAATTAAGTGATCATGTTGGAGCTTATACAAAAATTAAAGATCGAATATATGGTCGTAAAAGAATAACGATTTATCAAAAATAATAAAATGAGCCAATTCAAATTGGCTCTTATTCTATAAACCACACGGTTAGTATGATGAAATTAGGTACAATCTCAACTAACAGGTTAGCATAAGCATCATGTTGGTGGAGATGAGGAGAATTGAATTTTAGATTGCCTATATATGAAGTAAGAATTTAATCATCTGTTTTTTACAAATTCTAGAAATTATTATACTGAGTTTTCAAGTAAAAATTATGTATAAACAAACACGATTTGCAGTAATACTGGATTTAATTGACTAAAAATCTATCTTACAATTTTTATTTGTCTGTTTCCTAGAGTTTTTTGTTCGAATAGGACATATATGCCCTGTTTTTATTGACAATGCATATGTAAAATGGATATAAGGATTAGTTTATAAATTCGATAAAGGGGAAAATTGAATATGTTCAAAAAGAAAACTGTGAATGACAAGCAGATTTTGATTTTTGTTAGACTTATTGATGCAAGCAAGAAGTTTCTTGTTTTTTTAGCATTATTGGGTCAGTTAGTCAGTATATTGGACACCTGCTACAGGAAGAGGGAATGCGAGTGTTTTTATCGCGTCTATATCTTATAAAAAAGATGGAAATGTTCAATATATACATCATTTCACGTATGATGTCTTAGGAAATATCACTGAAATATCAGTTAAGAATGCATCATCAGTTGAAATAGAAAACTATCAATATATCTATGACGGATTTAATCGATTAATCAGAGAAAACATCAAAACTCAAAACTATGAACAAACCATCCTTTATACCTACGATGACTATAGTGATGATACGATTCCTTATGTGGATTCAAACACAAATGATAATAGAGGAAATATCACATCGATTAAACGATACAATTATACAACAGGCATTCCATCAGGTACACCTTTAAGTGAAACTAAACTATTCTATAAAACATCAGGATGGAAAGACCAAATCACTCGAATCGAAAACTATGTGAACGGGGTACTGCAAAAATCATCTATCTATGCTTATGACTCAATTGGTAATCTCCTAAGTATAACATCTGATACCAACCAGTCTTTTGACTGGGAAGGTAGAAGATTAATAGAACATATCATAGGTGGAATTACTTATACCTATAACTATAATAATCAAGGAATAAGAATATCTAAATCCAACGGAACAAACACAACTGAGTATTTTGTTGATGGTTCTTTAGTTTTATTTGAAAAAACTGGAAATGATGTTATATACTATACTTATGATGTAGATGGATCTATTTTATCGATGAACTACCTAGGTGATGAGTATTTCTATATCAAGAACGTACAAGGAGATATCATCGAGATTGTTAATGGAACTGGTAATACAGTCGCAAAATATCGTTATGATGCATGGGGAAACATCGTTTATCAATGGGATAGTGTGGTGGGTATTGCTAATATCAATCCATATCGTTATCGAAGCTATCGATTGGATGTAGAAACTGGACTCTATTATCTCAATGCAAGATATTATAATCCAAGTATTGGAAGATTTATCAGTGCTGATTCCATAAATTATTTAGATCCTTCAAGTGAACAAGGATTAAATCTCTATGCATATTGTGTGAACAATCCAGTGATGATGGTTGATCCTAACGGGAATTTTGCAGTAATCACACCAAAAATAATGAAATTCACATCAAAAATCTATCGTACTATAATAACTGCATATATAAAGATTGAAGCTTTCATCAATAATGAGGATGAAAAAACTGTTCTTGACTCAAAGTATTTCTCATTTTATAAAGGAAGTCTTGTTATAAGACACTCGTTACCAGTATCATCATGCGCATTGTTTGGTCTAGTCATTCTTAATAAAAATGAAACAAGAACTTCAACCGTGAAGCATGAGTGGGGACATACACAGCAATATAAAATGATGGGAACTGTTAACTATATATTTTATATAGCAATACCTTCAGTCAGGGGATATTTGAGTGATGAACCAAGATACTACGCGCAACCTTGGGAACATTCAGCAGATATATTAGGTGAGGTTGGTAGAAACTATAGGTATATTCTATCAGACGATGAAGCGATGGATTATGTGTACAGACACTCAAGAACTAATATAATTCCGCTCCCAATCCCAATACCTATATTGTGGCCATAGAAAATCATGAAATGAGGTTTTTATAATATGAAGAAAATGTTAAGTATAACAGTCTTATTACTAGTCATACTATTATTATCGTCTTGCGCAAAAGAAAAAAACTTCATGTATTTTGAAATACATGAAGATGTTGCTAGTGTTGAGATTATTCATGTTATTACACAATGGGATTTTGAATATGAAGTAATTTATGAATTGAAAGAGAATGAAGTTGAAGGATTTTTGGAAAAATTGGCAAAAATAAGTTTTATTAGTGCTCTGTTTGGAGATCCAGGTACAATAGATGACGAAATATGCATAAAAATCACATATAATAGCGGTGACTTTGACGTTGTTACATCTAAATTAATAGTCAAATATGATGCAAATAGACTGGAAATCGGATGGGATGAACTAATCATGGATAGATCAAATGTAGAAAAACTATACGAGTTAATTGATGAGTATGGAGATTGATTAGATTGTCCAAAATGATGTAATTTACTGTAGAAACTATGTTTATGGTTAATTACTTTCCATTAATTATCTTGATGATTAGTAATTTTATATCCGAAACTTACAAGAAGATATCATCGAGATTGTTAATGGAACTGGTAATACAGTCGCAACATATCGTTATGATGCATGGGGAAACATCGTTTATCAATGGGATAGTGGGGTGGGTATTGCTAATATCAATCCATATCGTTATCGAAGCTATCGATTGGATGTAGAAACTGGACTCTATTATCTCAATGCAAGATATTATGATCCAAGTATTGGAAGATTTATCAGTGCTGACTCCATAAATTATTTAGATCCTTCAAGTGAACAAAGATTAAATCTCTATGCATATTGTGGGAACAATCCAGTGATGTATGTTGATCCTAATGGTACATTCCTTGAGTTGATCATAATCCCCTCACTATTAGTAACTGTTACTGTTGCATTGGTGTTAATAACAGTTGCTCATTATATGGAAGATGCAAACTTTATTGTAAATTCAAATGGTATAATCAATGACTTTCAAAAAATAACACAAAAAATTGATGATGCTAAAAAATCTATAGCAATTGCAATAGTTGTTACTCTTGCATCTGTACATGAGAATCGTCAAACTGGAACCTACGTTATACAATATGAATCGGGTCATGTATATGTTGGTAAGGGAGGCTATCTTAGAGCTACAACTTCTGCGTTATTTCAATCAGTAATACATGATTTTGACGAATATTTCATTTTGCAATTGAGTCTTTTTATCTAGATTTCTGACCTCTAGAAGTTGTGGTTTTCTTTTTTGATTATTGTTATTGGTCACATGAAAGATGAGATTGATTTAATTGATTGTAAGACACTTAAAGAAGCAAAGCAAGAAATAGATGGTTATATTGATTACTATAATAATTATCGATATCAATGGAATCTGAATAGAATGACACCAAAATATTATGGTGATATGCTAAGAAATAAAAACAAAAAAGATGGTCGCTCAAAATCAGAACAACCACCTTTAAACCTATTAATTAAATATTAAATCTCTTTTTTCACATAGTCCTTGACATAGGGTACACTTTAATCTACAGATGGATTTTCTCTTTTTTTATTGATAAAGTAAGCAGTAATTAGAATAGATAGGGTTGCTCCGAGTTGGTCAATGAATATATCAATTACAGAAAATTGTCGACCTTCAGAAAAGATTTGAATACTTTCATCAATAACTGCTGTCATATAGCAAATAATAATTGCTATAAATACAATAAAACTCACCATTCTTTTTGGTGTATTAAATGTCATAAACCATAAAAACCCTAAAATTAAAAACTGAATGAAATGTGCAAGTTTTCTAATGACAAGAGATAATGTATTTTGATCAATATTTATGCTAAAAGCATTTAAAATACTAGATACAAAGTTAACGATTAGACCACTTTGTGCTCCAGATATATTTGCTGGTAGAAATGAATTAAACCAAATGATGATTGTAACTAAAATTGAAGCTATCAAATAGCCTTTATTCATATTTCTCATATAGATCCTCTTTTAAAATCTTTTCATTTTTATTTTATCACTGAATATTAAAAAAAGACAAAAACATAAAGTTTCGTCTTTTATGATTATTTAATCATTTTATCTTTGATCAATTCAACATGTTTTTCTTGATCAATTTTAATCCATAGTTTTTTATAATGATATTTTTCTAATGTATCTAGATATTTTTCATAACTAACTGATTGAGTTTTAGTTAAAAGCTCATTTTCCATATTGACTTGATCACCAGTAGCAATCCAATATAAATAATGCTTTTCAATCTTTTTATTGCTATAAATTAAAACAACTTCACCAATTGGATCAACAATATAAGCATCATTTTGATAGAAATCTTTAATTTTAAGCTGTATTTTATCTTTTGGTATTTGATATGTATAAGTCAGTTCTTTATTTCTACCGATAAAAAGAATGACATATTCATTTTTAATTTTTATATTCTCGATTAAAATCACGATACCTAAAACAAATGCTATGCCTGAAAAAGCCATTAAAACATATCGAATAGAATCTTCCATAAGAAAGTAAGAACCAACCCCAATGAATACTGAACCTAATAAAAGTCCATAACTCATTAAATCATTTAATCTTTTCGTTTGAATATCACTTGAAAAGTTCTTTAATTTCTTTCTAAATTTTAACTTACCTATTGAAAACCCACCAGTAAACATCCTAAATAAAATAAATGCGAAAATAACTGGTAAAACACGACTCATAAAGTATAAGATAACAATTGTAGACTCATAACCAGCTCTAAAAATGCTTAACCAATCTACAAATGATGAAACAAAAAAGATGCCAAGCATAATCATCGGTATTTTTCTATTTCTTCTTAAGATACTATAAATGAAATACGATAAGATAAAATAACTTGCCAAACTCATGACAAAATTGATGAAATCTTGCATGTATTCACCCCTTAAATTGTACTATTCTTCACAATTATAATGAAATTATGTGAATATGTCAAACTTGGCTCTTTAATACTTGTATTTTATATCTTTATCAAGTAAAATATGGTTAGCAAGCAAGGAGTGATGCATATGATACAATTATGGTTAGCAATCGTATTGATGGTCGTAACGTTATTAGTTGGAGGCGTTGTTGGATTTTTCTTAGCACGTCGTTGGTTTAAAAAATACCTTGAAAAAAATCCACCTGTTAACGAATTAATGATTCGAGAAATGATGAGACAAATGGGTAGAACCCCATCTGAAAAACAAGTACGTCAAATCTTAGCTTCAATGAATCAATACAAATAATTTTATTTCATTGAAAATGACATATTTTAATATGTCTTTTTTTCTAAAAGGAGATCTGAAAAATGTTAGAAGTTAAAGAAATTCAAAAAATGTTAAATATGATTTATCATTACGGAAGACCCTTAGAAGAAGCGCGTGTGAAACATCTTTTTTTTGAAGGTCCTGCTAATGATGTCTTAAAGGAACTATCAAGATTTCAAAATCCAGATGGAGGTTTTGGTCATGGTCTAGAACCCGATTTATGGAATCCTAATTCAAGTCCAATT